>JBLILH010000008.1:0-105543 GCA_047636495.1 Candidatus Endobugula sp. | reverse complement strand
ATTGGGTAAACTCAAGCCTTTTTGAAACTGTACTTTATTCTGTGCCATCACTAAGCT
This sequence comes from Candidatus Endobugula sp., assembly GCA_047636495.1. Taxonomy (GTDB): domain Bacteria; phylum Pseudomonadota; class Gammaproteobacteria; order Pseudomonadales; family Cellvibrionaceae; genus Endobugula. Next base: position 105,486 of record JBLILH010000008.1, on the reverse strand, counting down.
CCTGATATCGAACACTATAACTGGTTTTATGTACAGTATACCATGGCTTAGTAATAGTGCTAATTAGGAAAAGTTTTGCGTTGGGAGTCGTCGGTTATGGCAGTGGCTTAGTGATTTCTGCGTTGCTAGATTTGCCTGCCGGCGCGGCTATTGTTTGGTGTTTGACGATAGTCGCCATTGGCTATTACGTCTTATGCAAACTGTATACACGCAAAATAATAATGATGGAATGAAACGTTAGTCAGCTTATGCCAGAAAGTGTATCAAAAGTGATTGTGGTAGTGGAAGTGGAAGTGGTAGTGGTAGTGACTTCAATTTTTAGTGGGTGGTTCTAGCGATAACCATTGTCGGTCTACCTGTTAAATGAAATAGACGATATGAACTAAGAACTAAGAACTAAGAATTAATAGCTTCTTGCATGTGTAGTGAAAAGCGGAAAAATTAATGAGTGAGTAAACTATTGCTGGGAGTAGTGCGCAGCATAAGTTGCGCTTCTCAGTTGTCGTTAATATCAGTGGCAATAATTTCTATCCGACTTTCTTGGACGCTATTTAATTGTTTTTCTATTACCGTGTCAGATGTCGAGCTGTAAGAAATATCCCCTACTTAGTGTTAAAGACCGCTTTTATTCTTTCAGCATTGACCTCACGTAAAAACGCCAATATTTTTTGTTTGTTAAATCGTTGACTGGGCGAAAACCGCCAGCCAATACTACAATAACCTTCCCCTTTGTGAAGCGCCTTAATATAACCGCACTCTGGGATAGGCGCGTCAGATAAAAGTGGTTGCGCCGATTAAATCAATAGCGCTGATATCGCCATGTTGCGCAAAAAAAACTTGGGCTTTAGCCGCACCGTGTTCGCGTAGATAATTTGTTAGTGTCTGTTGATCACCTGCTTGATACAAATATTGCTTATTACCCACTACAATATCGGCAATGGCAATTTGTTGATTAAACATATTATGTTCTGTGTAGCGCGTATCTGCTAACTTGCGTGCATCGACTAAGGCCACTACTTTCTGTAAAAGGCAATCACGTCACGATAAGCCTCGCTGGTAAGGCTTTGTAGTACTTCCTTAAACCGGTAGGTTCGATAAATAAACGATCAGGCTTAGCTTTTTTTAATAATTGTTTTAGGATAACTCGCATGGGTAAGCCTGCTGTGTAACATATGCAGCCGCCTGGGACTTCTCGGATAAAAACTTTTTGTTCTTGCATATATTCACCTTGTAAAAAACTGCCATTCACACCGATTTCGCCAAACTCATTGACCCGTATGGCCCTGCGTTCGTTACTCGGTTTGTTACTGAGTAAATGCGAAATAGCCGATGTTTTACCACCCCAAAAAACCAGTGATAATATGCGTAGGGACTGAAGAAATAATGTCTTTGTTATGACGCATTTCTCCCCTCCATAACACTTTTTGAATTTTTTTTCGTTGCCACAAGGGTAGGGTTCGTTAGGTCCTACTTTTACGTTGCGCGTGTCACACGATGTTGAGGCCCAGCAGCAGAATCAATCCCTTTCTCTGATGCACCGAAGCCAAGCCCTGCTCGCATTGCAGGAATCAGGAAGGTGGCGACGAATTTGGGTATAAGCGGTGTGTTTACCGAGCCCGAGTATAATCCTAGGATTGTTTAGGCTGTTTTTGGGGGAAAGGGGGTAAATACTTCAGGCGTTATTGACTCATTAGACTCAGGCTTACCGACCGGCGCCAACCTCTACTCGAGTGTATTGATCGAGATCGCCGACGGACTCCAGTCATGCCTCGGATAACAATAGATAACTCCACCAGGCTTCACAAATCACCTAATCCTTAAAACTAACAGATAAATTTATTTAACGATATGTAGACTTATCTTACTAGGAGCCTGTTGGACTTAGAGCGTCGTAGAGAGATATTGAGGGCGTTTTTTCGATCATTTGAAGCGAATAGTGGGTCTATTGACAAAAAGTAGGGGCTATTAAGCGACGAAAATGCACCGATTTCTCCCTGCCGTAGTATATTCTCGCTAAGCTCGACAGGCTCTCAACACAAGTGCTTCGTCTATAGGCTTACCATTTGAGGGTTATCATTTGGTGTGTAGCGCTAGTGCCCTTATATTATTGACACGAACTTGAGCGCAGAAAATAAAAATATATAAGGACTTAACTCTTTGAAGTAGTATGAGAAGTGGTTCGTGTTCACTATAAATTTCACGGGAAAAAGCGTTATGGCTTAGTTGTTATCAATAACACGAGTTTCAATAACGTCTTGGCGTAGTTCATTAATCCAAAACAATGTGCCGCCAGCTACGGCGATGGGCATGATAAAAATGTTAATCACTGGGATCATGCTCGCGACCATGATCACGCCACCAAAACCAATAGACGACAGGCGCTGTTGTTTTAAACGCTCGCGCAAGCGACTAAAGGGCATTTGATGATTGTCGGCAGGGTAATCAATATATTGTAGTGTCATCACCCATGTTCCCCACAGTAAGGCGATCAGTGGGACAAATAAATTCAATAGTGGGATAAACGACAATAACAATAAGCCAATCAGCAATAATAAACCACGACTAATAAAATAAAACAGCTTGACCATTTCACGACGCAAAGTGCGCAGTGTCATATTTATAATGCTTTCTTCCGGGACACTCTCCCCACAAATACTCGCTTCTAATTTTTCTGCAAGTCGCCCATAAAATGGTGCGGCAATAATATTGGTTAGTAGGGTAAAGCTATAGCCGTAAATCAACAACACAAAAAATATAAATAGCCCCGTCAAAAAAGTCACAAGATACGATATCCATGACCACGATGGAAATAAGCTAGTAAACCAATCTTGTAGAATAGAAAAATGACTGATTAACGACATGGTAAGAATTATAAATACAATGCAATTGGCGACAAAAGGGATGAGCACAAAGCGCTTCATTCCTGGTTTCAGTAACAGCGATGCGCCCTGACTAAGGTAGCTAAGGCCAGAAATAATGTTGTTTTTACTGGGTGCGTTATACATTTTTGTGACGGTGCTTCCTGGTTATCTTTTTTTCTTATCGGTCTTTTACTTACCTGATCTATCGCTTACTGTGCGCCTAAGGCTTCTAGGGTATTAATGTACTTTTCTGCTTGCTTGTGATCTTTAATACTGTGTAAAAATGTGTCGCCGTTTTGGTTTGTTGCGTTAATGCTTTTACCTGCTTCGATAAAGAAAGTGACAAAACTCGCAAAGTTTTCTGCGATCATGCCTCGATAAGCTTTTTCTAATAAATGAAAGTCGGCGTTTTCGGTGTCGACTGACTCATAATTAAAAAACGATTTAATGCGTTCGTCATCAAAGAATTCGCCCAGTACTTTCTCTTTGTCTTTTTTTAGTGCCATTGCTTTATGCCTTAAAGTAGTTCGTTTAGTTTTTTGACTAAAATGTCATTAATCATTTTTGGATTTGCTTGTCCTTTAGACGCTTTCATTATCTGTCCGACAAAATAGCCAAGCATTTTAGGGCGTTTTTCGGGGTCAGCATTTTTGTAGTTGTCGATTTGTGCGCTGCTATTGGCAATCACGTTATCTACCATTGATTCTAGTGCGCCACTATCGGATACTTGTTTTAAACCTTTGGCTTCGATAATTGCGTCAGCGCTTTCGCCTTCGCCTTTCCATAAATCATCGAACACTTGTTTGGCTATTTTGCTAGAAATACTGTTGTCTTTGATGCGTTCAATAAGATTGGCAAGTTGCGCTGGACTGACAGGGCTCGCGGTAATGTTTAGCTCTTCTGTATTTAATCGCGCACTCAATTCACCCATTATCCAGTTAGCTGTTAGCTTAGCATCGCCACCCTGCTTAACGGTTGCTTCAAAGAAGAATGCGGTATGTGTATTGTCGCTAAGAATGCCAGCATCGTAAGCAGACAATTGATAGTCGCTAATAAAACGTTCGCAGCGCTCGGTAGGTAGCTCAGGCATTTGTTGACGAACACTGTCGATATAATCATCATCAAAAATGACGGGCAATAGATCTGGGCAGGGGAAGTAGCGATAATCGTTGGCTTCTTCTTTGCTGCGCATGGCGCGTGCAGTTTTGGTGTCGGCATTGTATAAACGAGTTTCTTGGCGAATACTGCCGCCGTCTTCCAATACGTCAATTTGGCGCGCCACCTCAAGGGCGATGGCCTCTTCCATAAACTTAAATGAATTGAGGTTTTTGGTTTCGGTACGAGTGCCGAGTGTTTTGTCACCTTTGTGGCGTACTGAAATGTTCACATCAAAACGCATAGAACCTTGTGACATTTCACCGTCACAAATACCCAGTGCGATGACCAGTGAATGTAGTTTTTTCGCAAATGCCACGGCTTCATCGGAATTACTGATGTCCGGCTCTGACACGATTTCAATTAAAGGGGTGCCTGCACGATTTAAATCAATACCCGACATTCCTTGTTCAAAATTACCTCCGTGTATGGACTTTCCCGCGTCTTCTTCTAAGTGTGCATGATGGATACGAATGGCTTTAGTTGATCCGTCGGCAAGTGCTATTTCAATTTCGCCAGCACCGACGATAGGTTCGTCTAACTGCGTGGTTTGATAACCTTTGGGCAAATCCGGGTAGAAATAATTTTTACGTTCAAACACCGAACGTTTGGCAATGTCAGCATCTATTGCTAAGCCAAACATAATGGCATAACGAAATGCTTGTTCGTTAGCCACCGGAAGTGTGCCAGGCATGGCCAAATCTATTGCGCAGGCTTGGGTATTGGGTAGTGCGCCAAACTGCGTGCTGGCACCGGAAAAAATCTTTGATTTAGTGGCTAGTTGTACGTGGACTTCTAAGCCGATAACGGTTTCCCATTGCATAATATTATCTCGATCTCGTTATCTATTTGCGGTTATTAATTGAGGCGGTTTTAGTGTGGTGATCAGTGTGTTGTTGAAACTGATGTGCCACATTAAGCAGTTTTGCTTCTTCAAAATAATTTCCTGTGAGTTGTAACCCTACCGGTTTGTTATCGGTGGTTAAGCCACAAGGAAGAGAAATGCCACAAAGCCCGGCAAGGTTAGTGGGTAAGGTATAAATGTCTTCTAGATACATAGATACCGGATCGTTAGATTTCTCACCAATACCGAATGCAGGGTTGGGGGCAACAGGGCCTGCAATAACGTCGACCTGCGTAAAAGCGTCGACGAAGTCTTGTTTTATCAGTCGTCGTACTTGTTGTGCTTTACGATAATAGGCATCGTAATAACCGGCTGACAGAGCGTAAGCACCAATCAATATACGCCGTTTCACTTCATCGCCAAACCCTTCTTCGCGTGAACGTTTGTACAGATCCATTAGATCTTTAGGATCTTTACAGCGATAGCCGTAACGCACACCGTCAAAGCGTGACAAATTAGCCGAAGCTTCGGCGGGTGCAATAACATAGTAAGCTGGAATAGCGAGATGTGTATGGGGTAATGAGATAGGATGAAGTGTCGCACCCATTTTTTCATATTCAACTAAAGCGGCATTGACTAAGGTGGCGACCTCGTTGTTAAGACCGTCTTGAAAGTATTCTGCTGGCACGCCGATACGCAAGCCCTTGATTGAATCATTTAAGGTGGCTTTGTAATCGGGCTTAGCAATATCAACGGAGGTGGAGTCTTTGGCGTCAAAACTCGCCATCGCATTGAGCATAATAGCCGCGTCTTCTGCGGTGCGGGCAATAGGGCCTGCTTGGTCAAGACTGGACGCATATGCCACCATGCCCCAGCGAGATACACGACCATAGGTAGGTTTTAATCCCGTTAATCCACAAAAGCTGGCTGGCTGGCGAATGGATCCCCCGGTATCACTGCCGGTACTGGCTACTGCTAGTTGCGCAGCGACGGCTGCGGCAGAACCGCCAGATGAACCGCCGGGTACGCAATGAAGATTCCATGGGTTTTTACTAGCGCCATAAAAGCTAGACTCATTGGATGAACCCATCGCGAATTCATCCATATTGGTTTTTCCCAAACTGACCGCGCCGGCATTCGCCAAGTTTTCTACAATAGTGGCGCTATAAGGTGGAACAAAGTTGCCGAGCATTTTCGACCCGCAAGTGGTTAACGTGCCTTGGGTACAGAAAAGATCTTTATGCGCAATAGGAATACCGCAAAGGTCATCACCGCTGCCTTTGGCCAGTATGTTGTCTGCCTGTTTCGCACTGGCTAAGGCTTGACCGCCGCTCACGGTAATATAGCTATTGAATTGGCTGTCGAGTGCCTCGATACGATCAAGATAGTGCTGAGTCAATTCAATACTGGAAAAATCTTTGTTACGTAAACCCGCTATGAGTTCAGCAATAGTGAAATGATGCATGGTGTGACTGTCCCTTAATAAAGGTGCATAAATGTACTTAAACGGTATCTAATTAAATTGAAGTCTAATTAAATGGGTGCTTAAAAAGAAGCAGGCTAATAACGTAGCAGAATAAGCTTCATTCCTCCGTGCTCGCTGGTCGGTTATTCAATGACCTGTGGCACCAAAAATAAACCGGCTTCTGTGGCAGGCGCAACGGCTTGTAATTGTTCACGCTGGTCACCTTCGGTGACTTTATCTGCACGCAGCCGTTGAGTGGCATCTAATGGATGCGACATGGGTTCTACATTATCGGTATCTGCTTGTTGTAATTGGTCGACGAGACTTAAAATATTATTGATGTTGTCAGTGATATTATCAAGTAGGTCATCGTCAATATTGATTCTAGCGAGATGTGCGAGTGCATTAATTTCGTCGTGCTTCACTATGTTCTCCGTTGGATTAATAGGTTTTATGGTATTTAACGTGAGCGCTTTTGTGTAACTGCCAAGCGAGATGATGTATTGCCCAGTTAGCTATTTTATCCTAGTTTTTTCTTTTGAGCTGCTAAAATGGTGGTTTATTCTACTGTTTATTAATCGGCCTAATAATAAAGATGAAAAAGTGTGGAACTTATCGGTTTGTTAGCATCCGAAAATTGATGTCGTGATGACAGTCGCGTATCATTGACAGTATCAGATCTAATTGTTTTACCAATGAAAAATAAGAATACGTTGCATTCATACTGTTCGATCAAAGAGGTCGATGAATGTGTGTCCGTTTATGTCCATTAGCCGTAGGCTATACTTAGGTGAAGAAAATCCATGTTTAAAATGAAGCGCCTCAGAGGTTTGTTTTCTAATGACCTTTCTATTGATTTAGGGACAGCCAATACCCTTATTTATGTTCGCGAAAAAGGAATTATTCTCAATGAGCCATCGGTTGTGGCCATCAGAACCCACAATGGTCAAAAACAAGTTCAAGCAGTGGGAGTTGAAGCTAAGCGTATGCTGGGACGTACGCCTGGCAACATCACCGCGATTCGTCCATTAAAGGACGGTGTGATTGCCGACTTTCAAGTGACGGAAAAAATGTTACAGCACTTTATGCGTAAGGTGCATGAAAATAGCTGGTTTCAACCCAGCCCGCGGGTATTGGTATGTGTGCCTTGTCTTTCTACCGAGGTCGAAAAGCGCGCTATTCGTGAGTCGGTACTCGGAGCAGGCGCTCGTGAAGTGCGTTTAATCGAAGAGCCCCGTGCAGCAGCGATTGGCGCAGGTTTAAGAGTATCTGAAGCTACCGGCTCTATGGTGGTTGATATTGGTGGTGGTACGACAGAAATTGCCGTCATATCATTAAATGGTGTGGTGTATTCGGATTCGGTGCGAATTGGTGGTGACCGTTTTGATGAAGCCATTGTTAACTATGTGCGCCGCCATTACGGTAGCGTAATTGGTGATGCGACGGCAGAGCGTATTAAGCAAGAAGTGGGTTGTGCTTACGTGGGCAGTGAGTCGCGCGATATTGATGTACGTGGGCGTAATCTTGCCGAAGGTGTTCCCCGCAGTTTTACGTTAAGCAGCGGTGAAGTATTGGAAGCATTACAAGAATCGCTTGCTGGTATCGTGCAAGCAGTCAAAAGTGCGTTAGAACAGTCGCCGCCCGAGTTGGCTTCGGATATTGCTGAAAGCGGTATGGTACTCACGGGGGGGGGCGCTCTGTTGCGTGATATAGATCTGTTGCTAGCAGAAGAAACTGGCCTGCCGGTAATTGTTGCGGATGACCCTCTGACTTGTGTAGCCCGTGGTGGCGGTGTAGCGATGGAGTGGATGGATGATCGTAATATGGATTTTTTAGAGTTTTAGTATGGACCTCCCTCTGAGATATTTATTTGGCGCATATTGTTCGCGACTAGACTCTACTTCATCAAGGGGATTCTTAGAGAGTACATTTACAGAGGCACCTAAAACCTATCATTAAACAGATAGGCTTTTAGGTAGGAGATTGACTATTAAACCGTTATTTAGCAAAGGGCCATCGTATTTTTCACGGCTACTAGTATTCATTTTATTAACGCTGGTACTTCTCGGTTTGGGTCGTTATACCCATTATATATCTCCTCTCCGTTACTACGTCGACACTATTTCTCTGCCTTTTTACTGGGTGGGTGATATCCCTGAACGCGCTGGTTTGTGGTTTGATGATACATTTGCGTCGCGTTACACCCTAACTGAAGAAAACAAGCAATTACGGCTGCGGGTGTTGTTGCAAGAGGCCCGCTTGCAAAAAATGGCGGCTTTAGCTAACGAAGCAAATCGTCTTAGAGGTTTAATGGGGTCTTCTCAACTGCTTGAGGATAGGGTTGTTGTCGCTGAGTTATTGGGTATTTCTCCAGACCCTAAAGTGCATAAAGTGGTGTTGAACAAAGGTGCCCAAGACGGGGCTTACATTGGTCAGGCGGTATTAGATGCTTATGGTCTTGTTGGCCAGATCGTTGCGACGACACCTTACACGTCAGAAGTGTTATTTATTACTGATGATTCTCATGCAATTCCTGTACAGCTTATTCGTAACAATGTTCGAACCGTAGTAGAAGGCATTGGCGATCTATATCAGGTGCGCTTACGCTATGTCCCTAGCTCTATGGATATTATTAAAGGTGACTTATTGGTTAGCTCTGGGCTGGGTGGGCGTTTTCCATCTGGCTACCCTGTGGCAACAGTGAGTAAAGTCAATCGTGATCCCGGCGAATCGTTTGTGAGAGTTCATGCGACACCGACTGCCCAGCTAAATCGGAGTCGATATGTTTTGCTGGTCTTCCCCGTTGATGTCGATAGTAATGAAGGCGAAGCCAGCTCTTTAACGACCGCTGATAATATGTCGAGTCAGCAGTAGTGCGCTGGCTTATTGCGCTATCTATTATTGTCGCTTTATTATTGTCGATCATTCCTCTGCCTTCTAACCTGCAAGAATGGCGGCCAGAATTTGTAGCATTACTGGTCGTATATTGGGCCACATATTCCCCTGAACATTTTGGTGTGTTATCGGCTTGGCTATGTGGTGTGCTTTTAGATGTCGTCTGTTTGAATCCATTAGGACAAAGTGCCTTAGGCCTTATTATTGTTGCCTACATCGCCCATTTATCTTATCAACGTATTCGTAGTTATGCGCTATGGCCCCAGTCTGTATGGGCTCTGGTTTTTGTTGGCGTCTATCAACTCCTTTCTAATTGGGCCAGTGGTCTTATGGGTAAAGAGACAGCAACGATGGATTTTTTAGGTGCGACGTTACTCACGGCCTTGCTGTGGCCACTGGTTGTGGTTTTTTTACGAAAAATTAGAATACGCTTCAGATTGCAACAATAAATATGACTATAAATAGATACAAGGATAACTATAAACGCCGAAGAATGTTAGATGTGCTGTCACTTGTTAGCGAGTGGTCGTCTTTATGAGTTCATCTTTGCGCTTTTGCCTACGGTATGCAGGCTATATTCTTTCGGTGGCTATCATCTCTACGGCATTATTATTACAAAGTGCTCGGTTACTTGCTCCCCATTTACACCATGTCACCGCATCCATAGAATCGTTTATTAGCGAAAAAATCCAGATGGATACCACCATTGGCCATATAGAAGCACAATGGCATGGGTTGATTCCACATCTTATAATCAACGATATCGCAATGCGAAGCAATATAGCGGATAACATCCCGGCAAAAGAAACTCTCCCCCCCCTCTCCATAAAATATATCGAGATAAAACTCGACCTATTAGCCAGTATCATTCGGCTGAAGTGGGAGTGGAAAAAAATTGTGTTGAGCAATGCTAATATTACGCTCACGCAAAGTCAGGAAGGAACTTGGTCAGTAGTAGGATATCCACTTTTTACAACGCATAAAGTTGTTGGTAGCGGATGGGAGCGAAGCGATCTTATTTATTGGGCCAATCAGATACCTGATATTCATATCAATAACGTCCTGGTTAACGCCCGGTCGGCTAGTGCTCAACAAGTACAGTTTTTCATCCCGTCTATCAATACACAGACAAACGTTGATAGTGACTTTCAGCGCTTAGTGGCGGAAGTCCAAATCAATAATCTGCCCGCAGTGTCTCTTGTCATAGAACGTCAGTCTGTTACCGGTGCAAATCAGCAAGATGGGGTGAATACCAATACCGATACTATTGCTTATCTAAAAGGTTTTTTATCCGCCTCTAACATTTCTTTCGATACAGTCCAAAAACTTTTCTATTCATCATTTCCGGGTTTTTTACAACGTGCTTTGCAGCAAGATCAGCAGTTAATCAATACTTATGCCGGTGGCACGCTGTGGTTTGATTTTTTAGCGAACGATAGCATATCAATGTTAGCCAAGAGTGAAGCCGTCGCTTCATCTTCTTATCTCGACGGACAGCAACCGTTAGTTATCAGCAGTCTGTTACAAGCTGAATTAAATCAAGAAAATGCGTTAACCCTAAGTCTAGATCAATTAATGTTTGATGGTGAAGACATATTGGGTGACATCGCCTTGCTAAGCGGTAAACAACAGTCGACGTTACAGATAGAGAGAGTCGCGTTGAAACCATTGGTGTCATGGGTAAATAATCGTTTTTTACTCCCCAATAAGGTGTCGCGTGTGGAAGAAATATTGGCTGCTCAAGGCGAGTTAAGATATCTAACATTTGATATTAACCACAAGTCAATCGACCAATCGACGTTATCTGCTACAGCGAAAAATTTGTCTTTCAACAGCTTTGATAATATTCCTGCTATGGGTAATGTGAACGGTTATATCGAGACTCAGTGGCTGTCTGGTTTCATTGATATAGAGTCAGAGAAAGTACATTTTTCTCATGAAAAATTCCATGATGAACCTATTATATTTAACCAGCTCTCAGGACAAGTAGCGTGGTCTTTTGATACCTTAAGTCACCATTTGACAGTCAGTAGTCATTATTTGCGAGGAAATGCAGACTTTGGTGAGGCCGTAGGCGAATTTTTGTTAGATATTCCCTTGAAACAAGATAATCAAGAAAGTGAGCTCTCAGTGCAAATAGGGCTGAAAAATAGCGAAATAAGATACCATCAATTGCTAATTCCAAATAAAGTATCAGGGAATGTACGCCAGTGGTTAGCTGGCAGTTTGCAGTCGGGAAATGTTGAGCAAGCAGGCTTTGTGTATCGTGGTGGTTTTTCTGGCGATGACAGTACTCGAAGCGTCCAGCTATTCGCTGAAGTGAGTGATGTGGATTTAGATTATAGCCAGGATTGGCCTGTTCTTGAAAATGTGAAAGGGCAGTTGCTCGTAGATAATGATTTCTTACATGTAAGTACTAGCCAAGCAGAAATATACCAAGAACCATTAGAGACATTGTCAGTGACGTGGCCGGGTAATGGGCGGCACATACTACACATACGTAGCGCTGGAAAACTGTCTGCAAAAACGGGCCTGCGTTTGCTCACAGAAACAGCGATAAAAGAGCGTGTAGGTAGTGCTTTAGACGGCGTAAATATAACAGGAAATATACAAACGGATATTGATTTATGGGTGCCGGTGGGTGGGCCTCCGGTAAATACTTCATCGAAAATCATAGAAAATTCATTAGTAATATTATCAACAGAAACACCAACAAAAGATCTACAGTTAATCACAGTTGAATTTTTAAATAACAATGTAAGTTTATTAATTCCATCGTTACCTGTTTTGAATATGTCTGCGTTAGCAGGCAAGCTTTCTTACTCTACCGATCGAGGTTTACAAGCCACAAATGTTGCTATGCAGATTTTCGGTAAGCCACTCAACGTAAAGTTAGATACTGTCCCAGTATCGTTAACATCACCACGTAAGCGATTAATTATTACGGGGGAGGGTATTGCGCCAGTCACGAAGATCATGTCGTGGCTTAAACGTCCCGAACTAAAAGTCCTCAGTGGAAAAACACCATATCAGTTTTCTTTATCAACAGCTTTTCAGATAGATACCGATGTGTTAATGCCTGTTAGTGTAGGAAAGAGTACATTCAATGTATCGTCAAGTCTGCAAGGAGTTTCTATTGACCTGCCCGAGCCCTTTAATAAAGATACTGTATCTGCACGCGAAACAATATTTAGTGGCAGTTTTTCGGATCTTTCATCCCAGTACCACTTAACTATGGGCAAAGACATTATGGCCGAGTTGTTACAGAAAGGAAGTGTCTCATCAGGTTTTTTATCTGTTGGTAAACCTTCCTTGTCACCTGTAGCAGATAACGTATTTTTGATTTCTGCCAAGATGAAAAATTTTGATGTTGAAGAGTGGTTAAATAAAAGTTTACGCTTTGATTTTTTTCGGGGTGATAGCTCATCACCCCCTGTTAAATTGTTGTATGACATTTCTATTGGTTCAATGAATATTGAACAACATGAATTATCCAATATACGTTTCGTTGGTGAGCGATCAGCAGCGCAATGGCGCACACAAATAGAGAATGAATTAATTAGTGCCGAAATGACCATCTATGACGATGAAAGTGTCCCCACTAATCTGTCTATTAACTATCTCAATATACTTAAAAAATCAAAAAAAACGGCGCTGGCTACGTCGGTTATCGATCCTTTAAAGGAAGTTGACCTGTCTTGGCTGAAACCTATGGACGTCAATATAGATAAATTAAGTTATAACAAAAAAAAATTTGGTCAATGGCGTTTTTCGATTAACCCCACAGCGGAAGGTATCGCGGTTGATAATATACATGCAGCTTTAGGTAGTATGAGGTTACATGGGAAATCGACAAAGGATGGGGCGAGTTTGTTTTGGAGAACCCGAACTAAAAAAGTAGAAAGTGAAAAAATTGACCTGTTGGAATCTTTGTCTCGTACAGAGTTCAGTGGTCGGTTACAGGGTGATGGCGTTGACGAGTTGTTTACCGCTATGGGTGTCTCTCCAGTGTTGAGCAGTCGAGAGACATTTTTGGATGCCGATATTACTTGGTCTGGATCGCCGATGGCCTTTTCTGTGTTGGATCTTGATGGCACGCTAGGAATTAAGTTTAACAACGGCGCTTTTATTCAAGATAAGGAAAGCAACACGACAGGAATATTGAGGTTGTTAGGTTTGTTTAATTTTAATACGTGGGCACGCCGCTTGAGATTTGACTTTTCAGACTTTTATAGCAAAGGGTTGGCTTACGACAATATGAGTGCTCAGCTTGTTTTTGACCAAGCGAAGATATACTTTCAGCAACCGCTTGTTGTTAAAGCCCCCTCAAGTGAGTTTACTATGGCAGGAAAAATTAATTATAAAGCAGAGACTATTGATGCTGTGCTGGTGACCACATTACCTGTTGGAGGTAACCTAACATTTGCAACAGCGCTGGTGGCTGGCCTGCCAACTGCACTGGGCGTGTTTATTTTCAATAAAATATTTAAATCGCAAGTTGATAAAGTGTCCAGCTTAACGTATTCCGTCAAGGGTGATTGGCGTGAGCCTAAGGTAAAATTTCTTAATATTTTTGATTACAATTTATATTCTGGTGGCTTAACACCTAGTGAAACTCCATTAGCTGAACCAGGAATAAATTAACAAATGCGGTGAGGTTTCTACTCGTTAATCTCTGACCTTAGTAATATAAACAGCTGCTTTTTATATTTGTTAGAGGTGGTAATTTTGGTTGAAGATTCTTTTTCTTTTTCTTTTTCTATTTCTTGCAGTTTATGCTCTTTAATAGCGTGCCGTGCCACCTGTCCTAATTTTTGTCGCTCGTTGCTGTTGTATCTCGTCATGAAGTCACTGAGGGAATTAGGTTCTTCAGTTAGTATACGATCCCGCCACTGCTCTGCTTTTTTCGATATTTTGTCGTGCAGGCTATCCTTTTGTTGTAGGTGATCGAGTGCGATTTGTATTTCTTCATATTCACCTTTACGAATAAGTTTTGCTAAAAACGAGAGTTGCCGTTTTAGTGCATTGCCCACGTTAATTTTTTTGGCGACATCGAGGGCATCACGAATCTCACTGTTTAACGGAATCGTTCCAAGTTGTTTTTTACTGAGTTCTAATAACTGGCTGCCCATTGTGACATAAACCTGCATCGACTTTTTCTGTTCTGTACGACTGGTGATGTAGTCGTCATCATCGTTTTGAATGTGATTGTTCATATAAATAATGACCTATTCCATTTGTGGTTTATATAAGTAAGACGTTTAACTAAGTAATAAGGCATCTTATAAATAAAATATTGTTGCTAGCCCTAGAAAAGACATGAATCCAACAACATCTGTCAATGTTGTTAATGCGACACCCCCTGACAGGGCAGGGTCAGCACCGAGGCGCTTTAAAATACCAGGTAATAGAGTGCCTCCGACAGCGGCGGTAATCAAGTTGATAACGGTTGCTGTGGCGATGATAAACGCCATAGTGATATCATTGAACCACCATGAAGTCACTAATCCAAGTGCCGTGGCCCACAGTAAGCCATTAATAAAACCAGATAACACTTCTCGCTTTAATAGCCATTTTTGATTTGTTGGTCCAATTTTCCCCAGTGCCATGCCGCGAATCACAACCGTAAGTGTTTGACTTCCGGCGACTCCGCCCATGCTGGCAACGATAGGCATTAATACGGCAAGTGCAACTACTTTATCGATAGTATCTTGGAAAATATTAATGACGGACGATGCAAGAATGGCGGTGATTAAGTTAATCCCAAGCCATATCGCACGTCTTGGTGTGGTGCGTATCAGGGAGGCAAATGTATCCTCATCTTCGCCCAAACCCGCCAAACTCATCAACGAGTGATCGGCATCTTCAATGATAACATCAACGACATCGTCGATGGTCACACGCCCAACAATTCTGCCGTCGTCATCGATAACGGCTGCCGATATCCAGTCATTTTCTTCAAAGAGTGTAGCCACTTGGCTATCCGGCATGTCGACAGGGAGTGCATCGACATCAGTACGCATGATTTCTCGTACGCTCACATTGGGGTCCGAGGTCAGTAATTTACTCATTGACAGTGTACCCAAGAATACATCATCTTGGTTGACGACAAACAGCTGATCAGTAGAGTTAGGGATCTCACTATGGCGACGTAAATATCGAACTACAACGTCGAGTGTAAAGCGCGGTCGAACCGTAATAATATCGGTATTCATCAAGCCGCCAGCGGAGTCTTCTTCGTAAGACAATGCTGGTTCTACACGGGCACGGTTCTGCTCCGACATGACCTCCAACACTTCCTGAATAATACGATCAGGGAGTTGTTGAAGAATGTCAGCGACGTCATCAACGTCGAGGTCTTCGGTAATATCCGCGACCTCTTGGGTGTTCATGGTTCTTAATATCTGGCCAGTTAACTCATCCGATACCGTTTGTAGCACTTCGCCACGAATATCGTCATCAACCATCGTCCACAATACTTTGCGCGTGGGGGGGGGGGAGGATTCAAGAAGTCGAGAGATATCAACCGGTTTAAGACCACTGAGCATGCGCTTGACCGAGCGCATCTCACCGTCATTTTCTAACACATGAGAGACTAAACTAAGTTGCGCCTGTGTCTTGTTGATGCTCTCTTCTTCAGTGGTTTGCATGCAATTCAGCACCATCCTTTTCAGTCGTTCTACCAGCCAACTTAGCGCGTTATTCTGCTTCGTCAAATCGATTGTTAATGAGCGCCGAAACGGCGCTTATGGCTTCGGCTTCATCACTTCCATCAGCCGTAATTTTCACATCAGTGCCTTTGCTAGCGGCTAGGAGCATGAGCGCCATGACACTTTTGCAATCGACAGTTTTGCCTGCCACGTCTAATGTAATCATACAACTGAATCGCGCTGCCACCCCGGTGAGCTTAGATGCAGCTCTGGCATGTAGGCCAAGTTTATTAATAATGGTGAGCGATTGCTTAACCATGATTCGAAAGTTCTCTATGTCTGCGCTGTATATTGGTTGAGATGCTGGAGGTATTAAAATGATGACTCAATCTCTCGCAAAGATAAACCGAGCGGTGCTGCCCACCAGTGCAGCCTATAGCGATGGTGATATAGCTTCGGTTGCTATCTTGAAAACGGGGTAACCAGCGAGTGAGAAACTGCTGTATATCTTGAAACATTTCCTCCACTGGCGCTTGCTGATCTAAAAATTCGGCAACAGCTTCATCTTTGCCCGTTAGCGCGCGAAGCTCGGGCTTCCAGTGAGGGTTGGGTAAACAGCGTACATCAAAAACTAAATCTGCATCCTTGGGGAGGCCGTATTTAAACCCAAACGACTGAAACATAATGGCAGCATTATCGTCGTTGCCCTCCATAAATCGCCTTTTGACGTAATCCCTTAAATCATGATATTTCATGTCGCTGGTATCAATAGTGACATTAGCCGCATCTAATATGGGTTTGAGCAGCAAGCGCTCCTTGGCAATAGCTTCGTGTAAGTCGGTTTTGCTGTTGCTCAGTGGGTGTTTGCGACGAGTCTCACTAAAACGTTGAATTAATATATCTTCGGAGGCATCCAAAAATAAAATTTGATGCCGTAAATTACGAATCGATATATGTGACAGTATAGCCGGCAACTGGTTTAAATCATTGTTATGGTTGCGTGCATCAATACTGATGGCGTATCGTATATTTGGAATGGATGCACTATGTTCTGCAAGTGTAGGGAGTAACGAAACGGGTAGGTTATCAATACAAATAAAGCCGATGTCCTCAAGGACATTAAGTGCTGTGCTTTTACCTGAACCTGAACTACCGCTGATGATGACTAGTTGCATATTTATCTCGTGTGACCCAATATGATGAGTGATCGTTTAAAGCGCAATAATGACTTCTTACGCTAGGGCATCAAGCAGCGATGGTGTGTCTTGTGCGCGTCGAATGGCATGTAAAATTGTCTCATCGGACAGTTTCTCTGCAATGCTCGCTAGTGTTCTTAAGTGATTGTCATTAGCGTCTTCTGGAACAATTAACACAAATATCACATCAACCTTTTCATTGTCGATAGCATCAAAATCAATACCCTGTTGGAGTGTGATAAGCATTGCAGTAATGTCTTTGCAGTCGCTTATCCGACAATGTGGTATGGCGATCCCATTGCCTATCCCGGTTGATCCTAATTTTTCGCGAGATATCAGCGCGCTGAATACAATGTCAGCATCTAGGTGCGGGTACGCTTGGCTAACGTGTCTGGAGATGTCTTCTAAAACCCGTTTTTTGCTTGTGCTTTCCTGTTTGCAAAATGCAGTGCTAGACGATAAAAGTGATGCTATATTCATAGTTTTCGCTATTTCTTGTGAGAGTGTAGATTAAACAGTAACTAACCTATTGATGCCGAATTATAACTTACACATTGTGGTCGTAAAGGTTTTCTGTGTAAAGATTACGCCAATTGCTTTCTTTCGTTTGAGGGCGGAATAGACATTGATTCTCGATATTTAGCAATGGTACGTCGAGCGACTTTTATCCCCTGATCACCTAATAAAGCGGTGATCTTACTGTCGCTTAACGGCTTTGCAGTGTTTTCTGCAGCGATTAATTTTTTAATGATGGCCCTAATGGCTATCGACGAGCATTCGCCGCCGCTATCGGTGGTGACATGGCTAGAGAAAAAATATTTAAGTTCAAAAATACCTTTGGGGGTATGCATGTACTTGTTTGTTGTTACCCGTGAAATGGTAGATTCATGCATTCCGACAACATCGGCGATGTCATGCAGTACCAGAGGCTTCATAGCTTCTTCGCCGAAATCTAAAAAACCTCGCTGCTTTTCAATAATGGCAGTAGAGACTTTTAATAGGGTCTCGTTACGACTTTGTAAGCTTTTTAAAAACCACTTTGCTTCTTGTAGGTTGTCTTTCAGATAAGTGTTTTCAGTGCTAGAGTCTGCGCGCTTAACGAGGTTCGCATATTGGTCATTAATACGAATTTTAGGTGCTATGTCTGGGTTTAATTCGACTAGCCAATGACCTTCACGTTTCGTAACAAAAATGTCGGGCACGACATACTCTGTATCACTACTGCCAATGTCTTCACCCGGATGCGGGTTAATACTTTGAATAAGACTAATAGCTTGCTTTAATTCTTCCTCTTTTATACGTAATTTACGCATAATAGTTTTGTAGTCTCGGGTACCAAGTAAAGGCAGGAAGTCTTTTGCGATATGTTTTGCTGCACTGAGCCCAGGTATTGGCATGTCATGCGTGTGTCGAATGTGTTGTTCGAGTTGCTTAAGCTGTATTAGGATACACTCACTTAAGTCTTGACTGGCTACGCCGGCGGGGTCGAATTGCTGTAGGCGGTGCAGTACGGCATACACCTCATCTTCTTCAATATCTTCTAGCGATCCTTGTAGTCCATAAAATATATCGCTGACACTTGAAGACAGCATGCCTGACGGTTGAATATCATCGATAATTGTCAATGCTATTGAGTGATCTTTGTCTGAAAAAGTCGTCAAGTTGAGCTGCCACATCAAGTGGTCTTGTAGGCTCTCTGAGCTGCTTCGTTGAGCCTCGAATACATTGTCTTCACCGGAAGTCGAAGATGAAGATGAGCTGCTGGGCTGGTAAACATCATCCCAACTAGTATCTACAGGGAGGTTTTCAGGGTTTTCCTGTGACCATTCAAGGTCGCTTTCATTCTCTCCCGAGCTTTGCAACGTATCGCTTTTATTGTCGCTGTCCGACTTATTTACAGCGTTATTCTCTTCGTCTACAGGTTTTTCTGATTGGGAGTTGACCTTCGTATCTCCGTCGTCAGTTTTATAGGCGTCTTCAACTTCAAGCATAGGGTTGCTGTCTAGTGCTTCTTGGATTTCGTTTTGTAAGTCAAGCGTGGAAAGCTGCAGTAAGCGAATAGCTTGCTGCAGCTGTGGGGTCATGGTGAGGCTTTGCCCCATTTTAAGCTGTAATGATTGTTTCATTCGGCCAACTAATCTCGCTACTGTCTGAGTGAGGCGTATAAAACCTGTCTGAAAGGCTCCATTTTATATAAGGGCCTCTGATCAAGTCATGGATTGCTTTATACGGGTTAATATACCCGGTTCTTTTTTGGGTTTCTCGCCAATAGCTGCTGGCCGCCACCTTCAATCTTAGTGCCAGTGGTTAGACTTTACTTCACACAAAAGAGGGGTAAAGTCTAACCACTGGAATAATTTTTTTGATCTTATAAAAAGAGTATCAATACTGACCCAACATCCCTTCTCTTTTATAATTCTAGTCAGTCATTGGGGTATAAGCAAGACTTATGCCTTTTTGTATTCCTGTTGGAGGATATTGCAAGGTCTGTGTAGCAAGTTTGACTAGGTAATGATCACAATGAAAAGTTATTACCTAAGTAAACCGCCTTAACCTGCTCGTTTTGTAATACATCGTCTGCAGACCCCTGGGCAATAATATGTCCTTCACTCACAATATAAGCCTTTTCACAGATGGTGAGCGTTTCGCGCACATTATGGTCAGTGATCAGGACGCCAATTCCTCGTTGCTGAAGGTGTATAATGATTTTTTTGATGTCATTAACTGAGATGGGGTCGACGCCGGCAAAGGGTTCATCTAGAAGGATGAATTTAGGTTCTGTCGCTAGCGCACGTGCAATCTCTACCCGTCGCCGCTCACCTCCAGATAGAGCCATTCCGAGAGAGTCCCTAATGTGAGTAATATGAAACTCTTGCAATAAGGTTTCTAGCTGCTCTAAGCGTTGGTGGCGGTTCAACTCCTTCCGTGTTTCGAGGATCGCTAAAATATTATCGCTAACCGTGAGCTTTCTAAACACGGAGGCTTCCTGTGGGAGGTAGCCAATGCCAGCTCGTGCTCGACCATGCATAGGTAAGTGACTGAGATCTTTCTCATCAATTCTTATGCATCCCTTGTCCGCAGGAACTAGCCCTGCAATCATATAAAAGCACGTCGTTTTACCTGCCCCGTTAGGGCCTAATAACCCCACTATTTGGCCGCTATTAACGGCCATTGATACGTCAATTACCACAGGACGTTTGTTATAACTTTTAGCGAGGTGAGTAGCATGTAGTGTAGGCATCGATATCGTGTTCTATGGTTTTATTGGGTTACGGGTTGAAGAGTCATGATGACTCGACCGTTTTTATCGCCAGCATTAATGACAGTACTTTTGATATCATAAGTGATTTTGTTACTGGTCGTAAGATCGCCCCCTTGTTCGAGTTTAGCATTTTCCGTTAACAGTAATACCTCTTCGGTAATGTCGTACTCAATGGTTGAGCCATTAGCAATAGTCTCGCTACTCTCGGTTTCAGGTTGTTGTCGAAACTCAGCTGGATTACCTGTAGCGATCATCTTACTGATGATACCGGCATCGTCATAAATGGCGACTTTATCGCCAGTAATGCGAATAGAGCCTTGGGTAATGACCACGTTACCTTGGTAAACAGTTAAACCTTTATGGCTGTTTTTTATTGCATTGTTAGCACTAACATTAATAGGCTGTTCTTTATCGTCAGGTAATGCATTGGCATTGTGGGCAACGGTTAGTAATAGGCCAGAAATAAGAGTAATAGCATAGGTAATTTTTCTAGCGCGGTTCATAGCGACTCCTAACGTTTGAGAGTAATTCAATCACGTCATTATCTAATGACAGCGTTAACCCTGTCGAAGTGGTGACGCCGGATGAATCTTTAATGGTAACAGGTTTGTCTGTTTCTGCGTATTGAACATCAGGTCTTATAAGCAATGTTTCTGACTCAATTGTGGTGGGTGTTTCCGCGCTATCCGCGGTTTGCTGTTTTAATAGTACATTGCCACTCATGAGTATTTCTTGGTTGTTATCCATACTTTTAGCGTTGTCAGACGAGGCTTTCCACGACGCTTTTTGGTCTACATGATTTGCGTCTTCATCATAGAAGTGTATTCTCGGGCGTGTCAATAATGCGTAACCTGGAAGCGTGGTGGGGGTATCTGAGCTGGCTACAAAATTATTAGCTCTTGTAGAAAATAGAATATGTGATATTTTCCCGGCTTCGTCATATTGGATGGTTCTCGACTGAATCATAAAGGTTTCAGGATAAGTTGGCCTTGCTTTGGCTGCGCTGCTGTTGAAATCTTTGAGCATCGTGGGAGGCGATTGCCACAGCACGAGGCCGAGAATGGCTGTGAGTGCGAGAATCGCGCCAATATGTAACTTGCTCATGGGGAATGCCTGGTTTATAAATAGTGTTTTAATGCACTGCTAAAAGAATCTTGTGCAAGCATAATCATATCGCATGCTTCTCGTACAGCCCCTTCTCCACCATTGTTTTTACTTCGCCAGTGACTGTAGTGTTTGACTGCATAGTG
Organism: Candidatus Endobugula sp.; assembly: GCA_047636495.1. GTDB lineage: Bacteria > Pseudomonadota > Gammaproteobacteria > Pseudomonadales > Cellvibrionaceae > Endobugula. The sequence continues at coordinate 83,908 of JBLILH010000008.1, read as the reverse complement.
TGCGTTGGCGGTGGTCAGTCCTAAGCCTACACGTCGAATAAGGGGTAAGTCGGGATAGTCATCACCCATATGGGCGACCTGCGAGTATTCTGTGGGGCGCTGAATCAATAATTCGTTCAAGGCATTCAGTTTGTCTTCTCGCCCTTGCAGCAAATAGTCAATCCCTAAGCTGTTAGCTCGCTGCTCCACTATATTACTTTTTCTACCAGTAATGATGGCGACATCAACACCCGACTGTTTAAGCATTTTGATTCCGTGTCCATCTAGCGAGTTAAATGCTTTCATTTCTTCTCCGCTATTAGAAAAGAACAGTTTGCCATCAGACAACACGCCATCTACATCGAGAACTAATAAGCGAATATTTTTAGCGCGCGCCATAACATCGCTAGAAATTGATGGGTGGGCAATAGGTGAAGGGGACAATGTGCTGTTGGTCATCTATAGTATGCCTTACAGTATGCCGGAGCGAAGAATGTCATGGAGATGAACGACTCCTGCAGGGTGTTTGTTTGGATCGCTGACCACCAGAGAAGTAATCGCCTTCTCCTCCATAATTCCCAGCGCTTCTGCCGCTAGCATTTTTTCTTTAATAGTGTTTGGGGAGATATTCATGACATCTTTTATAAAAATACACCTAATATCCACATCTGAGTCAATAGTTCTCCGCAAATCACCGTCGGTAAAAATCCCTTTCAGCTCCCCTTGGTCGTTCACGACAGTTGTCATGCCTAATCCCTTTTGTGTCATTTCTAGCAGCGCGTCACTTAACGAAGCCTGAAGTGGAACACAGGGAATTTTGTCACCAGTGTGCATTATATCGGATACTTTGAGCAAAAGTCTCTTTCCAAGTGCGCCTCCAGGGTGAGAAAATGCGAAGTCTTCAGCGCTGAACCCTTTTGATTCTAAAAGCGCAACAGCTAATGCATCCCCCATCACTAAGGTCACGGTAGTACTCGATGTGGGGGCAAGATCAAGAGGGCAAGCTTCGCAGGTTACGCTAATATCTAAATTAACATCCGCCGCATTGGCAAGAGGGGATGTGTTGCTGCCTGTCATGCTAATGAGTGGGATGTGCAAGCGTTGTAGCATCGGGATAAGTGCAGTGACTTCTGCAGAGCTACCTGAGTTTGATATCGCAATAACCACATCGTTATTATCAATCATGCCTAGGTCGCCATGACTGGCTTCACCGGGATGAATAAAAAAAGCCGGTGTGCCAGTGCTCGCTAAGGTGGCAGCAATTTTTTTACCGATATGTCCTGACTTACCCATGCCAGTCACAATGACCTTTCCTCGGCACCGCGCCATTAATTCGCAGGCTTGATGAAAGCTTTCGTCAATGCGGATAAGGAGATCAGTGACTTCTTTTAATTCCATTTCAATGGTGCGTTTGCCAATGGTAATGTAGTCAGTGTTTGTTTTTTTTGGTTGCGTCATAAGCCTGTCATAAAAAGAGAGTGGTTAGATTTTGGTGCGTAGTACTCATTCACCGTTATCTGTATCGCTGTGGGCCATTGTATTGATGATTGCGCTAGTGAGTAGACATCAGCAGTACATAATAGCCTACGTAAAGCGTTAATAATAATGCACCCGACCTGCGGCCCAGCGTAGAGTTTTTCTTAATGAGTAGTGCGAACAGCATCAAACCACAAAGCGCGGTGGTTAATGCCATCATGTAAAAATAGTCGCGATAAAAAACATCGGATGTCATGGATAACGGTTGAATAATCGCCGGTATACCCGCCACCAGCAGCAAGTTAAATATATTCGAACCGATGACGTTACCTATCGCTATATCGTAATGACCCTTTAATGTGCTTATCACCGAAGCGGCTAATTCTGGCAGGCTGGTGCCCACAGCGACCACCGTTAGCCCTATAATAAGCGGGCTGATACCGAACCCTTTAGCGATAGAGCTCGCGCCCCACACCAGAATTTCTGCGCTCGTCACCAGTAAGGCCAGTCCAATGCCAAACCATAGCCCAGCGCTAAGCATGCTCATTTGAGCGATATCCTCTTCCTCTTCTGGATGTTGTTTTTTGCTATAAATTAGCCAAGCAAGCAAGGGGATCATCAGAGATACCAGTAATACTCCTTCGGTGCGACTGAGTTCGCCGTTATATAAAAACCAGCCTGCTACTCCCATCACTGCCAGCATAATAGGGACTTCTTGGCGTAGCATATATGATTTAAAGGTGAGTGGAGCCACTAATGTAGTGATGCCAAGTACCAAACCTATGTTGGCTAGGTTTGACCCAATAGCGTTGCCGATAGCAATTTCTCCCGCGCCACGCAGTGAAGCGCTAATAGACACAACAATTTCTGGGGCCGATGTGCCGAAAGCTACTACTGTGAGCCCGATGAGCAATTTGGATATGCCAAAATTATTGGCGATAGCTGCACTGCCATCAATAAAACGGTCTGCGCTCCATATTAATCCAGCAAAGCCGGCCAGCACCGCTAGCCATGGTAATGTATTTGTCATAGGTTTCCTGCGGTTAAACTCGAATTGTTAATCTACATGTATGTGACTGTATTGAACCAACGCCAAAGTTCGTACGAAAGATATAATCACAATGATACCGCCGCAGTGCAGTGGATTTATTTAGTGGGATCATATGGATATCGACGTTTTTGACGTTTTGCCTTCAAAAATAATAGATCACGTATTATCGAACAAAGACAACAAATGGTATAGTGCGCGGCGATAAAAGTCAGCAACTATTGTGCAGCCATTCTACCGCTATTCATGTATGGTTCAGCTTTAAGATATACACTAACGCGTTTTGAGCTTGCCATACTTATATATGCGTGCTCCATACGTAAAAATTTTACATCTACGTTAACAGTAGAAAATTATAACACTGGAGAAAACTTATGGCGTTCAGCCGCCCCCAATCTTGGTTTACGGTCTCTATTTTGTTGCGACTGCTCGTGAGCGCGTCACTGTTGCTTTCGGCGGGTGTTCAGGCACAGCCTTTTGAGTCTGAACCTCATCAGCGGGTACATAATACGACAGAGCGCGTGTTAGCTTTATTGAAAACAGGTATTGATCCTGCCGTTGAGACAGATGATTTCGTGGTTAAGTTATCAGCAATATTAGATCCTGTTTTCGCATTTGATTATATTGCTCGCGGAGTGCTTGGACGTTATGGCGATAATTTGACTGTTGATCAGCAATCGGCGTTCGCTGGCTCGTTTAAAAAAGGTTTGGTGAATACTTACGGTAAAGGAATTTCAGGGTTTCAGGAGGTGAGTATCGTGATTAAGCCGCCCAGCGAACCGTTGGGCGATTCGCGAAGAGCAACGGTATTACAAGAAATTACCAGTCCATCCGGTGTGACCAAGGTATCTTATAGCATGGCCAAAAACCGCCAAGGCAACTGGAAAGTGATTAACTTAATTCTTAGCGGTATTAATTTTGGACAAACATTTCGTGGTCAATTTGCTGCGGCAGTTGAGAGAAACAATGGTGATGTCAATAAAACGATAGCAGAGTGGGAGAAAGGCGTACTATAGTTTTTTACTCCGGTTAGCTTTCTGGTGCACTGTTGCGAGCGTCTATCAAAGCGCGCAATATGCTTCCATTGGCCTTCGGATGTCTCGCGCTCTTTTAGTGCATTGACTAGTAATATTGATTACACTGCCGCGTTATAGTGATTACGCTTAATTTCTTTAAGTATTTACGTTTATTTTACCCACATATTCGAGTTATATTATGGAACCTGATGCTATTAAATCCCTTCTTCATGAACACATCACCAATGCGACAATAGACGTAACTGTTGAAGGCAGTCATGTTGCTGTGCATGTGGTCAGTGATGATTTTGAAGGTCTCAATACGCTAAAACGACATCAAAAAGTCTATAGCGTGCTATCAGAGCATATTGCCAGCGGTGTTATACATGCAGTCAATATGAAAACTTTCACTCTCCAAGAGTCGAGTTTGTAAGCATTTTTCTTCATGGTGGGGTTATGAAATTGCCCCGGTAGAAATAACTATTCTCACATACACAAAGTAGTGATACATTCATGGATAAATTGATTATTAAAGGTGGCGGGCCGCTCAGTGGAGAGATTCGCATATCGGGCTCAAAAAATTCTGCGCTACCTATTCTTGCAGCAACCATTTTAGCGGAATCCCCAATTCAAATTGGTAACCTTCCTCATCTCAACGACGTCACTACTATGCTAGCGTTGCTTCGTAGCATGGGATTGTCTATCACGCTCAATGAAAAAATGACGGTAGAAATTGATGCCAATACGATCACGGAATACACCGCACCTTACGAATTAGTAAAAACTATGCGGGCATCCATTCTGGTGCTAGGCCCTATGTTGGCTCGCTACGGTGAGGCCAACGTTTCTTTCCCCGGTGGTTGTGCAATAGGGAGTCGTCCGGTAGATATTCATTTGCGCGGTTTGGAAGCGATGGGCGCTACAATCGAAGTGGACGAAGGCTATATTCGCGCAAGCAGTAATGGTCGCTTAAAAGGCGCCAACATATTCATGGACACCGTGACGGTAGGCGGAACAGAGAACTTACTGATGGCCGCGGTTTTAGCGGAAGGCCGGACAGTGTTACACAATGCCGCTCGGGAGCCTGAGATCGTTGATCTTAGTCATTGTCTCATCGCTATGGGAGCTAAAATTGAAGGGGTGGGATCGGACACGTTGACGATCGAGGGGGTTGAGCGTCTTCAAGGTTGCCACTACAAAGTAATGCCAGACCGAATTGAGACCGGTACCTTCCTCGCCGCCGCCGCCGCTACACGCGGACGCGTTAAATTAAAAGATACGCGCCCCGATATATTGAAGGCCGTGCTCGTTAAGTTGGAAGAGGCGGGAGCAGTTATCACTAGTGGCGATGACTGGGTTGCGCTAGATATGGAGGGTCGTCGTCCTAAAGCGGTGAGTCTACGAACAGCACCTTACCCCGCATTTCCAACAGATATGCAGGCACAGTTTACGGCAATGAATGCTGTTGCAGAAGGCACCGGTACAGTTGTTGAAACAATTTTTGAAAATCGTCTAATTCAAATTCATGAGCTAAACCGTATGGGAGCAAAGATTGTTCTCGAGGGTAACACAGCGGTAGTGACGGGTGTCGAGCGTTTGAACGCCGCCCCAGTGATGGCGACGGATTTGCGGGCATCGGCCAGTTTGGTGATCGCGGCATTAGTCGCGGATGGCGACACGGTGGTAGATCGTATTTATCATATTGACCGCGGTTATGAATGTATCGAAGAAAAGTTGCAGATGCTGGGCGTCAATATTCGCCGAGTTCCGGGTTAATAATTGTTGCCTCCGAGGTGCTGCGAGTGCAAAGTGTTATTCCATAGGCTGTTCCGAGTATTTGTTTAGCAATTTAATCAATAATATTATCGAAGAATATGAGTAAAAAGAGTCCTTATGCCCCAATTAACTCTAGCGTTAACCAAAGGTCGAATTTTAGAAGAGACGTTGCCGCTGCTCGCTGCGGCAGGTATTATTCCGGCTGAAGATATCAAAAAAAGTCGTAAGTTAGCATTTGAAACTAACTTGCCCAATGTGCGCTTATTAGTCTTGCGCGGCAGTGATGTGCCCACTTACGTTCAGTTTGGCGCTGCCGACATGGGGGTGGCGGGTAAAGATACTTTGCTGGAGCATGGCGGTGACGGCCTGTACTCTTTAGTAGACCTAGGGATTGCCCGATGTAAGCTGATGACGGCAGGTATTAAAGGTGCTCCACAAAAAGTAGGTAGAATCAAAGTGGCGACAAAGTACGTAAATGTGGCTAGGCAGTTTTATGCCGAACAAGGTCGGCAAGCCGACTTTATCAAGCTTTATGGTGCAATGGAATTGGCGCCTATTATGGGTCTGGCTGATGAAATTGTTGATATCGTAGATACCGGTAATACGCTGCGGGCTAACGGTCTAGAAGCAAGGATAGCAATAGCCGACATTAGCTCCCGCCTAATCGCCAATAAAGCGTCAATGAAAATGAAGCATACTGCCATGCAATCTGTGGTCGACTCGGTTATCAGCGCGGTGGCTGCCCAGTCTTAAGCAGTTCTCTTTGATCACATTTTTAAGCTACAGAATAAACCATAGAAACCATGATGAAAATTCAGCACTTATCTACATCCGATAAAAACTTTGACCAGCAGTTAGACAAACTATTAGCTTGGGACTCAGTGTCAGATCCGCAGATCGCTAAAACAGTTGATGATATATTGTCCGCGGTAAGAAGCCGGGGTGATGAGGCGGTCATTGCCTATACTAACCAGTTTGATCGTCGTGATGTTACCGTAATAAAAGATGTTGCTGTTTCGCAAGATGCTTTGAGGCAAGCATTGGAAGAGTTGCCTACAGAGCAACGTGAGGCGCTAGAAATAGCGGCTAAGCGAGTGCGTGATTATCATCTCCATCAGGTTCAGCAGTCTTGGCAATTTACTGAGCCTGACGGCACGGTGTTAGGTCAAAAAATAACACCTATTGATCGCGTAGGTCTCTATGTTCCTGGTGGAAAAGCGTCTTATCCCTCTTCCGTGCTCATGAATGCCATACCTGCAAAAGTGGCGGGTGTGAGTGAGATAGTGATGGTTGTTCCTGCTCCCGATGGGCATATTAATCCGTTGGTATTGGCTGCGGCGGCGATTGCCGAAGTTGACAAAGTATACACCATTGGCGGTGCGCAGGCAGTCGCGGCGCTGGCTTATGGCACAGAGTCTATTCGACAGGTAGATAAAATTGTTGGTCCAGGCAATATCTACGTGGCCACTGCGAAACGAGCTGTTTTTGGTCAGGTGGCGATTGATATGATAGCGGGCCCTTCGGAGATATTGGTGGTGTGTGACGGCCATACTGATCCAGACTGGGTAGCGATGGACTTGTTTTCTCAGGCCGAGCATGACGAGCAAGCGCAAGCTATTTTTTTGACTGAGAGCGATGAATTTTTACAGCAGGTAAGTGATAGTATCGATAAATTGCTGCCGACATTAGCTCGAAAAACTATTGCTAGCGTGTCTTTGCGTAACCGCGGGGCTTTAATTAAGGCGGCGGACAAGCAGCAGGTGATCGAGTTGATCAATCGAATTGCCCCAGAGCATCTAGAGTTGTCGGTTGATGATCCTGAATCTTACCTTGATGATATCCGTCACGCAGGTGCGATATTCATGGGCCGCCATACATCAGAGGCGCTGGGTGATTATTGTGCGGGGCCCAACCATGTGCTGCCGACATCCGGTACGGCACGCTTTTCGTCTCCATTGGGCGTGTATGACTTCCAAAAGCGTAGTTCGTTAATTTACTGTTCTGCTGAGGGTGCTAGTACGTTGGGCAGAGTTGCATCAGTGCTGGCACGAGGGGAATCGTTAGAAGCACATGCGAGATCAGCTGAATACCGTATTAAAAGTCAGGGCTAGATCTCATTTCCGACTATTATTGGTAGTAGCTTGTTCCGTAGTGGTAGTCCAGCGGGCAATGTCAGCCTGAAGCTTACGGGTCCCTTGGACGAGTCCCAACATTAGCCTTTACTTTTAACAGGTTACCCTTTCTGGAAAGGGTAACCTGCACCTCGTCATCGGGACGTATGTTGGCGATTAAGTTCATCCCTTCTCTACCATTAACAATAACCTGTTGGTTAATGCGCGTGATAATGTCACCCACCATTATACCTGCTTTATCCGCGGGGCCATTAGGGTAAATGCTGGTGATCATTACACCACTGCCCTGTTGTAAGTTGTAAGTGCGGATGATGTTATCGTCTAGCGTTCGTGCTTCGATACCCAGCCAGCCTCTAATGGCCTGACCAGATGTAATAATGTCGGTCATGATGTTGACCGCGATGTCGGCAGGAATAGCGAAGCCTATTCCCACGCCTGAACCCGAGGATTTGCCGTTAAGTATAGCGGTATTAATACCGAGTAATTTTCCTCTAGCATCAATAAGCGCTCCGCCAGAATTCCCTGGGTTGATGGCCGCGTCAGTTTGTAGAAAGTTTTCATACACGTTGATGCCCAAGCCATGCCGACCGGTAGCGGAGATAATACCGAGTGTAACTGTTTGGCCGACACTAAAAGGGTTGCCTATTGCCAATACCACGTCGCCAATACGGGTTTTCTGAGGTTCGCCTAATGTAATAGATTGGATGTTTTCAACGGAGATCTTTAGTACCGCCAAATCCGTTTCTGGATCTGATCCTACGAGTTCCGCGCTAACCTCTCTCCCGTCGTAAAGTGACACAATGATTTCTTCGGAATCAGCGATAACATGATTGTTTGTGAGTAAATAACCTTCGTTATTAATGATAACACCAGAGCCTAGAGCGGCCGACATGCGCTGTTGTTGAGGTATGTCAGCACTATTAAAGAAGTGTCTAAATAAGGGGTCGTCAAATAAAGGGTTGCGCGGTGAGTCAATACTTTTGCGAGAAAAAATATTGACTACTGCGGGAGCTGCTCTACTGACAGCGTCAGCGTAAGAAATGGGTTGCTGGTTGGTGGGCACTAAAAAACTATTGAGCTGTTGTCCTAATGAGTAACGCAGGCTGGGCGTTACCACTATCGTCACGACGCCAATACACAGCCCAGCAAATATTGGCCAGCTGAGAAAAGACAATATGTTACGTATTATGTTACGCATAAAAAGAAGGCCGACTTTATCAGCTGCTTGTGTGCTGTCCTTAGGATGACCATGGTGGTTTTCGTTTACTTCTCCGCCTTATGTATTGACGCGTCTGCTGCTTCTTCTAATTCATAGCTTTCACTCAAAGCGCCAGTGCCTGGGGCCCAGTCTTTTGGTGGTTGGAACGTTTCTCCGGAGTTGTCGAGTGAGGCGTTTTCTTCACCATCGACACTGTTAGATAGTAATTGCCGACTAATATCTACATTGGCAAGTTTCAGGGCGCTTCCAGCTAAATGTTCATGAACTTCCTTATAGTTTTGCGTGAGGTTGTTGACCAGCTGTGCTGTTTGTGAAAAATGATCCGTGACCTCTCCTTGATAGCTACTAAGCTTATCTTCGGTTTCTTGTAATCGGGCTTCTAGCGCGCGCGATTTCTTTTCGCTGGGTGATAATGTGCGCGTGAGCAAAAGGCTTAATAGACAACCCGCAATAAATGTGGTTACTGCAGCAATAAGCAAAGTGGTGAGTGAAAACACGATTTTCTCCAAATAATTTCAATGGAACCAATAATACGCCCAACTTCCTTAAGAGTAAAACTTTCAAACTGGAATATTTGAGCGTGCCCAGTATAAGCAATATTTTATACGCAATAGCATTTTATTTGACTACATTATTTATATGTTGGATGACTGGCTAGAATATGCTATTGGTGGAATGGTAAATGTAATCTTACGCAAGTGAGTGCGAGTGTCGGAAATTAGCACTAAGGACGTTGGTTAAATGCTATATAATATTGATTTTATATTTATACAAAATCAATTATCAAACCTAAAAATATCGAACGCAAAAGTAATGAACTTGACACCCTTAGAACGCTATAAAAAAGATTTGTTACGTCCCGACTTCGTCTCTGATCCGGCGCAGCAATTTGCAGTAGAAAAACTGCAGGTATTATATGAAAAATTAGTCCATAAGAGCACTGCAAAGCGGAGTATTTTGTCGTTGCTCTCTGGTTTAGTGAGTAAGAAGTCGACTGACCCTGTGCGCGGCCTCTATTTTTGGGGTGGAGTAGGTCGTGGCAAAACCTACCTTATGGACAATTTTTACGAAAGTTTGCCGTTTGACAAAAAAATGCGGGCGCACTTCCATCGCTTTATGCGCAGAGTACATAAAGACCTGGCCTCGCTCGATAAAGAAAAGAATCCTCTCGTTATCGTGGCGGATAAGATTGCTATGGAGACAAATATTATTTGTTTCGATGAGTTTTTTGTTACTGACATTACAGACGCAATGATTTTGGCCACATTGTTCGATGAGCTATTTAAGCGAGGCGTCAGTTTGGTTGCTACCTCGAATATCGTTCCCGATGGTCTGTATAAAGAGGGTTTGCAGCGCGCACGATTTTTGCCGGCCATAGCTTTGCTTTATCAGCATACGGAAGTAGTCAATGTTGATGGCGGAACGGATTATCGGCTGCGCAGCTTAGAGCAGGCTGAGCTCTATCATCACCCTCTGGATGGCGATGCGGATCAGAGTCTTTATAGTGGTTTTTATAGTCTGGTACCTGACAAAGAAAAGATTGTTAAGGGGCTCTTGCTAGAGATAGAGGGCCGCAAAATACAGACTCGCTACCACGCCGAAGATGTCTCATGGTTTGATTTTTTAGCATTGTGTGATGGGCCACGTTCGCAGAATGATTATATTGAGCTGGCGAAAGAGTGCCACGCGGTGGTGGTATCCAATATTCCAGAATTGACAGGAAAACGTGAGGATCAAGCTCGACGCTTTATTAATTTGGTTGATGAATTTTATGATCGTAGCGTTAAGTTGATTATCTCTGCGGATAAGCCACTAGATGCGCTCTACAGTGGCAGTCAATTGCGATTTGAGTTTGAGCGAACGGTTAGCCGGCTGCTTGAGATGCAGAGCCATGATTATCTTTCCCGTCCACATAAGCCATAGATAAGTATTCAGTGCGGAATGAATAAACCGCTTGCGTCATGCTCATCAATTGTATAAAATTCGCCCTCTTTTTTTAGGTGATCCTATTATAAGTTATTCTAAGCTACAAGCTTATTTAGGTTCAGTATTTCAAGTTCAATAAAGGCAACCACAACATGAAGACTATAAGTGCCAATCCAGAAACGGTAAAACGTGACTGGTATGTTATTGATGCTGATGGCAAAACTCTAGGCCGCATGGCTACTGAGATTGCTACCCGTTTACGCGGTAAGCATAAACCTGAGTACACCCCCCATGTAGACACTGGCGATTATATAGTCGTTGTTAATGCTGAAAAAGTTCGTGTAACGGGCAATAAAGCAAAAAACAAGCTGTACTATCGTCATACTGGCTACATTGGTGGTATTAAGTCACTCAGTTTCGAAAAAATGATCAAAAAAGCTCCTGAGCGCCCGATCGAAATGGCGGTTAAAGGTATGTTACCTAAAGGCCCGCTAGGTCGTGCAATGTACAGAAAATTGAAAGTTTATGCGGGAACCGAGCATCCACATGCTGCTCAGTTACCACAAGAACTGACACTATAATCAGGAGTTTATGATGACAGCTACTCAATATTACGGTACAGGTCGACGAAAAACGTCTACCGCCCGCGTATTTATTACCAAAGGTACAGGCGCAGTGACTATTAATGGCCGCACAATCGAAGAATATTTCGGTCGTGACGTTGCGCGTATGATAGTTCGCCAACCGCTTGAATTATTAGAAGCAGCAGACCAGTTCGATATCAATGCAACAGTAAAAGGCGGTGGTAGTTTTGGTCAGGCAGGTGCAATTCGTCACGGTTTGACGCGTGCCTTAATGCAATATGATGAAGAGAACCGTCCAGCATTACGTAAAGCGGGATATGTTACTCGTGACGCGCGTGAAGTTGAGCGTAAGAAAGTAGGTCTACGTAAAGCGCGTAAGAAGCCGCAGTTCTCGAAACGTTAATTTCACGTCGTGCTCAATTAATGCTCAGATTGAATGTGGTCTGGGCATTTTTTTTGCTCTAAATACACTAATACGCACATAATGTGTGGCGATTCTTGTCACTGTAGTCTAATTTCATTAACATGTGCTGTTAACAGTAAGAGAATCTGCGCGTGGGTGGTGATGTTATGTCATCAGGCATTGCAGGTTGTCACGTATAAGAGTCGTTGCGTGCTTTTGTGTTTCGTAACGACGCGCATCTTCTTTTGGTCAGTAATCTAAGTAGTGATGGGGGAATACGTCATGAGTGATGGCGAAGTAGTGAACGAGGGTCGACGAAAGTTTTTGACTGCAGCTACATCTGTAGTAGGTGCGGTGGGCGCAGTCGGTTTTCTAGTGCCGTTTGTAGGCTCTTGGAATCCAAGTGCAAAAGCCAAGGCTGCTGGGGCACCAGTAACCATTAATCTTGCCAAGATTGCTCCTGGGCAAATGATTACCGAAGAGTGGCGTGGCAAACCGGTGTATATTATTCGACGAACGCAGGAAGCCCTAGATGGTCTTGCAGAAGTTTTAGGCGATATTAGTGATCCGTTCTCCGAAAAATCTGTGCAGCCAAGTTATGTGGCTGATCAAGAATCCCGAGCTATTAAACCAGAATTTATGATTATGTTAGGTGTTTGTACGCACCTAGGCTGCGCGCCTAAGTTTCGTCCCGATGTGGGCGCGAAAGACTTAGGTGGAGACGCATGGCAGGGTGGTTTTTATTGCCCCTGCCATGGTTCAAAATTTGACTTGGCAGGCCGAGTCTACAAAGGTGTTCCTGCACCACTTAACTTAGAAGTTCCCCCGCACTTTTATGAGACGGATTTTATAGTCGTGATTGGTGAAGATGGAGGCGCAGCATAATGAGTAAAGCAAATGGTTTATTAGGTTGGATTGATGACCGTCTACCTATACTTCGTGCATGGGATACCCATATGGGTAAGTACTATGCGCCTAAAAACTTTAATTTTTGGTACTTTTTTGGTGTGTTGGCGCTGATTATATTAGTCAATCAGTTGTTGACGGGTGTTTGGCTGGTGATGAGCTATGAGCCATCAGCTGAAGGTGCTTTCGCATCAGTGGAATACATTATGCGCGATGTAGAGTGGGGTTGGTTAATTCGCTACCTACACTCCACGGGTGCATCAGCCTTCTTTATTGTTATATATCTACACATGTTTCGTGGTTTGCTATACGGGTCGTACAAGGCTCCGCGTGAGCTTGTGTGGATTTTTGGGATGACCATTTACCTTATGTTGATGGCGGAAGCGTTCATGGGGTACGTGCTACCTTGGGGGCAAATGTCATACTGGGGTGCGCAGGTTATTGTATCGCTGTTCGGTGCAATTCCCTATGTAGGTGAAGACCTTGTCCAGTGGATCCGCGGTGATTACCTGATATCGGGCATTACTTTAAATCGTTTCTTCTCGCTTCATGTTATTGCGTTGCCGATTGTTATTTTAGCGCTGGTGGTATTGCATATCTTAGCATTACACGAAGTCGGTTCGAATAACCCAGACGGCATAGACATTAAAAAGATCAAAGATGAAGACGGCGTGCCTAAAGATGGTATTCCTTTTCATCCTTTTTACACGGTTCACGACTTGGTTGGTATTACTGTATTTTTATTCGTATTTAGCTTTATTTTGTTCTTTATGCCGGAGATGGGGGGCTTCTTTCTTGAGTATGCCAATTTTGAAGCGGCTAACAATCTGAAAACGCCTGACCATATTGCGCCAGTGTGGTATTTCACACCTTTTTATGCGATTTTGCGTGCGGTGACTATTGATTTAGGTGGCGTATTTACTGCGAAATTGCTTGGCTTTATGGCAATGGGGGCGGCAATCGCTATTCTATTTGTCTTGCCTTGGATAGATAAGAGTCCAGTCCGTTCGATTCGTTATAAAGGTTGGTTGCCAAAAGTGATGCTGTTATTGTTTGCATCGACTTTTGTGATTTTAGGCTACCTTGGTGTGAAAGCGCCGACAGAGGGGCGTACTGTGTTGTCACAGCTAGGCACAGTGTTTTACTTTGTATTCTTTTTGACAATGCCCGTTTGGAGTAACCCCAATAGTCCGAAAGTAAGGTCAATACTAAGCTGGGTCGTGTGTATATTGTTAGGTCTGCTGTTGCTAAATATTTCACTTGCAGGTGTGGGTGGAGATAAGCCCCTAGATGTCCCGGTGTTTGTACGTATCTTCGGTATTTCGCTTGCGGCGCTCACTATCTTGATTCCGTTTTTAACGTCGAAAGATAGCGTGAGTCCGGAGCCTACGAGAACGCAGGACAAAGGTTTACCATTAGGTCTGGTCTGGTTGGGTGTTCTGTTCTTTGTGCTAATGACGGTATTACCGATTAAAGCGGTTGCTGCTGGTGGCGCCTTTGACTGCGGCTCTATTCCATGTGACGAGTATAAGGCAGACTTGTCAGATAAAGCATCATTACAAAATGGTGCTAAATGGTTTATGAACTACTGCTTGGCGTGTCATACTGCCCAATACTCACGGTATGAGCGGGTTGCTGATGATTTAGGGATCCCGCACAATATAATGCGAGATACGCTGATTTTTGGTGACGAAAAAATTGGCTCGCTCATGAATAATGCCATGGGTGCGGCAGATTCTAAAGAATGGTTCGGCGCCTCTCCTCCAGATCTGACCTTGGTGGCAAGAGTACGTTCGCCTGAATGGCTGTACACTTACTTACGTAATTTTTACAGTGACCCTGCTCGTCCATTAGGCGTCAATAATCGTGTGTTTGAAAATGTTGGCATGCCTCATGTGATGATAGAGCTACAGGGCCTGCGTGAATGTGGTCCTGGGCCTAAGCTGGATGGGCACGGTAAGGTTGAGCGGAATGCATTAGGTGAGCCGGTGACGGACGAGAAGTGTGGTAGCCTAATAGAGGGCGACAAGACAGGTTTAATGAGCGCTGGTGAGTTCGACACGGCTATTTATGACTTGGTTAACTTTATTGAATATATGGGTGAGCCTATTGCTGAAGAGCGAAAGCGGCTGGGCGTGTTCATTTTGTTGTTTTTAGTGGTCTTGTTTGTTTTTACTTTCTTACTTAATCGTGAGTATTGGAAAGGTATTCACTAAAACGCATTTTTTTGTGTTAAGATCTCGCGGCTTTTTCCAACACGGAAACATGCGTGAAGGTGAAAAAGCTGTTTTTATTTCTGATAGTATATTGATAAATATACTGCTAACTGTAATGTAAACCAACTATTTGAGGTGTATCAATGGGTGTTGTCACCAAACGCTCATCAATGACGTATTTTTCTGATGCTCAGGATCATTACAGTCATCGTGTTAGAATCGTGCTTGCTGAAAAAGGGGTGACTTACGATTTAGAAGATATCGACCCCACAGAATTAACCGAAGAAGTGTGTGAGTTAACGCCATATAATTCTCTTCCTGTGTTGCTTGATCGAGACTTAGTGCTTTATGAGTCAAAAGTAATGATGGAATATTTAGATGAGCGATTCCCCCATCCTCCTTTACTACCGGTTTATCCTGTAACCCGCGCCCAAAGTCGCTTATGGATGCACCGGATAGAAAAAGACTGGTCTCCCTTGGTCGACATTATCGTCGCTAACAATGACGCCGAAGCGGTAGCTACTGCTAAGAAAGAGTTAAAAGAAAGTTTGACTACAGTGGCGCCTATATTCGATGAAAAACCATTCTTTATGAGTGAAGAATTTACGTTGGTTGATTGTTGCCTCGCTCCTGTGCTGTGGCGTCTGGAACATTTTGGTGTCAAGCTGCCTAATACGCGCCAGACCAAACCTCTACATGATTACATGGAAAGGTTGTTTGCACGTGAAGCCTTTCAGGAAAGCCTGACTGAAATTGAGCGGGAAATGAGAGCTTAAGTAATAATATTGATCTTTTGCAGGGTATGATATGTCTACAATGAGTTCTAGTCGCTCTTATTTGGTGCGCGCACTGTATGATTGGATTGTTGATAACCAGTGCACGCCATATCTGTTGGTTAATGCTCTTCATGACCGAGTATCCGTACCTCTGGACCATGTTAACCCAGATGGTCAGATAGTGCTCAATATCTCACCTTCCGCCGTTAATGAGTTCTCTTTAGAAGACAATAACCTATTTTTTAGCGCTCGCTTTGGTGGTGTACCCACCGATATTTTCGTTCCTTGCGCAGCGATAATGGGTATTTATGCAAAAGAAAATCAGCAGGGGATGATCTTCGAAATAGAGCCAGAGATCACTACTCCTCCTCCTTCGTCTCCTTCTCCCGTGCCCAGTTCGGCTAGCGCGTCAATATCCCCTATCTCTAGCAACAAAAAACGGCCAAGTTTAAAAGTGGTTAAATAACGTTTAGAAGTCTGATTTTCATTCCTCTTTGGTAGTTTTTTTGCATTACTTATTCCTATTTCTTATTGGCGATATTTTTCTTTGTCATGAATAATTGTGAGGTGGTTAATAATAGTCACCCAACCAATAAAAAAATAATGAGGTTCAACAATGGCATTTTTAGAGCATACCTTAGGTATTATGTTGCACCCTGATAGTGAGTGGAAAGCTATTCGCAACGAGAAGCATTCTTTTAAACAGGTCTTTCTGAGTCACGTGCCGTTACTCGCATTGATTCCTACCATTTGTTTTTATGTGGGTGTTACTCAGGTGGGCTGGAGTGTGGGTGGTGGCGACGCGGTCAGGCTTACTGCCCGAAGTGCATTGGAGCTGGTCGGCTTAACGTACGTTGCTCTAATGTTGGGTGTGTTTATTTTGGGTGAGTTTATTAACTTTATGGCCAAAACTTATGGCGTTACAGACCCAGAAGAAAAACGCCACTACGAGGGTACGGCTCTTGCCGTTTATATTACTACACCGGTTTTTTTAGTGGGCATCTTTGGTTTATACCCTGATATCTGGGTTAATGCAATTGCGACCGGTATAGCGGGTGCTTATTCGGTGTATCTAATATACGAAGGTATACCCATTTTAATGAATATCGATAAAGACCGAGCCTTCATGTATGCCAGCTCGGTAGTAACGGTAGGTCTGGTGATGATGGTTGTAGTGCGTGTGGCAGCAGTGATTATGTGGAATATGGGTGTCGGTCCGGTTTATGTTGACTAGCTAGTGCTCATCCGTAAATAGGACTCTGCTGTGAAAAAATACAAACAGCCATCTTTGCGCGACAAGATAGTCTAGTTTGTAGTAAGTAAGCGCTGACACCTAGTCGCACCCATTCATCAATAGGAAGGGCCATTTTTATTTCCCCTCGCGGTTGAGCCGTTTATAGATGTAGAGTAGCTAGGATTTATAAGCTGGGTTTTCCGCCGGTGTAACAACTAACCTGCTATTTTTTCAGCTAAGTTCAATTTTTTTCAACAAGTTAACGTCTAATTATTTTTTTGGTGGCGAGTTATCTATGGGCGGATACTATTGAGTCGGCAGCTAGGAGGAAGGAAACACTAATGACATGCAAAAAAGCGGGTTACCCCGTTTTTTTTGTATGTGCGATTTACATAATATTAAATATATTCAAAGACTTTAACGACCTCTTGAACGCCTGTGATGCTACTTGCGACGCTAGCCACATAATCCGCCTCTGTTTGAGTGAGTAGCCCCATTAAATAAACAACACCATCTTCGACAATGACTTTTACCTTTGAGCTATCAATAATGTCGTCAGCTATAAAAACGCCCTTTACTTTGGTTGAAAGCCAGGAATCATTGGTCCTAACCAAGAGAGCGGTATTACCTTTGATTTGTAGTTCGTTATACACTTTTTTTACGCCGTTGACTTTGTCGGTGGTCAGTTTGGCTAATAATTTGAGTTCATTGGTAGGCACCTGCCCTGTCAATAATATAACGTTGTTAAAGCTGGTGACATCAATATGTGCAAGTCGCAGGTCAGGATCTGCCTTGTTGATGTTAACGCTAGCAATAATCTCAAGCCGTTGATCATCAAGATATGTGCCGAATGATCGTTCCCCAGGGTCGGTTTCTATGGGCTGGTTGGTAGCACTATCTATAATTGTTGTACATGCAGACACATATAACAATGTCGTGACTAGCGTGAGACGTGTGTATAGTTTCATGTATTTTCCTGATTGTTCAAATGTTATAGGCTTATTCTGTCGAGCTAAATAGCTGTTCATCAATTAAATCACACAGGCAGAATAGAATCAGTAGATGAATCTCGTGTATGCGAGAACGTGAGTCGATAGGCACCAGTAATTCTTTATCGTCGGCGTCTAGTAATGATGATAAATTGCCCCCGTCCCTACCGCTTAATGTGACGACACGCATCCCACGTTCGTGGGCAGCTTGTATACCCTGAAGAAGGTTGGAGGGGTTACCGCTAGAGGACAGTATAACGAGTATGTCACCGGGGTTGCCAAGCGCGCGAATTTCCTTAGCGAAAATTTCATTAAAGCTACTTTCATAAGCAATTGATGTGACATTTGTTAAATCACAGCCCAGGGTTATTGCGGGTAAGCTAGGACGCTCCCTTTCAAAGCGGTTGATTAAGTTATTTGTAAAGAGCTGGGCTAAGGCGGCAGATGGGCCGTTACCGCAGTTTAGCAGCTTATTGCCGTTTAATAAGCTCTCAACAATCATGGTGCTGGCTTCTACGATATGAGGCAGGAGTTGCTCGCTACACTGTATTTTAGCGTCAACACTGGCTTGGAATATTTTATATATACGTTCTTCAAACATAGGTTATATAACGTCAGTGAGTAGGGGGATAAGCTTTTTACAGCTTCTTATTAAGTTCAAGCGCTATTAAACGCTAAACGAAAGCATTTTTAAACCATTTGAAACAAAAGTCGCCCGGCAATTGGTTGCTCATGGGTTCGACGCTGACAACATCGAAGCGACAGCTTATCTTTTCCGTAAGTTTGTGCTGGTGTAAATAATACCGAGCTGTAGTGACGATTCGCTGTTGTTTTTTGGGTGTTACATGGTCAAACCCAGGCCCAAATTGACGGCTCTTCCGGTATTTCACCTCAACAAAAACTAACTGCTCATTATCCAGCATAATTAAATCAATTTCACCTTGTCGGCACGAATAGTTACTGGTTATAAACTCTAGGTTGTTAGAGCACAAGAAATACCGCGCTGCGGTTTCTGCTCGACTACCAATGTCATTGTTTGTCATCAAGAAATCCTTTTCCAGAGAGTGGGGGTTATGCGATATTAATAGTCGATGCTGTCTTGCCCTAGTTCCTGCAGTTTGCCGTTAATCATTTGTGCCCACAGCTGTTGTCGATAAATACGGTTATTGTTTCTAATGCTCAGCTTGCCGGTGGCGCCATAGAGGTGTTGAGACGAAAGTTGTGATAGTTGTGATAGTTGAGATAGTCGTGAGTAAAGCAAAAAACTATCAACACCCAAGGCATAGAGCTTTTCATAATCCGGGGTTATCTCTCCGTTTTCACTAAGAGTATTTTTTTCTGGTATGTCATTTCGTATTAGCCACGGCATAATGGTCAGCTTGATGTCATTAAGATCTATGTTCTTGCTTTTGCTATTTGTGCTGGAGTACAGCTGGCTGGTGGCATACACCGGCACATCACTGGCGTAGTAAAAGTTCAGCGTTGGTTTTATCTGTGTTCCTTCTGCTGCACGAGTAACCAAAAAGATCATACCTACATCGTGCCTGCGTCGCGGTTCAAACTCTAAGTTGAGACCAAATAGCCGTTCTAGTGCTGAGGCTCTTTCCTTGCTTTGATCAATGTGAAGTGCCTGTTGAATATTCTCAGCGTATGTTTCTGCCTTATCCAGTGTAGTGCTTTGGGCGACGGCGCCGCCTAGTGCTTGCCAGCGCTGAGTAAAGGCACGCGTTGCGCGTAAGCTCCAGTCTGCAGGAGAAGAAATAATAAGCGCGCGTCTGTGTCCGTCCTCCCAGGCCTTTTCAGCGACTTGTATCGCTTCATCTTCTAGCGATAGGCCAAACTGATAAAACGGCGGTGATATTTTCAACGGGGTTTGTTTGGGTGTATTTATCACTGGTATGTCATCGTTGCTAGGCGAATTGTTATCATACGGCGTAACAGTAATGGCAGTGGGGCTGGTTAACATAGCGTCATTGTCGATATAGTTGAGCGCTAGCACAGGGGTGCTTAACATGAGTGATTGAGATAGTATTCGTACATTTTCTTTAGATAGAGGGCCGATAACGAGGTCAGCGCCATTGCTAACGGCTTGTTGATACACTTTACCTATTTCATTAGCGCTAGTGTCGTAGAGCCGTATAGCGGGCGAATCATTCAGGCGGTCTTCATTTTTGTAATATGCGGCAAAGAAACCGTCGCGAATACTTTGGCCTGCTTTCGCTAGCTTCCCTTCAAGCGGCAGTAATAATGCAATATGTTGGGGCTGCTCAGCGAGTAATTGTTGTAGTAGACGTAAGTTGGTCGGCAGGTAAAGGTTCGCCGGGTGTTGCGGGTAGTTAACTCGCCAGCTGTCGAGAACTTGAGATTGCGTGGCTATGTTATTCTGCGACGAACTCATGGTTTTTGCTAGTTCGAACCATCCTTTAAGGACGTCATTGTTAGCAAAGAAAAACATCCGAGATAACTCTTGATCGTCTACAGTCGATAGGTATTTCCATAGTGTATCGTTGTTACGTTGTAACGCCTCGGGCTCTAAAAAAAGTGTACCAAGAATACTGTATTGCTCAACACTCGCAAGAATGTTCCCTGATGCGCGATGTATTGATGCACTATTACGATAAAACTGTTGTTGTTGTTCAATGCTGGCTTGTCGGTCAATGGCTGCAGATAGGGTGCTGTTATCAAGTAATAGTAAGGCAGGAGCTAACGACTGGTTACGCAAATATATATCCGTTGCATTGAGTGCGTAGCGAACTAACTGAATGTTGTTGAGAGATAAAAAATCGATGCGGCCGATGACTACTTCGGCCTGCATGAAGGCTCCAATAGTTATTAAGCGTTCGGCAATAGTGAGTAGTTCGCTGTCTTTTTGCGGTGAAGCTTGCTTGTCGACAGCGACGGCCTGAGCCATAAGCTCGTGTAAGCTGTATCCGTTAGTCAGTAAATCGACTTTCGTTGCCGTTTTTGTGGGCGACGTGCACGCGGCGATAAACAGTATAAAGACCGTTAAAAACAGCGGTGAGAATGTTTTATTAATGCGTATAGTAAAGCGAATAATATGTTTCAATAGCATGTTTCTTCTCTAGGATGTTTTTTTGATTATGACTAATAAAACGCAGGGTGTGCTTTACGTTGTTGCTACCCCTATCGGTAATCTCGGGGATATTTCTTCTAGGGCAGTAGAGGTACTCCACAATGTTGATGTTATTGCAGCTGAGGATACCCGTCATAGTACCAAGTTACTACAACATTTTGGCATTGCTACCCGGCTTATCGCTTACCACGACTATAGCAATGAACAGCGTTTGGAGAAGATTTTAACGCTATTAGCGGATGGTCAGTCAGTAGCACTTATTTCTGATGCGGGTACTCCACTTATTTCCGATCCAGGTTATGAGTTAGTCGGCTTAGCTAGAAGTCGGGGTGTGAACGTCGTCCCTCTTCCTGGTGCGTGTGCGGTTATCGCGGCGCTGTCGGTATCAGGTCTTCCTTGTAACGAGTTTATCTTTCAGGGTTTTTTACCTGCCAAATCAATATCTCGGCGCAATGTTTTTAGTGCGTTGCTAAAAGAGCAGCGAACCGTTGTTTTTTACGAGTCGCCCCATCGCATTGTCGATAGCTTGAATGATTTACAGTCCGTGCTAGGAGCTCAGCGTTATGTTGTTCTGGCGCGCGAGTTAACGAAGACCTTCGAAACCGTGCTCTCGGGTGAAATTGAACCCTTACGAGAGCAAGTTCAGTCTGATAGAAATCAACAGCGGGGTGAGTTTGTTGTGCTGGTTAAAGGCGTTGAAAAAGTAGTGGATCATCAGCCATTAATTACCGAAGATGCCGAAAAATTAATGCAGATATTGTTAGACCATGTGTCAGTCAAAGTGGCATCAACGATTGCCGCTAAAGTCACGGGGTTAAAAAAACGTGACCTGTACCAATGGACGCTGTCTGTTCGCGGCAATGAAGAGCCTTAGATGAACCTTAATGTCATTGGTTGATGCGATGCGAGCACAAGGAACAGGAACAAAGAACCGTTAAAAAGCTTGTAATAATATTGCGTAGCCGTTATCTTCCGCTCCGGAGTTGGCTCGGCAATCGCTTTATGTTTTGCTTGGGTATTCATTTTGTGTATTCAATTTGGTTATCTAAGGCGGCACTAAGAGGAAAGTCCGGGCTCCATAGGGTAGAGTGCCAGGTAATGCCTGGGGGGCGTGAGCCTACGGACAGTGCAGCAGAAAATAAACCGCCTGGCTTGGTTTACCAAAGCAGGTAAGGGTGAAATGGTGCGGTAAGAGCGCACCGCACAACTGGTAACAGTTTGTGGCTAGGTAAACCCCACTCGGAGCAAGATCAAATAGGGATCCACTTACTGTTATTAGTATAGGGCGTGACCCGCGCCGGATCCGGGTAGATTGCTAAAGATGTATGGTGACATGCATCGTAGATGAATGATTGTCCACGACAGAACCCGGCTTACAGGCCAACTCCAATTTTTACTTTTTCAACATATGTAAGAACAGAATATATGGGCACAAAGTAAATTCAATCTGTTTTTCACCTCTCAAACCTTCTCTTTATATAAACAAGTGCGGCGACTCTTAATAAACTACATTAAGATATGCTTGTACTGCACTGTTTAGTCTTGCCTTTATTTCTCCTGCTTGTTCCCTTTCTACAATGTCTCGTCTTTTAGCAACATTTTAGCGACAAATACTTGGGTTTTCATCTCATTTCCCGACAACTTCTATTGACTTTGATTCAGGGAAGAATATAGTGTGACAATGTGGGAAAAAGTAGAAAATTGTGGTTTTTTAAGGTCGGCCTTGTGTTTTTGTGGAGCTTAGTGGGTAGATATGTTTTTAGGTAGTCATTCAATCAATATGGACGCGAAGGGGCGAATAGCTATTCCCACCCGCGTGCGTGAGTTGCTGCAAGAAGTTTGCGGCGGCCGTATTGTGGTGACTGCGCATACTGAAAGCCGTTGCTTACATGTATTTCCTGAAGCGCAGTGGCAGGAGATTCTCCCCAAAATAGAATCCTTGCCAAGTTTTAATAAGGTTTCTCGCCGAGCCAAACTATTATTGATAGGCCATGCATCCCCTTTAGAATTGGATGCTAATGGACGAGTATTATTGCCACCGACGTTGCGTGAATACGCTGGAATGGAAAAAAAATTAATGCTTGTGGGTCAGGGGAAAAGCTTAGAGTTATGGTGCGAAGACGAGTTCACTCGTTACATTGATTCGCCTATAGACGACGAAGTCATGCCTGAAGGCATGCAGACTTTGGCGTTATAGCGATGAGTCAGGCGAGCCACCAAAGTGTTCTTTTGCACGAGTCTGTCGATGCACTCATTACCGATGCCGATGGTTTTTATGTAGACGGCACCTTTGGTCGAGGCGGGCATAGTCGAGAAGTGTTGTCTCGGCTGTCTGCACAAGCACATTTAATGGCGGTAGATAAAGATGAGCAGGCAATTACGGAAGCGAAAAAACAGTTCGCTAGCGAGGCACGATTTAGTATCCGTCATGGTTCCTTTTCCCAGTTAAATAATTGGTTAACCGAAATAGATCGGTTGGGTAAAGTCAACGGAATTCTATTGGATTTAGGTGTGTCTTCGCCCCAGTTGGATGAGGCGAATCGGGGTTTCAGTTTTATGCAGGATGGTCCGCTGGATATGCGAATGGATCGCACCCGGGGCGAAACTGCCGCCGAGTGGATTAATGGCGCTAGCCAAACAGATATCGCGCGGGTGTTAAAGGAGTATGGCGAAGAGCGTTATTCTAAACGCATTGCGAGGGCGATTGTTGAATATCGCGACGAGCAGCCCTTTGTGACGACCCATGAGTTATCTAAAGTGGTTACCGAGGCGAATCCAGCATGGGAAAAAGGTAAGCATCCGGCCACGCGTGCATTTCAAGCAATTCGTATCCACATTAATAATGAACTGTCTGATTTAGATGTGATTTTAGAACAAGCATTGGCAGCACTAGCGGTGGGAGGCAGGTTGGTAGTGATTAGTTTCCACTCTCTGGAAGATCGACGTGTAAAGCGATTTATTCGGCAGCAAGTTCAGGGTGATCGTTTGCCGATAGGCGTGCCTGTTCGAGATGAAGAACTTAATAAGCGACTGCGCAGTATGGGTAAAATAGTCAAAGCGGGAGAGCAGGAGCTGTCAGTTAATCCGCGTGCGCGCAGTGCAGTGATGCGTGTGGCAGAAAAAATAGCGTAAAAATAGCGCAAAAGTAACGTACTAGCAGCAACCGAAGTTATGCGTCAATATTGCCATAGCAGTCAATAACATCACTGTAAATTTAGCGGTAAATTCAACAATAAATAGCTAACTATAAAGATCTAACTATAAACAGTCCTCATCATGAAAAGCTTATCGAGAATAGAGAAGAAAAAAGCCTTTCGCCAGCAAATTGTTTGGGTGGCGCTACTGTGGGTGATGATGTTGGTTTCTGCGTTAACGGTTGTTTATTCTGCTTACGACACACGCAATAAGTTTAATGCGCTAGAAGTATTACGTAGTGAGCAAGACGCATTGCAAGTAGAGTGGGGCAAGTATTTGCTGGAAGAAAGTGCCTGGGCATCGTACGGGCGAATAGAAAAAGTGGCGATTGAAAAGTTAGCGATGGAAATTCCAACAGGCGAACAGCTTATTTTGGTGGTGCCTAATGAATAAGTTTTCTACTAAATCGACTGGTCAGCGCGCGATTTATCAATGGCGTTTCTATGGTGTTGCGGCAGTGCTGGTGGTTATTTTAGGCTTGCTTATTTGGCATCTGGTTCAGCTGCAAGTGCTACCCAATAGTGAAAGAGGTTTTAAGTTTTTGCAGGGTCAGGGATTGGCGAGAACATTACGTACCGAAACCATTCCTGCTTATCGTGGCGTGATTACTGATCGTTATGGCGAACCACTGGCGATGAGTACGCCAGTCATATCTTTGTGGGCCAATCCTCAGCAGTTAATAGCGCACCCTGAAACGTGGCATGCGCTTGCCGATGCGTTAGGTATAAAATATGCGCCACTAGCAGATAAAATACATCGCTATCGTAAAAAAGAGTTTATGTATTTAGAGCGTCAGTTAGCGCCGACAGATGCAGAGCGCGTTTTGCAACTATCTATTGATGGCGTTTATGGTAAGCAGGAGTATCAGCGATTTTATCCTGCAGGCGAAGTGACAGCGCATTTAGTAGGTTTTACTAATGTCGATGATAAAGGGCAGGAAGGGGTAGAGCTTGCTTATGAACAATGGCTGAGTGGTAGTGTCGGGCGTAAGCAAGTACTTAAAGATCTTTCTGGTCGAATCATTAAAGATGTTGCTCAATTGGATTCTGCTACACCAGGTCAAGATATTAGTTTAAGTATTGATTTGCGTCTTCAGTACTTAGCTTACCGTGAACTAAAAGCATCAGTGAAGGCCCACAGTGCAGAATCAGGTTCAATGGTTATGTTGGATGCCCAAACGGGTGAGGTGTTGGCAATGGTGAACCAGCCATCATTTAATCCAAATGATAGAAGTCGTTTAAGACCCCAATCAATACGTAACCGAGCAATCACAGATCAGTTTGAACCGGGCTCGACAGTGAAGCCGTTAACCATCATGGCTGCTCTCGAAACAGGTCGATATTCTCCTGGATCCACAATAGATACGCATCCAGGATATGTTCGGGTAGGCAGAAAAACATTACTTGATCCCGTTAACTACGGCGTTATAGATTTAACAAAAATCATCACTAAATCGAGTCAAGTAGGTTTGACAAAACTGAGCTTAGACTTAGACGCTACCGATATCCGCGACCTATTTTTTCGTGTGGGTTTAGGGCAAACCACAGGAACTGGTTTTCCGGGTGAGTCGGTTGGTATATTACCTAATCATAGCAAATGGCAGCCAATTGTTCAGGCGAACTTTGCTTTTGGTTACGGCTTAACATTGACTGCGCTGCAATTGGCTCAGGCATATTCTGTGATTGCAGATGATGGTATGAAAAAGCCTGTATCAATTCTGAAGTTAGATGAAGCGCCATCGACTAAGCGTGTTGTTGATAAAAAAATTGCTAACCAAATCGTAGAAATGTTGAAGACGGTCGTGTTGCCAGGTGGGACAGCGAAGCGAGCAAACATTGATAACTATGTCGTGGCGGGTAAAACCGGCACAATCCACAAGGTGGGTAAGGGTGGTTATGTAGATAACCGTTATACCTCATTGTTTGCAGGGTTTGCACCGGCGGATGATCCCAAGATTATTGCAGTGGTTGTGGTGAACGAGCCTAGTCGTGGGCAATACTATGGCGGTGAAGTCGCTGCACCAGTGTTTGCCAGTGTAGTGGAGCGTGGCTTACAGTTATTGCAAATACCTCCAGATGAAATAAAAATTCAACAAGCGCAAAAAAAACGCGCAGCGAACGCGACAAAACATTCTGTTAAATCTAGTGTGGTTAACGTTGGGTCGCAGTTAGATGAATTGACGGAGCCATTAACATGATGGCGGTCTATACCAAACAAACTCCGCTTTTTACGCTGGGCCAGTTGTTGCCTGTTCAGCTTGAGAAAGTGAAGCCTGTTGTTACTGACGATATCGTTAATATTACAGTCAGTGGTTTATTGATAGATAGCCGAAAAATTAATGTAGGTGATGTTTTTATTGCGTTGCCGGGCGTACATACACACGGTGAAAAATATATAGCGGCTGCAGTTAAGCAAGGTGCGTCGGCGGTGTTGTGTGATGTTATTGATGCGAGTAGTCGTGATGATGTTGTCGTAGATTATTACGATACGACACCCATTATTTTTATTCGGGACTTAGCGTGCCATTTAAGTGAGATAGCCGGTAATTTTTACGGGCATCCAACGCGTCATATTCCTGTTATCGGGATTACCGGTACTAATGGCAAAACTAGTTGCGCGCAAATTTATGCGCAATTGACAGCGTTAAATGGCAAGCGTGCAGGCGTGGTAGGAACGATCGGCTTTGGTGTTTGTCGGCCAGGGGAAAGCCTTATCCCAAGCAGCACATTATCTTTAGTGTCGACAGGTATGACAACGCCCGATGCGGTAAGTGCGCAGCGAATTTGTGCTGAGTTAGCCTCGCCAATAAATAATAAACGTGGGGGGGAGAAAACTGCTGTCGACAGTATAGTGATGGAAGTGTCATCACACGGTTTATCGCAAGGTCGTGTTGCCGCCATGGCAATCGATACCGCTGTGTTTACTAACCTTAGTCACGATCATTTAGACTATCACGGTGATATGGAGGCTTATGGTGCGGAAAAAGCCAAGTTATTTACCATGTCATCAGTAACGCAAGCGGTGCTTAATTTAGATGATGAATTTGCATTTTCCTTAATCAAGGTAATAGATAAATCAGTGTCAATTGTCACGTATAGCGTCAGTAATTCAGATGCCGATTTGTATTTAAGTGATATTCGTTATGGTGGATCACAGTTGTTGGCAGATTTACATGTTGGTCAGTCAACTTATTCATTAGCTACTCCATTAATAGGTCGATTTAATTTAGCAAACTTATTGGCGGTACTCAGTGTTTTTTTAAAAAAAGATAGCGCCTCAGATGATTTCTCCCGAATAGTGTCATTGGCTCAGTATATTACTTCTGCGGAAGGACGCATGGAGCTTATCCCTAACGCGGTCGGTTTGCAGGTGATAGTTGATTTTGCACACACACCAGACGCATTAGATAATGTGCTGCAAGCTGTTAGCGAATATACCCAAGGCGAAATTCATTGTGTGTTGGGTTGTGGGGGTGATCGCGATCAAGCTAAGCGTCCCTTAATGGCAAAAATTGCAGAACGCTATGCGCAACATATTATTGTCACGAACGATAACCCGCGTACCGAATCTCCCGATAAAATCATTCGGGATATCATGCAAGGTTTTACTGTCAATATTCCGCAGGTGATCACTGATCGTGAGGCCGCGATTGGGGTGGCGATTGCGCAAGCTAAAGTAGGCGACGTGATTATTATTGCAGGAAAAGGGCACGAAAATTATCAGCTCATCGGCCAGCAAAAAATGCCCTTCAGCGATCAAGTGGTTGCTCGTGTAGCACTCGAAAAACGGGAGAAAGTAGCATGATTACTCCTCTTAAGTTTTCAGTGTTAGCTCAGCAGTTTGGCGGCGATATTTGTCATGATGATGTGTCTTTTCAGTCAGTGAGTATCAATACCAGAGAAATGGTTGCTGGGGATGTATTTGTTGCCGTAAAGGGTGAGCGTTTTGATGCGCATGATTTTATTATCGATGCGCAAGCAAAAGGCGCAAAGGCGTTAGTGGTTGAGAAAGAAGTTGTCGATTGTGGTCTGCCTCAATGGGTGGTTAGCGATACCACAAAAGCACTAGGGCATATTGCACACGCGCAGCGCGGCCACTTTAAGGGTCAACTTGTAGCAATCACTGGTAGCAGCGGTAAAACGACAGTGAAAGGTATGCTCGAAAGTATTTTGCGTGCAGAAGTTGCCGACGGGGTATTTGCGACAAAGGGCAATCTTAATAACCATATAGGCGTACCACTTTCTTTGTTGGCTTTACGAGAAAAGCATCGCTATGCGGTTATCGAAATGGGCGCGAGTGCTGTTGGCGAAATCGATTATTTAACACAGATGGCAAGCCCTGATGTTGCGCTGATTAACAATGTGATGTCGGCACATGTCGAAGGTTTTGGTTCAATTGATAATATTGCAAAAGGTAAAGGCGAAATTTACGACGGTCTGTCTAATGACGGTGTCGCTATTATTAATAAAGCTGATAAGTATTCGCCACAATGGTTAACGCAAAGCTCGCATAGAAAAGTAATAACATTCTCGGCCGAAGAAAAAATACTTGCCGATATAACGGCAAACGAGATACAGCAGCATAACGGCTGCGCCCAATTCAATTTACGGTTGCTGGAGAAAGTGTTACCTGTTTCTCTATCCGTATTGGGTTTACATAATGTAGCTAATGCATTGGCTGCGGCCTCTTGCGCAGAGGCGATGAATATTAGCCATCAGTCTATTGTTGATGGTTTGGACAGTTTTTGTGGAGTTGCGGGTCGTTTGCAATGTTTGCCGGCAATCAATGGGGCCACCGTTATTGATGATAGTTATAACGCGAACCCGATGGCATTTTGTGCGGCTATTGACGTGTTGGCGGCTATGACAGCAACTACTGTTTTAGTCATGGGTGATATGGGTGAGTTGGGTGATGAGAGTGATGCCGCTCATCGGCAGGTAGCTGAGTATGCCGCTGCAAAAAATATCAATCATTTATTGACTGTCGGCAAACAATCGAAAAAAGCGTCTTTAGTTTTTAGCGGTGACAAGCAACATTTTAATGATATTGATCAGTTGATCGCTATCGCGTTGGAACAGGCGAATAGCAATACCGTTTTTTTAATCAAAGGTTCACGAAGTGCACGCATGGATAGAGTGGTTGAAGCCTTAACTTCACGAGGAATATCATCATGCTAGTATGGCTGGCTGAATATTTAGAGCAATTTTACAGCGGTTTTTCTGTCTTTCAATACCTTACCTTACGAGGAATTTTGGGTGTTTTAACGGCGCTGATGATTAGCTTTATTTTTGGACCGTGGATGATATCACGTTTAAATATTTTGCAAGTGGGGCAAGTGATTCGAGATGATGGTCCAGAATCGCATTTAATTAAAGCCGGAACGCCCACCATGGGCGGGACGTTGATTTTGATTGCTATTTTTATGAGCGCCTTACTATGGTCAGATTTAGATAATCGCTATGTATGGGTGGTGTTAATAGTCACTGGTATTTTTGGCGCAGTAGGTTTTGTTGACGATTACAGAAAAGTGGTTGAAAAAGATACTCGCGGTCTGCCCGCTCGATGGAAATATTTTTGGCAGTCGGTTGCTGGTTTGGGTGCAGCCATTTACTTATATCAATATGCGAGTACCCCCGCAGAAACAGAGCTCATCATTCCTTTTTTCAAAAGTGTCAGTATTGATTTAGGGTTAGGGTACATTGTGTTGACTTACTTTGTAATAGTGGGTGCGAGCAACGCCGTTAACTTAACAGACGGCTTGGATGGCTTGGCAATCATGCCAACAGTCATGGTAGGAGGTGCCTTAGGTATCATTGCTTATTTAGCAGGAAATGTGACTTTTTCAGACTATTTACATATTCCCTATATTGCAGGTGCAGGTGAATTGTTGGTTTTTTGTGCTGCCTTAGGTGGCGCAGGTTTGGGTTTTTTATGGTTCAACACTTATCCAGCACAGGTGTTTATGGGTGACGTGGGTGCGTTAGCCTTAGGTGCGGCGTTGGGGGTGATAGCTGTCATTATTCGTCATGAAATAGTCTTCTTTATTATGGGGGGCGTATTTGTGATGGAGACTTTATCGGTCATTATTCAAGTGGCATCCTACAAATTGACGGGTAAACGGGTATTTAAAATGGCGCCTATTCATCATCATTTTGAATTAAAAGGGTGGCCAGAACCCCGTGTCATTGTGCGTTTTTGGATTATTACAGTGATGTTGGTTTTGTTGGGTTTGGCAACCTTAAAATTACGTTAAGCAGATTTAAATATACAAGGTTAATACAAATAACATGAATCTTATCGCAACCTCACAGTTAACAGTCGTCATTGGTCTAGGTATGACCGGGCTGTCGGTTGCGCGTTTTTTACGAAAAAATAATCAACGTTTTGTGATGATGGATTCACGCGAGGCACCGCCAAATATTGAAATATTTAAACAAGAATTTGGCGAGATTGATGTATATTTAGGCGAATTAGATAAAGCACTTTTGCGCCGTGCCAGTGAAGTAGTTATTAGCCCTGGGGTAAGTTTGCGTACGCCTGCATTGAAAGAGATTATCGCGTCAGGTGTGTCTGTTGTGGGTGATGTCGAGTTGTTTGCCCGAGCAGTGACCAAGCCCGTTATAGCGATTACTGGTTCAAATGCAAAATCTACGGTGACTACTTTGGTGGGGGAGATGGCTGCAGCATGCGGTCTGTCTGTTGCCGTTGGCGGTAATGTAGGCGTGCCTGTTTTAGATTTACTTGATCGTCAGAATATAGATATATTTGTACTAGAGTTATCTAGCTTTCAGTTAGAAAGTACGTCGTCACTTAAGCCTATCGCAGCGACTATTTTGAACGTGAGTCATGATCATATGGATCGCTACGAATCAATTGCCGAATATCATCAAGCTAAGCAACGTATCTACCGCCATGCGCAAACGGTTGTCATTAATCGTCAAGATGCACTAACGCACCCACCATTATCGAAAGAGGCTAAGGTTATCAGCTTCGGTAATGACAGTTCAGATATGAAGAGCTTTGGTTTTATTCAACAGGGTGACGCAGTCTATCTCGGTTATCAGTTTAAGCCATTAGTAGCGGTTGAATCGTTGACTATAAAAGGCCGACATAACCACCTTAATGCACTGGCTGCGTTGGCTTTAGGTGTGGCCGCAGGCTTTGAGATGCAGTGTATGCTTGCCGCATTAATATCGTATAAAGGTTTGCCGCATCGTTGCGAATACATAGCTACCCTCAATGGCGCAATGTATATTAATGACTCTAAAGCGACCAACGTGGGTGCAACCTTAGCCGCAATAGAAGGTTTTGCAGAAGAAAAAAATATTATTTTACTGGCGGGTGGTGAGAGTAAAGGCGCAGACTTTTCGCCACTGCTGACAGTAGCCACTCGTAGCGTTAAACTCACTATATTGATAGGTCGTGATGCAGATAAGCTGTACTCAGTACTCAGTGATAGCGTTAACTGCCTATATCAAAACTCTTTAGTATCTGCCGTTCAAAAGGCCATGCAGCACGCAGAAAACGGTGATGTAATCTTGTTATCCCCGGCATGCGCTAGCTTTGATATGTTTACAGGTTTTGAGGATCGTGGTCGTCAATTTATGCATGCGGTTAAGGCGTTGGCGGTATGATTAGCTTACGTCAGTTATCGTTATCATCGCCTCTGTATTCTCCACCGCATACTAATGTGAAATTGAATCAATCGATTTTAATCTTGGTTGCGATTCTTATCTCTGTAGGCATCATCATTATTGCCTCGGCGTCCATCGACTATTCATCAGTGAATTACAACGACCCTTGGTATTTTGTCAAACGTCATCTGGTATATTTATGTATTGCGTTAGTGGCAAGTGTAGGAATGGTGAGTGTTCCAACCAGTTTCTGGAGAAAATACGGTTGGATATTATTTTTTATCGCTTGCGCTCTTTTACTAATTGTATTAATTCCTGGCGTAGGAAAACGTGTGAATGGCAGTCAGCGTTGGCTGCAACTAGGCCTGATCACTATTCAGATTTCAGAAGTGGTGAAGTTATGTGGTGTTATCTTTTTTGCCAGCTATTTATCCAATAGCCACTACGTACTGCAGACTCAGTGGAAAGAATTATTTAAGCCGTTATTAATGCTCGTATTATTGATGTGGTTGTTGTTATTAGAACCTGACTTTGGTGGTGCGGTAGTACTGGCTATTACGGTAGGCGGCATGTTGTTTTTAGCAGGTGCAAAGCTGTGGCAATGTATTTTATTGTTGTTTTCTGGTTTGGGAATTTTAGCGGCACTAGCCTTCTTTACCCCTTATCGTATGAAGCGTTTAGTTACATTTTTAGATCCATGGGAAGACCAATTTGATAGTGGCTATCAATTAACTCAGTCGCTAATCGCCTTTGGCCGAGGTGAGTGGTTTGGACTAGGAATGGGGAATAGTATTCAAAAATTATTGTATTTGCCGGAAGCGCATACTGATTTTGTGTTTGCAATATTTGCAGAAGAATATGGTTTTATCGGTGGAATATGTCTGTTATCTGTTTTCTTTCTATTGATTGTTAAAATTTTCGCCATTGCGAAAAAAGCTATGCTGCGCAATGACGTATTTAGCGCGTTAGCGGTATTTGGCGTAGCTATATTATTAACCACGCAAGTGATTATTAATGTCGGCGTGGCATCTGGCTTTTTACCGACCAAAGGATTAACACTGCCTTTTATTAGTTATGGTGGTAGTAGTTTGATTATCACCTGTTTATTGATTGCCTTAGTACTGCGTATCGAATACGACCTAGATTGCTCGGTGGTCAGTAAACCCGTTAGCAAGACTGTCAGTAAAAAGGGAGGTGCTTAATGGTTAGTTCAGTACATCCCTGTAGTTATTTGATTATGGCGGGCGGTACCGGCGGTCATATCTTTCCTGCGATGGCGGTGGCTAAAAAATTAATCCAGCGTGGTGCCACAGTGTCTTGGTTGGGTACGTTACACGGCATGGAGTCAGCTATTGTGCCTGCTGAAAATATTCCACTACACACCATAACGATAAAAGGTTTTCGAGGAAAAAATTGGCTACAAAAAATGATCGTGCCATTGCTGTTAATACGCTCAATTTTTCAAGCGATACAGGTGATCCGCCAAACACGATCTACCGTGGTTATTGGGTTTGGTGGTTTTGTTGCTGCGCCGGGTGGTATTGCCGCTCGGTTATTGGGCAAAAAACTGATCATTCACGAACAAAATTCTATAGCAGGCAGCACCAATAAGTTACTCAGCAAACTATCGCATCAAACCTTAGAGGCTTTTCCAAACACCTTAGTCAATGGAATACACGTGGGTAATCCGATTCGCTCAGAAATTACAGATTTAAATAATACTAAGCAATCAAATGATGCTCCGAAAAAAACACTACATGTGTTGGTCATGGGGGGCAGTTTAGGCGCTAAAGCCATTAATGATATTGCGCCGAGTGCATTTGCACTTACGTCTAAATTAACACGCAAAGACAGCGCATTGTTAGTGGTAGATGTTTGGCATCAAACCGGAAAAGGTAAGCAGAATCGTGTTAACGAAGACTATAAGACGTTAAATGTGGCGGCAAAAGTAGATGAGTTTATTGATGATGTTGCGGCTGCATATGCTTGGGCTGACGTTATTATTTGTCGAGCGGGTGCATTAACGGTGAGTGAAGTGGCTATTGCAGGTGTTCCTGCTATTTTTATTCCATTGCCATCAGCGATTGATAATCATCAATACCATAATGCGAAGTGGCTAGTAAATAACAACGCAGCATTATTGGTTGAACAGAAAAATTTAACTGATGAGTCTCTAAGCGAATGCCTTATGACACTTGTCAATGATAATCAAAAATTATTACATATGAAAATAGAATTACAACACCTGGCTTTACCTAAGGCGACAGATCATGTCGTGGCTTATTGTGAAGCGCTCTGTACCGCGTCAGCAAAGGAGATAAGACATGCAACCTAACATTAATTTTTGTGTGCCAGAGATGCGCCGTATTAAACGCATTCACTTTATTGGAATCGGTGGTGCAGGAATGAGTGGTATCGCCGAGGTATTATTAAATCAAGGTTACACCATTTCGGGTTCCGATCTGCGGGGTTCCGCAGTGGTGGATCGTTTGCAGTCTATGGGTGCCGAGGTGTTTATTGGACATCGTATGGACAACGTTATCGGCGCTGATGTGATTGTTAACTCGAGTGCGGTTGACGAAGACAATCCTGAAATTGTTAGTGCACGCACACATCGTATTCCTGTGGTTCGCCGGGCAGAAATGTTGGCTGAGCTGATGCGTTATAGACATGGTATTGCGGTGGCAGGCACGCATGGTAAAACCACCACGACAAGTTTGATTACCTCTATTTTTGCTGCGGAAGGTCTAGACCCTACATTTGTGATTGGGGGCTTGGTTAACAGCACTGGGAGTAATGCCAAGCTGGGCACCAGTCACTATTTGATAGCAGAAGCAGATGAAAGTGATGCCTCATTTCTGCATCTGCAACCGATGGTGGCTGTTATTACCAATATTGATGCAGATCATATGGATACTTATGAGGGTGATTTTTCACGGCTGAAAAAAACCTTTATTGAGTTTATTCACAACTTACCGTTTTACGGTTTATTAGTGGCGTGTGGTGATGACCCAGTGATACAAGAGTTACTCCCATATATTTCTCGTCAAGTGATCACTTACGGTTTTAATGAAGGCAATGATTACCGTGCGTTCGCCGTAGACCAAAATAAAACTCAGACGCATTTTCGTGTCGAAAGTCATCGGTTTAGTGAAGTGAAACACATTGATATCAATTTAAATATGCCCGGTAACCACAATGTGTTGAATGCTTTGGCCGCCGTGGCAATTGCAACTGATGAGAATGTGTCGATAGACGCTATTCAAAGAGGTCTATCAGGTTTTGAAGGCGTAGGTCGCAGATTTCAGATTTATGGAGAGTACCCCGTCACTCATGTTAATAGTGTTGACATCGAGCGTGGTGGTACGGCGATGCTCGTTGACGATTATGGCCATCATCCGAGAGAAGTTGACGCGACTATTCAAGCTGTTAGAGCGGGATGGCCCGGCCGGCGATTAGTGATGATCTACCAGCCACATCGTTATTCCCGTACACGTGACTTATACGAAGATTTTATTGACGTATTATCAAAAGTCGATGTGCTCATTCTTTTAGATGTTTACTCAGCAGGAGAAGAACTCATTGTCGGCGCTGACGGACGCCATCTAAGCCGGAGTATTCGCAACCGAGGGAAAGTGGATCCGATTTTTGTAGAAGGCGTGGAAGGCGTACCCGCCATCGTCAAAGAAGTGGTTATGCCCAACGATATTGTCATGACCCAAGGCGCTGGTAACGTGGGCGGATTAGCCGCAGAGTTAGCGAAGCGCAAATTGTTATAAACAGTGTGGTTTTTTAGTAAAAATAAATTGATCCTATAATAGAGCCATAAAGAAACAATGAAAAACAAAAAAACTGCCACAGAAAATTATTCAAAAATGGGCCGTGTTGGCGTATTGTTCGGAGGAGTTTCAGCCGAACGAGAAGTCTCTTTAGAAGGCGGCAAGGCAGTTTTTAATGCATTAATAACGATGGGTGTGGATGCGGTTACTATTGATCTAGGAAAGTATGTTGTTGAGCAGATTTCTCAAGCTAAAATTAATGCAGCAGTTATTGTTCTACACGGTGGCATTGGAGAAGATGGTCGATTACAAGCACTACTAGACATTATGGGTATCCCTTACACAGGCAGTGACACCCAGTCGTCTGCATTGGCGATGAATAAAGTGTTAAGCAAGCAGCTATGGTTAGGTGTTGCCATCGCTACATCACCTTTTGTGGTATTAAATAACCAAACAGATTTTAGTGAAGCCATAAAATATTTGGGTGGCAGTGCCATGGTTAAGCCTGCGCACGAAGGCTCTAGTATCGGTATGGGACTTGCCTATAGTGCAGAAGAATTGCAGGCAGCTTATGTTCATGCTGCTCAATACGACACCGCAGTGTTTGCTGAAAAGGTATTGAGGGGTGACGAGTATACGGTGGCCATCATCAATGGTGAGGTGCTGCCCGTCATTAAGTTAGAAACGGATCGTGTGTTTTATGATTATGATGCCAAGTATATCGATAACGACACACGTTATATTTGTCCATGTGGCTTGAGTGAACAAGAAGAACAAGATATTAGTGAGTTGGCTTTAGCCGCGTTTAATAGCTTGCAGTGCGAAGGTTGGGGTCGCGTAGATATTATGGTTGATGAGAATGGCAAATTTAATGTTTTAGAAGTTAATACCGTGCCAGGTATGACAAGTCATAGTTTAGTGCCTATGGCTGCAAAAGCTGCGGGCTACTCTTTTGATGCATTAATTGGCGAAATCATTAAACCGTTAGCAAGCAATAAAAAAGTATAGAATTATGACTAAAACAAACCGACGAACGCATAAAAAAGAAACAATAGTTAATTTTTTTCCGTTTAATAAAGTGTGGCATATATGTCGTTTATTTATAGTGGCAAGCGTGAGTATTTTTACAATAGGTGTGACGGGTTTTTATGGAATGCAGTTGGCACAAGATTTTTTAAATAGACCCATTGCCAATATTACGATGAAAAGTGAGTTTAATCATGTCTCGCAAGAACTGATGACCCATACTGTTCGCACTATGATGGGTGGAAGTTTTATTGGTGAAAACATTAGCCGTATCAAAGAGTCGCTTGAATCAATACCTTGGATAGATGGTGTAGATCTTAGTCGTCGATGGCCCGATCAACTGGAAATTATAGTTCGCGAACAAATACCCATTGCGCGTTGGGGTAATAGTGGTTTTGTTAATGTGAGAGGAGAAATTATTTTTGTAGAAAATGATAATGGCCTGCTTAACTTATCTACATTAATGGGAGAGAAGCAAGATTCAGACGTTATTATGCAGCAGTACTCTTTACTCGCCAATACACTCCAACCTTATAATCTGTTCATTAGCCGATTAGAGAAAAATAATCGAGGAGTATGGAGGTTAGCACTTTCAAACCATTGGGAAATAGTTATAGGACGTGTTGATATGCACAAAAAAATACAGCGTTTCACGTCTCTTCTGCAATCAAAAACTTTAGATGCAGGCATGCCAATAGTTTCTATTGATTTGCGTTACACCAACGGAGTAGCCGTAAAATGGATCGGGGATGCGATGAAGATAAAGGATTCGGTGTTAGATCGCTCGTCACTTAATGGTGTAGAAAAAGTTGTGAAAAATAGTTCAGCAATTCATCTCAAGGTAAGACAGCGTTTAGTCGGTGAAAAACAGTATGCAAGGGGGTAGAGGAATGTCGCAACAGAATGAAAATAATTTGATCGTCGGTTTGGATATTGGAACATCTAAAGTGGTTGCCATTGTCGGAGAACTCACCAGTAGTGGCGAGCTAGAAATTATCGGTATTGGTTCTCATCGTTCCACTGGCCTAAAAAAAGGCGTAGTAGTCAATATTGAGTCGACAGTACAGTCTATTCAGCGGGCAATAGAAGAAGCCGAGCTGATGGCGGGTTGTGAGATTAATTCAGTTTATGCTGGTATTGCGGGTAGCCATATTAGTAGTATGAACTCTCATGGCATCGTCGCCATTAAAGATCGTGAAGTCTTTAGTCAAGATATCGATCGAGTGATTGACGCAGCACAAGCGGTCGCGATTCCTGCAGATCAGCAGGTGCTACATATTTTACCTCAAGAATATTTGATTGATAGTCAAGAAGGCGTCAAAGAACCTTTAGGGATGTCAGGTGTTAGATTGGAAGCAAAAGTCCATCTGGTTACTTGCGCGGTTAATGCTGCACAAAATATCGAGAAATGCATTCGTCGTTGTGGCTTGGATGTCGAAGATATTATTTTAGAACAGCTTGCGTCAAGTTATGCAGTGCTGACCGAAGACGAAAAAGAACTCGGTGTCTGTATGGTTGACATTGGTGGAGGCACAACAGACATCGCTATTTTTATCGACGGTGCTATTCGCCATACTGGTGTCATCCCTATTGCGGGCGATCAGGTGACGAATGACATAGCGATGGCATTACGTACACCTACATTGCACGCTGAAGATATTAAAATTAAATATGCCTGTGCTCTAGCCAAGCTGACCGGCGTCGATGAAACGATACAGGTACCTAGTATTGGCGAGCGTCCAGCGCGCGCGTTGGCGCGCCAGTCACTTGCTGAAGTGGTTGAGCCGCGTTATGACGAATTATTTACATTGGTTCAAGCCGAGTTACGTCGAAGTGGCTTCGAAGACTTAATGGCAGCGGGTATCGTACTCACTGGTGGTACGTCAAAAATGGAAGGTGTGGTTGAACTGGCTGAAGAAATATTTCATATGCCCGTTCGCTTAGGTTCGCCTCAGCACGTTAAAGGCTTGTCGGACATAGTGAGCAACCCTATTTATTCGACAGGTGTTGGCTTATTACATTACGCACAAAAGCGTCATCAAAATGGCCGTACAGTTTACAAAGAAAGTAAGCTAACTGTTTTTCAGCAAGTAAAGCGTTGGTTTCAGGGCGGCTCTTAAGTAGCGTTATAAAAAGATTGTTTATTTAATTTGAAAATCATTTAAGTATTTAAAAAAAGGGGAAATGCCATGTTTGAATTAGTAGAAAATATGCCACAAAACGCAGTAATTAAAGTGGTTGGTGTCGGTGGCGGTGGCGGTAACGCTGTTCGTCATATGATGGAATCAAATGTTGAAGGTGTTGAGTTTGTATGTGCTAATACCGATGCTCAAGCATTGCGTGATGTTGATGCTCGTACCGCCTTGCAACTAGGTGGTGATATGACTAAAGGCCTAGGTGCTGGAGCTAATCCAGCAGTAGGTCGTCAATCGGCTATTGATGATAGAGAGCGTATTGCGGAAGTGCTGCAGGGTGCTGACATGGTGTTTATTACCGCTGGTATGGGTGGCGGTACAGGTACGGGTGCTGCGCCTGTAGTGGCTGAAGTCGCAAAAGAATTAGGCATTTTAACGGTAGCTGTTGTGACTAAGCCATTTCCGTTTGAAGGCAAAAAGCGTATGGCAATAGCCGACGAGGGCATTCTAGAATTACAACAACATGTTGATTCGTTAATCACAATCCCTAATGAACGTTTATTGGCAGTCTTAGGTGCTGGCGCTACCCTGATTGAAGCATTTAAATCTGCCAACGATGTATTACTTGGCGCAGTACAAGGTATTGCAGATCTTATTATGCGTCCTGGCATGATCAACGTCGATTTCGCCGATGTTAAAACGGTGATGTCTGAAATGGGTATGGCAATGATGGGTAGCGGATCTGCCTCAGGCGAAGGTCGTGCTCGTGAAGCGGCAGAGGCAGCAATTAAAAGCCCATTACTTGAAGGCGTTAATCTTCAGGGTGCGCGTGGTATTTTAGTTAACATCACCGCGGGCCTAGATCTGTCCCTTGGCGACTTTAATGAAGTCGGCAAAACCATTGAAGAGTTTGCTGCCGCCGATGCAACCGTCGTTGTGGGCACAGTAATTGATCCAGAGCTTAGTGATGAGATTCGGGTAACGGTTGTTGCGACCGGTTTACAGGATATGCAAATCCTGAAAAAAGCGCCCGAATTAGCCGTGAACAATACCCGTAAGCCTCAATCAATCAACTATAGTGATTTGGATAGGCCTACGATAATGCGCAATACGCCGACTGCTGCAGTAGAAGCTGATCACCCAATATCAGACAAAGATTTTGAATATCTAGATATTCCTGCTTTTTTGAGAAATCAGGCTGATTAACGGTTGGGTTTTTATAACATAATAGATTTCGTAAGGAACTTAATAGAAATGTATGGGTCTGTAATGAGCGTACAAAAAATGGCACCTATGTGATGGCACTATTACTGGGCTGATATTATATCGTGGCCCAATCGTGATGATTGATAACATGGCTTGTATGTCTGTTTTATTGAGTTGTCATTAGACAGATTTACTCACAACAGCGATGACAAAAGTTTATCTGAAGCCACTTATATAGATATAGCTACTATTTATAAGAAAGTTATGAAAAAACGCGGTATCTACTGCCACTTCACATGTTTCTTTTCCCCTTAGGAAGGTGAGAAGTGGTTGTTATTAACGAGTGATGTGCTGCGTTTACCAGCGAATAATATAGAGCTTGACGATGAATACTGTTATGATCCGCCCCCTTTTTAGCGTGTAGGTTGTGATCTATTTGAAAACGCTATACTTATGATTTACTTAAGGGCTAGAATTCACGATGATACGCCAACGAACATTAAAAAATGAAATACAAGCCACCGGTGTTGGTTTGCATACCGGCGATAAAGTGTATTTATGTTTAAAGCCTGCCCCCGAAGATCACGGTATTGTCTTTCGCCGCGTAGATTTGAATCCAGTTGTTGATATTCCCGCGAAAGCTGAAAATGTGGGAGACACAACTTTGTCGACATCGCTTGTGCGCGGCGACGTTAAAGTCTCTACTGTGGAGCACCTACTGTCGGCTATGGCGGGTATGGGAATTGACAACGCAATTGTCGAG
Source organism: Candidatus Endobugula sp. (assembly GCA_047636495.1). GTDB lineage: Bacteria > Pseudomonadota > Gammaproteobacteria > Pseudomonadales > Cellvibrionaceae > Endobugula. The sequence continues at coordinate 43,396 of JBLILH010000008.1, read as the reverse complement.
GTGAGTGCACCAGAAGTGCCTATTATGGATGGCAGTGCAGGCCCTTTTGTTTTCCTTATTCAATCTGCTGGTATTTTAGAGCAGACAGCCCCTAAAAAGTTTATCAGGATCAAAAAAGAAGTATCCGTAAAAGATGGCGACAAAACAGCCTGTTTTTTACCTTTTGATGGATTTAAAGTGAGCTTTAGTATCGATTTTGACCATCCCGCCTTTCACGGTCGTGCTCTTAGTGCGTCGGTCGATTTTTCTAGCACTTCTTTTGTTAAAGAAGTCAGCCGTGCACGAACCTTTGGCTTTATGCACGAAATCGAATACTTACGTTCCCAGGGGCTTGCCAAAGGCGGTAGCATGGATAACGCGATAGTCGTGGATGACTTTCGCGTGCTCAACGAGGACGGTCTACGTTACGAAGACGAATTTGTGAAACACAAGGTGCTGGATGCTATCGGAGATCTTTATCTGTTGGGCAATAGCCTAATTGGTGAATTCCGCGCCCACAAATCAGGTCATGCACTGAATAATAAATCACTAAGAGAGCTGATTTCGCAATCCGACGCGTGGGAAGTGGTGACATTTGAAGATGATAGCGTAGCCCCTATTTCTTATGTTAAGCCTATTCTTTCTGTCTAATGTTAATCTGTTGACTAATGAATGAAGGTTGCTCCAGATTAATTAGGTGTTCCTATGAACGCTTTTTTTTGTCAGTGAAATGGGATATATTAAGAAATTAACCCTAAAACGATGAAAATGGTTTGTTATTCGGGCACAAGTGTCAAATCGTCCTATACTCAATACAGATGATTGTCTATACAGGCAGAGACATAACTTATTAAATTTCACCCATAAAATGTAATGTGAATACAGTGAAAGTAATAGTAGTTAACAGTACAGGCAACACACGACAGTTCACCCTAGCCGGTTGGACTCGTGCGTTGCTGTCTCTTTGTTTTATTGGTCTTCCTTTGAGTGCAGGCGTTTATCTCGGCCATGAGTCGAATAAAATTGCAGAAGACAGCTTGATGACCGATATGGCCAGTCAAGCGTGGGAAGAAACGCTCGCTGAGCAGCAGCAAACATTAGACGATGTCAAAAAACAGTCTAAAGATACCTTATCCGCAATGACATTAAGGATGGCAGAGCTGCAAGGCCGCCTAGTAAGAATTGATGCTCTAGGTGAGCGCCTCACCAATATGGCAGACTTGGATAATGGCGAGTTTGATTTCAACCAGCAACCCGCTGTCGGTGGGCCAGAAACCGACACCTTGGGTGACGCTCATTCGCCACCTCAGTTTATTGAGCTTATTAATAATTTGGCAGACAAAATTGATGATAGAGAACAGCAGCTCGAAACGCTAGAATCTCTCATGGTTGACCGGAGTTTTCAAAAAGATGTATTTGTGGCGGGTCGTCCAGTATTGAAAGGTTGGATGTCTTCACGGTTCGGTCGACGTACCGATCCTTTTACCGGTAAAGTTGCTTGGCACAGTGGCGTTGATTTTGCTGGTAAGATGGGGTCCAAGATTGTTGCGGTTGCTTCGGGTGTTATTATCGAGTCCGGCAAACGAGCAGGCTACGGTGGAACCATTAAAATTAACCATGGCAGTGGGTTTCAAACACGCTATGCGCACAATAAAAAGAACTTGGTAAAAGTGGGCGATGTGGTCAAGAAGGGCCAAGTGATTGCGTTAATGGGCAGTACAGGTCGCTCTACCGGTCCACACGTTCACTTTGAAGTCTATAAATATGGTCGTTCAGTTGACCCAGCAGCCTATATTAATCGTACACACCGATAACACTAGCAGTATTCTCTTGCTAGCTCTGTTTACATTTATACCATCAATAACACGAAGACATATACGACTATATTGTTAACAAAAAAGCATGTGTTAACTGCGTATAATGCAATTCTTTGTTTGATTTATGAGTGCTAGCAGCCACTTAGAGGTGGTATATCTCCTACACCCACAATATCGAAATGAGTCACATATGGCTCTCTCAACAATAATTTAGGTAAGTTATGTTTAATAAAGTCATTCGCAAAGTGTTTGGATCAAAAAACAAACGTGAAATCAAACGCATGGGCAAATTAGTCGATAAAGTTAATCTCTTAGAAGACGAATTATCTGCACTCAGTGACGACCAGCTAAAAGCCAAAACAGCAGAGTTTAGACAGCGATTATCGACAGGCCAAACTCTTGAAAGTTTGATTCCTGAAGCGTTTGCCGTCGTACGAGAAGCTTCAAAACGCACCTTAGGGTTACGCCATTTTGATGTGCAATTAGTAGGTGGGCTTACTTTGCACGAGGGTCGTATTGCAGAAATGCGGACCGGTGAAGGTAAAACGTTGGTGTCAACGTTACCGGCATACCTACATGCGCTAATCGGCAGTGTACATATTGTTACCGTAAATGATTATTTGGCGAGTCGTGACGCAAAGTGGATGACACCTATTTATGAATTTTTAGATATGCGTGTTGGCGTAGTGTATTCGATGCAAGAACTTGCGGATAAGCAAGGAGCTTATCAAGCCGATATTACCTACGGCACAAATAATGAATTTGGTTTTGATTACCTTCGTGACAATATGGCGTTGGCCAAAGAAGACCGCGTTCAGCGCCCACTTCATTTTGCGATCATTGACGAAGTTGATTCAATTCTTATCGATGAGGCTAGAACACCATTAATTATTTCTGGGCAAGTGGATAATAATGCTGAACTATATCGAACAATGAATAGCATCATTCCGAAGTTAATAGGCCAGCCTATTGTTGATGAAAAAGATCCGGTTATTGCTGAAGATGTTGACTTTACGATTGATGAAAAACAACGTCAAGTTGAACTCACAGAAAAAGGTCATCAACGCATAGAAGAATTGTTGATCAACGCTGGCCTGCTAGAAGAAGACGAAAGTCTCTATGCAGCGACTAATCTGAGCTTACTCCACCATATTCATTCCGCACTTAAAGCGCACTCCATGTTTCAAAAAGATGTGGATTATATTGTGGAAACAGGAGAGGTATTGCTGATTGATGAGCATACAGGGCGAACAATGCCAGGGCGTCGTTTATCAGAAGGTTTACACCAAGCGATTGAAGCCAAAGAAGGCTTGTCGATTCAAAACGAATCACAAACAATGGCATCGACTACCTTTCAAAACTACTTTCGCTTGTACCCTACTTTATCGGGAATGACCGGAACCGCAGATACTGAAGCATTTGAATTTCGTCAGATTTATAGTTTAGATGTGGTCGTGATACCCACCAACCAAGACGTTCAGCGCAAAGATCTGAACGATCTGGTGTATTTAACCATCGATGAAAAATATGATGCCATAGTAGAAGACATTAAAAAATATCAAAAACATAATGCGCCTATATTAGTCGGTACTGCATCGGTCGAATCATCCGAAGCGCTATCTAGACGCTTAGATCAAGACCATTTAATGCATAGCGTACTAAACGCAAAATTTCATCAAAAAGAAGCCGAAATTATTGCTCAGGCAGGCCGTCCCGGAGCGGTAACGATTGCAACTAATATGGCGGGTCGTGGGACCGATATTGTCCTTGGCGGTAATTTGCAAGTTGAAATTTCAAACTTGGGTGAGCATGCCACTGTAACTCAAATTAACGCATTAAAAGCAGATTGGCAAAAACGTCATGACATGGTAATGGCTGCCGGTGGTTTGCATATTTTGGGTACTGAGCGTCACGAATCAAGACGTATAGACAATCAGTTGCGGGGTCGTGCAGGGCGTCAAGGTGATCCTGGTTTGTCGCGATTTTATCTTTCAATGGAGGATAATTTGATGCGTATTTTTGCTTCCGATCGCGTGCGTAATTTTATGCAAGCGTTAGGGATGGAAAAAGGTGAAGCGATCGAGCACTCCATGGTGTCTAATGCCATTGAAAAAGCACAGCGCAAAGTAGAAGGCCGCAACTTTGATATTCGTAAACAATTGCTTGAATTTGACGATGTGTCAAATGACCAACGTGAAGTAATTTACAGCCAACGTAACGAAATACTTGAGGCAGAATCTATCCGCGATGTGATTAAACATATTCGTCGTGATGTGGTAGTCGATGCGTTTAGTGGCTTTATTCCCCCGCAAAGTATGTCTGAACAATGGGACGTTGATGGTTTGCAGAAATATATTGAAAGTGATTTTGATACCGCTGCGCCAGTCCAAAATTGGTTAGAGGCTGATGCCTCACTTCACGAAGCAACATTGCGAGATAAATTGTTAGCCGCGATTCAAGATACCTATGATAAAAAATGTGAGCGTTTGTCAGACAGCTTGATTGAAATTGAAAAGCAAGTGATGTTGCAGGTTTTAGATATGCAATGGAAAGATCATTTGTTAAATATGGACCATTTGCGTCAGGGTATTGGTCTACGTGCTTACGCCCAAAAAAATCCTAAACAAGAATATAAACGCGAATCATTTGAACTGTTTCAGTCCATGTTGCAAACGATTAAGGAAGAGACAGTACGTATTGTTACACGTGTAGAACCGGTATCTGAAGAGCAAATGGCAGCGATGGAAGCCGAGCGTCGTCGACAAATGGAAGTCGAAATGAAAATGGTACACGCCGATTCTCCATCACTAAACGACGGTAAAGTGGCAAATGATAAACAAGGTGGCGGTCAAGGCGATCATACGTTTGTGCGCGATGGTCGAAAAGTAGGACGTAATGAACCCTGTCCTTGCGGTTCGGGTAAAAAGTATAAACAGTGTCATGGCAAAATCTAAATGCCTCGCAAGCAGAAAAAATTGTACTAGTATCTATCTTCAATATTTTATATTAATAATCACTCTTTCCCGTTAACGCCGGTTCAATTAGCGATAGGCTACGTCAATCCTAAACAAGCGGTACCGGGATAAAGCCCGGCATGATGACATTACGTTAACGGAACAGTAGTGATTAATTATAGGTAAGATGGATGCTATTGAGTGCCAGACGAAGATAATAAACATCAGTGTCAACAACGAGAATCCGCCAATGCCAGTAGGTGATCTATCTTTTCCAAATATGCCCGCGATAAGCCGCATTAAATTAAGCGCAGTCAGCGCAGGCATAAAAAAGAATAATCAATTAGATCTTATGTTGATTGAATTTCCTGTTGACGCAACTGTCGCAGGGGTTTTTACTCAAAATGCTTTTTGTGCTGCGCCAGTCACTATCTGCAAACAGCATATCACGCAGCACCCGCGTTATATTTTAGTCAATGCCGGTAATGCCAACGCCTGTACTGGCGAGCAAGGTATGGCAGCAGCATTAGATTGTTGTAGAGCTGTAGCGGCCAATACATCTGTTTCTTATCAACAAGTTCTCCCATTTTCAACGGGTGTTATTGGGGAGCCATTACCCGCAGAAAAAATTATTAATGGGGTCCCGGCACTATTAACCGGCCTTAATGAAACTAACTGGTTATTGGCCGCCAAAGGTATTATGACAACAGATACCTGTCCAAAAGGAGCGACTAGCTCCTTTGAATATGCAGGTGAAACAATCGTGGTTAATGGCATTTCTAAAGGCGCGGGCATGATTAACCCAAACATGGCGACCATGCTGGGGTTTATTGCAACTAACGCAACGGTTAAGCAAAGCGTATTGGATTCTCTATCATTTAATGCGGCGAACCAATCGTTTAATCGCATTACGATCGATGGCGACACCTCAACCAATGATAGCTGTATTTTAGTGGCTGCAGGTGAAACAAGGTGTGTGGTAGAAGAGAGTAGTGGTGATCTTTATCGCCTATTAGAAACAGCCGTTAATGATGTGTATAAAACTCTAGCACAAGCGATTGTCAGAGATGGTGAAGGAGCGACGAAATTCATCACGGTACAAGTCGAAGCAGGCACTACCGCTAACGAATGTTTGCAAGTAGCTTATGCGATTGCCCATTCTCCTCTCGTAAAAACCGCATGTTTTGCGTCAGACCCCAATTGGGGCCGTATTGTTGCTGCTATTGGTTATGCCGGAATAACGTCGCTCAATGTGAATAATATCCGTGTTTATTTGGACGACGTGCTGATTGTTGAAAATGGCGGTCGTGCTGACAGTTATCACGAAGAGGCGGGTCAGGCTGTGATGAATAATAGCGAAATTACATTGCGTGTTTGCCTTGGAAGAGGGGATGCCATAGAAACCATTTGGACCACCGACCTATCGCATGAATACGTGACTATTAATGCGGAATATAGGACTTAATAGTATATGTCTGTAAAGGTTGTTCATGTTGCTGTTGGCGTGCTGATAAATGAAGTGGGGCAGGTTCTACTTTCAAAGCGAGGGGATAATCAACATCAAGGCGGCTTGTGGGAGTTTCCCGGTGGCAAGGTTGAACCTGATGAGTCTGTGTTTGATGCATTGGTTCGTGAGTTCTTAGAAGAGGTGGGCGTACGTATCTTGAACGCCCAGCCTTTATTGCAAATCTCCCATGATTATGGTGATAAACACGTGCTGTTGGATGTATGGTTGAGCCGTCAGTCGAGTGCAGTATCAGACGCGCGTGTCTTTGAAGGCGAGGCACGAGGTAAGGAAAATCAGCAAATCACTTGGGCTGATATTGCTAGTCTAGACAATTACCATTTTCCTGAAGCCAACAAGGCTATCATCAATCATGTAAAAACCCTCCCTTAATGATCTTAGAATTCTAGTGATCCTGGACCATAGTTGGACCATAGTTGGACCATAGTTAGACCATAGTTGGATCACTAAAGTCTCGCTTTGGCTTCCTGCGTAGCTCTCCTTCCTATCCTTCCTCCATCCGTGAAGTCGTAAGCAATGTCGTGTCTAACTGCCGTTGGTAGAATGATGTCGTCTTTGGGTAATACCTGCGGGTATCGTCTGTCGTTGAATCGTTATTCCCATGTGCCATCATGGTTATTTTCTTCGCTAACAGGAATAGAAAACGATTCGTTCGCCCACTCCCCTAAATCAATGAGTTGGCAGCGCTTGCTGCAAAAAGGGCGGTTAGGGTATTCATCATTCCACAATACCTTCTTTTTGCACTGTGGACAGGATAATTCTTTTGTCATGTGATGGTAAACCTTAGGTAATAACTGCTGGTGGTAGGCTGTCATTGCTTGCTGTAACTCATCGACATTACCTGTATTCATAATAACATCATCTGCTTTTTTATTGCGTTCTTCTCGCGATAGCTGCGAATGGATAATGCGCTCGATTTGCTGTTGGTCAGTATCGTCTCGTTGCGCGGCGCGTATTTTCTGTGTGCTGGTAGGAGTATCAATAACTACAGTGCGATCGACTAAGCGGTGTTGGTTTTTTTCAAACAATAAAGGCGAGGATAATACCCCGTACGGTGATGTTATGGCTGATAGTTGTCGAATAATTTCTTCTCGAACCAGTGGGTGTAATAAGTTTTCTAACCAGTGTTTTTCTTCTGGGTCAGAAAAAATAATTTCTCTCAGTCGTGTACGATTTAATTCACCCGAATCTAGAGAGTCAGAACCAGAACCAGAACCAGAACCAGAGTCAAGTAGAATAGATGGTCCAAAATGCTGGGTGATTTTTTTGAGAGCAAGAGAGTCTTTGGATACGATATTCCGAGCAATAACGTCAGCATCAACTACTTGAATCCCTAAGGTTTCCAATGTTTGTGTAGCCGTTGTTTTTCCGCTAGCAATACCGCCGGTGATGCCTAGAATAAATGTCATCATTACTGTCTCGTTTGCGTAATGTCAAACTCGTCATGCCGGATTTGATTCGGTATCTCACCATACCTACTTCTCATCATACCCACATCGTTATGCGAGCTTGCCCCAGTTCTCACCATTCCCACTTCGTCATGTCGGCTTGCCTCGGTTCTCACCATACCCACTTCTAACCATACCCACATCGTCAAGCCGGGCTTTCCTCGGTTCTCACCATACCCCATCGTCATGCCGGGCTTGCCTCGGTTCTCACCATACCCACTTCTCACCATACCCACTTCTCACCATACCCACTTCGTTATGCGAGCTTGCCCCGGTTCTCACCATACCCACTTCTCACCATACCCCATCGTCATGCCGGGCTTGCCTCGGTTCTCACCATACCCACTTCTCACCATACCCACATCGTCATGCCGGGCTTGCCTCGGTTCTCACCATACCCACTTCTCACCATACCCACATCGTCATGCCGGGCTTGACCCGGTATCTAGTCAGTGACTGATAATGCTAGATTCCGGATAAGAGAAAAACGCTTTCCGGAATGACATGGGTTGTTAGGGGCTTATACAGCCAAGCCAATATATTGAAAATAATAAGCAATGATTTGCTCACCCCATATAAAAGCAATCCAACCGGCAATCGCTAAGTAAGGGCCAAAAGGAATAGGGATGTTTTTATTACGACCTAGAATAATAATCCCTGCAATGCCTATGACTGCGCCGACAAGAGATGACAATAAAATAATAAGCGGTAAAAACTGCCAGCCCATCCACGCACCTAATGCGGCTAATAATTTAAAATCACCGTAGCCCATGCCCTCTTTGCCGGTGACTATTTTAAATAACCAAAAGACTGACCATAAGGAAAGATAGCCAAAAATAGCACCCCATAACGCATCTTCTAGGCTGGTGTACAGACCAAAACTATTAGCGATTAATCCTAGCCATAATAGCGGTAAAGTCATGTTATCGGGCAGTAACTGAGTATCAAAATCTATCATTGTTAGACAAATCAATGACCACAGCAATACTAACGCAATCAGGCCCGCGCCATTAAAGCCAAGAAAATAAATAGTAAGCACACTAAGTAAACCAGTGATCACTTCAATAATAGGGTAGCGAATACTAATGTGTGTCTTGCAAGTTGCGCACTTTCCTCGTAAAAAAAGATAGCTAATAACCGGTATGTTGTGCCAAGGCTTTATGGGTGTTTGGCATGAAGGGCAAGTGGAGTTAGGGGTGGATAGGGTGATTGTTTTGCCTTTCGATTGTGTGATTTTTTCGTCATTAATCGTTAAAAAGTCACAGCATTCACTACGAAACTCTTGCTCCATCATTTTAGGAATACGGAATATCACTACGTTTAAAAAACTGCCTATGAGCAGTCCTATAATCAGTAAAAGTGAATAATAAAGCGAAGGTACTGTAGATAGTTGTTCTAGCAAATTATTAATGTCCGGCAACATGAAATACTCTGTTTTTGTATTAAATAAAATAATCGCAATAAAAAATAGATTACACTACTTGCCCGATTTGGAAAATAGGTAGATACATGGCTATTAATAATCCACCGACTAGCACGCCCAGTATTACCATAATAATGGGCTCGATGAGGGCTGATAAGTTGTCGACCGTGTTGTCTACAATATCCTCGTGATAAATAGCTGCCTTATCAAGCATACCATCTAGCTCCCCAGATTCTTCGCCAATAGCGGTCATCTGTAGCATCATACTAGGGAATAAGTTGGATGAACGCATTGACGCATTTAATTGTATTCCTGTGGCGACTTCATCACGAATAAATAGAATGCCTTCTTTGTAAATAACATTGCCCGCCGAGCCTGCCACCGACTCTAAGGCGTTAATTAAAGGAACGCCCGCTGCAAAGGTGGTCGCGAGTGTCCGAGCATAACGTGCCAAGATTGAGTGGTAGACTATTGTGCCCACAATAGGCACTTTTAACATATGCCGGTCAACCGACCTACGAAACCCTGGTGAGCTGCGGTGTAGTCGCTTAACTAAAAATACAAAACCGACAATAGCCGCAATTATTATCCACCAGTATTCCTGTGTGAATTCAGATAGGTTCAATACGATTAAGGTGAAAGCCGGTAATTCAGCCCCAAAGCTACTGAATGTGTTTTCAAATTGTGGTACTACCTTGATGAGTAATATGAGTGTTACCGCAATAGAAATGACCACAATAGCAATTGGGTAGGTTAGGGCTTTTTTGATTTTCGCTTTTAAAATTTCTGTTTTTTCTTTGTAAATAGCCAGCCTATCAAGTAGTGTTTCCAATGCACCTGATTGCTCCCCTGTCTCTACTAAGCCACAAAACAGGTCATCGAAATATTTAGGGTGTTTGCGTAAACTGCTGGCAAAGCTTGTGCCCGCAGCAACGTCAGTACGGATACTCAAAATCATCTCTCTCATATTGGGGTTGTCTGTGCCGTCGGCAACAATGTCAAAGCTTTGCACTAAAGGCACGCCAGCTTTGATCATGGTAGCTAATTGCCGAGTAAAAAAGGCAATGTCTAACGGCTTTATTTTTTTGCCAGCACTTCCAAATAGAGGCTTTGGCTTTTTGCGAACGACTTTGGGTCGTATACCTTGTTTGGTCAACTGTGCCTTCACTAGCGCTTGTGATGTACTGGAGATCTCTCCTTCGACTTTTTGTCCTTTACGGTTAGTGCCCTTATAAAGAAAAACAGTAGACTGTGGGGTAGCCATAAAAAGTTCCGATTAATGTAATTAAAGTGTTAATTGTTATTAAAAGACTATACCACAATCGTTTTTTAATCTTTTGTGATGCGGTTCGCTTCCTCTAAGGTCGTTAATCCCATCGCTACCTTGCGTAATGCGGCGATGCGCAAATTATAGAACCCTTCTATTTTGGCTTGTTTAGCAATATCTAACGAGTTACCTCCCTCCATTATAATATGTGAAATTTGGGGGGTAATGCGGACTACTTCATAGACCCCGACACGACCTTTATAACCTCGGTGACATTTAGAGCAACCATTGGCTTTAAATAACTGCCATTCTTTTCGAGGTATGCCGATATTTTGCTCCGATAAGCCCTCTTCTTTCATCACTTCGTCCGGCACTTCGTCTCTAGGGGTGCGACAGTGGCTGCACAAGCGTCGCGCTAAACGCTGTGCAATAATCAAACTAATGGTGGTGGCGACATTAAATGTCGGTACGCCCATGTTCATCAGACGTGTAAGAGTTTCTGCCGCACTATTAGTGTGTAAGGTAGATAACACTAAGTGACCTGTTTGCGCTGCTTTGATAGCAACCTCAGCGGTTTCTAAATCGCGTATTTCCCCTACCATCACAATATCAGGATCTTGTCGAAGAAACGAGCGCAACGATTCAGCAAACGTAAGCCCCACTCGGTTATTGACTTGAACCTGATTAATCCCCTCTAGGTTAATCTCTACAGGGTCTTCGGCAGTTGAAATATTCCTTTCGCTAGTATTTAAAATGTTCAGCCCAGTATAAAGAGAGACCGTTTTGCCGCTACCGGTAGGACCAGTGACTAAAATCATCCCCTGTGGTTGGTTTAAGGCATCCATAAACAGTTTTTTCTGGCCATCGTCGTAACCTAGTGCATCGATGCCCATCTTTGCGGACGCTGAATCAAGTATTCGCAAAACGATTTTTTCGCCAAAGAGTGTAGGCAGCGTATTTACCCGAAAATCAATCGATTTACTGCGAGATATTCGTAGCTTAATTCGGCCGTCTTGAGGGACGCGCCGCTCAGAAATATCCATTTGCGACATCACTTTTAAACGAGCCGCTAACCGGGTGGCAAGGTTAGATGGAGGTTTTTGAACTTCATTCAGCACGCCATCAGTACGAAAGCGAATTCGATAACTTTTTTCATAAGGCTCGAAGTGAATGTCCGATGCACCTTGGCGAATGGCCTCAAGTAAAATCTTATTAATAAACTTAACAATGGGCGCTTCGTCAGCCTCATTATTGTCCCTGCTTTCTGTTTGCTCCGGGCTATCAACGCCAATATCGTCTAAGCCATCATCATCTAAGCCACCTAAAGTATCGCCTAAACTTTCTTCTTGCGAGGAAATATATTTTTCTAACGCCGCATCTAATTTATCTGCCTCGACTAGAATGGCATCGGTCGTTAGGCCAGTATTAAACTTAATATCGTCAAGAGCTTGAAGGTTACTGGGATCTGTCACCGCTAAAAACAGACGGTTGCCTCGTTTAAGTAGCGGCAAGATTCGGTGTTTACTAACAAGCCTATTGTCAACAAGGTTTTGCGGAATAATGGCAGTGTGGTGTGCTGTTAGATCGTAGAGAGGGGTGCCAAATTCTGCGGATGCAATCTTGGCGATGGTCAGCGCATCTAAAACAGACTCCTTGACTAAATGCTCCACAAAGCCAACACCACTCCTCTTGCTTGCGAGTAAATAATCTTGCGCTGCTTCGGCATCTATTAGTTTATCTTGTACTAATCGCCGAGCAAGCCCACTTAATACAGGGGTAGAGGTAGAAGTAGGTGTGTTCATAATCTACGCATTCTTATTACCGTATGGTTATTATTTAGCCACTACTCAGCGCTGTCCATAACTGGTCAGATTGCAGTCAACATTGTGCTGAGCAAGGCGAAAAATGTGAATTTACAGGTGTAAACAATCATTTTTTAACGCAGTTCAGCGCGATTTTAGCTGTGAGCTGAGTAGTTATATTATTTATAGGGTATAGGGTATAGGGTATAGCAGCCTGATTCTGTCGGACAATGGGAGATAAATCAATGGTTAATTATGTTGTGTTGATTATGCTGTATAGCAGTTTTGCAAAAACTAATGAGTCAGGACTCTGCAATACCGAGTGTTGACTTTATTTAGGTCAAGAATAGTCGCCTCTCTTACCGTGCATCGAAAACTGGGAGAAAAAGCAGATTGCCAAGTAAGTTGACTCAAAATGCCGAATGCTGACGTTAAATGTCACTATGTGGGCGTAGCGGTTACTGCTGCTGCCGGTGTATCAGGATGCTTTTCTATATCGTTGGGTAATGTAATGCGTGATATAGATGTCATTTATGAAGAGCTACATATGAAAAGCCAGGGCTAAGTGGGCGGCTTATTTATATATTGGTACAAAATATGCTTTAGTTATTATCGATTACAGCGTATACAAGAACAATATTTTATCCATCCATTTATTATAAAGGTATTACTTATGAAACAACTAAATCAAGAAAAAGGTTTTACATTAATTGAATTGATGATCGTAATTGCGATTATTGGGATTTTAGCATCGGTGGCGTTGCCGGCATACAATACTTATACCGCTCGAGCGGCCTTTTCTGAAGTGATTCTCGCTTCTACAGCGGCTAAAACTGCAGTGAATTTATGTGTGCAAACCAGTGTTCCTGCCGATTGCGATGAGCTGGGCGAGCCTGCTGGTTGGTCTGATGGCACCAGGGTCGAAAGTGTTCGGATTTCTAGCGATAATGCTTCGGCTGGTGGGCCATATATTGTTACAGTCACTCCAAATGCTGGGGACGGTATTCTTACAACTGATACATATATAATAGTAGGCACTCCAACTGCTAATGGTACAGCTACTTGGGTAGTTGATACTGCTAACGCTGGTTGTACTAATACTGCCATATGCTAAGAATAAGAAATTTTATCTAATATAGATATTTCATAACAACTAAAAAGGCGCGTTACTAACTAAAGTATGCGCCTTTTTAGTTTTTAATTTAAGCTTATTTTTTATTAAAACCTTTTCATTAAATGTAATTTTTTTACCTTTTTTGTGAGTGTATGATGATCTATAAATAAAGGTTATAGTTAATTATGGTAAGTAAAGAAACATTTCCTTCATCAATGCCCATTGTTTTGTTCGTCTGCTCTGCTGTTTCTATTTTATTAGCTTACGTCATTCCTGTTGATACTTTTGTGGTCTCTTTTAATAAAATACTTTGGCATACCTTTTATAACGATTATTTAGCTTTTGTTGGTCTGTTGTTGTTTGTAGCAGGATTGCTTTGTACTAAGCAAAAATTATATGTTACTCCAGTAGCGATGGTTCTATTATTGATAGCATGTATTCCATTATTGCAGTGGGTTTTAGGTGTTATATTTTTTTGGGGGGACGCATTTGTGGCGTTTGCCTATGTGGCGGGTGCTGGCTTAGCGTTTTTTTGTGGTACTAATAGTGTGTTTCAAGGGCAGCGCCAGCGTATATTGTTTTCTTTTGCGGTGTTGTTTTTGTTGCTTGGTTTAATTTCTTTTTATATGTCTTTGTATCAATTCTTTCAGCTTGATTATGGTAATGGTTTGATCTATCAAAACACGGATGGCGCTCGAATTTTTGGCAATTTGCGCCAACCCAATAACTTTTCAAGCTTGCTCATGATGTCACTTCTATTTGTGTGGTATCTATTTGAAAAAAAATGTTACTCAAGAACCATTTGGTTATTGCTGACTCTTTGTATGGTCACCGCAATAGTATTGGTGCAATCAAGAACATCCATCTTGGTGATGGTGTTGGTCTTCTTTTTTTTCTTATTCTCTCGTCGAAAAATTCAGTTTAGAGCATCTATAGTCGATATTGTTATGATCATTGTCGCATACAGTGTACTGAGAATAGCTTTTCAGGCTTTAGGAGATGCAGTGTTTACCAAGGAATTGGTGGGTGTGGCGAAAAATGTGTATGCATTTTCTGATAGTTCTAGATTATTGATTTGGTATGAAGCATTAAAAGCGATAGTAGATGGTCCGTTTTGGGGTTATGGGTGGAATCAAGTCGGGCTTGCTCAAGTGTTATTAGATAGTGATTTGACTAAAGTTCTCCATTTTCGACAGTCACATAACTTATTTTTAGATATTATATTGTGGAACGGGCCAGCTATAGGGCTTAGCTTGATTTTTGCGCTTATTGTTTTCATTTGGCGAAGTGCTTGTGATTGCAGATCGGTAGAGGATTGGATATTACTTGTTGTCGTAGGAGCCTTATTTACCCATGCTATGGTAGAGTATCCTTTGCATTACGCACATTTTTTATTGCCTATAGTGTTCTTAATTGGCCTATTTGACAAAAAGGGAGCGCACGCCAAGGGAGTAATATCGGTTTCGCCTGTATTGATTTGTGGTGTAACTATGTTTGCCACTTTTTTGTTAATTACGGTAGTTAATGATTTTGGCGTGATAGAGAAAAAAACGCAAACAGCACACACTGATTTACGGCAGTATGATATCCGTATTAAGACCCATAAAACACTGGACGATATTGTTTTGTTAACACAGTTGCGCGAATTGCTGAAGTTTTCCAAAGAAGAAATAACACTGGGTGTTAGTGAAGATGACATTATAAGGTTTAAGAAAGTGTCGCATCGATTTCCTTCCCCCCTTGCGCTTAGTTATTATGCAAAAGCTTGCTATGTCAATGGTCAGCAAGGTGAGGCAAGTAGAGTACTTAATGTTATTCGACGATTATTTGGAGAAGATGAATACCTTTATGCAAAATTATTTGTTTATGGGGAAAAAATTAGCAACAAAAAATAAGGGGTGTGCGGCCGCAAAGTAGCGCAATAATGGCAGGGAAGTAATGATAAGGGGTCAAGTATCATATTGACTGTTTAAAGTAATGATAAGGGGTCAAGTATCATATTGACTGTTTATGATTGTATGGATACACTTTAAAAATGCCAAGACCTTTACGAATAGAATATGAAGATGCTTACTACCATGTGATGAATCGGGGTCGTGGGCGGCAAGATATTTTCCATGATGAAAAGTATTTTGAAGCGTTCTTGAAAACCTTGGGGGAAGCGCATCAGCGTTTTGGTGTGGAGGTGTTAAGTTATTGCTTGATGAGTAACCATTATCATTTGTTGCTAAAAACGCCCGAGGCTAATTTGGGGCGTGTCATGCGTCATATTAATGGTGTGTATACTCAACGTTATAATCGCTTAAGGAAGACGGATGGTTCACTTTTTCGTGGTCGTTATAAGGCGGTTTGTGTTGAGGAGGATAGTTATCAATTACAACTTTCTCGTTATATTCATCGTAATCCTGAAGAGGCTGGGTTGGTAGCGTCGTTAGAGGACTACCCTTGGAGTAGTTATCCAAACTACATCAGTAAAATAAAATCTCCAAAGTGGTTATACCGTAAAGAAATTTATGCTCAGCTTGGGTGTAGGGTGAAACGACAAGAAAAATATCAAGCGTTTGTCGAGTTGGGGGTGGATGAAGAGATACAAGCGTTTTATAGTAAAGGGAATATCATTCCTTATATAGGCAGTGATGAGTTTCGGCAGTGGATATATCAACAGAGTGATATAGATGAATCCTCTGTTTCAACGGTAGCGATTAATTACTTTAGGCCAACGATTAATGAAATTATTGAGAAAGTAGCGAAATCGTTTAAGGTGACGGCGTCATCAATTATCAGTAGCCAAAGGGGGCGTGTTGCTAATAATATCCCTCGTTGGGTGGCACTGTTTCTTTCTCAGGAGTGTTGTCGTTTAACGCTTAAGGCTATTGCCAGTGAGTTTGGTTTAAAGAGAACAGGCAGTATTCCGACAACCATTAAAAAACTACGGATTTTGATGGATGAAGATAAGGGGTTGATGAAGAAAGTTGATAGCATAAGGCGTCAATATGATGATAGGCCCCATTGATACATTTTGGAAGAGGCTCTAGGTGGTCCATTCAGGTAAGCAGGTCTACAATACATAATATGTCTAAACTTGATCTTATCAAAGAAACTATTGCCTACCTTAAATTTTGGTTGGGAATACTTGTGGTATCAGATATCAGCCTTGTTGGCTGATTTTTAACTAAAGCGGGTTCCTCTCTGGATGTAAATGTTTACGGTGCGGTAGTTGGTATTTTGGCAATCACGGTTTCAACATTCTTTGTACACAAGAAGATTGAGTATTTAATATCGCAAGGCGACTAAGAAATATTTCGGAGATAAATGATGGTTACTAAACTGACATCAGAAGAGAAGGCTATAGTGGAATTCTATGAGGATGATGGATGGGAATCTGTATTATCTGAGGACAATCGCGCCACGTATAAAGCGGCAGCGCAGGCCACTTTTAAAAAAGATAAACGGGTAAATATTAGAATCTCAGGTTAAGACTTAGAGCTGCTGCAAGAGCGTGCTTTAATAGAAGGGGTCCCTTATCAAACGTTAATGTCCAGTGTTTTGCATAAATATGTTTATGGCAACCTAACCGATAAGTCGCAGTAACGCGGTTGGTTCGCCAATAGGTCATCCGGATGGTGATAGCATGTGTACTGTCCTCTAAACAAACCGCATAGACAAATCCACCGCCTGACAATCCTTAGTCAGCGCACCAATAGAAATATAATCCACGCCTGTTTCGGCAATATCCACCAACGTTTCTTGCGTAATGCCACCCGAGGCTTCTAGTTTAACCGCACTACCGTTTTCCTTATTAAAAGCCACCGCTGTTCGCATATCGTCTAACGAAAAGTTATCCAGCATAATAATGTCGGCGCTTGCGCTTAGTGCTTCTTTAAACTCTTCTAGGCTTTCTGTCTCTACTTCAACAGGTTTATCGGGATGATTGGTTTTTGCGGAGTTAATCGCTTGGGTAATCCCCCCACAGGCGGCGATATGATTTTCTTTAATTAAAAAGGCATCAAATAAACCCATGCGATGGTTATGGCAGCCGCCACAAGTCACCGCATATTTTTGTGCGCTACGTAAGCCGGGGATGGTTTTACGAGTATCTAGTAGTTTGACTTGGGTATGCTTAACTTGATCTGCGTAGTGCTGGCTAACGGTGGCAACGCCCGATAATAGTTGTAAAAAATTAAGCGCGGCACGTTCGCCCGTCAGTAAGCTGCGGGCAGACCCTGTTAAGGTGAATAAGGTCGAGTTCGCCTTTACATCATCGCCATCGTTAACATGCCAAGTGATGAGTACGCGGTTATCGAGTTGTGAAAATACGTCATTGACCCACGCTTGCCCCGCGATAATACAATCTTCGCGGGTAATAATCGTGGCCTGTGCAGTGTGTGATTCGGGGATCAGTTCGGCGGTAATGTCACCGCTGCCAACATCTTCATTTAGTGCCTCTGTAACCGCGCGTGTAATATCGTTTTGAAGAGAGGCGTTGAAAGTAGGCATAAAAGTGAATCCAGAATATAGATGTTAGTGTGAGCGTAAACGTGTTCAATGCTTGTGTTGGGCGGCCTTGCATTTAGTTAACGTTATGGCGTAATACCTAAACCGTCATGCCGGGCTTGACCCGGTATCCAGTCAGTGACGGGTAACGCTAGATTCCGGATAAGCAGAAAACGCTTTCCAGAATGACGTCGTTTGTTTTAAGCCATCATTTCCGTTATCTATGATGTAGAGGTCGTGTATTTTTAAAGGGTAAAGCTATTCGCCAATTGTTCTTATGTCGGTGGAACGGCAGTGATTGGGCGTGATTATATAGAGGCTAGTGGTGTCTCGCCACTTTTGTTTGGCGTTGCTCATGCTGACCTTGCCAAGGTGCTCTTCTGAGTTGAGCTTAACGATACTGCTTTAACGTCAGTTGATCGCCCCGCTGGGTAAATTCAATGCTCTTCAATGCGCTCATGCCTAATAAAATCTCATCGTTTTTCATGGCGGGATTAATGCTGGCATTAACATTGGTTAGCGTAATATCGCCAATGGCTAGCTGCGTAAGCCGAGTACCGTAAACGGTGATAACCCCATTGGCAGTGAGTGCTTGTTGTTGCCTGCCTTTTTGCAAGCCTAAGTCGTCGGCGATATGTTCGGGAATAACCACATCGGTTGCGCCAGTATCGAGTAAAAACGTCACTTCAATCTGGTTGATGGCACCTTGTGTGACATAGTGATGATAGCGATTACGTTGTAATACGACCGTGTTTTCTGTACTGGATTGTTGGCTGCTGGGTGTTTGATTAGGATTGTAGGCGGTAGATTCCCAGTGACCAAAGAATAGCACCAATAAACCTAATACCGCGCACCATGCCAGTATAACCATGGTTTTACCCATAGATTGGGTCGGGTGTGGTTGGTCGTTATTCCCATTATTTTGCATGATTTACTGTTTGTTCCATTTAATATGTTTTGTGTATCAATTCGTGTATCAATTCGTGTATCAATTCGTGTATCAGGTGATGTATTACGTTATGTGTCGAGCCTAAGAACCTGCCGGACTTAGTAAGAGTCTACTACGGTAGCGAGAAATCGGTGCATTTTCCCGATCATTATCGTTAGTGAGCAACACCTATTGTTGGTCAGTAGGCGGACTATTTTTTTTAAATTATCGAAAAATGCCCCCAATTTCTCACCACCTCGCGATGACTCGCTAAAACCGACAGGCTCCTGAGACGTGTCTGATTTTACAGATGTAATGCTAGCCGCCCTCCGAACTGTTAACGAGTGACATTAGGGGTTATCATAGCGGATAAATAGCAGCTGATTGGAGTAGATTCTACAATGCCCTCAGAAAATACACCCGATGCTATTGAGTCGCAAGCTACGCTTGATCAAACAATAACGATCGAGCAGGGCTGGTTGTCCAGTGCGCGTCGTGTAGCAACACCTAATGTTAATACGCGCCCCGATAATGAAACGATTAGCGTGCTGGTTATTCACAATATTAGCTTGCCACCTAGTCAATTTGAAAATGGTTGTATTGAGCAGTTTTTCACCAATCAATTGCCGCTGGATGCGCACCCCTACTTTGCCGAAATTGCAGGCTTACAAGTCTCGGCACATGTATTAATTACTCGTGCTGGCGAAGTGATACAGTTCGTCCCTTTTGATCTGCGAGCATGGCATGCAGGGAGTTCATGCTTTAAAGGTCGGGACAACTGCAACGATTTTTCTATCGGTATCGAGCTGGAAGGAACTGACGAAATTGCATATACCTCTTCGCAGTATGAGGTATTAGTACAAGTGACTAACAGTATTACAACAGCGTACCCTGCAATTACCATAGAGAGTATTGTCGGGCATAGTGACATTTCGCCGGGGCGTAAAACAGATCCGGGAGAGTCATTTGATTGGCAAAAGTTTTACCGGTTGTTGGCAAAGGTCGCACCCATCACACTTAACGCATGCCCCGACATCAGCGGGCAGTAATAAAAAAATTATATATTATTAAGGAGTGGCTATGCCAGCGTTCGATATTGTGTCCGAAGTGGACAAACATATACTCACCAATACAGTTGATCAGGCCAATCGTGTACTGGATACGCGTTTTGACTTTAGAGGCGTAGATGCCAAGTTTGAACGTAAAGAATTTGTCGTGACTATGTGGGCCAATGTAGATTTTCAGCTGCAGCAAATGCTTGATATACTGCAGTCGATGATGGTGAAAAACAAACTGGATATCAAATGTTTAGAGGTTGCTGATTTCACCCCGCTAGGGAAACAGGTTAAACAAGAAGTGACCGTGCGCACGGGTTTAGAATCGTTGTTTGCAAAAAGTATCGTCAAGCTGATTAAAGAGAAAAAATTAAAGGTGCAATCGCAAATCCAAGGCGAACAAGTGCGTGTAACCGGTAAAAAACGCGACGACTTGCAATCGGTTATGGCGATGTTGCGGGCAGAAGAGTTAGAAATGCCGTTGCAATATACTAATTTTAGAGATTAGCCACTTTCTATGCCCGCAAGAAAGCGGCTAAATTATTATAACAATAAAAACACCGAGTATTTTCTATCGTGACCTATTATGACGTTTAAACAGTATCTAATGCTTTACAAGGATAAGCGCCTGTTGGTCATTTTTGCGTTGGGTGCATTAAGTGGCTTTCCTTGGGTGCTTATCGGCTCTGCGATGACCGCATGGTTACAAGAAGCTGGGCTAACACGTTCAGCAATCGGCTTTTTTGGTTCGGTATTTGTCGTGTACGCGATCAATTTTTTATGGGCGCCGTTATTGGATGCTTATAAAGTCCCTTTTTTGTCTAAGTTGGGGCGTCGGCGAAGCTGGATCGTGGCGATGCAGCTGGTTATATTGATCAGTGTGTTATGTATTGCATTTACCAATCCCGCGTTAAGTCTAGTGATGACCAGTCTGCTGGCGTTACTTATTGCTGTCGCCTCGTCGACACAAGATATCGCTATAGACGCTTATAGAATCGAAACTCTGTCAGAAGACGAAACGAATAAGGTTCCTGCTGCTGCGGCAATGGCCACGAGTGGTTGGTGGACAGGTTATTCTTTGCCCGGTGCAGTAGCGCTGATTTTATCCGATCAAGCCGGTATAGAATGGAAGCATGTTTATTTAGTCATGTCGTTATTTGTCGTCGCGAGTATTATTTTTGTTGCTCGAATAAAAGAGCCTACGTTTTCAAATGATCATGTAACGCAAAGCCGGGAAGGTGGTGTATTTCAACACGTACGAAAAACGATATTGGCTCCGTTGATTGAATTTTTCCAGCGCAATGGTATTAAGCTCGCAGTCATTATTTTATTATTTGTTTTCTCTTTTAAAATTGGCGAAGCATTTTTAGGGCGAATGTCGATTGTGTTTTATAAAGAGGTAGGGTTCTCTAATACTGATATTGGTATTTATTCCAAAATGATTGGCTGGTGGGTCATCATTGTTTTCTCTTTTCTTGCTAGCATGTTGAATATTCGCTTTGGTATCTTAAAAGGTTTATTGATAAGCGGTATCGCCATGGCAGCAACGAACCTAATGTTTACTTGGATTGCCTTAGTGGGTCCAGATAAAACATTATTTGCTGCAACCATTATTGTTGATAATTTCACCGCCTCGTTTGCAACGGTTGCGTTTGTTTCGTTTATATCCTCACTTACCCACAGGGCTTATACAGCAACGCAATACGCCTTGCTCGCATCGCTAGGTAACTTAGGGCGAACAACCTTGGCAGCATCAAGCGGGTTGTTAGTCGATAGTTTGAATGGTAATTGGGCGCTATTTTTTGTGTTAACGGCGCTGATGGTTGTGCCAGCATTACTACTATTGCGATCTTTGTCTGCATATCCAGTATTATCAAAATGATTCCGATGCCTTGGTTGCTTATGTGGGCAACCAAGGTGGGTTTTCGTACGGTCATTCGTCATCCTTGTATTTTTCTATTCCAGCACCATATCTTCGGTAACTATTTGTCGCAGTATCTTATTGCTGTAGCTATTGAGTTTGATTGGGCATTCAATATGACGAAAAAGACTTATTAAGCGATTCTTTAATATCAGCCATCAGGGGCATGTTTTGCGTTTCTTATTATTACTTTTTATTATCGTTCCCATTGTAGAAATGTGGTTGTTGATCACGGTTGGACAGCACATCGGTGCACTGCCTACGATAGGTTTAGTGTTACTCACGGCGTTTATTGGTGTGTCACTATTGCGCTACCAAGGGGCGGCGGCATTATTAACAGCGCGCGCTAAGATAAACTCGGGAGAACTGCCTGCGCGTGAGCTGGCGGATGGTGTGTTTTTGGCGGTAGGAGGTGCTTTACTATTAACGCCGGGTTTCGTGACAGACGTTGTGGGTTTCGCGTGTCTGACACCTGGTATACGCACAGCGATTATGGGCTTTTTTGCTAGGCATGTATCAGCGGGGAGTTTTCAGTCCCAAAGCCACCCTCATACCCCGTCGTCTCAATCATCAACCCAGTCTTCCCCGCGCCATTCCTTCGAACACTCAGACGTGCATGATAAATCATCCTCATCAAGTCCTACACGTATTATTGAAGGCGACTTTGAGCGCGATAAAGATTAACGCCTCGTTGATATCCATTGAAATAGAGCTCGAAGCCAAAATAAACTATAAAAAGAATACGCGATCACTTGAAATGACTTGTATAAGCCCCATTTGATTACCGAGTCGCATAGCGTCTTATAGATAGTTTTACACGTTTTAAAAAGCCACGCTAATGTCAGCTAGACAAGTTTGTATAGCGGGGCAATCACTTAACAAGAAATCTAACTGAGAAAATCGGAGATAGTAATAATGAATATTCGTCCTTTACATGACCGTGTGGTTGTTCGCCGTCAAGAAGAAGAAGCGACCTCTGCAGGTGGTATCGTATTAACAGGTTCCGCAAAAGAAAAACCTAATCAAGGTGAAGTACTTGCGGTAGGCAATGGCCGCGTATTAGACAACGGCGAAGTACGCCCTGTTGATGTGAAAATTGGAGATGTTGTGGTATTTGGTAAATATGCCGGTAGCGATACTATTGATGTTGACGGTGAAGAATTAGTGATTCTAGGTGAATCTGATATTAAAGCAGTGGTTGAGAAGTAAGACATTTTCGATCCTTTTCTTATCCGTTCTTTCTATAAATAATACAAATTTCAAGGTAAAAGATCATGGCAGCTAAAGAAGTGCAGTTTGGAAATAACGCCCGTCAAAAAATGTTAGCCGGTGTTAATATTTTAGCCGATGCAGTGAAAATCACACTAGGCCCCAAAGGTCGTAACGTAGTGTTAGATAAATCATTTGGTGCACCTACCATCACTAAAGATGGTGTGTCTGTCGCCAAAGAAATCGAACTTAAAGATAAATTCGAAAATATGGGCGCGCAGATGGTTAAGGAAGTTGCGTCTAAAGCGTCTGATGATGCAGGTGATGGCACGACTACCGCAACAGTACTCGCACAATCTATTGTTAACGAAGGCTTGAAATCTATCGCAGCCGGTATGAATCCAATGGATTTAAAGCGTGGTATCGATAAAGCAGTAAGAGCAGCCGTTGATCACATTCATGCTATTGCTCAACCATGCACAGATACCAAATCTATTGCGCAAGTAGGGACTATTTCTGCAAACAGCGATGAAGAAGTAGGCTCTATTATTGCAGAAGCAATGGAAAAAGTAGGCAAGGAAGGCGTAATTACCGTTGAAGAAGGCAATAGTTTTGACAACGAATTAGACGTTGTTGAAGGTATGCAGTTTGACCGCGGTTACTTATCACCTTACTTCGTGACTAACCAAGAAAATATGATGGTAGAGTCAGAAAGCCCATTTATTTTACTGGTTGATAAAAAAATCTCTAACATTCGTGAGTTACTACCTGTACTTGAAGCAGTCGCTAAAGCAGGCAAGCCTTTAGTCATCGTTGCAGAAGATGTTGAAGGTGAAGCCTTAGCGACATTGGTTATCAACAATATGCGTGGCATTGTGAAAGTGGCAGCATGTAAAGCCCCCGGTTTTGGTGATCGACGCAAAGCGATGTTAGAAGATATTGCGGTATTAACGGGTGCGACAGTTATTTCTGAAGAAGTTGGTTTAAGCTTAGAAGATACCACTCTTGAGCATCTCGGTACTGCTAAGCGCGTTACCATGAGTAAAGAAAACAGTGTGATTGTTGATGGCGCTGGCGAAGCTGCTGCGATTCAATCGCGTGTTGCTCAAGTTCGTGCTCAAATCGAAGAAACGTCTTCTGATTACGACAAAGAAAAACTTCAAGAGCGTGTTGCTAAATTAGCAGGCGGTGTTGCGGTGATTAAAGTAGGCGCGGCAACAGAAGTCGAAATGAAAGAGAAAAAAGCCCGTGTTGAAGATGCATTACATGCAACTCGTGCTGCGGTTGAAGAAGGCGTTGTACCCGGTGGAGGTACTGCACTCATTCGTGCAGCAGCAGCCATTGCTGACCTTAAAGGTGATAACGAAGACCAGACAGCCGGTATCGGTATTGCTATACGTGCAATGGAATCACCGTTACGTCAAATCGTTACAAACGCAGGCGAAGAAGCCTCGGTCATTGCTGACCAAGTGAGAAAAGGCGAAGGTAACTACGGCTTTAACGCAGGTACTGGTGAGTACGGTGATATGCTGGCAATGGGTATTCTTGATCCAGCCAAAGTGACTCGTACTGCTTTACAAGCAGCAGGTTCTATCGCTGGCTTAATGCTAACCACAGAAGCTATGGTTGCTGATGCACCAGAAGAAGCTGGCGCTGGTGGTATGCCAGATATGGGTGGCATGGGTGGTATGGGTGGTATGGGCGGCATGATGTAGGTTTTGGTGCCAAACACATAAAAACTAAAAACCCCGAGAGTTAACTCTTTCGGGGTTTTTTAATATGTTCATGAAAATAATTCCCTCAGTTAAGGTAAATTCTCCTCTGAAAAATCTCGTCGTTGGTGAATTACAGCGAGTACGTAACACTGCCCGTTTTTAACTTCATACATAATACGATATGAGTAAATATAAAGTTCTTGAATCTCAGGTTTACCCACTTCGAGTACTATCTTGCCAATGTTGAGGTGGGCATTGAGAATATCTGCCTTCTCTCGAATTTCCTGCGCCACCTTTTTGGCATAGTGCTTGGAGTCTTCGGCAATAAAATCATGAATGTGTTTTAAGTCTGTGCGAGCAGGCTTTGTCCAGATCACCACGAATCAATATCCTGTCGAAGTTCATCACTGGTTAGCGTTCCACCTTCTTGGATAGCCTCTTGACCTTTACGGACTTTATCTAAAACATAAAGGCGGTACATGATTTCTTCCATGTTGGCACTCTCGGGAAGTTGGTTGATGGTATTCAGGGCATCTTGTTTAGCAGCTTGCATCTTAATAGCCTCTAGTTGCATAAGGAAAGCGGAGCGATAGTGTTTAATATACATTATGTTGGCGAATATTACAGCATTGCTCAAAGTGGGGAATCTTGGTGTCTCCAATTTATTATATTCAATGAAAACATGCGGTTGCAGCCTAATGGGCGGCATGATGTAGTAGCTTTTTGCGCCATTTGTAAATACTTAAAAACCGAAGGTTAGCGCCTTCGGTTTTTTTTATGATTATTAGTTTTGTCCAGATAATTGTTTTAAAGGATTTTGTTTGTTTAGAATTCGGGCAATAACAATTTCTTCTGAATCTATTCGATACTAGATTGAGTGAGCTCCACAAACGGCACGACGATAGCCTACGCGAATTTCATTCACAGCAGGGTATGGCTGTTCTACTGGCGAGGCAAAACGTTTTTCTATTTTACCGTAGTAGTCTATTGCGGCCTCAACACCGTAATCATCAATACCTTGATCAAGTAGTTGATCCATATCCTCTTGAGCTGCGTTGGTTAGTCGATAACCCATCACAATAAATTCTTTCTTTTAAGTACTGATTGCTTAATATCGTTAGGTGTCATGTTGCTCATACCACTGTGCTCTGAATGAACTAGAGCGGTGCGTATGGTTTCTGTCTCGCTGTTTTGCTCTATATCTCTAATGACTAAAGAACGTATATATTCGCTTTCACTTGCATAAACTTCACCATTTCCTCGTAGCTTGACCCAATGGTAGGTGACTTCAGTCATATTGTAGTTTCGTTTAATGGTTGCCATATTTGTACCTTTAGTTAAAGAGGGGTGTATATGACACCTAAAATACACCATTAAGGTTAAAATAGCAGCAATCTCTAGAGTGGTATACAAAGTGGGATATCTTGGTTTTTTACATTTAAAATATTTAATTAGAACAATGGCCTGTGATCAGGTGGGCGACATAATGTAAACGGATTTACGGCAGAAATTTGCTCCTGCAATTTCTGCATTTCCACCTTCCATAGTGGTCAATGCTGCGGGTGCACGGACGCACAAGAGTAGTAGATGTAACAGCTGAACTTTCGACTTCTGTCGAATAAAAACCCCCGAGAGTTAGTTGCTCTCGGGGGGTTTTTTGTTGTCGAACTCGTACGATGAAAACACGAATATTGTCCTGCAAGTACTACAATAGATCCTCGCCTTATGTAAATTTATCAATAATGATGAAATGGTAATCGAGTGTGATTTGTCAGCCAATGGATATGGCGTCATTCCATGATGCTCCACCTTTTAAAAAGTTATCTCATATTTCTTTTTCTTACGGAGGGGTGTCGGTAAATAGTGGAGCGAATATCGCTTTATACCAGTCGTTTTTGATTCTATACTGACGGTAAGCAACCTATTATCGACACAAGTACTATGTCTAGGAGTAACGCTATGTTTATTTATTTGGCTTCGCAGTCACCCCGCCGTCGAGAATTGTTAGAGCAAATCGGAGTTGACTATAAAACGCTAAAAGTAGAAGTTGAAGAGACGCAACGTAAAGACGAGTTACCGACAGAGTATGTGCAGCGCTTGTCTTGCGACAAAGCCAAAGCCGGAGCAGCGCTAAAGCAAGATTCACCCGTGTTGGGTGCAGATACGATAGTGGTACTCAATGAAAAAGTATTAGAAAAACCTACGTCTGAGCAAAATGCCATCGACATGCTGCTGCGTTTGTCAGGTAATACGCACTCAGTGATGACAGCGATAACCATGGTGATGGGTGATCGAATAGAAACGAGAATGAATGTGACATCTGTGCGTTTTCGTCCGATATCTGAAGCAGAAGCCATCGAATATTGGCATACGGGTGAGCCAAAAGATAAAGCGGGCGGTTACGGTATTCAGGGTAAAGCGGCTATTTTCGTAGAAGAAATACGGGGGAGCTATTCTTCGGTAGTGGGATTACCCCTATTCGAAACGGCACAGCTTGTCAGTGTATTTGAATAGACATCTAAAGATAGTCGTACCTAATATACCCATTAGTACAGCTTTATAAATATGGGGTGCAGTATCCTGATGATTTTACTTTACGCCATATCAGATTGTTTGATGTCAGGAAAGTATGCAAAGCGTTGGCTTCTAGGTAACACCACACGACATTTATTAAGAAACTATAAAAGTCAGGTTGCCAGCACCAGAACCTTTCATGGCGATCGTGACGTCTAACCGGTGATCTGACTTGGACAGTAGTTTCTGAATGTTGGGATTTTCTTTGCGCATGACATTGGTACTGCGTAGTAACAACGTTTGTTCTTTTTTTTTGTTGTAGAGCAAAGTTTCTATATGGTGTAATGTTTTTTTACTATTGGCCATTATACGCTTACCCAATACTTTATCCGCGACAGAGACTTGAGCGGCTCCGTCCATAATTTTGTTGTGTAGAGTGCCTAAAATACAGATTGCATTATGGTCGGCAATAGTAATGGCGTGTACTGATTGTTTTTCTTTGTCTCCGTACAGTCCTAATAGATAAGGGTATTTACTTGAACTAAGAGACATGTGAGACGTGCTTTGCAACTGGATGTTATGCAGTGCCAATGAGTTGAGCTTTTCAGAAAGCTGTTGAATGCTAGGTAAAACGATGTGTTCTGAGGTGATTCTATCTATCTCCTCTTGAGTTCCTTGATGCTGAATTCCGGCGTATTCTTCCTCTTCAGTGTGGCCTTGTATAATGGGCAAAAGCGCCTCGTGAAGCGTTTTTGTATCAAAAGGTTTTTGTATAATAAATGCTGCGCCAGCTTGCTGAGCTTCTGCTAAACGCTCTTCCGAGCTCTCGGTCGTTACAAAGCCAATATGAATTCCTAGCATTTCGCGGTTGACTGCATGTAATAACTCTACTCCGCTCATCTCCGGCATATGCCAGTCAGAGATGATAAAGCTAGGTTCCCATACGCGAATAATATCGAGCGCCTCTAGTCCATTTCTGGCTTGCTTGAATTGTAAAAAGCGATAGCCAAGCTGCTCTATCCCTCTGCGAACGATGGTTTGCATGGCACGACTGTCGTCTACGATAAGTATTTTCATTGATGCTTTTTATATCCTCTTTGCCTTCGGTATAACTAATGCAATATATACAGGTTTATCTTGTGCGCTAGCTAATGTTTCGGCCACCAATGTCGACTCGCGTAATAACTTGCTTGCTGTCTCGTAATCTATGTGTTCCGGTGTGCCGACAGAGAAGTCGTTATCCATCTCTGACGCTATTGTCCCCGCGACGACATTGCATAACTCTCCTGTAGTATCTTTCTGTTGCTGGTCACCATTATCCTCTTTGTTATTAGCAAATATAGCCGCTGTTAGAATTTTTACCAACTCTTTATCGACGGTAAAAAGTACAGAGTAATCATTGTTGCCAATATTGATTGTCACCCAGTCGGGAATCGGTAGTACAGGGATGTTTTCGTTTTTCACTAAATTTAACGGGGGTGCATCAAATGTTGTCCAAAACTCCATTAACGATCCAAATAGACGGTTGTTTTCCATCACTTCAAGTAATTCAGGGATTTCAGTGGTGAAAGGTTGCCTTTCTATTATGACGGGCTGATGCGCAGTTTCAGTGCTGTCGGTGTCGTCTTTCGCTTCTTTTGGTGGCTCATACTCAGGGAATTTTTCTTCTAGATTAGCAAGCGCTGCTTGTGCCCTAGCGAGTGCTTGCTCTGTTGCTCGTGCTTTTTCAAGCGTCTCATCGAGCTCCAACATATGCTCTTCAATAAATTCTTTTTCAATAAGCGTTTGTTTTAGTGTGTCTCTAAGTCTATCTAGCTCTTTTTCCATTCCTCTGATGATCTCTAGATCGTTGCCCTTGTCTTTTTCAGTGTCTACACGTTGTTCGAGATCATCAAGTAATTTTCGTTGATAGTCTTCGAGCTTTTGTGCGCGTTCAATTTGTGCGTGTAGTTTTTTGATGACAGTCAGTTGACCCTTCGATGCGTTGGACAAGGAAGCAATAGATTTCTGTAGTTTTATATTGTCGCTCTTTAATTTATTGACCTGTTTATTACGGGTGTCCAATTTTTCAGCGAGTAACGTGCCCGTTTTGCGTAACGTTTTGTTTTCGCCTTGAAGTCGGCGTTCCGTTTTCTCTAAGACAGATATACGCAATGTATGCGATTCATTACCCTCTAACTGCGCTTTCATATTTTTCATGGCGAGCTGGCTATCATCTAAATCTTCTTGCAACGAAAGAATAATACGTTCAGTGTCTTCAAAGTCATTTTCAAGTTGTTTTAGATAGAGGTCTATTGCGTCATCTTCAGTGTTTTGAAGCCGCTTTTTCGCTTCTTGCTGGTTTTCTTTGATGGCCATAAGTGCAGTGATGCGATTTTCTTTTTCTTTGATATCCAGTGCCATTTGCTCAAGTAAGATAGCGTAATCGACAGTGTTACCATCATTAATCGAATCGCTGGTAACGGTATCCTTATGACGCATTTTTTTTAGCTTTTTAAGCGCCTCTGCGAGAAC
Organism: Candidatus Endobugula sp.; assembly: GCA_047636495.1. Classification (GTDB taxonomy): domain Bacteria; phylum Pseudomonadota; class Gammaproteobacteria; order Pseudomonadales; family Cellvibrionaceae; genus Endobugula. Next base: position 13,717 of record JBLILH010000008.1, on the reverse strand, counting down.
TTGCTTCTCTTCCGACATGCGAAATATGAACATAAGCCCAAATACCCAAGAGGCAATAAGTATAAGGCTGATATTCAATAAGGTAGCGATGAGTATATTTGTGTTCAAGTGCTTATTTAACCATGTCTAAAGAATATTGATAATAGTGTGTTTGGTTAGCCTGTAGTACTAAGTACCACCATACATCAAAGAATAGATGAAAATCATATAAAAGCGAGCTGTCACGCTGTCATTAGCCTGTATGGGGACTTTCTCTTTTTTTAGAGAATCATTAGAGCGCGGATAAAAAGTCATTAGATAGTGGTTAGAGTATGATCAGATAATGTCCGTGTGGTTGTTAGATAGAAAATAGGTGAAGGCTTAGTGACTTTTTCGTTGAGAGGGAAAAGGCTTTCTGGTAGGCTGATATCCCATCTCAGTAGCCCTATGGGCGCTTCATTTTTTAGCCTGCAGAGAGTTGTACCCAACGCATTTTTAGTAGGCTTATTTCGTTTTTTAAGGTATTACATGACACGATTTATTTTCGTTACTGGTGGTGTTGTCTCTTCTTTGGGTAAAGGTATTGCTTCCGCTTCGTTGGCGGCGATCCTTGAAGCTCGAGGACTAAAGGTGACCATTCTAAAGCTTGACCCTTATATTAACTTTGACCCCGGTACGATGAGCCCTTTTCAACATGGTGAAGTGTTTGTGACCGAAGACGGTGCTGAAACTGATCTCGATTTAGGTCATTACGAGCGCTTTACTCGCGCTAAAATGACTAAACGTAATAACTTTACCACGGGTAGAGTCTATGAAACAGTGATTCGCAAAGAGCGCCGCGGCGACTATTTAGGTGGCACCGTTCAGGTTATTCCGCATATTACCGATGAAATTAAACGACGTATTATCGCCGGTGCAGAAGGCCATGATATTGCATTGGTAGAAGTGGGGGGGACAGTAGGGGATATTGAATCCCAGCCGTTTTTAGAGGCGATACGACAGCTTAAGTTTGAATTCGGTTCTGCGCGGGCCCAGCTGATGCATCTTACACTAGTCCCTTATATTGCAACAGCGGGTGAAACGAAGACTAAGCCAACCCAACATTCGGTTAAAGAATTACGCTCTCTTGGTTTGCAGCCTGATGTGCTGTTATGCCGATCTGAAATAGCTATTGATGAAGACTCTTGTCGTAAAATCGCATTATTTACTAATGTAGAAATGCGCGCCGTGGTCCCGTTAGGCGATGCTAAGTCGATTTACTCTATCCCTCGGTTATTGATGGAGCACGGACTGGATAGCATTATTCTGGAAAAGTTCAACATCACCGCACCAGAAGCTGACCTGTCAGAGTGGGACGTGGTAGAAGACGGTAAGTTAAACCCAGAACATGAAGTCACCATCGCGATGGTAGGCAAATATATGGAGTTGTTGGATGCTTATAAGTCCCTTAACGAAGCACTGATTCATGCGGGTATTCATACCCGCACTAAGTTAAACGTGTTATATATTAACGCCGAAGACGTCGAAGAGCTTGGCGTTGATATCTTAGCCAAAGCGGATGCCGTGCTTGTGCCAGGCGGTTTTGGGAGCCGCGGTCTTGATGGGAAGTTAATGGCGGTGCAGTATGCGCGTGAAAACAAAATCCCTTATTTGGGTATTTGTTTAGGTATGCAATCTGCGGTGATTGAATTCGCACGAAACGTTTTGGGGCTGGCCGACGCAAATAGTACCGAGTTTGATAAAGACAGTGCTAACCCAGTTATTGGCTTAATTACTGAGTGGACAGAAGCTGATGGGACTATTACGCAGCGTTCAGAACAATCTGATTTAGGCGGAACCATGCGTTTAGGTGCGCAGGATTGTCATCTGGAAGCAGGCTCTAAAGTGGCCGCTATTTATGGCGCGCAGACTATCGTAGAGCGCCATCGTCATCGTTATGAATTTAATAATTATTATCTTGAAAAACTTAAGGCCGCTGGTATGAAAATTAGTGGCTGGTCATCGGATGATAGTCTTGTTGAAGTGGTTGAGCTTCCAGATCATCCTTGGTTTGTGGCGTGTCAATTCCATCCCGAGTTCACCTCCAACCCTCGCGACGGGCACCCCTTGTTTACGAGCTTTGTGAATGCCGCGCTAGAACATGCGAGTGCATCGCGTTAATTGTTAACTCGATGCCTTTGCACGGAAGATGATTTTTCTTTAGGCAAGGAAAAAGCGCACGGAAAGAGAGGGTTTATACATATAAATGCCCGATTGAGTGCGTTTTTACCGTAGCATATAAGTAAAATGGCTTTCGTGCAAAGGCCTCAACTTATTAAACAGGTAATCTTATTGTGTCTACTCCATCTACTGTGATCTCTGTTAATACAATGAATATCGCCAACGATAAACCGTTTGTTTTATTCGGCGGCATGAATGTTCTAGAGTCTCGTGATCTTGCTATGCAAGTAGCCGAAACCTATGTGACCGTGACAGAGAAACTGGGCATCCCTTATGTTTTCAAAGCCTCCTTCGATAAGGCAAATCGTTCGTCTATTCATTCTTATCGCGGCCCAGGCCTTGATGAAGGTTTGAAAATATTTGAAGAGATTAAAGCGACATTCAATGTGCCAGTGATTACCGACGTGCATGAAATTGATCAGGCACAGCCCGTGGCAGAGGTATGCGATATTCTTCAGCTACCGGCTTTTTTAGCGCGGCAGACAGATTTGGTTTCAGCCTTGGCAAAAACCAATGCCATTATTAATATTAAAAAGCCTCAGTTCTTAAGTGCTGGGCAGATGAAAAATATTGTGGACAAATTCCGTGAATGCGGCAACGAAAAAATCATGCTATGTGAGCGCGGCAGCTGCTTTGGTTATGATAATTTAGTGGTCGATACATTGGGCTTTCGGACGATGAAAGACGTGAGCCGTGGCGCACCTCTTATATTTGATGTGACGCACGCCCTTCAATGTCGAGATCCCATGGGTGCCGCATCGAGTGGACGCCGCCATCAAGTGGCCGAGCTCGGACGAGCAGGTTTGGCGGTAGGCTTAGCCGGTTTGTTTTTAGAAGCGCATCCCGATCCTGATCAAGCTAAGTGTGATGGCCCTAGCGCTTTGCTGCTGGATCAATTAGAACCTTTTCTAGTTCATATGAAAGCGGTTGATGATGTTGTTAAATCGCTTCCCGAATTAATTATTTCTTAAATTTTTATTGCTAATTACCGGAGAGAAATCAGTGAGTAAAATTGTCAACATCAAAGCCCTTGAAGTCTTAGATTCTCGAGGTAACCCAACGGTATCGGCCGATGTTATTTTAGAGTGCGGTGCGGTAGGTTCTGCATGTGCTCCGTCGGGTGCTTCAACGGGTTCGCGAGAGGCTCTAGAGCTACGCGATGGGGATAAAAATCGTTATTTGGGTAAGGGGGTGTTAACCGCAGTTAATCATATCAACACGACAATTAAGGCATTGCTAGTAGGCAAAGATGCAGCCGATCAAGCGGCACTTGATCAAATAATGATTGATGCCGATGGGACAGAAAACAAAGCAACTTTTGGTGCCAATGCGATCTTGGCGGTGTCATTGGCTGCTGCCAAAGCCGCAGCTAACGCAAAAAACATTCCTTTATATCAGCATATCGCAGATATCAATGGCACTCCGGGTCAGTACACTATGCCGGTACCAATGATGAATATCTTGAATGGTGGCGAACATGCAGATAACAATGTCGACATTCAAGAGTTCATGGTGCAACCCGTCGCGGCAAAAACTTTTGCAGAAGCATTACAAGTCGGAGCAGAAATTTTCCACGCACTTAAAAAAGTGTTAACGAGTAAAGGCTTAAATACTGCGGTAGGAGATGAAGGTGGCTTCGCACCTAACTTGGCGTCTAATGCTGAAGCAGTCGCAATAATAAAAGAGGCCATTGCACAAACGAACTATGAGTTAGGCACAGACGTGACACTGGCTTTAGATTGCGCCGCTTCTGAATTTTACGAAGATGGTCAGTACCACTTAAAAGGCGAAGGTAAAGTGTTTTCGGCTGAAGGCTTTAGTGATTATTTAGCGGCGTTGTGTGAAGAATACCCGATCATTTCTATCGAAGATGGTTTGGATGAGTCAGACTGGGATGGTTGGAAGTATCAGACCGAAATATTAGGTGATAAAATTCAGCTGGTAGGCGATGATTTATTCGTCACCAACACTAAGATTTTACAAGAGGGTATTGATAAGCATATTGCTAATTCTATTCTTATTAAGTTTAATCAAATTGGGACGTTAACCGAGACGTTAGCGGCCATTAGAATGGCTAAAAAAGCAGGCTATACAGTGGTTATTTCTCATCGTTCAGGCGAGACAGAAGACACCACCATAGCAGATCTTGCGGTGGCTACATCTGCAGGACAAATTAAAACTGGTTCTTTGTGTCGTTCAGATCGCGTAGCGAAATATAATCGTTTGCTGGTGATTGAATCTGAATTAAATGGCGCAGCACCTTATCGTGGAATGGCTGAATTCTCTAAATAAATATCGTCACTTACGTTTGGAAAAAATTGTGGGTGACATCATAGGGGATGTCGATGAGATGGTTAATGGTAGTGCTACTAATTTTTTTAGCAGGGCTGCAATATCGTCTTTGGATTGGTGAAGGCAGCTTATCTCATCGTGCCGCGTTACAAGAAAAAATTGAACAACAGCTAGCGGCAAACAATCGTCTGCGGGAGCGTAATACAGTGCTGGCTCTTGAAGTCGAGGCACTTAAGTCAGGCTTGGAGGTGATTGAAGAGCGTGCTCGTGAGCAAATGGGCATGATTCGAGAAGGCGAAACCTTTTTTATGATCGTCGAACCCAAAAAGCGCTAATCTGCACAATAATAACAACGTATGTGGATCGCGAAATGGCCAATAGTCAAATAGCTACTCAAACTACCGATATAACGATGAGGGAAGAGCTAACAAACACTTCTGGAAATGGCGTGTGGTTCATTGTGCCTGCAGCAGGTGTCGGTCGGCGCATGGGTTCCGTAATACCTAAGCAGTACCTGCCTTTCGTTGGCGCTACTATTGTCGAAGCGACACTTAATACCTTGTTAAAATGTCAGGTGCTTGCCGGTATCGTTGTGGTTGTTCACCCGAATGACACCCATTGGTTTTCATTACCTATTTCGCAACATCATCATATTCATACGGTAGTGGGTGGCGATGAACGTGTTGATTCAGTACAAGCTGGGTTAGCGTTTTTGCGACCGAAAATAAGTGATAAACATTGGGTGCTGGTACACGATGCTGCTCGCCCCTGTATCGCGTTGAGCTCTATAGATAGTTTGATTAATAGTATGATAGACGATTCGGTGGGAGGCATTTTAGGCGTTATCTGTAGCGATACTCTAAAGCGGGTCAATATAAAATTAATAGATAAACAGTCCGTCAATCAGCCACACGTCGTTACTGAGACGATTGACCGAAACCAAATGTGGCAAGCGCAAACCCCACAAATGTTTCGTTATGGAGTCCTTCTTTCTGCACTTAAAAATGCGCTGCAGCAAAATAAAATAATCACTGACGAGGCATCGGCTGTAGAGTTTGCAGGGTACTCAGTTAACATAGTGGAGGGGCGTCGTGATAACATAAAAATTACTCAGGCAGATGATCTGCCGGTAGCAGAGGCAATTTATCGGCGACTTAATAACTAATAAGTGTCAGTAAAGACAGGCCAGTAAAAATATGTTGTTAAAAAATAGGAGCGGGGTGTAATGGATATTAGAATTGGTCAGGGCTACGATGTACATGCGTTTGATGATGGTCAGCAAGGCATTAATAAAATAGTGATAGGCGGTGTATTAATTCCTTACGAAAAAGGGCTGGTGGCACATTCTGACGGTGATGTGTTGGTACATGCACTCTGTGATGCCTTACTCGGTGCTTGTGGCCTAGGTGATATTGGTCACCATTTCCCCGATACCGATCCAGCGTACCAAGGTGCGGATAGCCGCACTTTATTACGCTTGGTTTATGCTAAGATTCGCTCGTTACACTACCAACTAATTAATACCGATATGACGGTTATTGCTCAAGCACCTAAAATGGCTCCTTACATTGATAATATGCGTTTACATATTGCTTCTGACTTACAAGTTCACAAGCAATGCGTGAACGTGAAAGCCACGACCACAGAATATTTAGGTTTTACTGGTCGAAAAGAAGGTATTGCTGCGCAAGCGGTGGTATTGTTAAGATTTGACGATTTTGGCGATTAAACTGTGCTAAAGATACTAGACCCTATCGACTTCCCCCTATCTATTGACTTTCCTAGGGCCTACCCATCACTCTCGCTCTGGGCGATTTTTCGTGAACTTCCCGACGATTTTTATGTCGAGGAGCGGCTGGGTTTTCCTCTGACAGGCGCTGGCGAGCATCAATGTTTATGGGTTGAAAAAACATCTCATAATACCCACTGGGTTTTGTCAGCATTAGCGGAATACGCGGGAGTCAGTGAAGTCGACATAGGCTATTGTGGTCGAAAAGATCGGCATGCGGTCACGCGCCAATGGTTTAGTCGTTACTGCCCACCCGTGGGAAAAGATCGCGAAAACGTTATAATAACGCCCGTTGACTGGTCGTTATTTACTATGGAAGGGGTGAAAATATTATCAGTAGATACCCACCATAAAAAATTACGCTTGGGCGACCATGAAGCTAACCATTTTAACATCACCTTAAAAGATGTGCATCGTCAAGATCTATCTCTTGTTCCCGGGTCATTGTCTGAAGAAGAAAAATACTATGTCGCTAATGAAATAGTCAATAGGCTACAGCAAGGCGTGCCGAACTACTTTGGTGCTCAGCGTTTTGGTCGAGATGCCAACAACTTAACCATGGCACATCAGTGGCTAGTGAACGGTGTGTCACCTCCGAGAAAACAGCGCTCGATGATATTGTCAGCCGCTAGATCATACGTTTTTAATACGTTGCTTGCTTATCGAGTACATCACCAACAATGGAACAGATCGATAGAAGGCGATGTGCTGGTAAATGCTGTTCCGGTAGTGTCAGGATTGGTAAAAAAGCCACCGTTTCCTACTGGACCACTATGGGGGAGAGGTCGTTCTCCGGCGCAATCGGAAGCACTGATAATCGAGAAGACGGCGTTGGCACCACTGGCAAGTTGGTGTGAGCGACTCGAATATTTAGGCCTTAATCAAGAACGTCGATCGCTAGTATTGGTGCCAAACGACGTATCTGCACACTGGCAGGCCGACAATCTGTGCTTATCATTTAGTCTTCCGTCGGGCACTTTTGCAACGGCAGTGTTAGCCGAAATTACGCAGCTAATGCAAGCACACTGATCAACATCCTTTGCTGGCGTGTTGTACGTTTCAGTGCTTATTTTACGCTTGCTACCGGTTAATGGCGCTTTCAAGACTCATTGGCAATCGGCGGTGTGGTATATTAACGGATTTTAATACTACATAGGCTTTTTATGTAGCGTACACATCAAGTGCTTACACGTCCTAATATTTATGTGTTTAGCGATAAAGATAAGAATAATGACAGGAAACATGTGTTGAATACATCATTTCAAGATAATCTTAAGCTGCAAGGGGTAGGCATGACCTCCCAGCGTACGCGAGAACGTCTAGTGCAACGACTGGTTGATAAAGGCATAACTAACCTGCACGTACTGGACGCAATGCGTCGTTTACCTCGACATTTGTTTCTAGATGAAGCGTTATCTCATCGAGCCTATGAAGACACCGCATTACCCATTGGGCATGGGCAGACCTTATCGCAACCTTATATAGTTGCACGTATGACAGAGTTGCTGATCGGCGCAACGGTTAAACGCGATAAAGTATTAGAAATCGGTACAGGATCGGGTTATCAAACCTCTTTACTTGCGTCGTTTGTAGGCGAATTATATAGCGTAGAGCGTATCAAGCCACTACAGGACAAGGCTCGACAAATTCTTCGTCAATTACGTATTAATAATGTCCGTCTTTACCATGCTGATGGTGGTTTTGGTTGGCCATCGCAAGGCCCATTTGATGCTATCTTAAGTGCAGCAGCACCCGCTCGTATCCCCGACGAATTAAAGCAACAATTAGCGCCCGACGGCGTGTTAATTATTCCTGTGGGTGAGCAAGAACAAGTATTAACCATGGTGATTCGCAAAGGTGATAGCGATGAGTTTCATCAGCAGGCTATCGAGCCGGTTAAGTTTGTTCCTTTATTACATGGAGTGACGCGTTAGTTTATGCCTGACTTCCCTTCTCATCGCCAGTCATCACAAGAGCCATCAGCTAAGCCAAAGCCATCAGCTAAGCCAAAGCCGTCAGCCAAAACCAAGCCATCAGTGAAATCAAAAGAATCAGCGACATTACCCTCATTAGCGAAATCAGAGTCGCTACAATATTGGTGGCTACTGTTTTGTAAAGGCATTCTTATGGGGGCAGCTGATGTTGTTCCTGGTGTGTCTGGCGGTACGATTGCCTTTATTACCGGTATTTACTCTCGACTCATTAGTGCCTTAAAAAGGTTACACCCGTTAACACTCACGCTGATTTATAAAGAAGGTTTTGTCCCCTTTTGGCGAGCAGTTGATGGCCGCTTTTTATTAACGCTGTTTGCCGGTATCGGGTTAAGTATTCTCAGCCTAGCAAGACTGATTAATCATTTACTAGATAGTTACCCTATTCCTGTATGGGCCTTCTTTTTTGGATTAGTCCTCGCCTCTATCTTGTATCTAATGCGGCAAGTAAACGCGTGGAGATCGCCACAAGTTATAGCGATCGTTATTGGTATTGCAATCGCCGTTGCGATATCTATTGCTAGACCTGCGCAGCTACCTGATACGTGGTGGATGATGATGCTGTCAGGATTTATTGCAATCTGTGCAATGATTTTGCCGGGTATATCTGGCAGCTTTATACTGTTGCTGATGGGGATGTATAACGTGGTTATTCGTGCTCTAGGAGAATTGAATGTCGTACTGTTAGCAAGCTTTGGTTTGGGCTGTATTTTAGGGCTGATATCGTTTAGCCACCTACTGAGCTATTTGTTACGACATTTTCACAGCGTGGTGATGGCACTCTTAACCGGCTTTTTAATAGGTTCGTTGAACGTGCTGTGGCCATGGAAACAGGTGATTGAAACCATGATAGATCGCCACGGAAAAGTGATCCCTATCGTGCAAAAAAATATATCACCCTTTGAATTTACCATTATTAATGAACAGCCATCGCTATTGGCGGTTGCATTATTGTGTATGTTTATCGGTTTTTTGATTGTTTTTTCGCTAGATTGGTTAAGCAATAGTCGTGCGAGTTAATAGTCGCAAAAGTGATGCGTGTCACAAAAACGCTTAAATAGTCCTTTTGACATGATAATAGATGGCTTTTTTATAAGTATTTTAGAGTGTTTTCGCATAAATCGGAATGTTTAAGCACGTTTGAGTATAAAAATGAATTCACAATCCCCGAATAACTTCCCCCTATTTTTTGTACGGTTTTTTTCTGTAGCGTTTAAGGTGTTCAATATATTGATCGCCTGTCTTACCTTGATGTCATGTATTTTTTCCCAAAACACTGCGCCCACTTCAGATCTTAGTCGCACGAATCTGACTAATGTTGCTAAAGCATCTCATCACATAGTGAAACGTGGTGAAACATTATTCGCTATTGCGTGGCAATATGGTGTGGATTATCGTCGGCTAGCGGCGGCCAATGATATTAATAGTGGTTTTTTGATTTACCCCGGACAAACACTTAGTTTATCGGTCTCAAACATCAAAATAACTCACCAGACGCGAGCGTTAAAGAGTAAAAAAAAGGCCGTCACACCCTCCAAATTATCGAGGTCTACTTCATCAGCTGCATCGTCATTGTCTAACAATGTTCCACGAAAGGCGGTTAAAAAAACACCTAGACGAACTGTGCCCTCTGCGCGTGCAGAAAAAAAAGCATCCCCTTCTCGAACAGTAACTACAAGTAACCCTATTAGCCAAAAGTTAAAGTGGACTTGGCCCGCTAGAGGAAAAGTGATCACTAACTTTTCCTCTACTAACGCAGGAAATAAAGGGATTGATCTCTCGGGCAAAAAGGGGGACTCTGTAGTGGCAGCCGCATCAGGAACGATTGTTTATGCGGGCAGCGGATTGCGAGGGTACGGCAAGCTAATTATCATTAAACATAATGAGACTTACTTAAGTGCTTATGCCCACAACGATCGAATACGAGTCAAAGAAGGGCAGAAGGTTAAGGTTGGTCAACGTATAGCGGATATCGGTTCCAGTGGTTCGAGAACCAGTTTAACGAAGCTGCACTTTGAGATTAGACGAAATGGTCAGTCCGTCAACCCAGTAAAATATTTACCGAAAAAAAACTCTAAACTCTCTCTGACTTTGACCGATATCAATGAGGTAGGCGATAAACAAATAAGGATTGCGTTTAACATCACCGAACAAAGGTGCTGATTTGTCATCTTCGAAGTATGAAAAGGTATTGACCAGAAAAGAGTAAGTGATAAATTGGTTGGTATATTGGATTAGGCTACATTCAGTCTGAATAAATTATAAGATAAGTGCAGCGCGCCATCTTGGTCGCCTGTTACAACAGTGGGTACACAATAATGGCAACTGCAGATATCACCGCTTCAGCGGACAGAGTTACACAATTACAACATATTATTGGAGGGAATGGTGTTAACTCAATTACTGATAAGAAGTCACCCTCACCGAAAACTGCAAAGTCGAGCAAGTCGTCTGCTTCAAAGGCAAAACTAGTCACCGTAGCAAAAGTAGCTGAAGTCCAAAAGACCTTAGATGCTACACAGATATATTTAAATGAAATTGGCTTCTCGCCATTGTTGTCTGCCGAAGAAGAGGTGTTTTTTGCACGCAAATCCCTTAAAGGCGAAGAACCTGCCCGTAAACGCATGATCGAGAGCAACCTACGGTTAGTCGTTAAAATTTCGCGTCGTTACGTCAATCGTGGGTTAGCGTTATTAGATTTGATAGAGGAAGGTAACCTAGGGTTAATTCGTGCCGTTGAAAAATTCGACCCTGAGAGAGGTTTTCGCTTTTCAACTTACGCCACATGGTGGATTCGCCAGACGATCGAACGGGCGATTATGAATCAAACACGGACTATACGCTTGCCTATCCACGTGGTCAAAGAGCTAAATGTGTACCTGCGCGCTGCGCGTGAGTTATCACAAAAGTTAGATCATGAGCCCTGTGCTGAAGACATTGCCAGCTTACTTGATAAGCCAGTGGCAGACGTTGAAAAAATGCTAGGCTTGAATGAACGAGTTAATTCCATTGATGTCAATATCGGTCCTCAAGGTGACAAAACACTCTCTGATACGATTCCCGATCAGAATGTATCTGATCCAGTATCATTACTCCAAGATAGCGATATGTGTGCGAGCATCGATAATTGGTTGACTGAGCTTACCGAAAAGCAGCGCGAAGTATTGTGTCGTCGATTTGGCCTAAGAGGCCATGAGACGAGCACGCTAGAGGAAGTGGGTCGCGAGATTGGCTTGACTCGAGAGCGTGTACGTCAAATACAAGTTGAAGCGCTTAAGCGTCTGAAAGATATTATGCAGCTACAAGGTCTAGACAGTGAGTCACTTTTCAGCCCCATGGCGTAATTACATGCATCGTAGATGATTCTTCAGGCTAGTCAGTAATATGATTGTAAGTCGAGTCAGACATAAAAAAACCGGATAGTGTCGATATTCGGTTTTTTTATGTCTGACTATAATGGGAAGTGATTGCTCACCTTAATGGCCAGCCCCCTAATTCTTGCCAGCGATTAACAATAACGCAAAATAATTCGGCAGTTTTACGTGTGTCGTAAGAAGCGGCATGCGCCTCTTTATTGCTGAAGCCTATTTTTGCTAGCTGGCAAGCTTGTGCCAATACCGTATGTCCAAACGCTAGGCCCGATAATGTGGCGGTGTCCATACATGAAAATGGATGAAAAGGGTTGCGCTTTGCATCACATCGTTCTGCGGCTGCGTTGATAAATCCCAGGTCAAAATGTGCATTATGGGCGACCATAATAGCTCTAGTGCAGTCATTTCTTTTTACCGCTTTGCGGATGACACGAAATAGCTCGGATAGCATTGCTTCTTCGGATATGGCATTGCGGTCTGGGTTGTTTATGTCGATGCCTGTGAAATCAATAGCAGATTGCTCAATGTTAGCGCCTGCAAAAGGGGTGACGTGATACTCATAGAATTCATCAATAGAAATCACCCCATCGTCATCCATTGTGAGAGTGGCAGCAGAAACCTCAAGCAAGGCATCTGTTTGTGAATTGAACCCCCCTGTTTCGACATCGATCACAACAGGTAAAAACCCACGGAATCGCTCTGCCATGAGTGGGCAATGATTTGAATGTGGCACGGTATATCCTTAGATGAAAATGTCAGTTAAATCAATATGTAGGGGAGATAAAGACGTTGCCAGTGGCGCACAACTTCTAATAATTAAAACACTCAACATTAGCCATTAATAGTCGCTATAGTGCATAACAAAGACTCTCAACTATACTGGTAGTTAGTTGCAGCATCGTACCTAAAAACACCCCTAAAGCACAGGATATTATCGTCGATAACATAATTATGATTGCTTTTGTTTTACTGAACCGCTTTCTTTTCATCTCCGGCAAAAAAGCGAAATACTTTAGGTGCGCGTCGTTTGGAGTGATTGCCGCGAGTACCCTGATAATATTGCCGGTAATGGCCAGTTCGGCGGCTGGTTCTATTACCTATGCCACACGTATAGATGCTGTATCTTGGGTTTTTGACGGTTCTAAATTTAGCTGTCAGCTCAGTCATAATATAAATGATTTTGGTACAGCATTGTTCGAACGCAAAGCGGGTGTGACTACACGCTTCTTTTTACAATCACAAAGCCCTCGAATGAAATCAGGAAAGGCTGATCTTTTGTCTCAGCCACCCGCATGGCTGGCGGATGAACCCGCCACTAAAATTGCTGCGGTGAATGTGAAGCATGGCGAAACGCCAGTCACTGTTTTACGAAAAACCTCTGAACGTATGTTGGCCGAGCTACAAAAAGGTATGAATCTACACATTGTTAGGCAGCCTTGGTATGGCGATAGTAGTTCTTTGGTAGTGGTGGTATCAAGCGTCGGCTTTGGCGGTACATACAGCGATTACTTAAACTGTTTACGCCACTTACTGCCGGTAAACTATTCCCAAATCAGCAAACGCTCGCTTTATTACAACGATACCGAAGAGCTAACCACCAAGGTGAGGCGTTATCTTAAGCAGGTAGCCGATTATGTTAAAGAAGATCCTACCGTGCAGGCGGTATATATCGACGGGCATACCGATAGCGTTGGGCTCCGAGCAGATAATCTCGTAAAATCGAAGGAGCGTACCGAATTGGTGGTGAACTATTTGGTTGAAAATGGCGTGACAACAAGCATGATTCTTGCGCGTTGGCACGGAGAACGATACCAAGTGGCGACTAATCAGACATCTAAAGGTCGAAAAAAAAATAAGCGGGTCACGCTCAGGTTGAGTAAAGAGCCACCGCACACTACGATCGATGCCCTAGTCCCTAAGCAAAGTGAGGGAAAAGACCCACCGCTCAATAAGATCGATGCCCTAGTCCCTAAGCAAAGTGAGGAAAAAGACCCACCGCTCAATAAGATCGATGCCCTAGTCCCTAAGCAAAGTGAGGAAAAAGACCCACCGCTCAATAAGATCGATGCCCTAGT
>JBLILH010000007.1:0-107634 GCA_047636495.1 Candidatus Endobugula sp. | reverse complement strand
ATTTTGCAACAACAGAACCACCACTCACAGTGCTTAATAATAGTGCTAGCATCAACGCTTCAAAAACTTTTATTTCGCCGTAAACCTTCAATTAAAATGTCTTTTTATGTGTTTTACGCTTTAACGCTCGGCTAAGCTGCCGAAACGGAGTTGATTGTTTTGTGCTAGCGTAGCGAAAAAGCACAAAACGAGCAACGCAGTGGAGGTCGGATTGAGCCGCTTGTTAAGTGCTAACATTTTCATAGTTAGCCTGTAACTCTTTTGATATGGCATCTTGAAATTTACCAGTTATCAATTGTCCCCAAGTTCTTCCTTCGATAAATTCATTTTTTTTAGCGTCCACAAAGAAAACACTTTGTACAATTGCCCACTGATTATCTACTGTAGCGACGTAATCTTTTGGCAACAAGCTTCCGTTAGTGGTGCTGGGGCAAAGTATAATGACTTGAAGGCCCAACCCCCATAAAAGCGGGAAAAAACCTACCTTAAAAGCCACTCTATTTCTTAAGTTGATTATGTAAGCGCCAATATCTTTTGGCTTTTCGGATAACTGAACAACGCAAATCGCCCGATTAGTGTTAATGTTTTGCCTTTTTAGAAGGCAGATACACTCGGGAATTTTATCTTCATATCCCTGAACGGATTTAAATCCATACTCGCTCAATGATAACTGCATATTCTCGATTCCTATGGACACTTAACGCCTGTAGCAGGCGCAATTTTTGTGTTGTTGGGTTTGTGCTATAAAGGGCGTAGCCCAGCACAAACGGAGCGACGCAAAAATTGTCGCTTGACTACTTTTGTTATGCATTTTTATATGCAATAAATTCACCTTTTCCCACTGGTACCAAGCTTGTGGAAAATTGGTTACTGTTTTTTATAAAGCCAATGAATTCAGCCATTTCTTCCTCATGCGATATAGCGTTATCACACACTAGCAACCCACCCATACGAAGTGAGGAAATAACCTCTTTCGAGAATTTCATATATTCAGTGCGCTCCGCATCAAGAAAAATGAAATCGAACTGTTTATCTGATTTTTCAAAATACTCAGAAGCATCAGATTTAACTATATCAATCTTTCTACCTAATCCTGATTTATTAAAATTAACTTGTGCTTGGTCAATTTTATGCTGCTGTACTTCCAGAGTAGTTACTTTACCACTCTCTGACGTCGCTGCAGCAAGCCACAGAGTCGAGTATCCATTTGAAGTTCCAACTTCAAGAATTGTTTCAGCACATGAGGATTTCACAAGTATAGCCAGAAACTCCCCGGTATCTTTAGTAATATTTAACTGCTTATGGCTGCGATCTAAAACTTCCGAATCATTTTCAATTCCTTTCAATTCTAGGTCAGATAATAAATTTTCTAGTTTCATTAAATACTCCTGAATGCATAACGCCGCCATAAATTGCGGCTTTGTAGTTGATTGTTTTGTGGTAGCGTAGCGTTAAACCACAAAACGAGCAACGGAAAAGCCGTCTATTTGATGGCTTTGTTAAAGCACGGTGCTTATAAAAACCAAACACCTTGCCGATTATATATGCTGTCCGACTATTTTAAAGTCTTGGAAAGTATGCGTTTTTTTTAAATTACCGCATTCTTGTTTAATGCTTTATCTCTTTATCTCTAATGTTTTTTCTTCTTCTTACCATACCGACAATGGACAATTTACGGCAATGAATTTTGCAACAACAGAACCACCACTCACAGTGCTTAATAATAGTTCTAGCATCAACGCTTCAAAAACTTTTATTTCGCCGTAAACCTTCAACTAAAATGTCTTTTTATGTGTTTTACGCTTTAACGCTAAGCTCTCCTGTTGACGAAAGTGGCGTTTCTTTTGCGTTTTTTTGCAAAAGAAATGACGCTTTTGGCAATCAGAGTGCAGCGCCTTGTTAGGGACGGTGTTTATAGAAACCAAAATACCTTGCCGATTATACATACTGTCCAGCTATTTTAAATAACTTGGAAAGTATGCGATTTTTTAATGTTACCAAATTATTATTTAATACTCTTGTTCTTTAACTCTGTATTTTTGATGTTTTATTTCTTCTTACAATACCGACAACCAATAAGTAAATATTTGCAATTGAGCTTAAACGAAGCCCCCATTCACAGTGTTTGATAGTGGCATTAACCTCAACACCACAATCTATTTTTGTTGTGCCAACCATGCTTATTAGTCAGCTTTTATTCTTTGGCTTTTATCGCCTTAACGCCGCAAACAGCTGCGGCTTTGTAGTGAATTGTTTTGTGGTAGCGTAGCGTGAACCGCAAAACAAGTAACGAAAAAGCCGTCAGACTGGTTTGCCTTGTTAAATGCAGATTATTGATAGGATACATTGATACCATCTAGCTCTGCTACCCGCTTATAAACTTTTAAGCCTTTAGTATTTGATAAAAGCAACTCACTATCCGAAAGCCACTTTAATATTATTCTATTTTTGCCATCAGTTGTTATGACATTACCCGATGAAGTTATTTCATCACCTACTGCTAGTATAGACACCTGTGTGCTAAAGCCCGTCGTAGCACCACAATCATACAAATAGGATATTGCCTTTAACTTACCATTAGGCGAGAGTTGGCTGCTGAGTTGCTCGCTACCACACATGCTATCGCAGCCAGTTAGTAACACCATAATAAATAGTATGAATTTTTTCATTTGTAGAATTTAACGCCCGGCTAAGCTGCCGAAACGGAGTTGATTGTTTTGTGTTAGCGTAGCGGAAAAACACAAAACGAGCAACGCAGTGGAGGTCAGATTGAGCCGCTTGTTAGAGCACTGATTTTATAGAAACTACGATGCTTTGCCTAACGATGAATTTTACGGCTAATTTACACTGCCAACAAGCATGGCTTTCTTTGACGGTTACGATGAGCCTTGTTTTTTCTTTTCACTAGCACAACGAATAATTTACTAATACCTATTCGCTGCATAAACGAAACCACCAATAAGCAGACTTTACTGGAGCGGATTACGTAATGCATCATAATTATTATTTTAACTTATATGTTTTCCGTTACATTAATTCCTTTGTAGCTCTAACGCTAAGCTCACCTGTTGACGAAAGTGGCGTTTCTTTTGCGCTTTTTTGCAAAAGGAATGACGCTTTTGGCAATCAGAGTGCAGCGCCTTGTTAGGGCACGGTGTTTATAGAAACCAAAATACCTTGCCGATTATACATACTGTCCAACTATTTTAAATAACTTGGAAAATATGCGATTTTTTAATATTACCAAATTATTATTTAATACGTTTGTTCTTTAACTCTGTATTTTTGATGTTTTATTTCTTCTTACAATACCGACAACCAATAAGTGAACATTTGCAATTGAGATTAAACGAAGCCCCCATTCACGGTACTTGGTAATGGGGCCAACCTCAACACCTCAATCTATTTTTGTTGTGCAAGCCATGCTTATTCGTCAGCTTTTATTCTTGGGCTTTTATCGCCCTAACAGTATGATATTGAGGAAACCTTCCCCAATATCATTATTCAATGGATTCCTCGAATGACGAATAGAGTTTTTCGAGACATCTGGTTTAAGTCTATGAATCAATTACTTAAAATGCCTATTTATTATAATTGGCTTACTGTAAAGCTGGAAAGATTCACGATTTCGTGACAATATTGCCTGTCAGAAATGATTTCTGTCAACTACTTTCATATAAAAAGGATTTTATAATGCACAATTCTGCCTTTCTCGATTCCATTAATATCTTCATGCTGACTCGACGATATAGTAAACGCACTATTTCGACCTATATTACGTGGATCAAAGCATTTATCAACTTTCATAGCAAACGTCACCCTAAGGAAATGGGTGAGCCTGAAATTATCGCGTTTTTGTCTTATCTTGCTGTGAAACGTCATGTGGCCGCCAGTACCCAAGGTGTGGCTCTGAACTCATTAGCCTTTCTGTATAACCAATTTTTAAATCAACCCTTAGGCAAAATGGCGGAATTTAAGCGCTCTCGCCGTCAAGCCAAACTCCCTATTGTATTGACGACAGTTGAAATACAAATGCTTTTTCAACATATTGATACCAAATATAAATTGATTGTTGGTTTACTGTATGGTTCTGGTTTAAGGCGGCTAGAGTGTGCTCGGCTTCGCGTTAATGATGTGGACTTATCACTAAAACAACTTCGAGTTTGGAACGGCAAAGGCTGCAAACATCGTCTGACAACTCTGGCAGTAGAACTAATCCCTGCTATTCAGCGACAAATTGAACGGGTCAAGTTGAATTTAGAAGAGGATTTAACTTCTAAATACTTT
This sequence comes from Candidatus Endobugula sp., assembly GCA_047636495.1. Taxonomy (GTDB): domain Bacteria; phylum Pseudomonadota; class Gammaproteobacteria; order Pseudomonadales; family Cellvibrionaceae; genus Endobugula. The sequence goes on along the minus strand of JBLILH010000007.1, from coordinate 103,347 downwards.
ACTGGTGTGTGGATGCCTGACGCATTAGACAGAAAATACAAAAGTGCCAATAAAGAATTAGGCTGGCAGTATTTATTTCCTTCATATAAGTTGAGTGTTGACCCTCGATCAAAGAAAATAAAACGGCATCACATTGATGAGAGCGGTATCAATAAGGTAATTGCCGCTGCGAGAAAAAAAGCGGGAATCCTTAAACCCATATCAGCTCACACCTTACGTCACTCCTTTGCCACGCACTTACTTCAAAGTGGTGCCGACATCCGTACCGTTCAACAGCAGTTAGGCCATAGCGATGTTAAAACAACGGAAATTTATACTCATGTTTTAAAACAGGGGGCGCACGGTGTGCGCAGCCCTTTAAGCAATCTATTTTCATAAGGCTGAATAAGGCGGACTGCCTTTATTATTTTAGAGTCTGTAGGTCTTGAACAGTGGTATTTTGAAGCCGGTTTAGGCGTGGCCTTCGGCATGCGCGTTATTGTTAGCTAAAAACCGGCTTATAAAAAGTGTAAAGACCGAATACTACTACAAAAATACCCGTCACTAGCAGCGAACGCCGTTGCTGCATATTCTCATTTGTAGTGTATAGAAGGGGGAATAATAGTTTTCCTGTTTTTGGAAAGAAGCATAGGCAGCTGTATATACCACTTAGAATAATTAATACTGATACGATCGGATTAACGTCCATCACTATCTCTCTGTTTGTTGCGGCACCTTATAACGCTTTTTAAGCCACTAAGAGACCTTGGCACGAAAGCCATTTCACTCTCATGCCATGTTTGCCCGCCTAGATGCGCATACTTTTGGTGACTAAGAGTAACGTCATCTTGCGTGCAAAAGGTCTCACTAAGGATTATATTTTTATGTAGTCACCGTCAGCGTAAACCTTACGGTGTTCTAAAATATTCTGTTGGCTCCCTCGTTATGAAAGACCCTTATATATTTCTAAAAATTGCTGGCTTAATTTATGTTTTGGCTCAAGAAATATGAGTGGTTTTTTCAGCATATGCGATTCTTTCATTTTTACTGAACTTGAAATATAGGGTTCAATAATAGGTAGTTGCGCTTTTTTTAATTCATCGACAGCGGCCTGAGGCACTTTCGCTCTTGCAATAAACTGGTTAATCACGACGCCTTCAATCTCTAGAGCTGCGTTGTGATCTTCCTGCACTTCTTCTAGTGACACTAATAGGTCGAGCAGGGCATCTCTTGAAAACGCATCGCAATCGAAAGGGATTAGACAACGATCTGCAGCGATGAGCGCTGACAAACTATAAAAATTTAACGCCGGTGGTGTATCGATAAAAATATTATCGTAGGTATCCGACAACGACACTAAGAATTCTTTTAACTTGTATATTTTATGGCGTGATTCTAGCTTTTGTTCTAAATCGGCTAAGATAGCAGAGGCAGAAATAAGCGATAAATTATCAAACGGGGTTTTTCGTACAAAATCGCTAACCGATAGATCACGATATCTGCGGCTCAATGTCGATTCAAAAAACTCTGCCATCCCGACCACATCATCTTTGCCATTGTGTCCCAGATAAGAGGTTGAATTTGCCTGTGAATCTAAATCCACTAGCAAAGTAGACTCACCTAGACTTGCTGCGACCGCTGCTAAATTACAGGCAATAGATGATTTACCTACGCCGCCTTTACGATTAAAAACCACTCTGATCATTCGCTTATTTCTCTATAGTAAAATATCTGGCCCGTAAGTTTATAACGACATCTTAGGCACTTTAATGTTAACCACTATCGTTTGATGGATTGCCGTTAATCGCTCTTAATTTCTGTTTCAAACCGACCTGCCACTAGGTTTTTCTTTACGTTGTTGTGTTGAAACACCTGGCCACACATCGCAATATAAATATCGGATGGTAGTAGCTGCACTGCCGCACAAGCAAAACCTAGGTTAAATGGTGCGTCGGTCACACGCATGCGTGCTGGCTGCATAGCGCCGACTAACACCACGGTTTTACCATCAATGCCGTGCGCAGCGAGTGCTTTCGCGGTTTGGCTCATGGTGTCTGTACCATGAGTAATAATAATCTGTTGTGCGGAAGAGGCTTTGACGTGCTCACATATTAGTTGGCGATCGTCGTCGGTCATCTCTAAACTGTCTTTGCGTAACAAGGGTTCAACGGTATAGTCGATGGTCACATTACCTTCTATTAAGATAGGTTCTACCTGTGACTCGCCGATATGAAATTGGCTTTTAGCGTCAAAATATATTTTGTCAAACGTACCGCCTGTCGTCAATATTGTCATCATCGTCTTTTACCCTGTCATTGATTAAAATATAACGAGCCCTCAATGACAGACTCGTTACATTTAATCGTTATTTAGCTCGCGCAGTATACTTTTACATCTCTAGGTGTATAGATACCAATGGTGATCATCCCTAGCAGGCCATTAACAAAAGTGTGCTGGGCTTCAACTTTCACCACTTTGTCGGCACCACCGCATACAGCAGCAGCATCAATGACTTTTTGTTGGCCTAAACCCGAAATGAAGAAAGTCTGTGATTTTTGAACTGTTGGCACGTCACCATTAGAGCCATTAATATTGAATGTTTGTGCCGCGCAACCTGTCATGACTCACACTGCAACGAATAAAGCTAATTTTTTCATTCTTACTCTTCCTTTAGTGGCTCTATAAAAAAGAGAGGAATGTAGAGCCATCCATTCCTCTCTAAAAAACCTGGTTCTATCTATATTTATTTTCCATCCATTGTTTAATGTCTTGCATCACTTCTTTGGTATTTTTATCGCCGATATAAACCGCATCGCTCACATTTACTATTACCGTACCGGGTGTCTTAAGTATTTTTTTATTTGCCCAATGCTCACCTGCGTTATGAGAGATCATAACGATGGGTACGCCTGCCGACTTAGCGATATCTGCACCGCTACGCGCAAAATTACCCAGTTTATTAACCGGTTGGCGTGTACCTTCAGGAAAAACCAATACACTGCGGCCTTCGTTTAAGCGTTCGACACCTACTCTTTTTATTTGTTTGAGCGCCTGCATCGGATGTGAACGATCTATCGCTATCGGCTCTAAAATTCGCATACCCCAACCAAAAAATGGAATCCGTAATAGCTCACGCTTTAGCACGGTAGTAAGAGGATAAAACTGCAATTGTAAAAAAATCGTTTCCCAGGGGCTTTGATGATTGACCACCACCACGCAGGGGCGTGTTACGGCGGTTAGATCGCCATTAATTTGGTAGTGAATCCCACAACAAATACGCAACCACAACAACACGAAACGATTCCACAACAATACAACGGGTGCGGCAATACGACTCGGTAGCAGGAGTAATAATACACTGAGCAAGCCAATAACCAGTAAACTAATGATGTAGCCCGCGTAAAAAATAATGCTACGTATATAGTTGATCGCGCAATAACATGATTTCATAAAAGGTCGCTGTAAGAGTAAAGTGTTTGCGTTAAATGCCCAGTGATTGGATACGATACCATAACGACTCACCCATAGAACATAGTATTGGCTGACACCCTTTTTCGGTGGCTACGGCGGCTTCTTCTTCGTTGTCGCAAAAATAAAAAGCATCGCTAATATCGCAATCTAATTCCATTTCTATCACATCTAATAAGCCTGTTGCCGGTGGCCGACAGTAGCAGTGATCTTCTTTGCTGTGAGGGCAGTAGAACACCCCTTCGATTTCGCCGCCACGGGTTTCAACACGATCAATGATCATTGCGTGCATCGCTTCCATCTCATCAAGGTCGAGTAAGCCTTTACTTAACCCCGGCTGAAATGTCACGATGATCACCGTAAAACCTTTTTTTGATAACGCCGCCAGCGCATCAAGACTACCGTCAACAAAACTAATGTGTGAGCGCTGATTAATACCGCCCTCTTTGCGTTCGTTGATGACGCCGTCGCGACTAATAAAAAGTGGTTTCATATTACTTCTTACTGACGACTAAACAGGAAACATCTGCCACTTCAAAAAACAATCCACGCAGTTGTTGCAATAACGCGAGCCGGTTATTCTTTAGAGCTTCGTCGTCGGCCATCACCATCACTTGATCAAAGAACGTGTCGACCACTTCGCGTAACGAGGCTAACGCGGTTAAGGCTTCTTTATATCGTCGATCGGCAAACAGCGGTTCGACTATTATTTGCTGTGCAACAATCGCCGCGTATAAGGCTTTTTCTGCATCTTCTTGAAGAACATCGACGTTAATCGATTCGGGTACAACGTCAACTTTTGCTAAGATGTTAGCCACGCGTTTGTTCGCTGCGGCTAATGCTTCGGCCTCGGGTAGCTGTCGGAAAAAGTTGACCGCTTGCACGCGTTGATCAATATCTAATGGTTGCGATAATTGCTTAGCGCTGACGGCCTGAAAAACGGTGGCCGGAATAGATTGCTCTTCGTACCATGCACGGAAACGGTCGAGCATATAGGCTAATACTTGCTCAATAACGGCTTCGCCTTCTGACAAATCGTTATGCTGTTGATAGGCTAATATTAACAGTTGACGCAAATCAACATTACGTTGCTGCTCTACTAATAAGCGAAGCACCGCGACACTAGCACGACGTAACGCAAATGGATCTTTTGAACCGGTTGGCTGTGCGCCAATCCCAAAGATGCCCACCAGGGTATCGAGCCGATCGGCGACTGCGACCACCGCACTGACATCGCTACTGGGTAAGATATCTCCAGCAAAACGTGGCATATAATGTTCATTCATGGCGAGGGCAACATCACTTGCTTCACCGTCATAGGTGGCATAGTGATAGCCTGCGATACCTTGCATATCGGCGAACTCATAGACCATCTCGCTGACAAGATCGCATTTACATAATTCACCCGCACGAACTGCAGCGTCAGTATCGATTGATAGCTGTCCTGCTATCGCGCGGGAAAGGTTGGCGATGCGTTCGGTTTTTTGGTATACCGTGCCTAGCTTGGCTTGGAAAATAACGCGTTTTAATTGATCGCGCTTACTGGCGAGTGTGGTTTTTTTATCGGTTTCAAAAAAGAATGCCGCATCGGATAAACGCGGGCGAATGACTCGCTCGTTACCGTCGATGACTTGTGCAGGGTCGGTGCTTTCGATATTGGATACGGTAATAAAGTACGGTAATAACGTGCCCTCTTTGTTCACCACATGAAAGTATTTTTGGTGCTCTTTCATAGATAAAATGAGCGCTTCGGCAGGGACATCTAGAAAGCGCTCTTCGAAACGACCGGTTAACGCCACCGGCCATTCCACTAAACCCGTTACTTCGTCGAGTAAGCCGCTATCGATGACGGCAACCCCTCCGAGTTTTTCCGCTTCGGCATTAACTTGCTGTTCTATTTGCTGTCTGCGCTGAGTAAAATCAGGCACTATGTAAGCAACCGAACCTAGTTTGTCTGCATACTGGCTCGCATTATCGATGGTAACTACTTGGTTGTAATGAAAGCGATGTCCACGAGATTCGCGACCCGCGTGTAACTCTAATACCGATGCGCGCACAATCTCTGAGCCAAATAACATCACCAACCAGTGTACCGGTCGTACAAATTCAGTTCGGCTTGCACCCCATCGCATACGTTTGGCGATTGGCAGTTTAGCGAGACTATTGCTCACGATACCTTCTAATAATGTAGTGGTGTCTATACCGCCCGCCTGCGTTCGGAAAATAAGCTTGTCTATTTTGCCATCGTTGGCTGTTGCTAACGCATCTATCGTGATGCCATTTTTTGCTGCGAACGCTTCTGCCGCTTTACTCGGCTTACCTTCTGCATCAAAAGCCACCTTCACCGGTGGACCCCAGATCTCCACATCGTTTACCGGCGTAAACGCGGCCAAACCACTTACCAATACGGCCAAGCGACGGGGTGTCGCGTAAGGTGTGACCTCGCCAAAAGACAGACCCTCTGCCGTTAACCCTGTTTTAATCCCGGTAGTAAATGCGGTCGACAATTTCAATAATGCTTTGGGCGGTAGCTCTTCTGTCCCTAACTCGACTAGAAAATCTTGGATCATGATTGATCTCCTGCTGCGGGTTTACTGGGGCTTATCTTAGCAGACACCTTGGTAGCGGTAGGTTGGGTATCTAGCATGGCTTGCTGGCGAAGTGATGCTTCGGCTAACGGAAAACCTAGTTCTTTACGGGCATCGTAATAGGCTTGTGCAACGGCACGGGCTAGGCTGCGAACGCGTAAAATAAAACGCTGGCGCTCGGTGACCGAAATAGCATGACGCGCATCTAATAAGTTAAATACATGTGAGGCTTTCATCACCATTTCATACGCTGGCAGGGGCAATTTCTTTTCAATCAAGTACTGGCTCTCGCGTTCATAATGATCGAAGTTTTGAAATAGCGTCTCTACATCTGCATGCTCAAAATTGTATGTCGACATTTCGACTTCGTTTTGATGAAATACATCGCCGTAGGTGATCACTTTGCCATCCACATTTTTCGTCCAGACCAAGTCATAAATCGAGTCCACACCTTGCAAGTACATTGCTATGCGCTCTAGGCCGTAGGTAATTTCACCCGTTACCGGGAAGCACTCTAAACCGCCGATTTGCTGAAAATATGTAAACTGTGTCACTTCCATGCCATTGAGCCATAATTCCCAACCTAAACCCCACGCGCCTAATGTGGGCGACTCCCAGTTATCTTCTACAAAACGAATATCGTGCACTAAGGTATCAATCCCTATATAGCGCAACGACTCTAAATAGAGATCTTGAATGTTAGAAGGTGACGGTTTTAATGTCACCTGGAACTGGTAGTAGTGTTGAAGGCGATTAGGGTTTTCGCCATAGCGACCATCGGTAGGTCGGCGACAAGGCTGTACGTAAGCGCTGCTCCATGTTTCGGGGCCAATAGCGCGTAAGAACGTCGCTGGGTGAAAAGTGCCTGCGCCCACTTCCATATCTAATGGTTGCAGAATCACACAGCCTTGTTCAGCCCAAAATTGCTGTAATGCTAGAATCAGGCCTTGAAATGTTTTTACGTCGGGAGTCGACACGCGAAACCTCATTTATTGGAAAAATTTAAGAATTATGATTATAACGAGGTATAGCGTCTATTGGTATGGCTTTCACTGGTAAGTCGCCCTGCGTCCTAAACCGTGCATCTAAAATAGTTATTTAATGACGCCCTTGATTTGCCGTATTAGTGTTCGCCCGCAAAGCGCACTCTCACTTTATGGCACAGGATATCTCTGTTCTAGCTTTTCTAGCATAAAGCTAAATACCGTCGTAATTTTACCATTACGATGGACGAACACCGCCATTGCCGTTCTCTTAATGATGTTAAGACCTTTATTGTTGGTAGTATTTTTATTACGTTAAAACTTTCTTCCGTCAAATATCAAGGAACAACACCATGCAAAATGAACTATTTGACTTTCTGGCTAGCCCCCTAGTATGGATTGCCGTTATTGTTTTGTTCACCATTAAAAAGTCCGTGTACTTTGTACCCCAAAACCGCGGCTTTGTGGTTTACACTATGGGTAAATATACTCAGACGCTATACGCTGGTATTAACTTTATTATCCCGTTTGTACAAACCGTTGCGGCTGACCGCAACTTATAATAACAATCGTTAATCATTGTGTCGCAATCGGCGATTACTAAAGACAATATCACTCTGAATATTGATGGTATTTTATTTATGAAGGTCGTTGATGCGGCGGCGGCGGCGACGAACAACATTACTGATTATAAATTGTCTGTTACCCAACTGGCCATGACCAGCATGCGCAATGCTATTGGTTCGTTAGAATTAGATGAATGTTTTCAAAACCGTGATGCTATTAATGCAAAGATTCTAAACTCGATGACCGAAGCTACTCAACCTTGGGGTGTGCTGGTAACGCGATACGAAATTAAAGATATTGATCCACCGCAGACTATTCGCGAAGGTATGGAAAAACAAATGACTGCCGAGCGTGAAAAACGCTCCGTCATATTGACGGTTGAGGGCGTTAAAATCTCGGCTATTACCCAAGCAGAAGGGCTAAAACAAGCGCGTGTACTAGACGCTGAAGCGGCCAAGGCTGAGCAAGTGTTAGCAGCAGAAGCCTCAAAAGAGTCACAGATATTAGAAGCTGAAGGTAAATCAGCTGCGATCTCTTTAGTAGCCGATGCCGATGCCCGCGCACTAGAAACCATCGGTAAAGCTGCCGCTACTGACGAAGGTGCAAAAGCGGTGACGCTCACTTTGGCACAAGACGCAATTGCCGCACATAAGACCATTGCTGGCGAGAGTGCCGTCGTGTTGAGTGATGGTAAAACCAGCGACAATATTGCTAACACCGTGGCACAAGCGATTGCCGTTTCGAGCACGTTAAACGCTATTTAGGGTGCTTGCTAACCATCGCTCTGCGTCATAGGATTATCCGATGGATATTATTACTTACTTTTCTGAAAATCATGCCAACTGTTATTTTTGTTGGCAGGCATTGCTTTTATTGTCGAACTAACCGTGATGGGCTTAAGCGGCTTAGTGTTATTTTTTGCTATTGGTTGTTTTTTGACGGGCATACTCACTTACATCGGCGTACTGAACAGCTGGGAAGCTGAAGTCTTTAGTGTGGGCTTATTAAGCTGCCTCGCTGCGCTTATTTTATGGAAACCACTGAGACGATTTCAGTCGAGGCCCGTTCCCATTGACGAAAGCAGTGATATGTCTGGACGCGAAGTCGCTTGTGCAGAAATTATTACTAAAACGGGTGGCGCTATTCGGCATTCGGGTATTAACTGGTCTGCACGCTTAGATTCATCGTGCACGTTAGCTGTGATCAAAGAAGGCGAGCGCTGTAAAATTGTCAAGGTGGATGGCAATGTTATGGTGGTCACTAGCCTCTAGTAAGTATAATGTTCACTGGCTATACCTACGATCAGAACCGCATCATATGACATATGATGCGGTTCTGTCATTTTGGCGCTATGGTGGGGGAAAGATACCGCGAAGGGACGTTTAGCTGAAATCAGTTCTCAATCAGCTTGCTAAAATACTTGTCGTTCGTTCATGTTCGAGCTTATCACATTATTTTTTTCAACAGACCATTGCTTGTTGTACGCGTTTAAGACTAACCCGCATAGAAATATCTTTCTCAACAAAGAATTATCAAATGCACAAAAATTTTCTGCATCCAGACGCGTCATCTTAATCTTTTCCCCACTGGTTGCCTTGCTTATTTGTATAAAAACTCAGCGTCATAAGCAATACCTATGCAATTTAAAACCATGAAACAAGAGTCTATTTGCGCTATAACAAACCCGATGTTGTATTGTTTGACGGATACATCAACCCATATCAATCATGATCAACACGTTAGGGATTTGACTGAACGACAACACATAATGTAACCAAAGACCCTCTACACGTATTGCGCGAACAGTCCCGACAGGAAACGGGACTGTTCTCAGAAAGGCGTCTACTCGCTATTCAACGTTGACCGGACTCAGCCATTTTTACTTGTAAGCAAACCTTTTCAGGCTATATTTGCCCAGATAGCTGGGTTTGTAAACGAGATAAGCTTAGTTAATCATACATAGGTCGTTTGAAGCCTACCAATACTAGCCCTATGCAACACCTGCCTCTTCGTACAATCTATTTACCATCACGGTGATGCGTATCAACGGGGGTGCTATATTATGCTGTTGCATATAATCCGCCACTACACATAGCCCGCTTGTAAAAAACAGGCTTCTTTTTATAGCGTATTAGCACTGTTAGTCTGTGTATGTAATTGATGAGGATGTTGTTATAAATGAATTCCCCTATGATCAAGGACAAGCGTAGCGGGGGGTTATCTCTGTTGTCCCGTGAACTTTTTCTCTCTGTAAGAAAAAACACTTAGGAACGAGGCCAAACAACTTAACCGTACGGTAGGTACATCAACGCCATCACTTTTAATCGTCATTCCTAACAGTGTTTTTAATGGTTTGCTGGAGACCGCAACAAGCCTGGCATAACAAAAAATCGTTATCGGGATAACAGTGGGCTTTTATTGATTTTTTGGTTAGACTATTTTCATCGCTAATATAAATATGCGCTAATTATTACTGGTTCACTTGCTCGACGTTAGTCAGTCCCGTATAGGATGGCAGTTGATAGTGACATTTTGCTACCTATAACCTTAATATAACCCTTAAGGGTTCAATCCCACCCCCTTCTCTTCTATACTATACTTATAACGTGAAGTATAAAGAGATTAACATGTCATTATATATGTGCTTTATATTTACCTTATCACAACAAATATATCCGTAGGCAGGGTGAAACCTGAACGTAGACTTACGTTGTTTTGGCGATATAACATAGTATTCATATCGTTTTTCATTATGTTCGTACTATGAGAACATCGTCTATAATTTACCGACAAGACTAATGTGTTTACTCGCGTGTTGATGTACACTTTTTTGATGATTCCTGCATTCGCACCTAAAGCACACGATGAGATCTACGACCATATGTTTGAGATCAAAGAGAAAAATAACGTCTCCATCAGTGGAACAGGTGACCAAGTCATTATATTTGCTCACGGCTTTGGTTGTGACCAAGGTATGTGGCGTTTTGTTGCGCCTGCGTTTGTTGATGATTATAAAGTTATACTGTTCGATTATACTGGCTCGGGTCAATCAATTATCACCGAATACGATCCTAAAAAATATTCTGTGTTAGAGGGTTATGCCGAAGATATTGTCGATATTTGCCAAGCCTTTGAGATTAAAGATGCCATTATTGTTGGCCATTCGGTGAGTGCGACTATTGCGTTATTAGCTTCTTTAACAGCCCCTGAACATTTCTCTCAATTAATTCACCTGACACCTTCACCCTATTTTATAAACGATCCGCCAAAATATATGGGGGGCTTCGAGTATACTGACATTGAAGAGTTATTGGATTTAATGGATAAAAGCTATATTGGTTGGGCAGAATACTTGGCGCCTCTCGTTATCGGTGGGCAGGCCAGCGAGTTGCTCACGGGGGAGCTGGCCGATAGTTTTTGCTCAACTGAACCATTGATTGCAAAAAATTTCGCCAAAGCTACTTTTTTATCTGATCATCGAGACTCTTATTCTAAAAGTAACTTGCCATCGCTCATCATTCACAGCAAGGTAGACTCTTTAGTTTCTATCGAAGTTGGCAAATACCTACACAATATTACACCGAATAGCGATTTTAAGATTATCGACTCTGTAGGACATTGCCCCCATATGACACACCCCGGCATCACCGTTCAAGCAATCAAAGACTATCTACGTAATGGATGACTACGATTCTCTCCCTTGCGGTGTATTTATCACTGACCAACGCTGTAATATTCATTACTGTAACAGTCGATTCGTATCTTCAGTTTTTTTTTCTATTGACGAGATAGTGGGCTGTAACCTTGACACTTTATTGACTAATGCATCTAAAATTCTCTTTCAACAGATTGTGTTGCCTTCTATTATCAATCAGGGACCCATCGACGAGGTTCAACTTAATTTTTTAGGTGCCGATAACCGTAAGTTGCCTATGGTTGTTTTTGCCAAACGCGATGAAGTTGATAATAACCGGATATTTTGGTGTTGTTATTATGCTGTCGAAAGAGACAAGCTAATTAACGCACTCAAGCAATCGCAATGTCGGTTAGAAGAAACTAACGCACAGCTAAAAATATTATCGAAGACCGACGAACTCACTGGCTGCTATAACCGTCGCGAGATGCTGCTGAAATTACGAATGGTTCGCCGTCAGATGGAGCGCAGCCAATCTAGTTTTGCATTGTTGATGCTGGATTTAGATTTTTTTAAAAAAGTAAACGATGTCCATGGTCACACAGAAGGCGATTATGTGCTTAAACAGTTTGCTCATTTGCTCAAGGCAAATGCGCGTTTTGCAGATGTCGTGGCGCGCTTCGGTGGAGAAGAGTTTATATTAATTTTGCCCCAAGCAGATGCAGCTAGCGCAATGATTACTGCAAACCGTATTCATGACAACATGAAAAAAATTCGCTCTAAAGCGGGAGTCATTACCGTTAGTATCGGCATTTTTGTCGCGCCCTTTGACGTAAACATATCCGATGCCGATATTATAGGCTTAGCCGATAACGCTCTGTACGCATCTAAAGATGCCGGTCGAAATAGGACCACACTAGAAACCTCATTTGATAATGTTAAAAAATCGCTTAGGTGATTTAACGAGTTATCTTTATTGTGTTTAACTGCGCCAGAATGCAGGCGTTAACAAGACTAATAAGGTGAAGATCTCGAGTCGTCCAAGTAACATCGCAAAACATAAAATCCACTTGGCAGCGTCGTTGATGCTGCCATAGTTTGCAGACACTTCTCCCATACCGGGACCAAGATTGTTAATTGCCGAGCCGACTGCAGAGAAGGCAGTGATAAAATCTAGGCCAGTTGCCAGTAGCAGTAAACACATAATCATAAAGCTGATTACATACACTGCAAAAAAACCCCAAATGGCTTCTACCACACGGTCGGGGACCGATTGGCTGCCCACCTTAATAAGAATAACAGCGTTAGGGTGAATCAAACGATGAATTTCTCGAATACCTTGTTTGCAGATAAGCATCACCCGCATAACCTTTATGCCACCCGCGGTAGAACCACCGCAGCCCCCCATAAAAGCAAACATAAATAACATAAAAGGGAGAAAAGTGGGCCACTGGCTATAATCAGCAACACCAAAACCGGTGGTCGTTAAAATAGAAATAAACTCAAACGAACCTTTGAGCACACTATCAGAAAAACCATACACCGCCGTATAATATAGGTAACTGGCGGTAATCACTGAGCCGATTAATATACACGATATATAAAACTTTACTTCCGGATCAGAAAAGTATTGTTTAATACTCAATGAGCGCCATGCGATAAAGTGCAGAGCGAAATTAATTCCTGATAGCACCATAAATATCATGGCGATGATTAAGATAGTGGGACTATCGAAAAATGCCATGCTGCTATCATGGGTTGAAAAACCGCCAATGGCCACGGTAGAAAAAGCGTGGCCTATCGCATCAAACGGCGTCATGCCAGCTAACCAATAACTGACGCCGCAGACAACCGTTAACCCTAAGTAAATAATAAATAATGCCTTGGCGGTTTGAGCGATACGCGGGGTCAGTTTTGAATCTTTTACTGGGCCAGGGGTTTCTGCACGATATAACTGCATACCACCAATACCCAACATCGGGAGAATAGCGACCGCAATCACTACCAGTCCAATACCGCCCAACCACTGTAGCTGTTGACGATAATATAAAATTGATTTTGGTAATATATCAAGCCCGGTAACCACCGTTGCTCCGGTGGTGGTTAACCCCGACAAGGATTCAAACACCGCATCGACAATACTGAGGGAGGTGCTGTCTGCCAAAATAAACGGCAACGCACCGGCTAAGCCTAATACTGCCCAGAATAGCGCGGTAACAATAAAGCCATCGCGGGTACGTAAATCTTGTTTGCGGTCGTAGACAGGAAACCAAATGACAACACCAACTAAAAAAATAACAAAAAAAGAATATATAAATGCAGATAGCGCATTGTCGTGATAAAACAATGACACCATAATGGGTGGGATTAATGTAATGCTAAATAGCATTAATAATAAACCTAATATACGAAAGACGACCGCGAAACGCATGAGTGAAAACCTTTTAGAAAAACGAAAAGCCGACTTGAAATAGTTTTTCAACTTGTTTGGTATAGCGCTTGTCCACTAGGAACACGATGATGTGATCACCGTTTTCAATTACCGTATTATCATGCGCAATTAATACTAGGTTCTCTTTTTCGCCTTCGCGATAAATGGCACCGATGGTAGCGCCTTCAGGCAAGTCGACTTCTTCTATTTTTTTGCCTATTACTTTTGAGCTTTTTTCATCACCGTGAGCGATCACTTCAATTGCCTCGGCGGCACCGCGACGCAATGAATGTACGTTGACCATGTCACCACTACGGACGTGCGATAAAAGACTCCCTACCGTCGCTTGCTGGGGAGAGATGGCAATATCAATTTCGCCACCTTGTATTAAATCGACATAAGCGGGATTGTTAATGAGGGTCATTACTTTTCTAGCACCTAATCGTTTAGCCAATAACGACGCCATGATATTAGCTTCGTCGTCGTTGGTCAGCGCTAGAAACACATCCGTTTCTTCGATATTTTCTTCTAACAACAAATCCTGATCTGACGCACTGCCGTGCAAGACAATCGCGTACTTTAGTTTTTCACTTAACGCACGACAGCGCTCCTGCGATAACTCTACAATTTTAACAGAGTAACGGCTTTCTATTTTTTTTGCTAAACGCAAACCAATATTTCCACCACCCGCGATCATTATACGTTTGTAGGGTTTGTCTAAGCGACGAAGTTCACTCATTACCGTGCGAATATCTTTGCGTGCCGCAATAAAAAAGACTTCGTCATCGGCCTCGATAATGGTTGAACCTTGAGGCATGATGGCGCTACCCCGACGGTAAATTGCCGCCACTCGCGTATCGACACTAGGGATATGTTGGCGCAAAAAGCGTAGCTCATGCCCCACTAGCGGCCCACCATGATAAGCCTTAACCGCCACTAATCGAATCGCACCATCGGCGAAATCCAACACCTGTAATGCGCCAGGATGCTCCACTAGACGAAACACATAGTCAGACACTAATCGTTCTGGGCTAATAATCACATCCACTGGCGAATGTTCGTTTTGAAACAGTTTACCTTTATCGATTGAATACGCCGAGGAGCGAATACGGGCGATTTTTGTTGGTGTGTGGTAAAGGGAGTAAGCAATTTGACACGCCACCATATTCACTTCATCGTTGACGGTAACCGCAATCAACAGATCGGCATCTTTGATATCGGCCTGCTCTAATACATGAGGATGAGAAGCGTGCCCACACACCACTGCGATATCTAAACGATCACGTAGTTCGCGCAAGCGCTCCATGGAGTGATCCACCACGACAATGTCATTTTTTTCTCCAGCCAAGTGTTCCGCGATAGTCGCGCCTACCTGACCAGCACCGAGAATAACTATTTTCATTCTGAGTTTATGCTCTTTATTGTGGTGGCTTTCTATATGTGGCCTATACCTATGTCAACGTGAGTATAGCGTCCCTCTTATTTCTCAACTTATTTCTCAACTTATTTCTCAACTTATTTCTCAACTTATTTTTGTATCTTTTTTTTGTACTTATCCTTGCACTATGCCTTTATCTACTTTTACTGTTTTACTGTTTTATTAAGCGCGCATAATAAAAACCGTCGTGGCCTTTTATTTGTGGCAATAATTGACGACCATAGGGTTGTGTTATCCCCCACTCTGCATTAATTATGTCATGTTTGACATTGCTGTGATTAGCGATAAAACGCTCGATGACGTGGGTGTTCTCGTGAGGCAGAATAGAACATGTGGCATAAACAAGAACTCCCTCTTCTGCGAGCAACGGCCAAAGTGCGTGAAGTAACTGTAGCTGCAACTCTGCAGCAGCGTCAATATCTTGCACCTGACGCAGTAGTTTAATGTCTGGATGACGGCGAATAACGCCAGTGGCGGAACAGGGTGCATCTAATAAAATACGATCAAATAATTGGCCATCCCACCAGTCATCAGGCTGAGTGCCATCGCCACAAATAATCTGCGCATTCACTTGCACGCGCTGAAGGTTGTCATCGACTCGTACTAACCGACGCTGCTCTAAATCTAACCCCACTAAAGCGGCTAAATTAGGTTGTTGCTCACCTATGTGGCAGGTTTTACCGCCTGGTGCGCAACAGGCATCGAGCACTCTTTGGTTGGGTGCAAGCTGTAATAGTGTGGCTGCCAGCTGCGCAGCTTCGTCTTGCACACTACTATGGCCCTGTGCAAATCCGGGCAACTGCTTAACATCAACGGCTTTAGATAATGTTAGTCCTACTTTGCTATAGGGTGTTGTTGTCGTCTCTTCATCTCTCAACAAAGCTTGGTAATCGCCTGCCAGGTAATGTTGCTGATTGACGCGTAAAGTAAATGGCGGGTGTTGGTTATTAGCGGCAAATATCGCTTTAGATTGTGTTGGCCATGCCTTCACAATCATTTCTTGGAGCCATTGAGGATGGGCGATTTTATGTGCGCTAGGAATAATATCGTTAATATTTTCCGCCGACAATCGAGCGCTGTTGCCTACATTACCTTCATCACTATCTGTATTATTGTTTTCGTGACTAGCTGATGTGTGTGGGCCTACAGCACCGTCGTCGGTGTTTTGTTGGCGCTGAAAAGAACGCAGCACACCATTAATGAGTTTTTTTGCCCATGGCTTGCGAAAGGGCATCGCCGCATCGACAGTTTCATTAATGGCAGCGTGAGCTGCAACACGCGTAAACTGTAATTGATAAAGGCCAAGTAACAGTAATAAGTGAATATCTTTGTCTTTATTTTTGAGTGGTTTGTCTACCAACCCAGTTAACTGATATTCCAATAAAAAATACCAGCGGCAGACACCATAACAAAGTTCGTGAGCGAGACGCTTGTCTTGTTCATCTAACGAACTGGCTATTGACAGCTCGCTCGCCAAAGAGCCTTTTTGTTGGAGTAACCGCAATAATATTTTAACGGTTATGGTTCTGGTGTTATGTATAGAGTGGCTCATTTATTGGTCAGCAAATACGCCGCCGATAATAAATCGGTCAGCATAACCATTAACAATATCGCCTATTGGCATCACTTTTTTATTAGGTATTTGTAAGATGTGTACACATAAACTGTGTTCACCGCAGGCAATGTGTAAGCCTTCTTCCGTGACAGATAAAATCTCACCGGGCATCGCCTGTGACGGGGTTGAGCATACTTCTGCATAATATATTTTTATTCTGTGTCCACCTAAAAAGCTGTATGCCATCGGGAAGGGATTAAACGCTCGAATTTTTTTGTTGATCTTCTCCGCTGATTCCTGCCAGTTAATGGCCGCCTCTTGCTTGGTAATTTTTTCTGCATAACAGGCAAGATCATTATTCTGGATCTTAGGCTGCAAGTTACCTGCGGACAACTGAGTAAGTACACACTTCAGCGCTGGCCCGCCCAGAGTCATCAGTTTCTCGTGCAAACTGGCTGTAGTTTCATTTATATTGATATCACAACTCACTTTATGCAACATATTACCTGTATCCAGGCCTTTATCCATTTGCATGATGGTAATGCCGGTTTCGGTATCACCCATTTCAATCGCACGCTGAATAGGTGCTGCTCCGCGCCAGCGAGGCAACAGAGAACCATGAACATTTAGACAGCCATAAAGGGGAATAGCCAATACTGCCTCTGGTAGTAAAAGGCCGTAAGCCACCACCACCATCACATCCGCACCGTATGCCGAAAGCTCGTCTTGGACATTCTGAGTTTTAAGTGACGGGGGCTGCTCTACGGTTATATTGTGCGCAACGGCCAGGGTTTTAACAGGGCTAGGCGTATGTTTTTTTCCACGCCCAGAAGGCCTATCGGGCTGGGTATACACTGCAACGATTATATATTGCTCACTATCAATCAATGTCTGCAAATGATGGGCTGCAAATGATGGCGTGCCCGCAAACACTATTTTAAGTGGGGACGATTTAGATGATGCGGTATCCGAAGACATTTTGAGGATATCAACCACGATGCTGTTTTTCTAATTTTTTACGAATACGCTGGCGTTTCATATTTGACAGATAATCAACAAACAACTTGCCATTTAAGTGATCGATTTCGTGCTGAATACAGACCGCAAGCAGGCCTTCCAACTCAAGGATGAAAGCATCACCGTTACGGTCAATTGCTTCCACTTTGACACCTCTCGGTCGCTCGACTGTTTCGTAAAACCCGGGGACTGATAAACAGCCCTCATCGTAAGCACCCAGTACCTCGTCTTGTACCGTAATCACCGGATTAATGAACACCCGAGGGTCGGATTTATCTTCGCTAATATCCATAACAATTATTTGCTGATGGATATTAACCTGTGTTGCTGCTAGACCGATGCCTGAAGCGCTATACATTGCGTCAAACATATCAGTAATAATATTACGTGTTTCGTCTGTCACCTTAACAACAGGCTTGGCTACTATACGCAATCTAGGGTCTGGAAATTCTAAAATAGTGAGTTGTGTCATAGTGCTATCGATATATCAATATTGTGTGTTCTGTTGGTTTACAAAAGGCATTTTATTGACTGATCACATGGAAATCGAGCCGTAAATGTGGACAACTTCCGGTGATACCCTAAGAAAACCGTCTAAAACTATGATGATACAGGATTTGATGCTATAAAGGCAGATAGAACAATATCTGAATGCTTTAGAGAATATTGTTTTGCCCTAGCAACATACCGGTGATAACAAAACCATAGGCCCTACCTTCCAGTTTGTGCCCATACTCAATAATGCAACGGTACAGACGAGTGTTTTTATGAAGACAAGTTTTTTTCCTTGCGCGTTTTTTTTGCTGGCCACCTTTAGCATTAGCTACAACAGCCATGGCCAAGATCAGCCAACAATTAAAGCCAGTGGCCCAACCAGCCATACCGTCTTGCAAGGCGATACGTTGTGGGATATCGCAGGTAAGTTTTTAGAAGACCCGTGGCGCTGGAAGGAAATCTGGCATGGTAATTCGCAAATAGCCAACCCCAATCTCATCTATCCCGGTGATACGGTCAGCTTGTCTATGGTAGATGGAAAACCCGTGTTGTCTATTGAAAATGATTCTAGCCAACGCAAGACTACTCGACACCCACCCGCCAAAATCCAGAGTGGCGACCTGCTGACGGTTAAATTATCCCCGAGAATATATTCTGAACCCATTAAAACAGCGATCCCCGCTATCCCTTTAGAAAAAATCAATGTTTTTTTATCTCGCAACCGTATTGTTGAGCCCGGGGATCTCGAAAATGCCCCTTACACTATCGCGGGTCAAAAGCAGCGTCTTATTTTAGGCGCAGGTGATACCTTATATGCTCGAGGTAGGTTCAATGGTTCAACAGTAAACTATGGTATTTACAGTAAAGGCAAAGAGTATTTCGACCCGGATACCGATGAAGTTATTGCGGTGCAAGCTATTGCATTAGGCGCGGCCAAAATGATCGCTCAAGACGGTGATATTGGTACTTTTACGATGACTCAATCTGTGCAAGAGGTCAGAGCAGATGGCGGCAATCGTTTACTCCCAAATCAGCAACGTGAAATTGTTTCTAGTTTTTTACCTGCCCCCCCAAAAAACCAAGTGACAGGCAAAATCGTCAATACTGAAAGTGGTTTATCTCAAGTTGGACGACTCGATATAGTGACAATTAATTTGGGCCGCGACGACGGAATCGAGCAAGGAAATATCTTAGGCATATATAAAATAGGTGGCGTCATTAAAGACAGATTTGCCTCAAATGAGGCCTCAAGGATTATCGATTTACCCGACGAGCGCGCAGGCCTTATTATGGTATTTGAAACATTTAAGCGTATGAGTTTTGCTATTGTTTTAGAGTCGGAAGCGGGTATTATTGTTAATGATATTATAGGCAACCCGTAAGCTTGTTCTCCTTAACGTGAATACTGTATCGACATGCTTTAATCGATTATCAAAATAGCCTACTGAAAAACACTCTGTTCAAGGATGAACGATGAATCAACATACTGTACTTTCGTTTTTTAACACCCTTATTGTTTGCTTATTGCCCAATATTGGTGCTCATCGCTATTGGGCTTTAGTTGAATACTGTGGCTCCGTCGACAACATCCTGGTCAGCGATCCGCACACCCTGCCTATTCTTAATTTGCACGCCAAACAACTCCTGCAACAATATCAGCTTTCCCCTCGTTCATCTGAATTGCTACACCGCGCCAACCATCTTATTGACATTGTAGAATCTGCCCGTGCACAGGTTGTCAGTGTCGATTGTAGCGACTATCCAGTTTTGCTGCGTAATGTTCATATCCCTCCACCGCTACTTTACATCAGGGGTAACCCCCATGTATTACAGCTTCCCCAGTTGGCGATTGTTGGATCTAGAAATGCCACACATCAAGGTTTATTGACCACACGGTTATTTGCTGAGCACCTCGCTAGCAGTGGCTTTACTATCACCAGTGGCTTGGCCTTGGGAATCGATAGCGCAGCCCACCAAGCGGTCGTCGATATCAATAACAACGATGCGTTTATCGGTAAAACGGTCGGTAGGACCATCGGTGTGATGGCGACGGGAATTGATTCGGTTTACCCGAAACAAAACCACACTATAGCGGATGCTATTATTGATACCGGGGGCGCGCTGGTGACCGAGTTTGCTCCAGGCACTATGCCCAAGCCTGGACATTTTCCTCGAAGAAACAGAGTCATTAGCGGGTTGAGCCTTGGCGTATTAGTGGTGGAAGCAGCGATAAAAAGTGGATCGTTAATTACCGCTAAATATGCCCTAGAACAAGGCCGTGAAGTGTATGCTATCCCCGGGTCGATACACAGCCCTCAAAGTAAAGGCTGCCATCGGCTGATTAAACAGGGCGCCTGCTTGGTAGAAAGCAGTTATGATATTGTTGAAAACCTTAGTGGTATGATCGCACATTGCGCGCAAACTACGGCGATAAATAATTATGCTGCTGTCGAGCTTAAAGACCCTCGCCCGTCACCGTCTCAACCAGAACAATTATTACTTGATCACATGGGGTTCTCGGCGGTGACGATTGACCAATTGTTTCAATCGACACAACTATCTAATGGGGATCTTAGTCATCATTTACTGAGTTTAGAAATAAATGGTTGGGTAAAACGTTCTGCTTGGGGATATGAACGGGTATAATTATGTGAGACAAACGCTAAGCGCTTGTCTCATTTAATGTACCTTAACAAGGGTGTAGCGAGGGTGACTTCGAAAGTACTTTTAACAGTGCCTTTGTTACAAAATTGAGCACTTGGAACACGGTAGGCGAGCCCATGCTATTTCAAAAATATAACCCCTCCATACGCATTGCCGCACGTATCATGCGCCAAGGCGGTGTGATCGCTTACCCTACTGAAGCGGTATGGGGGCTTGGTTGTTCGCCCAGTAATAAGTCGGCGGTTCATCGTATTCTTTCCCTTAAACGACGCCATGTATCTAAGGGGGTAATTCTGGTGGCATCGTCAATAGAACAATTTGCACCTTATTTACATCATATCACACCTGAACAGCGCGCAATTTTGTCGGCCTCTTGGCCAGGACCTTTCACCTGGTTAGTGCCCCACCATCACTTGGTGCCGTCGTGGGTATCAGGCGATCATGAGTCCGTGGCATTGCGCGTGAGCGAACACCCACATGTACGCTATTTATGCGACGCTTTCGGTGGACCCATTGTGTCCACTTCTGCCAATACACAGGGCAAACCTGCGGCCACCCAAGCATGGCAAGTTAAGCGTTATTTTAATCAGCGATCTGAGCTAGATTGGATAGTGCGAGGTTGTGTGGGTAAACGGACTGCGCCCTCTACCATCACCGATCTTGTTACTGGAGAAGTGGTTCGTTAAGACAAAATACTCTGGTAATCGACCATCAACTGTGGCTCGCTATTACAATGTTGTTTACGCACATATTGTTAAGTCCTTTTTGCTTTGTCCCCTTTCAATATTTAGCCTGTAGATTAATATATGAGCACACCCAATAAAGAAGCCGTTAAAAATTATTTACTCCGACTACAGGATCATATTTGTCATGCGTTAACGGCCATCGACGGTAAACCATTCATCGAGGATCATTGGCAGCGCCCGGAAGGCGGCGGTGGCCGCTCTCGTGTGTTGGCCGATGGCCATGTAATAGAAAAAGGCGGGGTTAACTTCTCTCATGTTTTTGGTGCTCAAATGCCCGCTTCCGCCACTGCACATCGTCCTGAATTAGCCGGTAGACGCTTCGAAGCCATGGGCGTTTCCTTGGTGGTTCACCCGAATAATCCCTATGCGCCAACTAGTCATATGAATGTGCGTTTTTTTATCGCTGAAAAAGAGGGCGAAGAGCCCGTATGGTGGTTTGGCGGGGGCTACGATTTAACTCCTTATTACGGCGATAAGGACAATTGTATTCATTGGCACCAAACGGCAAAAAACGCCTGCGATATTTTCAATTCTGAATACTACCTGCGGTTTAAAAAATGGTGTGATGAGTATTTTTATTTGAAACACCGTGATGAAGCCCGTGGTGTTGGTGGTCTTTTTTTCGATGACTTTAACGAACTGGGCTTTGACCAAAGCTTTGCTTTTTTACAAAGTATTGGTGATAGTTACATTGATGCGTATGTTCCTATTCTCACGCAAAAAAAAGATATCGCTTTTGGCAAAAAACAACGCGACTTTCAACTTTATCGTCGCGGGCGTTATGTTGAGTTTAACTTGGTGTTTGACCGTGGAACGTTGTTTGGATTACAAACAGGCGGCCGAACTGAATCCATTTTGATGTCACTGCCGCCTCTGGTTCGATGGGAGTATAACTATCAACCAGACGTTAATTCGGCCGAGGCCAAATTAGAGCGTGATTTTTTACCCATTCAAAATTGGTTATCTGTTCAGGAGACATTTTAATGAAGGGAAATATAACAGAAAGTAATACAATGATTGGCAACCTATCTCAGACCACGCAATTCTATGCGGTTTTCGGAAACCCCATTCATCATTCTAAATCGCCAACGCTACATCAAGCGTTTGCTAAGCAAACAGGTGAAAAAATTCTTTATACTGCCATGCTCGTTGATATTGGTGGGTTTGCTACTGCTGCAAATCAATTTTTTTCCTCTGGAGGGAAAGGTTTGAATATCACTGTGCCGTTTAAAATTGACGCATTACGTTATGCTCAACAACTAACCAATCGGGCAAAAAAAGCGGGCGCTGTGAACACACTGATTAAAAAGGACAATATCGTTATTGGTGATAACACCGACGGGGTTGGTTTTATTGATGACGTTGTTAATAATTTGCAATGGCCAATTCGCCATAAAAAAATTCTTATTTTAGGTGCTGGAGGGGCTATCAGGGGAGTGCTTGACCCTCTCTTACACAGTCACCCAGCCACTATTACCATCGCTAACCGTACCATAGAGAAAGCCGAACAATTAATCGCCGGGCTAACCAACAATACCTCTTGCCAGTTGGACGCTTGCCATTACGACAATATCGACACACCTTTCGACATTATTATTAACGGAACGTCTGCAAGTTTGCACGGCGAATTGCCTAGCTTATCGCCTTCAATAATTACTGCCAACAGTCGTTGCTACGATATGATGTACAGTAAAGAACCTACGGTATTTATGCGCTGGGGTAAACATTGCGGAGCAAAGGAAGTGGCTGATGGTTTAGGGATGTTGGTTTGCCAGGGTGCCGAATCATTTTATCAATGGAGAGGTGTCAAACCTCAGACCCGAGCGGTTATTAAAGCACTTCGCTTATCGTTATGATCGGTGGTCATTACTCTACATGCTTTCAAGTGAACTTTACGGGTGCCCGTAATAAGGTATTAAGTCACAATATCGTTTTTATTGACTCTGCATTGATTGGTAATCTTTATAAACCTCATTAAACTGCTTAAAAAGAAATTGGTGTCGTGTATATTGTTTATGGTCACTAGCTAGGGCCCCCACTTTACTGAAACATTCTTTGCTACGTAAGTAGTGTTCGTTTTGCTTACCATCGATTTCTGCCTTGGCAATAATCACTTGTACAAGGTTGAGATTAACACCCACATGATTAGGAAACATTTTTAGGGCATCGCCAAATATTTTTATGGACTTATCGTACTCTCTTTTTTGGTAGGCATTAATGCCTGCTTTCGATAATTCAGCAGCACAACTTTTACCTTCAAAACTAATGGGCTCTTCGCTAATCCTATCAATTCGCCTTAGTACGCTTACAGAATCTTTCTTTTCTTTGGATAACAAATGAAGTTCTTTGTACGCCTTTTGTTTATCTCCGCTCATAATGTGTGCGCAGGAGTAGTCTAAGCGAGCGTCGGTATCTTTCGGATCTAAAATACCATACACTCTTTCTGCTTTTTTCAACAAAGATTTGGCAAGATTTTCTTTGCCTTGACATGCATACAATTGAGATTCAATAAAAGTACTTTTCACTTTGTTTTTTCGTTCTGGAAAGCGTCTTTGCATTCGCTCTAATAGACCGAGTGCTTTTTTTGTTTTATCAACAGCTTCGCGAGGACTCGCTGTTTTAGCAACATCGACCGTTTTTCTTGCTAGGCTTAAATAATCTTCAGGCGTTGCGTGACAAGAATTGTAATTCCAGCGAATAGACTCCTCATATGCTTTTAGACAAGCAACATCATCACCATTTTCTTCTGCTAGCTGGGCTAAACGGCGATGACGAATAATCGATTTTGGCGAAAGTTCAGTTGCTTTTTCTACTGCTAGCTGGGCTTTTTCTGGTTCATTTGTTTTTTCGTAGAAGTCTGCTAATAAATCATGTGCTTCAATGTAGCGATGATCTTCTTTCAATGTTTCTTTAAGTAGTGGTTCAATATTTTCATACTTTCCAGCTGCCATCAATGCTTTGGCTAAACCAATTTTTGCCCATGCATAGTGACGTTGTCGAAGCATTGACTCATAAATCTTTTGTGCTTCTTCTGGTTTCCCCATCATCATATATATTTGTGCTTTATAACGTATACAGTCTATAGCATAGCGATTCTTACTCTTTATTTTCTCATCACATAATTTGATTGCTTTGGAATAATTCTTACTATCCATAGATAACTTAATTGAAAATAAGTCTTCGTGCTTAAGCAGTGCGCGATCAAGTCGAGTACGCATTAATTTTTGTGATATAGGTTTAGTAATATAGTCGTCTGGCTGGTTTTCTATCGCACCAAGGACCATTTCGCGAGACGTTTCAGCTGTAATAATAATAAACAACGTCGTGTATTTGAGCATTTCCATATGGCGCAACTCTTCTAATATTTGCTGGCCATCTCGGGAGTCGTCTAGATTGTAGTCACAAATAATTATACCGTAATTATGATTATGGCATAGGCCCATAGTTTGGTCCGAGGTAGCGGCAGTGTCTAATTCACGCACGCCGAAAGACCGTAACATGCGTTTATATAACGCTCTTACTTCCGTCAAATCGTCTACGACCAAGCAACGCTTCTTTTCGTAGATTTTGATAATATCAATTTGCTGCAATTTTTGCGGCTGTTGAAGTAATGCACTCATACCGTTTAATGATACTCGCTACTGTTTTATTTAAATTTTGACGCCTATGAATATAACGCCCTGATTGTCATCATATCGTGCAACGTCAATATTAAGAACTTTTAAGTATATCTCATATTTGAACTTTCGCTAAAAAAACTTATCAACCAGAAAAGCGGTTCTACACATCAAAAAAGCCAGCGTAGACGCTGGCTTTTTTGATGTGTAGACTATTCTCGATGATGTTAATTAGACATCGAGGTTAGCCACCGTCAATGCATTAGTTTCAATAAACTCGCGACGAGGCTCGACGTTATCGCCCATCAACGTGGTGAATATTTGATCGGCTGCTATCGCGTCTTCAATATTAACTTGTAACATTCGGCGCGTTTCCGGATCCATTGTAGTCTCCCACAATTGCTCTGGATTCATCTCCCCCAATCCTTTGTAGCGTTGAATATTATAGCCTCGCTGCGATTCAGTCATCAACCACTCAAGGGCACTCTTAAAGCTGGTCACCACTTGCTCACGCTCACCGCGTCTCACTTTTGCACCATCCTCGAGTAAACCATTAAGCTGCTTACCTAAGCTAACAATCGCTTGGTACTCTCCTGATGCAAAAAAATCACGGCTAAAAGGATACTCTCGGCTTAGTCCATGAGCAAGCATTTCTATTTGAGGCAAGAAAATATTTCTTTCTGAGTCTTCTGTAGTCGTTACAAGGTAACGACTACTACCACTGGTCTCAACATCAGCCATGGCAGATGACAGTTGCTCGCACCAACTCAAGACTGCTGTTTTATTACTTAGTGTCTCAACACTCAGTGCTGGACTGTAGATCATTTTTTCTAGCACTTCTTCTGGATATAAACGCGATAACCGATCTATCGTCGCCATTACTTCTCGGTAATCATTGACTAATGCTTCTAAACCTTGCCCGCTAATAGCGGGTGCCGAAGCGCTAGTATAAAGCTCACCACCATCAAGTGCAGCATTTGTTAAAAAATCTATTCGTGCCTGTTCGTCTTTTAAATATTGCTCTTGCTTGCCTTTAGCAATTTTATACAAGGGTGGCTGAGCAATATAAATGTGGCCTCTCTCTATCAACTCCCTTGTCTGGCGGAAGAAGAACGTCAATAATAGCGTGCGAATGTGTGACCCATCAACATCAGCATCTGTCATGATGATAATACGGTGGTAACGTAATTTATCTGCATTAAACTCTTCCGCACCGATACCGCACCCTAGCGCAGTGATGAGGGTGCCTACTTCAACGCTAGAAAGCATCTTGTCGAAACGCGCTTTCTCTACATTAAGAATCTTTCCTTTTAGCGGCAAAATAGCCTGTGTTTTACGATCTCGGCCTTGTTTAGCTGAACCCCCCGCAGAGTCACCCTCCACTAAGTATACCTCTGATAGCGCGGGATCTTTTTCCTGACAATCTGCCAGTTTACCGGGTAGCCCAGCAATATCTAGCGCTCCCTTGCGTCTTGTCATCTCACGGGCTTTGCGTGCGGCTTCGCGGGCTTTTGCAGCTTCAATCATCTTACCGACGATGCTTTTTGCTTCTTGAGGGTTTTCTAATAGATATGAATTGAATGACTGACCCATTTCCTGTTCTACGGCCGTTTTTACTTCTGACGACACCAGCTTATCTTTTGTTTGAGAAGAGAACTTTGGGTCTGGCACTTTCACTGAGATAATAGCGGTCAGGCCTTCACGAGCATCATCACCTGTGGTGCTGACCTTATCCTTTTTCAACATACCTTCTTTTTCGATGTAGCTATTCAAGCCGCGCGTGAGTGCTGCGCGGAAACCGGCTAAGTGAGTCCCTCCGTCACGCTGCGGAATATTATTGGTATAGCATAAGAGGTTTTCTTGAAAACTATCGTTCCATTGCAACGCAACTTCAACGCCTATACCGTCTTCGCGGGTCGTATTGAAGTGTATTACTTTGTTGATTGGGTTTTTATTAGTATTCAAATAAGCGACGAATGCGTGAAGACCGCCCTCGTATTCAAAAACCTCTTCTTTTCCACTGCGCTCATCCTTTAATAGGATGCGCACGCCTGAATTCAAGAAAGACAGTTCACGTAAACGTTTAGCTAACTGGTCGAAGTAAAATTTTATATTGGTAAATGTTTTTCCTGATGGTTTAAAGTGTACTTCTGTACCACTTTGCTTGGTATCACCTATCACAGCTAGTGGTGCCTGGGGCACGCCATGGCGATATAACTGCTCATGAACCTTTCCTTGTCGCCGTATCGTCATGGTTAGCTCAGAAGATAATGCGTTAACAACCGACACACCGACACCATGTAATCCACCGGAAACTTTATAGGTATTATCATCAAACTTACCCCCTGCATGTAGCACTGTCATAATGACTTCAGCAGCAGATACACCCTCTTCGTGAATTTCTGTAGGGATGCCACGCCCATTGTCTGATACCGATATTGACTCGTCAGGATGAATCACCACGCGTATCTCTGAACAGTGGCCCGCTAGGGCTTCATCAATTGAATTATCAACAATTTCAAATACCATATGATGCAGACCTGAACCATCATCGGTGTCACCAATGTACATTCCTGGTCTTTTTCTGACGGCATCAAGACCTTTCAGTACCTTAATACTGGAAGAGTCATAGTTATTTTCAGTTTGATTATTATCTGCCATAACCTGCGGTATCCCGTTACTGTGCTGTTAAGTGATATATTTATATTACTACATTTCTACTTAAAGGTTAGATGGCTTATGTCCTTTATTATTCACAACCACCATCCAGACTAATTTTACGTTCTATCTAAAGTTTTTGCATATTACGTCTAAACTATACTTCTTGCTTCACCCCACCATGTTTCACGTGAAACACGGCAGGAGTGGAATTTTTTGAGCGCCAAGGGCTAAGCAGTTCATTTTTATCGACGCCAGTCACTAATACTTGAGCGCCTAATTCTATTAGCCAGTCTGCCAGCACTTGGATATTTCGCTTATCCAGCTCCGCTAGGAGATCGTCAATAAGAAACACGCATTGACGGGATGTGGAAATGTGATACATATGAGCTTGAGCTATCGTCATAGCACATACTAACGATTTTTCTTGTCCTCGACTTAGCACTTCGACTGCTGGCTTTGAGTGAGCTTTTATCTTAATTTCAGAACGCTGAGGGCCTTGATGTGTATAGCCGTCTCGACAATCTCTTATGAAGTCAGCATGTAGCACTTCTCTAATATCTTGATCATTGTCCCAACCACGATAGTATTCCATCTCGACAGATAGAGCACTTAGGCAAAATTCGCTATCTAATTTTTTAAAGGAATGTATAAAGGTCTTAAACACCCCTTCCCTGACAATATCAATTGCTTTTGATAGACGAATAAACTCCCTATTCCAAGGCTCTATGTCGGAGAGGTTTATTTTATCACGTCTTAACAAGCTATTGCGCTGTTTAAGCGTCTTTTGCAAACCATGCCACAACCCCGCAAACTCAGGTTTCACGTGAAACACCAACCAATCTAAGAATTTCCGTCGCTGTAAGGGAGGACCTTCAATAAGTTGAAAGGAATGTGCGTTGATGAACAATAGGGGTAACTGCTTTGCCAATACTGCTGCCGAACGAATCGTTTCGCCCGACACTTTAATCACACTTAAACCGTTGCGTGACTTTTGCACACCAACAGGCACACGTTGTAGAATTAGAATATTCTGAGTTTCGTCGCTACTGCCATTAGCGTACTCTATGTCGATCGTACTAAACACTGTTAACGCGCGTTCTTCATGGCTGACCAAAGAACGGGTTTTATGACTGCGAAAAGAACGACCTAACCCAAGCAACGCAACACTCTCTAAGAGGCTAGTTTTACCACTACCGTTGTCCCCATAAAAAACATTGATATCCGGAGACAACTCAATAGACACAGAAGCCAAATTACGAAGGGATTGAATAGATAAAGTCTTAATAATGGACAAAGAAAGCAACCACTGTAAAGATCATATTAATAGTGACGAACTAGAGGCATTAATAACATTGCTCGCCAAAGATTTATAAGTAGGTTTTATAGACGCATCGGCATAACGACGTACACCGAATCACCCTCTTCTGGTTCTTCCAATAATGCGCTGCTGTTAGCGTCGGATAAAGTAATACGGATATTTTCTGTATTTAATACATTAGCTATATCTTGTAAATAGCTAACATTAAAACCGATTTCAATATCGTCGCCGTGATAGTCAATAACTACCTGCTCTTCAGCTTCTTCTTGTTCTGGGTTGCTCGCAACAATGTTGAGTAAGCCTTCTGTAAAATTGAGACGTACACCACGATACTTTTCATTCGATAAAATAGCGGTACGCGCAAAGGCTTGCTTTAGCTCCAGACGATTACCCAAAACCACGTTGTTACCACCCTTAGGGAGCACACGCTCATAGTCAGGAAATTTACCGTCAACTAATTTAGAGGTAAACGTGTAATTAGGCGTCTCAACTCGAATATGGTGAGCTCCAAGAGTAAGATCAATGGAGGATTCTTGATCGGTCAACAGTCGAGAAAGCTCTATAACACCTTTACGAGGCAAGATAGCCTGCGTTTTTTCTGGCACATCAATGTCCAGTTCACGAACACACATCGCTAGACGATGGCCATCAGTTGCGACGCAACGAAGTCGATTTTCTTCTACTTCCCACAGCATACCGTTTAGATAATAACGCACATCTTGCTGAGCCATCGCGAAAGCAGTTCGATCAATTAGACGCTTTATAATGGATTGTGAACAGGAAAACTGTAAATCACCTTCACTCTTTTCCGTTGAAGGAAAATCATTAGAAGGTAATGTCGCCAAAGTAAATCGACTTCGACCACTTTTAACCATTACCTTTTGATCGTCTTGAAGTATGAAATCAATGACCGCTCCATCAGGCAAAGAACGACAAATATCCACCAATTTTTTAGCTGGGATGGTGACTTCACCAATATCGACAGCGGGCTTTTCTAGGGGTAATCGAGCAACAATTTCGACCTCTAGATCGGTACCCGTAAGCGACAGCATATTTAGCTCAAGAACCACCAAAACATTGGCTAAAACGGGCAAGGTTTGTCGGCGTTCAACGACGCCGGCAACAAGCTGTAATGGGATAAGTAACGCTTCGCGCGATACGGAAAATTTCATGTGATTTCCCTTTTATTTAAGGATTTATCGTTTATCTTATTACTTGTTATTGTGTGCCACTCAATAAAGTCATTATCTATTAGAAAACAGGCGACCAAAAGATAACCTTATTGAACAGGTTGAACGCTGTTAGCTGGCACCCACTAACAAGACGTGTTGTCTTGTTCTTATTGTACGACACATTGAACTTTCAATCTCTAACAACAAGAGGAGATTACGACGATATAGAAGCTTATTGACCAATTAGGTGGTTAATTGGCGCTGTAAGTTTTTAACATCTTGCTGGATCTCAGTATCAGTGACAATCAGCTCTTTAATCTTTCGGCAGGCGTGTAACACTGTCGTGTGGTCGCGACCGCCAAAAGCATCACCGATTTCAGGCAAGCTATGATTTGTGAGCTCTTTGGCTAACGCCATAGCGACTTGACGTGGACGCGCCACTGACCGACTGCGACGCTTTGATAGAAGATCAGACATTTTGAGTTTGTAGTATTCGCCAACAACTTTTTGAATATTACCAATACTCACCTGCCTATCTTGTAGTGCCAACAAGTCTTTTAATGCCTCTTTCACGAGGTCAACCGTTATGGCTCGCTGAGTAAATGTCGCGTTGGCGATGACTCTTTTCAAAGCGCCTTCCAGCTCTCTGACATTTGAACGAACGCGTTGTGCGATAAAGAACGCTGCGTCATAAGAAAGGTCTACTTTAATTTCTTCTGCGCGCTTAAGAAGAATGGCTGCTCGTGTTTCTAATTCTGGCGGTTCAACTTCAATCGTCAGCCCCCATCCAAAACGTGACTTTAATCGTTCTTCCAGATTATTAATCACTTTAGGGTAACGATCACAGGTAAGAATAATCTGTTGATTACCTTCTAATAAAGCGTTGAATGTGTGAAAAAACTCTTCTTGGGAACGATCTTTGCCCGCGAAAAACTGAATATCATCAATCAATAACGCATCAACTGATCTGTAATAACGCTTAAAGTCATTAATAGCATTAAGTTGTAATGCTTTAACCATATCGGCTACAAAGCGCTCAGAATGAAGGTAAACAATTTTGGCGTTGGGATTTCTTCGCTGCATTTCGTTGCCTACGGCATGCATTAAATGTGTTTTGCCTAAACCGACGCCGCCGTAAATGAACAGTGGGTTGTAGGACCCTCCTGGATTTTCTACGACTTGCTGCGCTGCTGCTAGACCCATTTGATTGGATTTTCCTTCGACAAAACTGTCAAAAGTAAATGCTTTATTCAACGCGCTACGATGCTGTAATCCACCTTCGGCACTATTTTGACCGACAATAGAACTGCGTGAAGAGTGATTTAACGATGATTTATTAGGTGCTAGCCTAGGGGCGGAAGAAAAGGATAACGGCTGATCGACATTGGTCGGTGAATTATGACTGTTATTTACATCCACTTCTGAAGATGTTCTGTGGCTATCAATCAAGGAACCCCGACTCATTCCTACAAAACTTGGCGAATCATTCTCGGTATGATTTTCTACTAAAAAAGAATTCGCTGAGTTAAGTAATGACGGCGATGGTGAAGCGGGGGGCAGATGATTAAAATATTCATTTGCTGAATAATTATCGCCTGTTTGTTGGTGCTCAACTGGCGTTGGTGATGTTAACGTTGTCGCTATCGAACTATTACCAAGAACACTTTCTTGAGCATTCGAACTGTTTTGATCCTCTGATAAATTACCAGACACTGACACGGGATGTGGACTTGCCTGTAAACTGTTTTGCAAAGAGGCTATGTTATTTTTTGATTGGAAGCGAGGCTGTAATTCCGCGCTTACTCTCAACGTAACTGTCTGAGGTGGTAATAATTTCTCGTCAGTAAAAAAGTGTTGTACGAGCTCTTTAATGCGTTGTAGAAACTTGTTATTTACCCAATCTAAAATAAATCGATTAGGTGCTAGCAAGCAAAAATCGTGGAGAGAATCAACGGAATCGTCGACCGTTAAGGGTCTAATCCATGTATTGAACTGCTGTGAAGATAATTCTTGTTGCAAAGACAATAGGCACTTTTGCCATACGGTAATGGTCATTTTTATTTATCCTTGAGAATTAGGCAACGGTTGCATTGGTTGACGGATCAATGTGACGCGGCTGCCTACAGTATCGGTGAAGCATGACAACAAATATCGATGAGTAGTGCAATCGTAAAAAGTTGAAATAAACATCCTGCCGAAATAACGTTGTGTTGTTCAACAAAGACCTTATTTCGTGTTCAGATAGAATCTAGGGAACATTCTACTCTGGTACATGTGAAATCACTAGACTTATCCACACAAAAAAACAATAATCTAATGAAATCTAGCATTAAAATAAAAAAAACAATTAAATCAGTCACTTAATCGCCAAAAAAATATTTTTAAAAGATAAAAAACTGTGCATAGAAAATAAAAATATTTAATAGTAATGTATAAGTTTGTGTATAACATGTTCTTAAGCAGTTAACTTGCTGTCTATTTTAATACCTCTTCATCCTTAAAGCCCTTACGAGTACAGCCGTTGAAGCAGCAGCAGGCTAACATTCTAAAATCTATATCTACTCAAGCCAATTTTGTTTTAATGATTGCATTTATTGAATTAATTCATTAAGATTCGCGCTCGATTTTTAGCTGGTTCACTTTCTTTGATTGTTATTACTTCGCAAGCGTTAGATAGGTGACCCACCCTTGACAGAACTAAGGCTATTACCATGAAAAGAACATTCCAACCTAGCGTGATTAAACGCAAGCGCTCTCACGGTTTCCGCGCCAGAATGGCAACTAAAAGCGGCCGTCAGATAATTTCTCGACGTCGAGCCAAAGGCCGTAAAGTTCTATCTGCATAGACAGCTTGTCGCCTACTTAACAATAGGCTGAAATAACAAGATAATGATGCCCGTAGTTGTAAAGAGGAGTAATTAATTTTTATTACTCCTTATCAACTTATAGTATTATTTTGCTTATTATTTTTCTCAAAATGTCAAAACAGCACATTGAAATAGAAGTGTTGCATTCACATGGGCTGCTCTTTTCGGTTAAGTTAATTTTAGTCACACAACATTATCCACTAATGAATAGGTAGTATATTAGGTAGTGAATCAAAGAATGTCGATCACCTGATTTCATACCCTTTGGAGAAATCATTTTGTCTGTTTTTCGTCGACACCAACGGCTACTCAATGCGGCAGACTTTAGTAATGTTTTTTCTGACCCGCCCTTTCGTGCATCACATCAACACTGTCTAATTCTAGCAAAACCCAATAACTTACATTACGATCGGCTTGGCTTAGTTATTGCTAAAAAAAATATCCGTTTAGCGGTACATCGCAACCGAATTAAGCGTGTTATAAGAGAAAGTTTTCGCGACCTGTCGCGCCAAAAACAAGGAATAGATGCTATAGTGCTTGCCCGAAGAGGTCTGGGCGAGATGGAAAGCACCAAAATACGATCGACGGTAGATAAACAATGGTTGCGAGTTCAAAAAAAAGCACAATCTTATCAACTATAAATCGTTATTTATCATGGCCGATATTAGGGCTAATAATAATCTACCAGTATGTCATTAGTCCATTAACAGGGCCGCGATGTCGGTTTTACCCAAGTTGTTCAAAATATACCCAAACCGCATATTTACGCTTTGGTTTGATTAAGGGAAGTTTTCTCAGTATAAAGCGCCTAGGAAAATGTCACCCGTGGCACGAAGGGGGCGTAGACTTAGTGCCCGATGATAACGATGCGCAAGATTAATCACTTGTTAATTAGATTATTTCAAAGACTCATTAAAACACCTATTAATACACCATAAAAGAAGACGTACAACATGAAGATGGATTGGCAACGCAGCGCTTACTTATCAGCAATTTTTGTCTTAGGCTTTTTACTGATATTTGAATGGAGTGAGTATACTAAGGAACAACAACTCGCTGCAGATCAACAAACTAGTCAGGTTGTAACGTCGACAACCGACAGTAAAATTCCAGCTTCAGTTAGCACGACTTTAGATAATACTGATGGGTCAGAAATCCCTTTAATTCCTCAGCAGAATACACTCAGTAGTCTCCCTACAAGCGACACAGTCATTAACACGAATGATCGTCTAATCCGCGTGAAAACAGATTCTTTTGATATCCAAATTGACAAACTGGGCGGTGATATAGTTCAAACGGCTTTAGTGAAACATAAAGTGCGCTTAGGCGGAGAAGAAGCATATATTCTTCTCAATCGAACGGCAGATAAAATTTACGTCGCTCAAAGCGGTATTGTAGGCGTTAATGCGACCGATACTGCTGATGGTCGACCCACCTTTATATCTGTTAGTAACGAATATGTATTAGAAGAAGGCGAAGATACGTTACGCGTCGACCTCCGTTACGATCAAAATGGCGTGATAATTATCAAAACCTTCACGTTTACTCGTAATGACTACCTAATTAATGTCAGTTATGAGATTAATAACCAAACCGCAAATGATTGGCAAGGTAATTTGTACGGACAAATAAAACGCGACCGTCATCAACCTATTGCTACTGCTGATTCGGGTATTGGTGTAAACCCATATTTAGGTGCTGCTACCAGCACACCTGATGATAATTATAAGAAGATTAGTTTTGAGGATTTAGCCGATAATAAAGAGTCATTTACTACCACTGGTGGGTGGGTTGCAATGATTCAACACTATTTCGTTAGTGCTTGGATTCCTAATAGCGGCACCAGTAATAGTTACTCGTTACGAAAATTAAACGGTAAGGATATTTACCTATTAGGTTTCTCTTCACCTGCAACGATGGTGGGTGCGGGACAAAGAGGTACATTATCAGCTGACTTTTACGTAGGCCCCA
The DNA here is from genome assembly GCA_047636495.1 of Candidatus Endobugula sp. Classification (GTDB taxonomy): domain Bacteria; phylum Pseudomonadota; class Gammaproteobacteria; order Pseudomonadales; family Cellvibrionaceae; genus Endobugula. Next base: position 68,176 of record JBLILH010000007.1, on the reverse strand, counting down.
AAGATATTGATCGTCTGGAAGCTATTTCACCTTATCTTGATCTCACCATCGATTTTGGTTTTTTATGGTGGATTGCTAAACCAATTTTCCATCTACTCATTATGATCCATGATGTGGTCGGAAACTGGGGTTGGTCAATCATTGTGCTAACATTATTTATTAAGATTATCTTTTTCTACCCTTCTGCTGTGAGCTACCGTTCAATGGCAAGAATGCGTAAGTTGTCGCCTAAGATGAAGCTCTTAAAAGAACGTTTTGGTGATGACAAACAAAAGATGTCCCAAGAAATGATGAAAATGTACAAGACCGAAAAAGTGAATCCAATGGGGGGCTGTTTGCCTATATTAATTCAAATGCCGGTGTTTATCTCTTTATATTGGGTATTAATGGAGAGTGTCGAATTACGCCATGCACCTTTTGCACTATGGATTACTGATTTATCGGTTAAGGATCCCTACTTTGTCTTCCCACTTATTATGGGTGTGACTATGTTTATTCAACAAAGACTGAACCCGACACCACCCGACCCTATGCAAGCAAAAATAATGCAATGGATGCCTGTTGCATTTACCTTTATGTTTTTGTGGTTCCCCGCAGGTCTAGTGGTTTACTGGGTCACAAACAACACATTATCTATCATCCAGCAGTATATTATCACTCGTAGGATCGAAGCCGAGGACTAAATTTTTGTCTGATACAGATGAAGTAAATGAAAACTATACTGGTAAAACTGACACTATTGCTGCCATTGCTACCGCGCCAGGACGAGGTGGTATCGGCATTATTCGCATCTCTGGTAATAACGCCTTAGCTATAGGTGAAAAAATAAGCCAACGGTCCCTTATCCCACGTTACGCCCATTACGGGAACTTTATTGATCCTGATCAACAAATTGTTATCGACCAAGGTATCAGTTTATTCTTTCCTAACCCGCACTCCTTTACCGGTGAAGACGTAGTTGAACTTCATGGCCATGGTGGTCCAGTTGTTCTTGACCAATTGCTACGTGTTATCAACCGTTACGGCGTACGCCTAGCTCAACCTGGTGAGTTTTCTGAGCGTGCGTTTTTAAATGATAAAATGGATCTTACTCAGGCAGAAGCAATTGCTGATTTAATTGATGCTAACTCAACACAAGCTATGCGCAATGCACTTAATAGTTTACAAGGCGCTTTTTCTAGCAAAATACATGATTTAGTAAAACAGCTAACACATCTACGTATGTATGTTGAAGCCGCGATTGATTTTCCCGAAGAAGAAATTGATTTTCTCAAAGACACACATATCAGCCAACAATTAAATAGAGTAAAGCAACAGCTGAATGATGTTTTTATTCAAGCCAAACAGGGTGTATTAATACGCGAGGGTATGAAAGTAGTCATTGCTGGAAAACCCAATGCCGGGAAATCAAGTCTGTTGAATACTTTGGCAGGAAAAGAAACGGCTATTGTTACTGCTATCGCCGGTACGACTAGAGATGTATTACGTGAACATATCCACTTAGATGGGATGCCCTTACACATTATTGATACAGCAGGCTTACGTCAAAGTGAAGACATTGTTGAGCTAATCGGTATCGAGCGTGCATGGAATGAAATACAACAAGCCGATAGATTGCTACTCCTTATCGATGCATCAAATGATAGAGATATCCACTTGGACATAGAGCAGTTTATCTCCGAGAACAATGATAAAAGTATCGATTATTCAAGAATAACAGTTATTGCTAATAAAATTGATCAAGTCGGCACTGAACCTCATTTTACACGGTATAACAGTATCCCTATTATTTATTTGTCTGCCAAAACAGGGCAAGGTATTGACCTACTAATAGAACACTTAAAAACAGTAATGGGATACAGTAATACTGGTGAAGGCGGATTTACCGCTAGACGCCGCCACTTAGACGCCTTATCACGTGCTGAAGATGCCTTAATTCATGGTACACAACAATTAAAACAAGGGGCTGGTGAACTATTAGCCGAAGATTTACGGCTATCACAACAACATCTAGGAGAGATCACCGGGGACGTAAGTGCAGATGATCTGTTGGGAAAAATCTTTTCTAGTTTCTGCATTGGTAAATAATAAAATCCCTCAATAATACACTTACCTTACCTTTTATCGCCTATCAAACATTGTTCAAATTAACTATTAATGTGACTTTGTTATCTATATCGAAAATAAAGTTAGAACGATAGGTATATATATGGACATCAATAAAAGTTATCCACAAAAAATACCTTTTTACCAACAAAACAAAAAGATAGTTAACCACTAATAATAACTTATTAACAACTATTCACAGGTTTCAACGGTAAAACCTTGATATACAAACAAATTGTAGATTTTGGTCGGTCGCTAAAATTCTCCTGTTTATAAAAAAAGACGAAAAGTGTGAATATTCTTTGGTTAAGATGGCATAACTTACGTAAAAGAGCTTTTGCTTGAGAAAAGAAGAAGTTATTCAGACTTATAACCCTAATATAATCAACTATTGATCAACATATTGACGTTTTAAACATGCACTTATACTGCTTATAAGTCATTGATTTAAAAGATAAATATTAAGTTTTCAACAGAAAAAAGGCTAAGTAGTAATTACATTTATAATAAGCCTATATAAAAAATTAAATAGCGGGGAGCTTCATTAATAATGAATATTAGTACAATAGGGAAATTAATTTAAATAGAGGTTTATTCGTAGAACATCTTTTGCTCAATCAACAATAAATCCTTATAATGTATTGGCAATTTAAATTATCCTTTAAATAACATCTTTTATTACACATAACGCTATACCGCCTATACCCACATTGGTTATCAGTTACGGCGTAAAACCCTATTACAGACACATTTAATAACTATGAATTATCCTCATCATTACGATGTAATCGTTATTGGCGGTGGTCATGCAGGCACAGAGGCTTGTTTGGCGGCTGCTCGTATGGGTTGCTCTACTCTCTTACTTTCCCATAATATTGAAACATTAGGGCAAATGTCATGTAACCCTGCGATTGGGGGTATCGGCAAAAGCCATTTAGTGAAAGAAATTGATGCTATGGGCGGCGCTATGGCAAGGGCAACCGATAAGGGTGGGATTCAATTTAGAGTATTAAATTCTCGTAAGGGTCCTGCAGTGCGGGCAACACGGGCACAAGCAGATAGAGTACTGTATAAAGCAGCCATTAGAGAAATTTTAGAAAATCAAGAAAATTTACAAATATTCCAGCAATCAGTCGATGACTTAATTGTTGAAGGTGATAAAGTAAAGGGTGTCGTTACTCAGATGGGCCTCAAATTTTATGCATCTTCGGTAGTATTAACTGCAGGTACGTTTCTGGGTGGGAAAATTCATATTGGTTTAGAAAATCATTCTGGAGGTCGAGCGGGAGACCCACCTTCTATTGCATTAGCCGATCGTTTACGAGAGTTCCCGTTACGAGTGGACCGTTTAAAAACCGGCACCCCGCCTCGTATAGATGCAAAATCAGTGGATTTTAGCCAGCTGCAAGAACAATGGGGAGATACGCCATTACCGGTAATGTCCTATATGGGTAAAGTCGAGCATCATCCTAAACAAGTGTGCTGTTGGATTACCTACACCAATCAACAAACCCACGATATTATTCGTGCAGGTATGGATCGTTCACCGATGTATACAGGTGTTATTGAAGGTGTTGGCCCTAGGTACTGTCCGTCGATAGAAGATAAGGTTAGTCGCTTTGCGGATAAAGACAGCCATCAAATTTTTATTGAGCCCGAAGGCTTATATACTCACGAACTTTATCCCAATGGTATCTCGACCAGCCTGTCTTTTGATGTGCAGTTAGCATTAGTACGCTCCATTAATGGCTTTGAAAACGCACATATTATGCGGCCGGGCTATGCGATTGAGTACGACTTTTTTAATCCACAAGATTTACAGTCTAGTTTAGAGACTCGTTGTATTAATGGATTGTTTTTTGCCGGACAAATAAATGGCACAACGGGTTATGAAGAAGCTGGTGCACAAGGTTTGTTAGCTGGTATAAATGCGGGCTTACGTTCACAGGAAAAAGAGTCATGGTGCCCTCGCCGAGATCAAGCCTATATAGGTGTAATGGTTGATGACTTAATTACTATGGGAACACAAGAACCCTACCGAATGTTTACCAGTCGAGCAGAACACCGTTTATTATTAAGAGAGGATAATGCCGACTTAAGGTTAACGGAAAAAGCCCACGAATTAGGGTTAATTGACGACGTTCGTTGGCAAGCATTTAATGAAAAAAAAGAGGCAATTCTTAAAGAAGAGCAACGTTTAAACACAACATGGGTACAAGCTAATAGCAAACAGGCAGATGCCTTGTTTGAAAAGATACTAACACCGTTAACCCGTGAATATAATTTAATGGATTTATTAAAACGTCCAGAATTAAAATATAACGATATAGCGCCCTTATTTTCACAAGAAGACACCGTACCGGCGCAAGTCGCAGAACAAATAGAGATTAGTGCGAAATATGCAGGGTATATTCAGCGCCAAGAAGAAGAGGTAAAGCGTTTAATACAACACGAAGAAACACCTCTGCCAATAGACTTTGATTATTCAACCGTTGAAGGTTTATCAAACGAAGCAAAGCAAAAACTAATAGAAATGCGACCACAAAATTTAGGGCGTGCCTCTCGAATACAGGGGGTCACACCAGCCGCTGTTTCACTGTTGCTGGTGTACTTGAAAAAACGTGGACTGCTACGCAAAATAAAAACATCATAGAATATGTAAGTTACAACCTTTTTACACGCCAAGTCATTTAGATAAAACGGCATTAACTTAACTCATAAAAGAATAACGCGTGATAGACGAAAAAAAATGTGAAAAAAAACTTCGTGATGGATTAACGAAGATGCAGATAGCATTAGATGATAAAAAAATTTTACTGCTCATTACATACCTCAGTGCTCTTGTTAAATGGAATAAGGCCTATAATTTATCGGCGGTTCGTGATCCGTTCGACATGGTAGAGAAACACTTACTGGATAGCTTGATTTTAGTGCCTTATTTAGAAAGAGCAATAAAAATATCAAGCGAAGGTCCATCCTTGAAGATAAAAAGAATAATCGACGTGGGTACTGGAGGGGGTTTACCAGGTATACCATTAGCGATTGTTTTTCCTGATATAGATACTGTGCTGCTGGATAGTAATGGGAAAAAGACCCGATTCTTGTTCCAAGTAAAAACACAGTTAGCACTAAACAACGTGGTGATCGAGAATACGCGTGTGGAATCTTATGAGCCTAGCGCATTGTTTGATATTGTCGTCAGTCGAGCTTTTGCAAGCTTGTACGATATGGTAATGGGAACCAGGCATTTATTACACAGAGAAGGACGATTATGGGCGATGAAGGGAGTATACCCAGAAAATGAATTGAGGGATTGTGAAAAACACGCTATTCTCGAAGCTTTCTATCCATTAGAAGTTCCAGATATTGATGGTGAAAGACATTTATTAGTGCTAAATCCAATAACATAAAAATATCATCTTAATTGCAGGCAGTTATAAATAATATCAACACATAAAAACGGTAAGAAACATATTAGCAATAGCTGCGAGTAAATTAGTCGCCAAAACAGGGAGGCAGTAGTGAATAAAATATATGCAATTGCAAATCAAAAAGGCGGTGTGGGTAAAACAACCACTTGTGTGAATCTAGCGGCATCGTTAGTGGCTATTAAAAAGCGTGTTTTACTGATTGATATTGACCCACAAGGCAATGCAACGATGGGAAGTGGTGTTAATAAGAGTGATGTTTCCTTGTCGATATACGACGTGCTGATAGAAGATCTCGGAATTAACGAAGTAAAACAACCTTCACCCAGTGGAAAATTTTCTGTGGTAGCTGCAAACGAAGATTTAACCGCTGCGGAAGTGCAGTTATTAGAGCTGCCAGAAAAGCAATTTCGTCTACGCAACGCGATTGAAGTAGTGAAGGAGCAATATGATTATATTTTAATCGATTGCCCTCCTTCTTTAAATATGTTGACATTGAATGCGTTAGTAGCTTGTGACGGGGTAATCATTCCTATGCAATGTGAGTACTATTCTTTAGAAGGTATTTCAGCGTTAATGAGAACTATTGATCAAATTAAACAGCAACTGAATCCCCAGCTATCGGTAGAGGGAATTGTACGCACCATGTACGACCCCCGAAGTACATTAACTAACGACGTGTCGGACCAATTAAAGGAATATTTTGGCGATAAACTCTACCAGGTGTGTATACCGCGCAATGTACGCTTAGCTGAAGCTCCAAGCTTTGGTCAGCCAGCACTAGCTTATGATCGTCAATCAAAAGGTGCATTAGCTTATTTAGCGTTAGCAGGCGAATTTGTTCGCCGCAGTGAAAAAAGTAAAATCAAAAAACAAATGTAAATACCCGCTCGGTATTTAAGACTGCATATTTAACATCATTTTTATGGTAACAAAAAGTATGGCGACACGAAGAAAAGGCCTGGGGCGTGGTTTAGGTGCATTGTTAGACGCGGGAAATATAAACGTTCAGGATAATAACGAGCAAACACCAACAGTGAAAGATGCTATCGACCAGGTACAATCACCTGACTTAGATAGAAATGAACAACTTAAGTACGTGCCTATCGAATTGATTCAACGAGGTAAATATCAACCTCGTCGAGACATAAATCAAGAAGCCTTAGAAGAGTTAGCGGCCTCAATAAGGACTCAGGGCGTAATACAGCCTATTATTATTCGTCCCATTTCTAGCGATAAATATGAAATCATTGCGGGTGAGCGCCGTTGGCGAGCGAGTCAATTAGCGGGGCTTGATCAAATACCCGCTGTTATACGTCACGTGCCTGACGAAGCCGCCATTGCTATGGCACTGATTGAAAATATTCAACGTGAAGATCTCAATCCGTTAGAAGAAGCTGTTGCATTAAAGCGATTACAAGACGAATTTGAATTAACACATCAGCAAGTCGCTGAAGCAGTCGGTAAATCAAGAACAACCGTCACCAACTTATTACGTTTGATATCATTAGACGAAGAAGTTAAAAAGCTATTAGAACATGGTGATATAGAGATGGGCCATGCGCGATCTATGTTAAGTTTAAGTCACGATAAACAACGCACAGTAGCAAGTGAGGTTGTTACAAAAAGTTTATCTGTTCGACAAACGGAAGCTTTAGTCCGCAGAACGTTAGAACAAATCAATAAACCTGAAGAGCAAGAGAAACTGCACAACCCAGACTTAGCAAAATTAGAGCAAAGTATATCTGAAAAGGTGGGTGTACCCGTTATGCTACAACACAGTGCAAAAGGGAAAGGTAGATTGATCTTAAAATATAATGATTTAGATGAGCTGGACGGTATTCTGCACCATCTTGGGTATGAACAGTCATCGTAAGTGATATTAAGTATTGAATACTTTTAATCAAGTCCCTATAATCGTCATCGCTTCTTGTGACAGTTCTTTTGAATGCAAAGCAAGCAGTATGTATCTTTACTTTGTAATTACTTTGCAAAGTACGATGAGACGGTAATGTTAAGGGGCTAAATTATTAAGTCGGATGATCCGGTTGCTGGGGCAGTTTCGAAAGATTACCGGGAATTAGGTCAGCTGACACTAAGACATCTGACGAACATTTGGTTACAACAATTCGCTATTACGATTGTGGCTACAATATTAGTGAGTTGGATGAAAGACAAAATAGATTACTCAGTGCTTATTGGCGGAATGATATACCTTCTACCCAATATGTACTTTGCCCTTTATGCATTTCGTTTCAAGGGCACTCATTCAGCACGAGAGATATTATTGAGCTTCTATCGTGGTGAAATGGGAAAGTTTTTATTATCTGGTGTAGGCTTTGCGATTACATTTACGCTAGTTAAGCCATTAGATGTGTTCATGTTGTTTAGTGCGTACATAACGCTAACAATTCATCAATGGATAAAACTCGCAAACATCAAATAAAAGATAGATGCGGTAACACTAAAAATAACGTTTTTTAAGTTAATTAAAAAATGTACAGATACCCAGGGCAAGTAGATAGTATGGCTGGCGGACAAACATCGATAGAATATATTCAGCACCATTTACAGAACTGGACCTATGGTAAGTTGCCAGAAGGCTATCAGCGCTATGACGGAACGGTTCTTCAAGAAACCGTCTGGACAAATGCACACAGCTCACAAGAAGCTAAAGATATGGGATTCAGTGCTGTGCATGTAGACACACTGGGATGGTCAATATTTTTAGGTGCTTTGTTCTTATTTATATTCTATTCTGTTGCCAAAAAAGCGACTGCGGGAGTACCCACAGGTTTACAAAGCTTTGTAGAGGTAGTGGTGAGTTTTGTTGATACTACCGTAAAAGACATGTTCCACTTCAAAAACCCAATGGTAGCGCCTATGGGGCTGACTATATTCTGCTGGGTATTCTTGATGAACCTAATGGACTTGATCCCCGTAGATTGGCTTCCTCTTGCGGCAGCAAAGATCGCAGGCGACCCACACTTTTATTTTAAAGTCGTACCGACTACTGATCCGAATATAACTCTGGGTTTGGCGGTGGGTGTGTTTATTATGCTGATATTTTTCACTATCAAAAGTAAAGGACTGTTAGGTTTTATTAAAGAACTAACGCTGCATCCCTTTGAACCCTCTACAAAAGGTGTGGGAATGTTGTTTGCACCTTTTCTAATATTATTTAACTTCACCTTAGAGTTTGTGTCGCTGATCGCAAAACCAATCTCTCTAGGTCTTCGTTTGTTCGGCAATCTTTATGCCGGTGAAATGATTTTTATACTGATTGCCATAATGTTTGGCGCAGGATTCTTATTAGGGTTGTTTGCAGGTGTATTACAGTGGGCATGGGCAGTATTCCATATTCTGATTATTACACTTCAAGCATTTGTGTTTATGGTGCTCACCACGGTCTATATGGCAATGGCGCACGATAGTCATGATGATCACTAATAATTAGTAAGACCTTTGTTGTATTTTTTTAAATTTAAATCACTTTGTAGGAGAAGATGATGGAAGCAGTTAGTTTAGTTTATATTGCCAGTGCGATTATTATTAGTTTTGCCGCTCTAGGGACCGCTATTGGTTTCGGAAATTTAGGGGGTAAGTTATTGGAAGGTGCTGCTCGTCAGCCAGAACAAGGACCTGCATTACAAGGAAAAATGTTCTTGATGGCTGGTTTATTAGATGCTGTCCCAATGATTGGTGTTGGTATTGCAATGTACTTGATTTTTGTTGTGGCGCCAGGTCTTCAAATCGCTATAACAGGCTAGTAAAATCATACTAAATCATATTTTTAATGGGGTATTAGTGTGAACATTAATTTAACATTGATAGGCCAAACGGTTACCTTTTTTGTATTTGTTTGGTTTTGTGCAAAGTTTATATGGCCTGCGTTAATTACGGTCATGACAGAGCGCGAGAAAAAAATTGCTGATGGCCTGCAAGCAGCTGAACGTGCTGATAAAGATTTAGAGTTGGCACAAAAAGAGGCTGGTCATAAATTAACTGAAGCTAAAAAACAAGCGGCAGATATCGTAGAGCTAGGCAACAAGCGAGCAATACAATTAGTTGATGAGGCGAAAGAACAGGCCAAGGCTGAAGCTGATCGCATCATTATTGCCGCTAAAGCGGAAATTGAGCAAGAAACTAATCGTGCTAAGGAAGAGTTGCGCGGTAAAGTGGGTGCTCTAGCGATTGCTGGTGCAGAAAAAATTCTTGGGCAATCAGTTAATGCTAAATCACACAACGATTTAGTCAATAAATTAGCCGCAGAGTTGTAATAAGCGTTTAAGAGAGACATCGCATGGCAGAAATAATTACCTTAGCACGTCCCTATGCAAAAGCAGCTTTCGAGTTTGCTCGTGCTAGCAAGACACTTGATGCTTGGTCATCATCTCTAGCGGTTGTTGCGACTGTAGTACAACAGTCTGTTGTGGAGGGGACGTTAGACTCCCCAACGATGACATCGGAACAAAAAGCAACATTGCTAATAGAGCTGTGTGGTGATGCGTTAGACAGTAAAGTTAAAAACTTTGTTGCTGTTATGGCTAGCAATAAGCGTTTAGGGCTTTTGGCAGAAGTACAGCAACTGTTTGAAAACTTCAAATCTCAGCAAGAAAAGTTTTCAGACATACAAGTGAGTAGCGCCTTCGAATTGGATAGCGTGGTAGAGAAGAAATTGGCTGATAAGTTAAGTAAAGCCTTAGACAGTGAAGTGACCTTATCAACAAGTATTGATAAGTCATTAATCGGTGGCGTAATTATTCGCGCTGGCGATATGGTAATTGATGGGTCAATTCGAGGCCGTTTGGCTAAGCTATCTGAGACTATCGGTTTAAATTAAGTTAAACATAAGCGTATTAAACGACAACCACCGAAATGGGGTAAGAGGAACAGAGCATGCAGCAGCTGAATCCTTCAGAAATCAGTGAAATTATTAAGAATCGTATCGATTCTTTAGACGTCAGCAGTGAAGCCAAAAATGTGGGCACTGTTGTTTCCGTTACCGACGGTATTATTCGTATTCACGGCCTAGCCGATGCCATGTATGGCGAGATGATCGAATTTGAAGGTGGCGTTTATGGTATGGCACTCAACTTAGAGCGAGACTCTGTCGGTGCGGTAGTGCTTGGCGATTATCAATCAATTGCCGAAGGACAGAGCTGTAAGTGTACGGGTCGTATCCTTGAAGTGCCAGTTGGCCCTGAGTTACAAGGTCGAGTTGTTGATGCGCTAGGTATTCCAATAGATGGTAAAGGTCCTATTGATGCAAAATTAACTGATGCGATTGAAAAAATTGCACCGGGGGTCATTGCTCGTCAATCAGTTGATCAGCCGATTCAGCTGGGGCTTAAAGCGATTGATGCGATGGTGCCTGTTGGTCGTGGTCAGCGCGAGTTGATTATTGGTGACCGGCAGACGGGAAAAACAGCCATTGCCGTTGATGCCATCATCAACCAAAAAGGCAAAGGTGTTAAATGTATTTATGTTGCTATCGGGCAGAAAGCCTCTTCAATTGCGTCAGTAGTCCGTAAATTAGAAGAGCATGGTGCAATGGAGCATACTATTATTGTTGCTGCTACCGCATCTGATCCAGCGGCGATGCAGTTTTTAGCACCATTCGCAGGTTGTAGCATGGGCGAATATTATCGCGATCGTGGTGAAGATGCGTTAATCATTTATGATGATTTAACCAAGCAAGCATGGGCATATCGTCAAATATCTCTTCTTCTCCGACGACCGCCAGGACGTGAAGCTTATCCAGGAGATGTTTTCTACTTGCACTCAAGATTACTTGAACGCGCATCTCGTGTAAGTGTCAAATATGTTGAAGACTTCACTAAAGGTGCGGTAAAAGGTCGGACAGGTTCATTAACGGCATTGCCAATTATTGAGACCCAGGCGGGAGATGTATCGGCATTCGTACCAACCAACGTCATTTCAATTACAGATGGTCAGATATTCTTAGACACAGACCTGTTTAATTCGGGTATTCGTCCAGCAATGGATGCAGGTATTTCTGTGTCTCGAGTAGGTGGTGCAGCGCAAACTAAAATCGTTAAGAAGTTGTCTGGTGGTATTCGTACCGCGCTTGCCCAGTACCGTGAGCTAGCTGCGTTTTCACAGTTTGCATCTGATCTAGATGATGCTACTAAAGCACAGTTAGACCAAGGTGAGCGTGTTACAGAGTTAATGAAACAGAAACAATATACACCGCTTTCTATTGCTGAAATGGGTGTTGTTTTATTTGCTGCTAACGAAGGTTACTTAAACGATATTGAGGTTGTTAAAATAGGTGCATTTGAATCGGCTTTATTGTCTTATATGGCAAGTGAGCACGGTGAGTTAATGAATCAAATTAATGACAGTGGTAATTATAACGATGAAATCTCATCGAAATTTAAGTCTGCACTAGAAGCATTTAAAGCAACACAAACGTGGTAAATAAGTAAGCTTATTGTTCAGTGTCGACAAAAATTTCACTAATAGTCGGAAAAAAAGATGGCAGTCGGAAAAGAAATTCGTACTCAAATCTCGAGTATTAAAAGTACGCAAAAAATTACTAGCGCAATGGAAATGGTTGCCGCGAGTAAAATGCGTAAAGCTCAAGAACGTATGCAGCTAGGCAAACCCTATGCACAGCGTATTCGCAGTGTAGTCGGTCACCTCGCAAATGCTAACCCAGAATATCAGCATGTGTACTTACAAGATCGCGAAGTCAAGCGTGTAGGCTTCATTATTGTCTCCACAGATCGTGGATTGTGTGGTGGCTTAAATACTAACGCCTTTAAAGCAGCGGTTAAGTCGATGAAACAATGGGCTGATCAAGAAATAGACATCGACCTGTGTTTAATTGGTGCAAAAGCGTCTGCATTTTTTAATAATTACGGTGGTAATGTTAAAGCAGCTGTTCGCGATATAGGTGAAAGACCTTCAGTATCCAATCTAATTGGTACTATTAAAGTGATGTTAGATGCTTACAGTGAAGGTAAAATTGATCGATTATTTCTGGTGAACAATGAATTTATTAACACCATGACTCAAAAACCAGAAGTGAGTCAGTTGTTGCCTTTGCACGCAGAAAAAGATTTTAAGCGTGAGCATAGCTGGGATTATCTTTACGAGCCCGATGCTAAAAAACTACTCGATGACTTGTTGATACGCTATATAGAGTCTCAAGTTTATCAAGCGGTAGTCGAGAATGCTGCATGTGAACAAGCATCGCGGATGATTGCGATGAAAAGCGCCACTGATAATGCGGGTGACATGATCGATGATTTACAGTTGGTTTATAACAAGGCGCGTCAGGCAGCGATTACTCAGGAACTATCTGAGATTGTCAGTGGTGCATCGGCAGTTTAATAAAGAATTTTAGTGACTAGTACACTAGTTGATAATGAAATCTAAAAACTGTATCAGTTAACGATATACAGTTAAATAATGAGGACTCGGAAATGAGTAGCGGACGTATTGTACAAATTATTGGTGCCGTAATCGACGTGGAATTCCCACGTGATTCGGTACCCAAAGTCTATGACGCGCTTACTGTGAGTGAAAAAGGCTTAACATTAGAAGTTCAGCAGCAATTAGGCGACGGCGTCGTTCGTGCAATTGCAATGGGTTCATCTGAAGGCATTAGCCGAGGCCTAGAAGTTGCAAACACCGAAGCGCCTATCTCAGTGCCAGTAGGCATCGAAACTTTAGGCCGCATTATGGATGTACTTGGTAATCCAATTGATGAGTGCGGGCCTATCGGCGAAAAAGAACGTATGTCGATTCACCGAAAAGCACCTGCCTATGACGAGCTATCTGCATCGGAAGAACTACTAGAAACGGGTATTAAAGTTATCGACCTCGTTTGCCCATTCGCTAAGGGCGGTAAGGTGGGGCTATTCGGGGGGGCCGGTGTCGGTAAAACGGTCAATATGATGGAGTTAATTAATAACATCGCACTGCAACACAGTGGTTTATCTGTATTTGCGGGTGTTGGCGAACGTACTCGTGAAGGTAATGACTTCTACCACGAGATGCAAGAAGCCGGCGTTGTTGACGTTAAGACATTTAGTAACTCTAAAGTAGCCATGGTTTATGGCCAAATGAATGAGCCTCCAGGTAACCGTTTACGTGTTGCATTAACCGGCTTGACTATGGCTGAAAAATTCCGTGACGAAGGCAAAGATGTACTTTTGTTTGTTGATAATATTTATCGTTATACATTAGCAGGAACAGAAGTATCAGCATTGCTAGGTCGTATGCCATCAGCTGTTGGTTATCAGCCTACACTAGCTGAAGAGATGGGTGTATTCCAAGAACGCATCACTTCAACGAAAGCTGGCTCAATTACATCTATTCAAGCAGTATATGTACCAGCAGATGATTTGACTGACCCATCACCGGCCACTACTTTTGCTCACTTGGATTCAACGGTTGTACTTTCACGTGATATCGCTTCGAAGGGTATTTATCCAGCGGTTGACCCATTGAGTTCCACATCACGTCAGCTTGATCCATTAATTATTGGTAACGAGCATTATGATATAGCACGTGGTGTACAAACGGTGCTTCAGCGTTATAAAGAACTTAAAGATATTATTGCCATCTTGGGTATGGACGAATTATCAGAAGAAGACAAACAATCTGTCACCCGGGCTCGTAAAATCGAACGTTTCTTATCACAGCCGTTTTTTGTAGCAGAAGTGTTCACTGGTTCACCTGGCAAATACGTCTCTCTTAAAGAAACTATTCGTGGCTTCCAAGGTATATTGGCAGGTGAATACGATAGCCTTCCAGAACAAGCTTTCTACATGGTAGGCACAATAGACGAAGCAATAGAAAAAGCGAAAAATATGTAATAAAAAATCATGGCAAACAGTATTGGGGTTAGAGTCTTCGAATCTACCTCGATACTGTTGGTTCTATGATTTATTTTTCCTAATGAAGAGGTTAAGTTATGGTGATGACAGTCCACTGCGATATCGTTAGTGCAGAAAAGAAGATTTTTTCCGGTCTAGTTGAAATGGTTGTTGCTGCAGGTACAGAAGGTGATTTGGGCATTGGTTTCGGTCACGCGCCTTTGTTATCCGGCCTACAACCTGGTCCTATCCGAGTCATTACACAATCTGGTGACGAGGAAGTCTATTATATCTCTGGCGGTTTCATTGAGGTTCAGCCAAACGCTGTTACTGTATTGGCTGATACGGCACTGCGTGCAGAAGATATGGATGAAGCGTCTGCACAGCAAGCCAAAGAAGAAGCAGAGAGAAACATCGCAAACCGGAGTGCTGAGTTTGATTACTCCGCAGCTGCCGTTCAGTTAGCAGAGGCATCGGCTCAACTACGCACATTACAAGCGATACGCAAAAAAATTGGTAGATAACTCAATCATTATTAGCGTAGCGATTATTGACCAAAAAAAGGTAGCATTGGCTACCTTTTTTTGTGCCTGAATATATTATAAGAGCGTTATGACATTATGTTAAGTATCGTTATCCTTGCTGCCGGTAAAGGCACGCGCATGAGATCTGCCCTACCTAAAGTGTTGCAGCCGATTGCAGGTAAGTCGCTGGTTGCACATGTCATCAAAACAGCAAAGACATTAACGGCTAATCCGATTAATATCATTGTGGGTCACGGTGCAGATCAAGTTAAAGAAACATTAGCGGCAATTGACTGTCTTAATTTTATTAAACAAAAAGAACAGCTAGGCACGGGGCATGCGGTACAACAAGCTTTACCCTACTTTCCAAAGGATGGGGTCGTTCTCATTCTTTATGGCGATGTGCCGCTTATTAGTAAGGAAACATTGCTAAGCTTAACGGCTGTAGTCAATAAAAATAGCCTTGGCTTATTGACGGTAAATGTAGAGGATCCAACCGGATATGGGCGGATTATCAGAGACGTTAACAATCAAGTTATCTCCATTGTAGAACAAAAAGACGCCAGAAATGCTGAGTTAATGGTTAAAGAAGTCAATACTGGTGTCATGGCGGTTAATTCAGCTCATTTACATGCCTGGTTACCCGCGTTATCGAATACTAATTCACAGAGAGAGTATTATTTAACAGACATTATTGCCATGGCAAAAGCCCGAGGCGTTAGTATTAATACAAGGCAACCATTACACGAATGGGAAGTGCTAGGGGTGAATGATCGTCGTCAACAAGCTCAGCTTGAACGAATTTATCAATTAAGATTAGCAGAACAGCTGTTAGTTGAAGGCGTTACCTTATTGGATCCTTCTCGGTTCGATTTGAGGGGTAAATTGGTCGTCGGTGCTGATGTTATTATTGATGTGAATTGTATCTTCAAAGGGCACGTGACGATAGGCGATAATGTTTCTATTGGCGCGAACTGTATTATAGGAAATACAACAATCGCATCAGGTTCTGTTATTAATGATAATTGCATTTTGGAGGGCGCGACGATCAAGCTCAAATGCACTATAGGACCGTTTGCACGGTTACGTCCTGACACCGTTTTAGAAGACAATGCAAAAATTGGTAACTTTGTCGAAACAAAAAAATTACATGTGGGTAAAGGCAGTAAAATAAATCACTTAAGCTACGTAGGTGATGCTACTTTAGGCGAAGGTGTTAATATTGGTGCAGGTACTATTACTTGTAATTATGATGGCGTCAATAAGCATCTCACCGTTATCGGTAATGACGTGTTCGTCGGATCAAATACTGCTTTAGTAGCACCAGTTACCCTAGCTGATGGTGTAACAATAGGAGCAGGGTCAACTATAAATAAGTCAGTAGAGAAAAATACCCTAGCGCTTGCACGGGCTCCGCAAAAAACGCATAAAGAATGGTCGCGACCAGAGAAGATAATAAAATAACTTATTGATAATACATTAACAAACGAGAAAATTATGTGTGGGATTGTTGGAGCTGTTGCCAAACGGAATGTAACTGAAATATTACTAGAAGGCCTACGTCGGCTGGAATATCGTGGGTATGACTCCGCAGGGATTGCTGTAATTGAAGAAGGCACTAGCATTGCGATATGCAAAGAAGCGGGCAAAGTCATTAAGCTTGAAGATGCTGTTAAGCAAACCCCTATGAAAGGTCAGGTGGGTATTGCTCACACTCGTTGGGCGACCCATGGAAAACCCACGAAAAGTAATGCACACCCTCACACTTCGTCGCATGTGACATTGGTGCACAATGGGATTATTGAGAACCATGAAGCATTACGTAAACAACTGAAAGCCAAAGGCTATGTCTTTCTCAGCGAAACGGATACTGAAGTGGTTGCACACCTGATAACCGATTCCTTAAAAAAAGTGTCTTCACTAAAGGAAGCAGTTGCAATTAGCATCGAACAGTGTGAAGGATCTTACGCCCTTGGCGTAATTAGTGAAAGAGACCCAGGAACGTTGATCGCTGCAAGGAAGGGCAGCCCTCTTATCATAGGCGTGGGTATCGAAGAAAATTTTATCGCTTCGGATCAGTTGGCATTGAGACAAGTAACAGACCAATTTATTTACCTGGAAGAAGGTGATCTTGTTGAAATATCAACACAGTGTATTACCATTACCGATAAAGAGGGCAATACAGTACAGCGTGAAAAAATAAAATTAAGTGGTAACGAGCAAACAGCGAGCCGTGGAGAGTATCGCCATTATATGCTGAAAGAAATTTTTGAGCAGCCCTCACTTATCCGAGAAACACTCCAAGGCAGGTTAGGTAAAAAACGTGTACTTGAGGAATGCTTCGGTACAGAAGCTACTGCTATTTTCGATCAAACAAAGCATATTCAACTATTAGCGTGCGGTACTAGTTATCATGCTGCACTTGTGGCTAAGTATTGGATAGAGTCTATAGCCAATTTACACTGCAGTGTGGAGATTGCGAGCGAGTTTCGGTACCGAAAAGCATTTATTCCACCAAACACCTTAGTGGTAACGATTTCACAGTCGGGTGAAACAGCGGATACATTGGCGGCGCTACAAAAAGTAAAAAAACAAAACATTCTTGCTGCCTTAACGATTTGTAATGTTGCAAACAGTGCGTTGGTACGAGAGTCTGATCTTTCTCTTATGACAGAAGCGGGGCCGGAAATAGGTGTTGCATCAACAAAAGCATTTACCACTCAACTGGTAGCATTGAAACTGTTAACTATTGTTTTGGGTCGGCGCAACGGCATTACCCCAGTGCAAGAAGCTGCAATGGTTGATGAGTTAAAGCAACTACCTGGGTTGTGTGAAGAAGTTCTCACCTTGGATCAAACAATCGCAAAAGTCAGTGAGCAATTTATAGAAAAAAATCACGCATTATTCTTAGGTAGGGGCATCCAGTACCCGATTGCCGCAGAAGGCGCACTTAAATTAAAAGAAATTTCTTATATTCACGCAGAAGCATACCCAGCTGGAGAGCTTAAACACGGACCTTTGGCGTTAGTTGATAGCGATATGCCAATTATTGCAGTCGCTCCCAATGATGCTCTATTAGATAAGCTAAAATCTAACCTTGAAGAAGTACAAGCGAGAGGTGGGCAGTTATTTGTTTTTGCGGACACACAGGCAAATTTTACCAGTACTAATGAGTGTCAAGTAGTCCATTTGCCTAAAGTACCGGAAGGGATATCACCAATTGTGTTTACTATTCCATTGCAGCTTTTTTCTTATCACGTAGCAGTATTAAAAGGTACTGATGTTGATCAACCACGAAATCTGGCTAAGTCGGTAACGGTAGAGTAGTTATATTACGGAACGTTGTAGACAGCTTTATACAACAGGTGAACAAGATTTCTTCATCATCCTATTTCTCAACTACCATCTTGATGGCTTACAACAGCAAAGTTAAAAAGCGGTATAAGTAAAAGATAACGTGATGGCGAGTTAAAAATTGTTATCGTCGATGTTAAAAAGCTATACGCGAACATTGCTAAGAGCTTTTTTAAGTTTAAATAGATGATTTTTGAGTCCAGGCCCTTTCTGTTGGGCAACTCCCATTGCTAGGACATCAATCACCACAAGGTGTGCAAGACGTGAACATAGAGGGGTGTAAATTTCAATGTCCTCTTCAACATCTACGGATATAGGAATGTCAGCAATATCCGCTATGGGGGTATTGTTGGGGCAAATACTAATTACCACTGCCCCGGCCTCTTTTGCTAATCCAATAGAATCAATTAACGCTTTGGTTCGACCGCTATGTGATATAGCCACGACAACATCTCCAGGCGATAATGAAGCAGCCGACATATTTTGAAAATGGTGGTCTGAATGTGCTGCGGCAGCTAGTTGTAGTCGAAAAAATTTGTGATAAGCATCAACGGCTACAGCACCAGACGCTCCGAAACCAAAGAACTCAACCCTTGAAGACGCAGATATCGCGTTAACCGCTTGGTGTACCTGCTCGACATCCACATTATCACGAACGTTTAACAGGGTATCTATGGCACCATCAAATACCTTCTTAGAAAAGTCCGCAGTAGAATCGGTGTCGGTGATCGCTATCTGGCCAAAGCTAGGGCTAGATGCCAGCTGTTGGGCGAGTGTGAGCTTAAAGTCTTGAAACCCACTACAGCCAATGGCACGACAGAAACGAATAACGGTAGGCTCACTGACTTCCGAGTGATTAGCTACATCGATCACTCGTAGGTGAATAACATCCTGCTGGTGATTAAGGACATACTCAGCAACCTTACGCTCCGATTTACGTAAACGCCCCATAGTATTGGCAATATGTTGACTCAGTAATGCTGGTTTCATACTGCGTATTTAAGCATTTTTTGTAGGGAAACCACAAGGAACGGATTAATAAACAATCATTTTCTGTGGTTTACTCTGAAGCTCCCCCTCCCCAAAAAAATTAAGTATATTAAGACGTTAAAAAGCAGCGGTATAATATAAAGGACAGGAAACGACGGGTAAAACTATCGTAAACTTCTATGATCATTAGCATGTAGGATAATTAACCATTGAACTATTTTATAGATGTTGTAAATTCACCCATCGGGCCCCTGTTAATCAAAGCGTCAAATAGCAGTTTAACAAGCATAGTATTAGTGAACGAAGCACCAGAGTCTGTCAGGACAAATAACGTTACGGATTACGCTAAAGAGGAGCTTAATCAGTATTTTTCAGGTGCACTTCATAAATTTACCGTCCCTCTCAGTCCAATAGGAACAAGATTTCAGCGGTTGGTATGGGATAGTCTATTAACCATCCCATATGGGAAATCTGTTTCTTACCAATACATTGCGACTCAAATAAACAACCCTAAGGCAGTGCGAGCAGTTGGTAACGCTAATGGAAAAAATCCTATTGCGATTATCATTCCCTGCCATCGTGTCATAGGAAAGAACGGGTCTTTAACCGGTTATACCTGGGGGGAAGAAGCAAAGTCTTGGCTGTTACAACATGAAAGGTCAATGAGTGAAGGCTTACTAGTATAGAAGTCAGTACGACACGACTTAAGACAAGAATAACATAATGGTCAGTTGAATTATTTGTGAGCGCATATTTTATGTATTATAGGAAGTAATGAAAATTACGATTTCGGTAGTAGAACCTTATCCATCACGTGAATGACACCGTTCGATTGTGTAACTTTTACAATCGTTACTTTCACAAGACCCCCACTCTCGTCTTCTAACATAATCACACCATTTTATAGGTGGTTTGAAGTACACCCCCCTAGCGTTGCAACTGGATGTTTACCACTGTCATCTTCTATCATTTTTTAAATAGCTGCAGATAATGCGGATACACCGATAACATGGCACGTTAAAACTTGAGTTAACTCTGCTTTATTTTAAGGCTTGAGTAACTGTAATACCGCACCCTCTGGTAAGTGAGAAAAGGCTGAATTCACAGGAGCAAAAGCAGTGAAAGGCCCCTTCCCTTTCCTTGTGTAGTATCTATCAAGCCAGCGGATTTAACTGCAGCGACTAGAGCCAAATGATCTTTTGAGTTGGCAACATTTCCAATAAAATTTTTGTTGGAATACACCGGTACCGCGCCAACGTCAGGATTACTATTACCAGCCATTAATTGAGAAGAACTTAATATCGTTAATGCGACCAGAGATGTTGATGCGACAATATTGACTACTTTTTTGGAGTTATAAACTGCATTGATTATTCTCCTAGTATCTCATGGCACTATTTATGTAATGAGTGCTATGCGATGGGTGAAATTAATTGGGCCTCTTTAGAGACACACCATAGACAGGTGTTATGGCTATAGAGAGACATATATATGAGATAAAAAATTCAAGTAATAAAATTATTTATTGGCAGAACGAAATGTAAGTGAGATACCATTTAGACAATGACGCTTCCCTGTTGGCTTAGGACCATCATCAAAGATATGACCTAGGTGGCTTTTACAGCGGCGACAATGCACTTCTGTACGAATTGTAAATAAAGTATTGTCTTTCTTAGTATCGACAGCATTCGCTAATGCTTGATAGAAGCTAGGCCAACCTGTACGACTATCGTATTTTGTTGACGAATCATAGAGAGGTAAGTCACAACCTTTACAATGATAAATTCCGGTACGCTTTTCAGCTAATAACGGACTGGTACCCGCACGTTCGGTTTTTTCGTCACGCATTACCGCATATTCAAGTTTACTTAATTTATTTTTCCATTCTTGTTGAGATAAATTATAAATGGATCTGCCGAGAGCAGTCGAGTGTAAAGATAGAGCGGCTAAAGCTACTGCAATGCTAGATAAAAAATTTCGTCGATTCATTAAGATCTTCCAAGAATTAAGGTACAAAAAAACAACCATTGGGTAATAAAGTAAGCAAACAAGTAGGTAAAGTACAAGTTGGACTAAACAAATGATATGCCAATAGTTAACTACATTTCCAGACACTAACATCATTCATCATCGTGACTACATAAGCTATTGACATAAAAATCGATGGTTAGTTTCAAAAAATATGATGCACTATTAATGAACGTCAGAACAGAAACGGTTAAATAAGCGTTACTGTAGCAATCGCGAGTACTGCCCCAGTTGGTTGTCCTGTTGGGGATCCGCTTTTCGGTTCATACGATAAAGCCAGCGTCGATCCCGCTACTGCATCTACAAGCTGACGAGAAATAACAATGTCAAATGTATTCCTAGGGTTAAGTAAACCGAAAGAAAACGGTGATTGATTTTCAACGATTAGCCATAACTCAATATCTCTTCCTGTTTTAGGAGAGCCGAGTTGAGTCTTTATGCGCAGCATATTTTTATCGTCATCGAATCTGGTTGATATCTGCAGAGACCGGTCTTCATTGTGTATCAAAGCAATATAGTTAGGGTAAAGGATGGCGAAACAGGTAAAAAAGTAATCGAATTCAATAGGAATGCAGATAACGAAGCGCCAATCCATTTGACACTTATCCATATCGTGTCAAACCAAGTAGTAGCCCGCCATTTTTCGCGTAGGCGTTGCCATCAAACGAGTCTGTGCACGGGTAACTCACGGGTAGGCAGATACCCATTAAAAAGTGGCTGCATCAGTTGCAGTTAAAGATGTTCTTTAGGGCGCTTCTCGTCAACACTATTGACGATGGATGCAAATGTTACACTCCATTCATCGCACAAATACAGTAAGTCGGTATGAGTAATCAGCCTGGTTCTAAAAGTAGCTCTTTCAGAAAGCGACATTAACCCGAGCACGTATACAGCTGAATCAACGATATTATCTTATTTATCATCTACGTCCGGGGTATTCATTAGCGCATACACTCCTTGAGCATGAGTCAACTCCGCCGTAACCAAGTACGCATGGTGTTAATAGCACCTGAAAACGATGAGCCAAGTCTGCATAGGCTTCACCTTAATGAAAAGACCCTTTCACAGCGTTAATGTCATCAAGTTCATCGAAACATTGTTCAATGCGTTGACGTTCACCCAATCTGTCTACTTTGGCTTCTGGGAAATCGACGTTATTGGCAACAGGTTTATCAATATCATCAATGGATTAATGTGCACCACTTGCTTCGGAGTCGGTTAATGACTGAGTTTCTAGCAATAGTAATTAACCATGTCATGGAGCTTAAGCGATGTTTTGATCTTGTTTGGAACGATTCTATATTTTGATAAAGCACTCCTGAAGTGCCTCTTCAGCAATACCTGGTCTTTTAATACACGAAAACAAATACTGAATAGTTTCGATGATGTTGATGCATAAAATTTAACAAAAACTTGTTGGTTACCCTGAGAGGATTGAGCAATAAAACTCTCTATTATAGCAATGCATTAAAATGAAATAAAACAAGAATAATAATCAATGTGTAGATTATTATTCTGTAGAACCAGTGTAAAAAAACCAATTACGACCATCACGCTGTAACCGATAAGTCGAAAAAAGCTGAATAAATTTACAGTATAGGTAAAATGGTTGTATTATTTTTGTTGGTTCAACTTTTGGCGACGGCTAGGATTTTTATGGATGTTTCTTATCTTCTTGATGATTTAAACGATGCACAGCGCGACGCTGTATCAGCCCCTGCAGGCAATCAGCTGATTTTGGCGGGGGCAGGCAGCGGTAAAACACGAGTTCTGGTTCATCGAATCGCGTGGCTGATACAGGTCGAGAACGTATCACCACACTCTGTTATGTCGGTGACCTTTACTAATAAAGCAGCGAGAGAGATGCGAGGTCGTTTAGAAGGCATATTAGAAGGTAGTGCTGTAACAAAGTCTGTAAGCAATAGTCGTTCCATGTGGGTAGGCACATTTCATGGTATTGCCCATCGTCTTTTAAAAGCCCACTGGAAAATTTTAAATCTGCCACAAAATTTCCAAATATTAGATAGCGACGATCAATTACGCTTGGTTAAGCGTGTGTGTCAAACCTTAAAGCTAGATGATACTCGCTGGCCTCCTAGGCAGGCACAATCATATATCAACTCGCAAAAAGATGAAGGGCAGCGTCCGCAATATATTCAAGCTAGCGGCGACCCTTACGAAGTCACAATGCTACAAATTTACACCGCTTATGAGGCAATATGCCGTAGCGGAGGTTTGGTTGATTTTGGTGAGTTATTACTTCGCGCTCACGAGTTGTTATTAAATCATCCCGATATTTTGCAGCATTATCAACGACGGTTTCCATTTATTCTAGTCGACGAGTTTCAAGATACTAATACCATCCAATATGCGTGGTTGCGGGTATTGGCGGGCAATACCGGGTGCGTAACAGCAGTGGGTGACGACGATCAATCAATTTATGGCTGGCGTGGAGCAAAAATTGAAAATATACAACGCTTTACCGAAGATTTTGGACAATCACAAACCGTACGTCTAGAGCAAAATTATCGTTCTACAGGTCTTATTTTAGAAGCCGCTAATGGCGTGATTGAGAACAACCTGGGGCGCTTAGGTAAAGAATTGCGCACGGATGCTGGCGATGGCGAACCCATCAGCCTGTACGCTGCCTTCAATGAATACGATGAAGCTCGATTTATTGTCGAGTCTATTGAACAGTGGGTGCGAGAGGGGCATCGATACGATAGTGTAGCAATATTATATCGCTCGAATGCGCAATCACGGGTATTAGAAGAAAGCCTTTTGCGAGAAAATATTGCCTACCGTATTTATGGTGGTCAACGATTTTATGATCGTTCAGAGATCAAAAATGCCCTTTCTTATATGCGCCTAATCATTAATGTAGACGACGATACGGCATTCGAGCGGGTGATCAATACACCGGCAAGGGGTATTGGCGGTAAAACCGTTGAGCAATTACGTTTGTTCGCACGACAAGAAGGCTGCTCTCTATGGGCTGCAGCGCAACGTATGGCAGACGAAAGGATACTAACGGCCAGAGCATCGGGAGCAGTCAACGTTTTTTTACAGCTGATTCGTCAATTACAGCTGAAAACTAAAGAATGTTGTTTGGATGAGCAAGCGGAGAAAATAATTACATTATCTGGCTTATATGACTTCCATAAAAATGAAAAGGGTGAGAAAGGCCAGGCGCGAGCAGAGAACTTAGAAGAACTGGTGAACGCTTGTCGTGCTTTTAATCCTGATGAGGCAGCGACACAAACCGATAAAGAAATCACAGCAGATACGCCTCTATTGGTACAATTTTTGGATAGCGCCTCATTAGAATCAGGTGATGGTCAAGCTGACGAGTTCGACGATGCGGTGCAACTAATGACGTTACATTCGGCTAAAGGTCTAGAGTTTCCCCGGGTATTCTTGGCTGGGGTGGAAGAAAATCTGTTTCCTCATCGAATGTCAGCAGATGACCCAGAGCGTTTAGAAGAGGAGCGTCGCTTATGTTATGTAGGCATTACCCGCGCCATGGTTAAATTAACGATTAGCTATGCAGAGACACGGCGTATACATGGCACCGAAAGTATTAATCGGGTTTCCCGATTCGTTAAAGAAATCCCAGATAAATGCATTTACGAAGTCCGTCTCAAAACACAAATTCAACGACCGCTAGGCTATAACCGAGCCGCCAAGTCAAAACCGTCATTACAAGAACAGGGTGAGGACTCTGGGTACTATTTAGGGCAAAAGGTAAACCATGCTATGTTCGGCGACGGTGTTATTACCCACTTCGAGGGACAAGAAAATAATATGCGTGTTCAGGTCAACTTTGTTAATGAAGGCTGTAAATGGCTAGTCTTACAGTACGCTAATTTACAAGCTTTATAGGTTATTTCATCATTACTTCTCTTTCACGGTGCTTGATAAGCACCACTTATCAGCTATAGTTTATATAAAGCTGTCGCATTTGTTACTTGGCCGCACGCCATAAAATAATCTTCAGTTCTTTATGTGGTTTTTGCTGTGTGCAAAGACAAAACCTCACTTATCTATTATTTGTTAATCAAAGCTTTTAAAGCGATACAAATAGTGATCAGCTAACAGGCCTCTGATGACTTATTCTTCACCCATGAAAAAAACAGTGCGTAGTTGCATAGGCCTGCGCTTATCATTGTATGTCGTCAGTATTATGTTTTTTTTTGCCGCTATCAGTGTGATGTTGTTGGTCTATGTAGAGTCGCATCAAGCCGAAAAAGAGCTTGTTCGAAAAACATCAGAAATAGTGGATACGATAGAGAAGCAAGTAGGTTCATATCTTTGGAATATAAATGATAATAGTATTCAGGTGACCTTACAAAGTTTAGTCGAGTTGCCATATATTAAAAACGCTGTGATAGTGGATGAAAAAGAAAGAAGATTTTATGCAGGTAGCCAGTTTTCGCTACACAATTTTTCACGCGATATTTATTTTCAAAACCTAAAATTAGGGGTCTTAAGTGTGGGTTATGATTTGAAAGAATTTAAGACCAACACATATAATAAATATATTCCTACTATCCTTATTGTTTCATTTACGATAGGGCTAATGACATTAGTCTTTTATGTAATAGTGAACCGAGTAATTATTCGCCACATCACATTTATTAGCCATTCAGCAAAAAACTTTGCTCTATATTCCGCTATAGAATTTTTTCCACTATCACTGCAGCGAAAACCTAAAAATGATGAAATCAGTGATTTGGTCAACGTATTGAATGATGGAAGAAAATCAGCTGTCGAGCTACTTCATGCAAAAAAAGATTACGAAGAACAGATCGCTTATCAGGCAAATTTTGACTTGCTAACAGGATTGCCAAATCGACGACATTTGTATAATTACCTTGGTCAACAACTAGATAAATATGAGTTAGCAAAAGGTCGCCTAGCGACTTTTTTTATTGATCTAGACGGATTTAAGCAGGTTAACGATAGCATGGGTCATAATGTCGGCGACAAGGTGCTTACTGAATGTGCAATGCGATTGCAAAAAACAGCGAATGATCTAGGTGCTTTCATCGCTCGATTAGGTGGAGATGAATTCGTTATTTGCTGTTATCTTGAAAGCGACCAATCGTATATTAATGTTTGTGAAGCGATTATCGACGGATTCAATGAAAAAATAAGTACACAGGGAGTTCATGTGAAATTGGGCTGTAGTATTGGCGTATCAATCCACCCAGATCAATTTTCTAGCGAGCCAAGAACCATCTTAAGCTATGCTGATAATGCACTTTGTAAAGCGAAACTTGTGGGAAAAAATACGTTTTTTTGTTTTGACGAGTCAACAAGAAAAGAGCAGGAGTTAGAAAACAAGATAAAAAGTAAGCTGCTTAATGCTATTGAACACAAACTGTTCCATGTTAATTACCAACCTTTAGTTGATATTCAGAAAAATAAAGTGATAGGTTTCGAAGCGCTAATTCGTTGGAAAGACGAAGAAATTGGCTGGGTAAGGCCTGATATATTTATTGCCATAGCAGAAAAAATGGGTGTTGTTTTCGATATAGATCGATGGGTTTTCGAGACATCGATTAAGCAAGTTGCAGAATGGCGGGAAAAATTTGAAAAACCCTTCATACTATCGATTAACTTTAGCCCTACTAATTTTTATCACAATTGCTTTTCGTCTTGGTTGTCAGAAAGCAATATTTTTCAGCAAAAAAGAGTAGACTGGATAGAGCTAGAAGTGACAGAGCGACTGGTTCTTAATGATGATCCCATCGTCTTGGATGGCATCAAAAAAATCCGTGAAAAAGGAATTAGTTTTAGTATCGACGATTTCGGAATGGGATATTCTTCACTTGGCTACATCAAAAAATTTAGTCATATGTTGTCTAAAATAAAAATAGATAGGATGTTTATTAATGAAATTTTAGAAACAGAATTTGATATTGCCTTTGTAAAAAGCATTATGATGTTGGGCGATAGCTTAGGGCTTACTGTTTTAGCCGAAGGTGTTGAAGAAGAAGGCCAGGTTGATCTGTTGAGAAAAATTGGTTGCGAATATGTCCAGGGATATTATTTTTCTAAGCCACTACCTGTTTCGGAGATGAAAAATTTTTTAGACGAATGGAAGAAAAAAGAACTTAATGAAAAAAATGTATTAATAAAATTAGACGAAGAGTGTGACCTTATTAGGGATAAAAATAATGAAAAAGGTTAACTTTATATTTGCTTTAATCGTTGTGACACTAGTTGCATGTGGTATAAAGCTTGATAAAAATCTTGCTTATGGTGTTATGGAAAAAATTTATGAAGCAAGAAAAAAAGGTTCGTTTTATGAAGAATTTAGCAATTATGATAAAGATTCCTTTAAATTAGTGCCATTTGACGATATTGCCGCCACTTTGAAAGCGGTTGTAGGAAGTGCTGGACGTTTTAAAAAAGCTAACCATAGATCAACAAAAGTTATTCGCCGAAATCAAATTAGCGAAGGTCTTATTAGATATGTAGTGTTAACGTATGAAGTAGAATATGCCCGTTTATCGACAACAGAATCCTATTATTTTCTTGCCAGTTCAGAAAAACCAAGCTTAGTTTATATGACGCTGCAATTCTAACATTCTTTCTCTGCTCTACTGTTTTATTAGGCTCACAGTCTGTCTAACTTTTTACCTGCTAAATAGGCGTCAACTGTACTCACTAACCACGTAATTAAAAATATATTGATAGCTATATTAAGTAATTTTACTTCATCGATTGATGGTTCCGCGGTAACAAGTTCAATAATTTTAGTAACGCTAAAAGGCATTTTTTGAGCTACAATTTGATCAGCAATAATGTTAGCTCGTTTCATTATAGTAATAAATAATACTAAAGATGCTCCTGTTGCGACACTAATATATAAAATTCCAAAAAAATATTTTTTTAGAAAAATATGACCGCTACCAGGAAACATAAATAATGACAATAATGTAGCTCGGGTTGATAATTTCATTATGATAGTGGCTCTTTTATACTAAGAATAAATGAGCGAAGGAAGAAACACTTCGCTCACCAGCATGGGCTGTGAAGACAAGCAAAAAACTGATCTACGTCCCCACGTTGATTGTTGAAATTTTTTTGTTATTTCCTGGGCCACTAAGGGTATGTGCGAAGGTAGGAATTGTGCAATTTGCAGTTTTCCCCGCTGCATAGATGGATCTGCAAATAACTGTTCCCCCAACGGCTGATTACCTAGGTAATGTAATCGCCTTAAAGAACCTTTCAGTGTACTCAGGGGTATCGCCGTACGAGCATACACCCATGGTACATTTTTGCCATAAAGCACAACCTCTCGAATCATTGCCCACTGCCGGTGAGGAATAAGTAACACGTGCTGTTCAGACGGGAGGACAGGGCGAATAGATTGACAGAGTACCGATACGCGAAAATCTCCGTTGGCTTTTTGGACTAACTTTTTAGTCAGTGAGCCCTCGTCTGTCAGCCAATGTAAATAATGAGAATCGATACCATGCCGCTGCTGAGAAACGGTTTTCCAGCGAGGTTCTTTCGAAACAGGCATTCTAGAAATGGGTTCTTGGTTAATAGCGAGCAGTTGGTTTCTATCTATACCATCTGTACTGCCGGCTGATTGATTATGGGGATAATGGCTATTAAGAGTGAACGAAGACAATATAGCGAATCCTATTGAAGAAAACGTAACGGATTTTGCCATTGTAGCGGATGTGAGTAATAAAGAAACAAGATCGTTGTCTGTAGCAACCACGTGACACATTATAATGATTGGCCGACATTGCAGGTAAATACTTACCGTCTCACACTACTCATGGGAAATATAGGCTAACGATGACTCATTTGCAGGGTCATGGCTTCTAGCATTTCTGTGGACTCCAGCATAACATCGATAGCTGCCGAGACTTCTTGTCTATCTAAATTAAAATTTTTAAATAGTTTCTCTGGAATGGGTGCATTAGAAACACCCGTGCGTACACCTTTTTCATTAAGGAGTTTACGTGTTAAATAAATTAATCGTGAATATTCGGCGTGTTCTCCCGCATACTCCTGGTCACTCTGATGTCTTATGGCGGCACAGACTTCTTCTGGCATATCCCATGACTCCATTAGCCAGCCAGCTAATTGATCACGGGTGACACCAATAATGTGCTTTTCAATCGATTGAGGCGCGGCATGCGTATTTGCATCAACTTCATTACAAATAGCGTCAAATTTATTATCAAATACTTCAGCAATAACCAGATAACCAAAGTTGTGCAATAGCCCTGATAGATATGAGCAGCCATAACTAGGGCGATGTTCGCGCGGCATGCAGCTAATAATGGCTTCGGTACAAGTAGACACATAAACGGCTTGTTGCCAATAAGAAACGCAGCCTTCTGGACGACGATTCGGCAGTTTTAATGTTGAACCTAATGCTAACCCAAGCGACAAACTTAGCACCATATCGAATCCGAGAACGCGCACAATAGCATCGTGAATAGATTTTATGGTGCCTGGTGCCGAATAGTAGGGGGATGAGGCCCAACTGACTACTTGCGCTGCCAAAACAGGATCTAACTCAATGACTTCACACAGATCATTCACATCCGCATTGGTGTCAACACGTAATTTAATAATAGCTGCTGCAGTGGCCGGAAGAGGCGGCAATTCTAATGTATCAGTTAATCGTTGCTTGATACGCAGCTCGGTGAATTTCTCAACACTAGCACTAATATTTTTTTCGTCAAGATGTGTCGATATTGCTTGATTTAACGTGCTCAAAGGCGTCGATATATCGTCAACAATAGTGGATTCGAGTAGTTTTTTGAACGACTCCCCGTCGACTTGAATATATTCATTATTGACCCCCACGCTAAGCAATAACATGTCGGTTTTTAATAAATTAGAGTCAACAATAGTAGGTAAGTTGCCTAGCTTAGGCATTGCCACCATAGCGTCAAGACCAAGACTATGAATAAATGTGCTTAGTGACTTACCAACAATAGGCTTGTAAGGTTCGCCAAAAGTTTCTTTAACGGCATCTAAATTTAAAATGGTTTGCTTCGGTGTGATAGCCAGTAGCTTTTCGCCATGAGTATTCTGTAATAAATGTGCATTGGCACTTTGAACGTGCTGCCGCTGAGTAATGGACTGAACACTACTGTTAACTTCAGATAAGGGTGTATCCAATATTGTGGCTAGGGAATAAGAAATATTATGCTTCTTAAGGTGTTGTTCGATGCTAACGGGGACGGCCACGATAATTCCTCAACAGTAAATGTAATCTTCTTTTAAGTGTAGTTGAAGATCAGAACGCTGCTAGTCTAGACGCAGTATTTCATTAAGCGTGAGCATATTGGATATTTTTGCCTAGCCATCGTGCACTTAAGGCACCGCCATACTCGGGATATTGGTTAATAATAGCGTGTGCATAAGCGTTCACTTGCGGCATAAGGTATAAATCACGACGTAAATCAGCGAGAGTAAAGCCGATATCGCCAGTTTGTCGCGTGCCCAACACTTCTCCAGGCCCACGTAATTTAAGGTCAATTTCAGCAATCTTAAAGCCGTCAGTGGTGCTCCGCATAGCTTGAAGGCGCTCTTTCCCATGTAGCGATACTTTTTCTCCATACAACAATACGCAATGGCTAGCAACACTGCCACGCCCCACGCGCCCACGCAGTTGGTGTAGCTGTGCCAAGCCTAAACGTTCTGGATTTTCAATAATCATCAGGCTAGCATTAGGTACATCAACGCCTACCTCAATTACCGTAGTCGCCACCAATAAATCAATATCTCCGGCTTTGAATAGGGACATCACGTGCTCTTTTTCAGCAGACTTTAAGCGCCCATGCACCAGGCCAATACTCAGACTTGGTAATGCGCTAGCGAGCAGGGTTGCGGCCTCTTCCGCAGCTTGTGCTTCTAGACTCTCGGAGTTTTCAATTAAGGTACACACCCAGTAAGCTTGTCGGCCTTGTTGGCAGGCATGGTTGATACGTTGGATAATATCGGGGCGTTTTTGCTGACTAATTATCACTGTTTCAACAGGAATGCGGCCTTTAGGTAACTCATCAATCACCGAGTAATCTAAATCAGCGTAGGCGCTCATAGCTAATGTACGAGGTATAGGCGTTGCCGTCATGATAAGCTGATGAGGGGTTTTTACATCTCTCACCCCATCATTTGCACTACTCTTTGTATCATTAGGGCTTTCGGCTTTGAAACCTTTGTCGCGTAAGCATAAACGTTGATGGACACCAAAGCGGTGCTGCTCGTCAATAATAACTAAGCTAAGACGATGGAATACAACGCTCTCCTGAAATAAAGCATGGGTGCCTATCACCACTTGAGTCTCGCCGCTGGATAGCAGGGCCAACTCTGCCCTCCTCTCTTTGACTTTTTGTTTACCGGTTAGCGAGCCAACACGAATACCTAACGGTGCAAACCATTGTTCAAAGTTGTAGCGATGTTGTCCTGCTAATATTTCAGTGGGCGCCATAATAACGACTTGGTGTTGATTGGCTACGGCGCGCAATGCGGCCATCGCGGCAACAACCGTTTTTCCGGAACCTACATCGCCTTGGAGTAGTCGCATCATGGGTACTGAGCGTCGAACATCGTTACCAATATCGTCAATAACCCGTTGCTGAGCTCCTGTTAATGAAAAGCTAAGGGACGCAATAAACTTTTTTTCTAAGGCTTTATTGGCGGGTAATGCTACCGCCTCTTGTTGTTGGCGTAGCGCGCGTAGTTGCAGTAGATTTAATTGATAAGCCGTCAGCTCTTCCATAATAAGCGCTTGTTGATAAGGGTGCTGACCTTCCAGCAATTCAGTAAGATCAGCATCTCTAGGGGGTGCGTGTAAATAAGTCAAGGGCTCCAATAAGCTGCTGGATGTAGTATTGTTGTGCGCTTTAATGAGTGCCACGTCGGTCAGAAACTCATCAGGGATAAGAGCAAGATAACTAACAAAATCAGGGTCCTTGGAGAAAGTAAGCGCTTGCTTTATGATTGAGCGTAGCCGGTGCTGAGTAATACCTTCGGTAATAGGGTAAATGGGTGTGAGAGTCTTTTCCAGAGCACTATCGCTGCTTGCGGATGACAACAACTGGTATTCAGGGTGATATAGTTCTAAGCCTGATGCCCCGCGTCGTGTTTCACCATAGCAGCGGATGCGCGCACCATGTGTCATCGTATTACGCTGTGCATTAGAGAAATGGTAGAAGCGTAAGCTGATCGTTCCCGTGTGATCCTTTACTCGGCACAGTAAGCTGCGGCGCTTGCCAAATACCACACTCGTTCCAATGACCGCTGCTTCAATTACGACGCTTTGATTAGGTTGTAAATGCTCGATAAGAGTAATACGCGTTCGGTCGGCGTATTGACGGGGTAAATGAAACAGTAAATCCTGTAAGGTAACAATACCGAGTTTTTCCAATTTTTTGGCGAGCTGAACGCCTACGCCCTTTAAGACAGTAACGGGCGATAGCGCCGTATTTCTTATCAGTGTCGCTGTCGATTTTGAAGGAGTCATAAAGTGATCGTCACTACTTAATTAAAGGCCGACATTACTGGCCTTTTGACCTTGTAAAATTGCTGCGCGCAACACATCCACTGCTTTATGGCGTGGAAAGCTAGCGCGCCACGCCAACCCCACGGTTCGCTTGGCATTAACCTCTGCGATTGGGCGAATAACCAAAGTATCCGGTGCATAATTACTCTCAGCAGCCGACTTTGGCAAAACAGTAATCCCAATTCCCGACGCCACCATATGACGCATCGTTTCTAGTGAACTACCCGCCGTCGCAGTACGAATATTGCCACTATCATCTGCCGCATGGGTCTTAATACTGGGTATTGCTTGAAGTATTTGATCTCTAAAACAGTGACCTTCACCCAGCAGCAGCACATTCTCGTTAGCAAAATCATCGGCCGATAAAGTATCAGTCTTGGCTAAGGGGTGATATGCAGGCAGTAATGCGACGAATGGCTCTTCATACAACGCCTGAGTGACTACATCGGCTTCAGTAAAGGGCAGCGCTACAATGATTACATCTAGGTCACCATTGCGTAACTGTTGGCGCAGCGTAGCGGTAAACCCTTCCTCAACGAATAGCGGCATTTTAGGTGCGATAGATTGTAACTGCGGAATAAACTGGGGAAATAAATAAGGCCCAATGGTAAAAATAGCACCTACCTTGAGGGGACTGCCAAGTTGGTCTTTACCTGACGCGGCGATGTCCTTAATTTTAGACGCTTGCTCAAGAACAGTCTGTGCTTGCACAACGACTTGCTCTCCCATAGGGGTGGGTTGTACTCGAGTTTTGGAGCGCTCAAAGAGAGCTATTCCAAGCTCTTCTTCTAATTTTTTAACCGCCACGCTTAATGTGGGTTGTGATACATTACAACGTTCGGCTGCTCTACCAAAGTGTTGATCTTGAGCCAAGGTAACAATATATTTTAATTCGGTGAGTGTCATAGCGAAGCTCGGGGCCGTTTTTAGGTGAAGTAAGTTATCATAAGATCAATAGTATTCAGGTCGTTATTAGTAAAAACTAATGATTATTTAAATTTAATAGTAAATAAAATAAGTAGACTTGAACAGCCTTAATAAAAATTTTCTAGCATAGAGGGTAATAATAGTATGAAAAAAGAAAAGATAGCTCTGTTGGGCTTTGGAGATATCGCTAATCGCTTGTCGTCATACCTGAGCGAACATCATGTGGTAGGTGTCAAACGCTCAAAAATATCTCACCCTAGCGTCACCATAGATACCGCTGACTGCTGTGACCCTCTACAAATGGAGCGTGTGCTGTCAGTCGGTTTTGATGTGTTGGTAATAACATTTACGCCTACAGAAATGAGCGACGCGGGTTACGAGCAAGGCTATGTGGTTCCAGTCAAAGCCATTTTGGCAGCGTTAAACCAGCAAACGGTCAAGCCTCGACTTATTGTTTTTGTTTCTAGTACGAGTGTCTATGCCCAAAAAAACGGTAGTTGGGTAGATGAACAGTCACCCGCAGAGCCAGAAAGTTATAGCGGTCGTCGACTACGAGAAGCAGAAGAATTAATTGCAGCCAGTGATTACACGTATTGCCATGTACGTTTTTCGGGTATTTATGGTCGAGGTCTAGGGCATGTTGTGGAACAAGTGATGGCAGGTAAAGGTACGGCAAAAAAACCTGTTGTATATACCAATCGTATCCATGCAGATGACTGTGCAGGCGTATTAGCGCACCTTATTCAGCAGCAAAAAGAACAAGCTATTCAACCTATTTACATCGCTAGCGATCATCAGCCTACCTCATTACATGAAGTCAAAGAATGGATGCGTCGAAAATTGTCTTTACCCGATGACCATTTTCAGCAAATTGTACCAATGGCTGCGCGCACGTTACGCAGTAATAAACGGTGTAGCAATCAGCAATTGTTGGATAGTGGGTATGTGTTTATTTATCCTAGTTTCAAGCAAGGGTACGCTACGTTACTATAATGGACAGGATAGACACTAGTAATAAAACTTGGGGGAGTAGTGAAATTCTGTGCTATCTAAATTCCCTGCCCTCGATCTTTTGAGAGCAGAGGGATAAATTATAAATTAGGTTCTGATGGTAAAAACAGAACACTTAGCCTTGCGTGCGACATCGTATGTTGTGCTGCCAAAAAATACTCTAGCCAAAGAACTGCGTCCCTGTGAACCCATCACAATAAGATCAATATTCATATCTTGTGCGGTGTTTAAAATCTGTGTTGCAGCACAGCCTTTCTTAATAATAGTGTTTAAGTTTTTATACTTATCGTTATATCTTTCAGCAAAATCACTGGTGCGTTGTTTGATATTATCGATCACTAGTTGATCAATTTCTGGGGGCATTTCTGTATGACGGTTACCGCGAGTTTCGCAAACAGTGACGATAGTTATAGTCTCAGCATCGGCAGCAAATTTTCCTAGAGCAATGCCTGCTGCTAATTCGGAGTCTTCAGAAAAATCTACGGGAATTAAGACATGTTTAAATATTTGAGACATGTTGTTAGCCTATGTAAAAAAATGTGAAATAAATACATTATGCTTAAGTGTAATTTAACACGCGTCAAGGAATCAGTTAAAGTTAAATAACCATAATGCCGTCTGCTTCCACCATTGCGCCTTTAGGGAGTTGCTTTACACCAACGGCTGCACGCGCTGGATATGGCTCAACAAAGTACTGCGCCATGATCTCGTTGACGGTGGCAAAATTATTAAGGTCTGTTAGATAAAGATTAAGCTTTACAATGTCGGCTAAGGATCCATTAGCCGCTTCACATACCGCTTTTAAGTTCTTAAAGACTTGATGCGTCTGTGCGGCAAAATCGCCGTCAACTAAAATCATGGTGTCAGGGTCAAGAGGAATCTGCCCCGAAAGATACACTGTGTTGTGGGCTTTTACCGCTTGTGAATATGTCCCAATGGCTTTTGGCGCTTTGTCGGTGTTGATGATGGCTTTGTTTATCATAATATTTTCTCTACGTAATAAGTAAGTTATTTTATGTTTTCCTAAGTCCAATAATCTCTCAGTTTACCATCATCGAAGCAAGAGGAAAAAAACTATTTTTCACCCACTATTTTTGGCAGCGAGTGCAATAAACGGTGGTACGTTGTGCTTGCCTAATTTCTTTAAGAATGTGCTCACAAGTGACACAAGGCTTGCCTCCTCGCCCATAAACGTTAAGCTGTTGCGCAAAATAACCCGGCTTGCCATCCCCACCGACAAAGTCTCGCAACGTAGTCCCGCCTTGGGTAATAGAACGTTGCAAAACGACTTTGATGTTCGCCACCCACTGATCACACTGTTTACGGCTGAGTTTCTCGGCGGCTTTAGTCGGACGAATGCCTGACGTAAATAAAGATTCGTTAGCGTAAATATTACCCACACCAACAACAATATGGCTGTCCATAATAAAAGTTTTCACGTCTTTTTTTCGCTTACGACTTTTTTTGAATAGGTATTCGCTGGTAAAATCTTCTAAAAGAGGTTCTGGTCCTAATTTGCAAATCAGCTTATGATTTGAAGGGTTTTCAGTTGTCCAGAGAATAGAGCCAAAACGTCGAGGATCGTGAAAGCGTAAGCCTATATTGTCAGAAAAAATAATATCTACATGATCATGCTTTTGTGGCTCATCCGTTTTAGGATTGATTATACGCAGACTACCCGACATACCTAAATGAATTAATAGGTGTCCATGAAAAAACTCTAATAATAAATATTTACCACGACGATGGACGTTTAAAAGCTTTTTGCGTGCAAGATAATCCGGTAGTTGGGGATCAATTGGCCATCGTAACTGGTGGTGTCGTAGAATGACTTTACTAACGCACCTACCTTTAATGTGAGGAGAAATGCCTTGGCGGGTGGTTTCAACTTCGGGTAATTCAGGCATAGGTAGACAATATAATGGTGTGAGTGAATAGAATAGGAATATAACTATGATGCAACGCCCACGACGGTATGCTGATATGGGTTCAATGGACATTTAGCTAAGGTGTTATGGTAGCATTTTAGCTTAATAGAGAGAGGAAAATAGGATGAATAAACGGACTAACATATCAGCGTGGATGAATGGGTGCTGGAGCCTATCGTTGTGGCTATTATGTTTGATGGTTATGTGGGTTGCATTGTCGCAACAATCGTTCTTTTATAAACAGTGGTATCACTTGTTGGATATCGATAAAACAATCAATGAATACGCGCCGCTAAACCGTTTTGGTCGAGAAAATTTTGCTCAAACAAGTGCTGAAGAGCATGAGCGATTATTTGCAGTGATAATTCATGCTATTCATCAGCAAGGCAGTGGCTTGACAACCATACAATATAGCTTGCCCGGCGGTAAAAAAGAGACATTGTTAACTAAACAAGAAGTAATACATTTACAGGATGTTGCCGATCTGATTTCTTCGACGGGAAGACTAATGAAAGTTATTGCGGCTGCTTTTATTTTTTCTTCGTTACTTATGCGCTATCAACAAATAGCGATAAGCTCACTCGGTCAGCAAAGTCTGTATGCAGGTGGATTAAGCACAATATTGCTAATATTGTGCTTAATAGTGGGCATAGAAAATGTGTTTTATGGCTTGCATACGATGATATTTCCAGATGATCAACAATGGTTTTTCTACTATGAAGACTCGTTAATGTCGACGTTAATGCAAGCGCCCAACATTTTCCTACCGATTAGTATCGTCTGGATAATGGGTACGTGGATTTTGTGGAGTATGGCCGTTGTTATCGGTAGACGAGTCTAGGTAAGTTATGCAATAAGCTATTACTGACATAGTAAGCATTAAAAAGCCCGAACAAGTCGGGCTTTTTAATGGGAGCGAAAAGACTAGATAATGGAGATAACCGACATTACTTAATTTTTGCTTCCTTGTAGATCACGTGCTTGCGAGCAACAGGATCATATTTTTTTATTTCCATTTTTTCAGGCATATTACGCTTATTTTTATCGGTAGTATAAAAATGGCCAGTCCCTGCACTTGAGTTCAAACGAATTTTATCACGCATGGTGCTTATCCTCTTCTTTAGGCTCGTTTTCGATTAATTACACTTTTTCGCCACGAGAGCGAAGGTCTTCTAGTATCGAATTGATACCCTTTTTGTCAATGATACGCATGCCTTTAGTGGACACACGTAATTTAACAAAACGTTTTTCAGACTCTACCCAAAAACGGTGAGAGTGTAAGTTAGGCAAAAAACGACGTTTGGTGTGGTTCTTTGCGTGAGAAACATTGTTTCCAGTTACAGGGCGTTTGCCAGTAACTTGACATACTCTAGACATGATATTGCCTCTATAAGCTAATCGTTATAAATAAACCATCGTATCGTCGTACAGACTATCTTGATAACGGTAACGACTATATATGGCACTAACTTGTAGCATATATAGTCTACCTAAAGATAAGCGTTTACGCCGACACAGTAAAATGGACGAAAGTAAAAATATTTCCAGTCATTAAGTAGTTGAATTGAACGTTTATCATTCCACTGACTAGCGGTGAGTTAACGACGGTAAGACTACCCACAAAAAGAGCCGCGTTTTATACCAAAATGCACAGGTAATAGCAACGGATACTTGTAAAGCAGGCCTGTTTTTTAGTCATTTAGCATGATATTCGTTAATTGTGCACTATAACACCGATGGCTCGGCCATATTCTTAGCCTACGACTGTTAATGGATTACATCCAACCTCGTTCAGCAAATGAGCACACTTCACCGTCACCAATAACTAAATGATCTAGCACTGTTACATCCACTAACCTTAGGCTCTTGATAAGTTGTTGGGTGATATGGCGATCTGCTTGGCTGGGCTCTGCAATACCAGATGGGTGGTTATGAGCAAAAATAACGGCGACGGCATTATATTTTAAGGCCAGTTTGACAACTTCTCGTGGGTAAACACTAGCAGCGTTTACGGTACCAAAAAATATCTCTTTGTAACGCAGTAGCTGGTGCTGGCTATCTAAAAAAAGTGTCGCAAAGACCTCTTGTTGTCGATGCCTAAGCTGAGTGGACAAATAGCGTTTAACATCTTCAGACTGAGTAAATAAATTACCCTTGGTGAGCGTTTCCGCTAGATGCCTCTTAGCCATTTCTAACACGGCCTGAAGCTGCGCGTAACTTGCGCTACCCAAACCTTTGCCTTGACAGAATGCAGATTGATCAGCATCAAGTATTGCGCGTAATCCGCCAAAATCGGTCAATAGTCGGCGTGCAAGATCTACTGCAGACAAACCAGCACAGCCAGTACGTAAAAAAATGGCCAGTAACTCTGCATCAGAAAGGCTCGATGCTCCATTGAACAGAAGTTTTTCTCGCGGACGCTCGGCCGCAGGCCAATCGGTAATTGCCATTGTCTCATCCTTGATAATATTGGTGCACATTGATAGCACTTGCTGACTAAATAGTGTCGAATTCCTTGACAAGGTGGTATCGTAGCATGATTAAGTAAAAACGACCGTTTATACGCCTACAAACAAAGCAAAAAGTATGATTAATAAGTAATATTGGCTTTGTTGCTAGAGTAGTCGAGCCATCACGGCGTTACATCAATAGGATTTTATATGGCGGCTACTTTAACAAATCGACGCATATTATTAGGTGTTTCTGGTGGTATTGCTGCTTACAAAAGCGCCGAATTAATTCGACGTCTACAAGATCTGGGGGCAGATGTACGCGTAGTGATGACACGTGCAGCGCAAGAGTTTATTACCCCACTCACTTTGCAGGCGTTATCGGGTAACCCTGTACACCTAGATTTGCTTGACCCTACAGCAGAGGCAGCGATGGGGCACATTGAACTGGCCCGTTGGGCTGATGTTATGGTGGTTGCTCCCGCCAGCGCCGATGTTATTGCACGCATTACTCAAGGCAATGGCAATGATTTACTGACCACCGCTTGCTTGGCTAGGCGTTGCGAATTAATTATTGCGCCAGCAATGAACGAGGCGATGTGGCATCATCAGGCGACGCAAGCCAATCTGACAGAATTGAAAGCCCGTGGCGTGTATCAAATAGGCCCTGCTGCCGGTGGTCAGGCCTGTGGCGATATGGGCATGGGGCGGATGTCGGAGCCCGCCGTGTTAGCACAAGAAATAGCAAGTCATTTTGAAACAGGCACGTTGGCCGGTAAGTCGGTAGTCATTACTGCCGGACCGACACGGGAAGCAATTGACCCAGTGCGCTTCGTTAGTAACCATAGTTCTGGAAAAATGGGTTATGCCCTAGCGCAAGCTGCAGTTAACGCAGGAGCCAAAGTTACGTTGATTAGCGGCCCCACCGCATTATCCTGTCCAGATCATGTAACCCGTATTGATGTGGTATCGGCAGTAGATATGTATCAGGCGAGTATGGCAATACTGAATGAGTGCGATATTTTTATTGCATCTGCAGCGGTAGCTGACTTTCGCCCTGCAAATATCGCCGAACAAAAAATGAAAAAAACAGCGACCGAGGATACCATGACTATTACGATGGTAAAAAACCCTGACATTGTGGCCAGTATAGCGAGTGCAAATAACAAACCGTTTGTCGTCGGTTTTGCGGCAGAAACTCATGATGTGCTGCGTTATGCGAAAGATAAATTACACCGTAAAAACCTCGATATGATCATTGCTAATGATGTATCCGACCCTGCTATTGGCTTTAATAGTGATAATAATACGGTGACAATCATCACGAAAAATGGAAATTTTCATTTGCCAGAGGCAAGTAAATGTCAATTGTCGACGCTTATTATTGACTATATCGCTCATCAACAGGACATTAGTTCGATAAGCTGACCCTATGAAACCAGTAGCCTCTCGTCTTTCACCTTTACAGCAAATAATATCTCTGCTCTTTATTGCATGCCTGAGTGCTTTGGTTGCCTATTATTCGGTATGGTTTTGGCTTACTAAATCTGAAAATCAAAATAGGTTTTTACGGCAAGTAGAATATAACACGGAGTTATACAGCCAAAAAACCCAAGCATATTTAATGACATTAACAAAAACGTTAACGACATTTGCCGATGAAGTACCAAACGCGTTGTTCTTGCCTAAAAAGAACCAAGTACTTGAACATCTTACAGGTATCGCCCCCCCGCCACTCCTTACTGAAAGCCGTGCCAACCAAAATAGTATGGACGACGTTATCCAACAAACCCCGCAACAACAGCAACAGCAATGGTTGAAAGATAAGCGCCCGCAATGGAAGGAAAAATTACCTGAATCGTCTGAGTTTACATTTTTTACTCGTCGTGAAATCGACACTATGACGTCGTCGCTACGATTTGGTCGTGAGCGAATCGCCAGTACTTTGGTCGAATATGGGGTAAATTTTTTGTTTTTAGATATGGTGAATCGACTTAATGACAA
The DNA here is from genome assembly GCA_047636495.1 of Candidatus Endobugula sp. Classification (GTDB taxonomy): domain Bacteria; phylum Pseudomonadota; class Gammaproteobacteria; order Pseudomonadales; family Cellvibrionaceae; genus Endobugula. Next base: position 27,026 of record JBLILH010000007.1, on the reverse strand, counting down.
TCAATTAGTGTATACAGAAGTTGCAAAAGTGGCCGGCACAGATCAGTGGCAACTGCACCATGTGACAATGATTAATAATGATCAAGGTCATTGGCAAGGCGTACTATATACCACCTTAGATGTTAATGGCTTGCGGCAGTCATGGGGAGCGATAGATAGCCTGTTAGGTGAAATTACGGTATTGCAAAAAGTGGAGCAAGGTACGCCACTAATATTTTTTCGTATGGGGCAAGCAAGTAATAATATGCCCGCTATCACCAAAAATATTCCCGCAAGTTACTGGCAAATAAGTTATCAACCGTCGACAGTACTGTTACAAAAAAATCAAATTATACCTTTCTATCTTTGGTCAATAACCACCGCGTTTCCGCTCTGTATTTTATTCCTTGGTTTGATATATATTGCCCGTTCCCGACATATTGATAAAGCAACGCTCCCAACGAAAAAAAGGGATGCTGTCAATAATTCTGCGTTGAATACGCAGATTGACAAAAAAGATACTTCGTTATCATTTGATGGCGTGTCGGACAAAGACCCCGTAGCCATATTTCCTGATGCTATATTTCGTGCTTATGATATTCGGGGTATTGTTCACGAAGAATTCACTCACGACCTTGTTTACGCTATCGGTCAAGCATATGCGACCGAAGTATTATTGGCGGGCGATACGTCGGTCGTAGTTGGTTGGGATGCTCGTACACACTCACAAGAGTTTTCTGTATGTTTAATAGAGGGCATACATTCCACCGGCTGCCACACCATTAATATTGGTGTAGTGCCGACTCCTTTAATGAATTTTTCCGTTCACGAAAATGATGCCACTAAGAGTGGTATCGTGATTACGGCAAGCCATAATCCTAAAGAGTATAATGGTTGTAAGATGGTGATTAACGGTCAAACGTTGGTCGATAATGATATTCAGCGTATCAAAGAACGTATTCAATCAAGTAACGTGACCCATGCTCAAATCAAAGGGCAGTCAACACAGATAGATCTATCGCAAGAGTATATTGACAGGGTGATCAGTGATGTTGCGGTCATCGATGGATTTAAGGTGGTAGTCGATGCGGCTAACGGCGCATCTAGTGAGTTAGCGCCGCGTTTAATGAATGCTTTAAGGTGTCATACCCACGGGTTGTATTGCAAGTTCGATGGTGATTTCCCTAATCATGACCCTGATCCCTCTGTAGCTGAAAATCTGGTTGATTTGATAAGCGCTGTTGTGTCTAAACAGGCTGACATCGGTTTCGCACTAGATGGCGATGGCGACCGCTTAGTAGTGATAACTGCAGCAGGAAAAATAGTTTGGCCTGATCAATTAATGATGCTTTTTTCTCAAGACATCGTTGCTAGAAACCCGGGATGTGACGTTGTTTTTGATATAAAATGCACTCAGTTACTCGCGCAAACGATTAGTGATAATGGTGGCCGTCCCGTGATGTGGAAAACAGGCCACTCTCATATTAAAGCGAAAATGAAAGAAACCAATGCTTTATTAGGTGGTGAATTTTCGGGACATATATTTTTTAAAGAACGCTGGTATGGTTTTGATGATGGCTTATATGCTGCTGCACGTTTGCTAGAAATCATGACCTTAACCGGACAAACCATTGATCAGTTACTTGAGGCATTACCGACCAGACTATCAACACCAGAAATAAAAATAGCTGTATCAGAAGCCCGAAAATTTATTGTTATGGATACATTAGTCGCCCAAGCCAATTTTCCAGGTGGCCAAAAAACAACGATAGATGGTTTGCGTGTAGACTTTGCCAACGGCTGGGGCTTAGTGCGAGCGTCAAATACTGCCCCAGTATTAACGTTACGCTTCGAGGCAAGTGACGAAGCCGTGCTGGAGCAAATAAAGCAACAATTCAAGCAAGCATTAAAAAAAGTAGATAATGCTCTCATGCTAGACTTTTAGTTGCTGGTGACTGCCCTTATGTTGGGGCTGAGTCACTAGCGCAGCTTATGACCTATATACCCATTTATGAGGAAATTTTAATGACAGCGAGTCTTGATAACGCACAAAATGTTGCTACCGTATTAACGGAAGCTTTGCCCTACATCCAACGTTTTACCAATAAAACTATTGTTGTAAAATTTGGGGGTAATGCCATGGTAGATGACGCTCTACAGCAAAGTTTTGCGCGCGATATTGTTTTAATGAAGTTGGTCGGCATGAATCCTGTTGTGGTTCATGGTGGCGGACCACAAATTGGTGCGCTGCTTGAAAAGTTAAATATACAGTCTCGCTTTGTCGACGGTATGCGTGTCACTGACAGTGCAACGATGGATGTGGTTGAAATGGTACTTGGCGGTTCTGTTAATAAACAAATTGTCAGCCTAATTAATCAAAACGGTGGTCAAGCAATCGGCATTTCAGGAAAAGATGGGAATCTTATTCGAGCTAAAAAATTATCGATTAAAAAGAACGCAGTAGGCGGTATGACGGCACCTGAAATAATTGATATTGGTCAAGTGGGAGAGGTTTCGGCAGTTAATATCGATGTGATTACCACATTAACGGAAGGCAATTTTATACCCGTTATTGCGCCGATAGGTGTGGGTGATGATGGCGCGTCTTACAATATTAACGCAGATTTAGTGGCAGGGAAAATAGCGGAAGTGTTGCAGGCAGAAAAATTAATGCTCCTGACGAACGTGGCTGGTTTGCAAGACAAGTCAGGCGAGGTGCTAACCGGCTTGAGTACCGAGCAGGTTGACGATCTGATCGCGGATGGCACAATATATGGTGGAATGTTACCTAAAATACAGTGTGCTTTAGATGCCGTTAAAGCCGGTGTCGCAAGTGCCCATATTATTGACGGGCGCGTGGCGCATGCAGTGTTGCTAGAAGTGTTTACGGATGTAGGTGTTGGCACACTGATTACTAATAAAACGCCATAGCGGGTGTGGTTAGCGTATCGTCAATAAACCCTATTGAAGAGCGTATAGTATAGGGTTAGGATATACGTAGTATTTTCGTATAAATAATTACAATAAACGCACTACCTTGGACTCTTATGAACAAACCTGAGCAAAAGATTTCCCGTCGACAGCAAATCTTAAAGTCCTTAGCGGCCATGCTGGAAGAGTCTCCGGGGGCTCGAATCACTACGGCATCATTAGCGAAAAAAGTCGGTGTTTCAGAAGCCGCACTGTACAGACACTTTCCTAGCAAGACGAAAATGTTTGAAGGCTTGATTGAGTTCATTGAAGAAACTATTTTCACTAATATCAGCGCAATCAACAAAAATGATTCTGCTGCCGCAGTCCAGTGCGAACAAATTCTATGGTTATTACTGGTTTTTTGTGAGCGTAACCCAGGTATTACTCGTATTTTAACTGGTGATGCTATAGTGGGTGAAACAGACCGTTTGCGTCAGCGAGTCATACAATTCTTTGAACGATTAGAAACACAACTAAAGCAGATTTTGCGCGAAGCAGAAATGAAGGAAGGTGTGAGACCAGTGTTGCCACCTAATATTGCAGCCAATAGCTTACTCGCAATGGTAGAGGGCCGTATCGCACAATATGTCCGTAGTGAATTTAAGCGTTTACCAACCACTCATTGGCCGGAGCAGCTTTCGGTAGTAATGAGTGGGTTTTTTCGTGATCCAGTGGTGATTAATGGGCGAACTTAATAATAACCACACTTAACAAAAAAGCCCCTGCTGCTTCACAATTATAGTCGCCATTCCCGCTCATCAGGTGAAATTGTTTGCAGTAAGCAAATACTCGCATCTATTAACGTCAATCTAACCGTTTTACTTCTTATTACATAAGTTACTGACGAGGGTATAACTAAAATGACAGGGTAGGTTCACCTAAATTAACCTCTACGATGGAGGTGATATTATTCTAAAGCGTTCAATGTCTTTTTTAAATTCTTCGATTATTTTTTCTCGACTAGCTTGCCTCTTATCGATTTCCTTTTGGATAAATCCACGATCTTTTTGTAAGCGTGCCATTGATGTCAGTGTGTCGGTCGCTACAACCTCGCCTTGTCGTTCATTCGCCGCCGCCTCGGATTGATAATACTTTTTTGTGTCAGAAATATTTTCGAGCGTTAGTTTTAGCGAAGTGATGCTGTTATCAATGCCTTTTAAGCGACGCGCTTGAGTCGATTGGATATCTTCAACACTGTGATAGCGCGATGTAAGCTCTTCATCCCAAGCATCTAACGTTGCTTGTATCTGTCGATCTTTACGTTGCTGAATTTTTTTTTCAGGACTGAGCTCTCTAGGGATAATCTCCAGTACAGTGCCGCGACTACCGATAACTTCGTAGCCTTTCGCGGCATAGTATGGTGATATAGAATCCGAAACGACGGGGCTGCCTTGGTCATTTTTGTAGCGGAATAATCTGTCTTCCGCTTGAGCCACTGAGGCAATTAATAAACTAAAGCATAGCGTCAAAAGTAAATACAATGTAGATATTTTAATCATAGTATGACTCTAATCAGCTGAAGGTTGCCCGCCAATGATGTTCTTGATAGGCTAAACGCCATAGCGATTACGGTAAGCTTCCATAGCGATTACACGTCCATCATCGCCCCGTTGGCGCATATAATTGATAATATCATCTAAGCACACAATGCTTATGACCGGAATGTTGAAAGATTGTTCCACTTCTTGAATAGCTGAAAGCTCGCCCTGACCGCGCTCTTGCCTATTTACACCAATAAGCACGGCTGCTAGCTTCGCATCTGCAGAGTGAATAATATTGATCACTTCCCTTACTGCCGTTCCCGCAGTAATCACATCGTCAATAATCACCACCCTACCTTTCAGTGGTGCGCCAACCAAAGAGCCGCCTTCACCATGGTTTTTCGCTTCTTTCCGATTATAGCAAAAAGGATAATCACAATCATATTGTGTTGCTAATGTACTCGCAGTAATTGCAGCCAAAGGAATACCCTTGTAAGCTGGACCAAAAATCATGTCGACCTCGACATCAGACGCCATTAACGCCGCGGCGTAAGCGCTACCCAGTGCAGCAAGAGCGGCTCCAGTTTGAAATCGTCCGGCATTAAAGAAATATGGACTTATACGCCCTGATTTTAGCGTGAACTCCCCAAAGCAAAGAGCTTCGTGCTGAATAGCGAGTTCAATAAATTGTTGTTGGAACGGATGCATTGTAAAATCCTAAATTTAGGCTAAATTGAAGGTAATAAAAACGATAGGGCTACTACCCAGAATAAATTTTGAGGTTAATCGACACTCTGTGCAACATTTTCACCCATTGGTGACAGTTTACACTGTGCAACCCCAGCATTTTCGGTATTATACGCGCCTTACAATAAGGGTACATTATGCGAATAATTAGTCTCAGTGTCGATGGTCTTCATCAGGCAGCCCAGCGAGGCCTCTACGATTGGTTAGCAGAGCAAGATGCAGACATTATTTGTTTGCAAGACTTACGTTGCCTCGAGTATGAGACCGATGACGATGTTTTTCACCCGAAAGGTTATAACGCATACTTCTTTGATTCTGGCGTAAAACATTATAATGGCGTGGCCATCTATTCTCGAGAGGTGCCTAAGGCGTTAATTTATGGATTAGGCTTTTCTAATGGCGTTGATATGGAAGGTCGCTTTTTGCAAATCGACTTTGACCATATTAGTGTAGGCTCCTTGCTGGCTCCCTCAGCATTTTCAGATATAGAGTCCCATGAAGTAAAAGCCCAATTTTTCGATGACCTGCAAGCACACCTGACTAAAATAGCCCGTAAGCGTCGTGATTTTATTTTTTGCGGCAACTGGGCCGTTGCGCCGAAAGAAGAGGATGTATCTAACCCTGAGCAACAAAAAAATCAGTCAGGTTTTCTACCGGAAGAGAAGCAATGGATGTCGCAGTTAGGGGCGATTGGCTACTTTGACGCCTTTCGTCAAGGCAATACAGATAAAGACGAGTACAGCTGGTGGCCCAGTGGCGAACAGGATAACGGTGATGCATGGCGAACCGACCTGCAAATTGCATCTGTGGCACTAAAAAATCAAGTTGAGTACGGCATTATCTATAAAAAACAACAGTTTTCTAGCCACTTGGCGGTGATTGTTGATTATGATTTTGAGTTAGATCCAAAGTTAGCATTTTAGTCTCCTCAATTAAGATATTGTTACTGAGTTGTGATAACTCAGTAACAATATCTTCCGCCAGTGCATTTACTATGGGTGATTGATTGTCTCTACTTCTTTTCATATTCAAGTGAAACCAAGGCAGTTCAGGCAGGTTTGAATCGTGAAGCATACAAAGTGTCTCCGGAACGGTCATGGATAAAAAAGCACCTATAGCCATATCAGATTTTAGAGTAGCGAAAACTGGCTCTAAGCTGCCTATTTGGCAGACTGCCCTTCAAGGTATTCCGTATTGATTGAGCGCATTCGTTGTCGCACTTCTAAATGCACATGTTTCATTGTCTAGCGCAACAGATAGCGGCCGTTGTTGACTCAAATGACTCCCCTTTATTCCAGTCCAGACTAATTGATCAGACACTAAAAACTCATCAGAATTACCTTTTTGGGATTCAGTGAGGATGGTGATGTCTATTTTTCCTATTTCCAATTCTGCCTGCAGCACGGAGGAAACGTCACTAATTAGGGTGATTAGCACCTCCGGGTGCTTCTTTTTAAAACGACTTAGTACGGGCGGCATTAATGAAGCGACAATGTCGGTAGGCACGCCTAAGCGAATTTCACTGCTGTAATCAGGTATGTGCATATCATTAAACCGTTCATTGGTCAGTGCGAGGAGCTTATATGCACGTGGTATTAGGCGTTCTCCATGGTGCGTTAGCGAAATTTCATCTGGTTTTCGATCAAATAACTGAACCTCTAATAGTTGTTCAAGCTTTTGTATTTGTTGGCTGACAGCTGATTGGGTCAGGTGAAGCCGGTTGGCGGCTAGCGTAATTTGCCGTGTCTCGCTAATAGCAATAAATGTTCTTAATAAATGTAGGGTTAGGCCTCGGCTTTTATTGGTGTTTGATAATTGCATGAGCACTTTCCATTAAAAAAATTAATGTTTTGTAGTATAAGTATTAATTTTACGACTGAAAGGGTGTAAATGTAAGATCACCTTTCAACTAAACAAGCGAGGGTGAGATTATGGATTTGCTAGCAGCAGGTTTGTTGTTAGCATCGGCAGTAGCATTACTAGGTTCGCCCGGGCCGGCTATTGCCGCTCTTGTCGCTGTTGGGCGTTAAGCAGGGTATAAGGTATAACATGGGTTTGCAGGTGGGCTTAGCGGTTGCTGCAGCGGCTAGCGGACTTGGCTTGCTCTCCATATTTATTAGTTTCCCCTCGCTTGCCTACCTTCTGTCTATGGGTGCAGCAATATATTTAGTCTATCTTGCCTACCAAATAGCCACGGCGGGAGTGGGTCCAAATAGCCAAAATGATCAAATACCGGCTTCAATGTTGGCGGGTTTTTTCTGGGTTTAAGTAACCCCAAAGCATATGTCGCCTTTATTTCTCTTTATGCTTCTCACACGCTTTTTCCAAATGCACCGTCATCGGATATTTTTGCTAAGTGGTTGTTATGTGTGGGAGTTGTGATAGTAGTCGATACAATATGGTTATTGATCGGGGTCAGCTCACGCCGCGCCAATCTGAGCGAAAAGGCAGAAAGACGACTGAATATTTGTTTTGCCATCACGATTCTTGCCGCAACATTAACGTTACTTATTTAAGGTGGTGATGCAGGGGTAGGTAGTTAAGGGGCCAGAGTCAATCTTTCTAAATTCCTTTACGATGATTCAGCGCTGGTGCTTATAAAAATTGGCTCTGACCCCTGTCAAAGCCAAAAAAAGTACTTACTCAGCTAAACAAGCCAGCTGCGCGGCATTCAATTCTTTAATGCCTTTCTTTGCGAGTGTTAACATTTGCATAAATTCTGCTTCGCTAAACGGTTCGCCTTCTGCAGTGCCCTGCACTTCAATCATGCCGCCGTCATCGGCCATCACAATATTCATGTCGGTATCGGCGCTAGAATCTTCTGGATAATCTAAATCGAGAACCGCTTCACCTTGATAAATACCGACCGATATTGACGCAATCATCCGCGTCAGTGGGTTTTGTTTCAATGTGCCATTAGCCAGCAATTTATTTAACGCATCTGCCAGTGCAACACACGCGCCAGTAATAGAGGCAGTACGTGTACCGCCATCGGCTTGAATGACATCGCAATCAATGGTGATGGTGCGCTCACCTAAGATCTCTAAATCAACTGCGGCACGCAGCGAACGGCCAATTAAACGTTGAATCTCCACTGTGCGTCCGGTTTGCTTGCCACGAGCCGCTTCGCGGTTCATGCGTGAGTGAGTTGAGCGTGGCAACATGCCGTATTCCGCAGTAATCCAGCCTTTACCTTGCCCGCGCAAAAAGCCCGGCACACTGTTTTCAATACTGGCGGTACAAATGACTTTGGTTTCGCCAAATTCAATTAATACCGAGCCTTCAGCGTGTTTGGTGAAGTTTTTGGTTAAGCGAATGGGACGAGTTTGGTCGGGTGTTCTACCACTGGGACGATGCATAAGAAACCTACAATAATGACTAACGAAAAAGGGAAAGTGTAAGGTCGCGAGTGTACAGGAAAAGCCTTGATCTGGCTTTGCCTGTGTTAGAATTGCGCTCCATTTTATGTCATCATTTATTGATAACCATCATTCACCATTATCGCGGATAAAATCTATGCCCAACAGTATGACTGGCTTTGCTCGACAAGAACAGCAGGCTGACTGGGGGAGTCTCAGTTGCGAGATTCGCAGTGTTAATCAGCGCTATTTAGAGCCTTTTATACGCCTGCCGGAGTCGTTGCGCTTATTGGAACCCGTAATCCGAGAAAAGTGTCGTGGCGCGTTGCAGCGAGGTAAAGTAGAAATCACTCTTCAGCTTACCTTGAACGTGGTGCAAACTAATGATTTAACCGTGAACAAAACATTAGTGGCTCAATTGGCTACCGCAGCAGCAGATGTGGTTGATGGAATGGGTGATGTTCACCCCGTTGCAGCATTGAGCCCTTTGGATGTGTTGCAGTGGCCGGGCGTGTTGGAACAAGCGCATGTGGATACGGACGAGATAATAACAGCAGCAAAAGCGCTATTTTCTCGCACCTTAGATTTGTTGATTGAGCACCGTCAGCGAGAAGGTGTCGAGTTGCAAGGGCAGATAGAGCAGCGTTTAATCGCGATTGATGAATATGTCGAAGCCGTACGTCAACACATGCCAGAGATTATTCAAACACAAAAAGCAAAATTACAGCAACGTCTGCTAAACTTAGAAACAACGATTGATGCGGATCGTCTAGCGCAAGAAATCGCGATTTTGGCGAACAAGTCAGATGTAGATGAAGAGCTAGATCGCCTCAGTATTCACCTAGTTGAAGTAAAGCATATTTTAACTCAGCAAGGCGCTATTGGTCGCCGCCTCGATTTTATGATGCAAGAGCTAAACCGCGAAGCGAATACACTGTCGTCTAAGGCGATCCATACCGATACCACTCAAGCCGCAGTATCGTTGAAAGTTCTTATTGAACAAATGCGTGAACAGATTCAGAATATAGAATAATGTTTCAGCGTGTTTCAGGAGGCTCTTCTCCGCTTACGTGAGGTAAATCATTGGGTTGTATAGAACATAGATTGATCATCTGGTATTGAAGATTGCCGTATTTTACGTTTGAAATAATCGGTATCTTTGATGCCTCTTGCTCGTTTTCGACTCATCCCAATGCTGACATTACCCGCCTCGATTCTAGCGCTGGTTAGCTTGTATTTTGCATAGTTACAAATACCCTTTTGGTGCCTTCTGAGTGACTCGGCAAATTTTTTCAGATACAGCATATTGGTTTCATCGGCTAGGAGGCACCATTGCTCCAAACTGGCTTGCATATCCTCAATGGTTTCAGCTTGCCACAAAGCTTGTAACTGCTCCTTAAGGACATAGAGTGTATTTAAATTGGCGTTATCATCGAGCAACTTTTCAGTTTGTGTTTCATTAAGTTTGTCGGCATTTTTTAATAACAGGTAATGAGTTCCTTTCATCAGCTCCTTGTCTGCTCTGTTGGCTTTTCTGTATTCGATTCTGCGTGGGTTGCCGATGGCCTTACTGTAATTTTGCATGACATGAAAGCGATCAAACACAATGACGGCATTAGGCAAAGACTCGCGAACAGATTTTTGATAAGCCGGCCCCATATCCATCGCTACAGCCTCTATATTAGCAGCGGTTTCGGATGGTAAGCATTTTAGGAAAGTAGAAAACACCGCGGCGGTACGACCCGTTTCCACCCCAATTAAATGCCCCGACACCATGTCTTAAATCACCGAAATATAGTCGTGTCCTTTGGCCCTCGCCACTTCATCAACCCCCAGATATTTGAGGCCTTTCAACTGGCTCGGATCAAGTACTGGCAAGGTGGTTTCGAGATAAGCTTTATCCATATTCTTCACCGTTTTCCACCGTAGTTTTAAATGCCGAGCCACGGTACTAATACTCATGTGGCGACATAAGCCGCTGACCATCCGGCAGAAACGTGCAGTGTATCGACTGCCTTTATCAACAAAGTCAGCCGCCTCTAGTAATCGTCTGCCAGTACTTGATACCACCTGTACTAATTCAATTTCCAGATGACAAACCCACCCACAAAGAGGCAGATCACGAATCGTTCTGCGCCGATAGCAGTTAATGCTGGCGGGCTATTATTGGTTGGGTCAAGCACTCGAAAACGACGATCTCGGGTACAGGTGATGGGGAGGCGCTGGCGATCTACATCATGCTGAACTTGTTTGACACGCTGGCCAGGAAGGCTCAGTATTTGGCTGGAGATGCTAAGGTTCAAGTGCTTGTTACCTATAAAGTTGTGAGAAGCCTTATAGTTCAACAGGCTCCGCGAGTCTTGGCATCTTTTTTACCTCACAAAAGCGGAGAAGAGCCATAAAATACTGGAAGTCGTCAATAGAATCAAAGTGATAACGGTGATCACTCACCTTAGGGGAGTCCATTTGTAGCTGCTGCGTAATACGCCGTTTGAGGTGGCCGTGGGGTGACTCACTCGCTCCATTTTCATGGGCTTGCCCACGTTGTTTCGAGTGGGAGCTAGCCCATAATGACAACAAAAGGCCTGATAGCGTTGAGTAATATCGGCTGCTTCGTCAGTCGTCAAATTCCGAAATGCCGCTGAAAGACTGTCCGTGCGTAGCTCTTTAGGGACTGCACCTAATCGCTTCAGTGACTCGCTCGTACCCTCCGCTAGAGCGGTATAACTCTCGCCTTCCTGAACGAATTTCAAGTAGCTCCATTTACTGTAGGCCAAACGAAAATGGAACAGACGGAAGTTCAGCGTAATACCAGCAATGAGAATGACCAAGCCTTTAAAGACCGTAAAATCCACCAACGCCTGCTGTCCGGGTTGCTGCTGTCGGAACATGACCTCCTGATCGCTGCCATAAAGCGCATGCCACTGTTTGATGCGACGCTGCAAGGTACGGAGTGCCTTATCGTATTGTCCGGGATACTTGTCCTGTAAATACTCAATCAGGGTGATAGGGAGCAGACCAGGCGGCTCTTCAAGCATTGGCTTGATCTCGCTTTCCCAAACATCGATTAATGGACCCTTGCGAGTACTGTAAGACCGTGGTGTTGAAGGAATGTGATTAGCCTGGGCTGAGTGCCAATGCGACGAGCCGTGCGTTCGTGAATGCCGGCAAGTGCCGCCGCTTTAACTTGAGAGTGACCTTGATTACGTGTGTTCATGTAGAGAGTGACCTGTGTCTTCTTAGCTGTCATTCATATTCCGAAAATTAGGAGAAAATAAAGACAGCTACATTATCAGAAAACCGGCCATTCCAGTTGTCGCTTAACAGGAGGGTGAACCACAGGGGTAGCCGCTTATAAGTCAGGCCGACAAGGGATCTCTATTGAGAAAGAAGATGAATTTATTCAAATGATTCGCAGAAGACAAACAAGGGCTGAATAATCAGGGGGCGAAATAGCCCCTTTTTTGTCTCAAGCAATGACCAGAAAGCCATGGTAATAATCAAAAGTATTGATTTTGCTCAGTTTTCAGTAGAATGGTGTTATTACTCTGTTAATTTCGTGAAGAAGTGCGTGAAAATATAATGATGAAAAATAACACACATAGCCCCGACTTACTGATACCCACATCTCCTGAGGAGAAGCAGGAGCTTATCAGTATAAAAGAGCATTTTATTTCTTCAGCCATGAAGCTAATGGATACCAATCATTCACCTGTAGACCTGCTGAAGGTTTATCCCGAAACAGATGATATAGATGCGCTATACGATCAGCTCTCTGATCTCAAGCGATGCTTGGATAGCTTCCGCCCATTCAATACCTCTCAAATGCTTAATCTCCAAGAGGTATTTGATACAGAATACACCTATGCTTCTAACCGTATTGAAGGTAATACACTGACATTACAAGAAACCAGCTTTGTTATTAACGAAGGACTGACAGTTAGAAATAAATCAATGAAGGAACATCTTGAGGCGATAAATCACCATGAAGCGATTGGCTTTGTACGCGATGTAGTCACCAATCAAGAACCGCTCAATGAGCGCAATATTAAACTAATTCACTCGTTGATTTTACAGGGTATAGATCGTCAAAATGCAGGTGTTTATCGCGGCGTTGTTGTGGGTATCAGTGGTACAGATATTATTTTCCCCGAGCCTTATATTGTTCCCAAAATGATGGAAGATCTATTGTTCTTCTATGAGAAAAATAAAGACCAGCTACACCCCGTACAACTGGCTGCACAAATGCATTCGAAGCTGGTCAATATTCACCCCTTTATTGACGGTAATGGAAGAACTTGTCGCTTGGTAATGAACCTTATTTTGCTGCAAAATGGTTATCCATTGACTATTTTTTCTCCCGAAGAAGAAGATAGAACAGTATATTTTGATGCACTTAACCAAGCGAGAAAGCAAAAGGACGAAGTGCCATTTGAGCAATTTTTAGCAAAAAATGTTAAACGTTGGGCTATTGAGTATTTATCTCTCCTCGCCCCTAATGGCGGTGAAACAGAAAAAGACAAAGGCTATTATTTCTTCAAGAAAATTCAGCCGCATATACAGTAGTCCCCTATCGGCGACCCCCACCAACCACCTGTTTATTTTTTTGATGGCAAATTCTTTGCCCCCGTAGGGGGCGATCTCAAAAATAAATACCTCATATCTCATTCAAAATAATGACTTTCGCGCCATTGTTATTCACCCGCTAATGAAAAATTAATCTATTTTTCCTCATGTCTATCCTTTCCTAGATTTTATGATTTTTTTGCTTTAATCTTGATTTATTGCAGATATACATAGAATCAATAGTGCCAAAATACTTAACGTTTAACAAGCTACGCGGCGACAACCAAGAAGCCGAAGAGCGTTTTCGCCGAGCCAAAGAAGATCTTTAGCGGCGGCGTGAGGAAGCCGAGCAGAAAAAGAATAAAAAATCTGGCTCAAGCCAGCAATCAACCAATAATGAATCCATCATGCCGCGTACTTTTGCAGAGGCTTGCGAAGTGCTAGGGTCGATCAAAGCGCAACACTAGCCGAATGTAAAAAAGCCAAGCGCACCTTGTCAGCCATGTACCACCCCGATAAGTTCGCGCAGTTTACAGGAAAAAGGCGTAAACAGGCTGAGATTGAGTTTAAGAAGATTATGTGTGCTTGGGATATAGTGGAGAAGAAGAAAAAGTAAGTTTTTGGTTGTGTAGAGTTGCCAGTGTCGTGATTGTAAACGGGCAGATGCATAGGGTTATCTATACTCCCTATTTTTGTCACCAAAAAACACAAATTGATTTAATTGGTTTCAGTTTTTGATAAGTGCGTCACAAAAATAAAATTAAATCATCCAGATCTTTGATAAAATGCGTGTTGTAAACTAAGGTCATTTTCCTTGTTTTTTGCTATAAAATCCCATGCCTGTTAGTTGGCGCTTAAATTTGCAACAAGGGCTCCCTTGCTTAACTATTTTTTGATGAGATAAATGGACTTGATGTCATTAGTTGTAACGCTTTCTAAGTATATGCCAGCCCCGTTTTCCCTCACTATACGTGTGATACTTGTATCTCTGTTGTGTTTTCCGTTGGAATTTGCCATCGCGCAGCCTGATCCGAGTACGGAGTTGCGCCGTCAGCAAGAGCGAGAAAAGCAGCTGTTGGAACAAAATAGTTCGCAGCCAGATGTTCGTCTTCAAGCAACGCTCAATGACAGTTTTAACCAGAGATTGCCTGAACAAGAATCACCCTGCTTTCAGATCGATAAGCTCACCTTGCAAGCACTAGATACTGAAGGGAAAGTGCTTTTACAGCATCCGTTTTTATGGGCAGCTCGGGCGGCTAATTATATTGATGTTAATACCGTCGATACAGATACCAATACCAATGTAAATGTTCAGATACTTGATACGCCGATAGGTCGTTGTTTGGGGAGTGTGGGTGTTAATACTGTTATGAAACGCGTACAAAACGCGATTATCGCCGAAGGATATATCACTACAAGTGTATTAGCAGCACCACAAGATTTAACTAAAGGTGAATTAGTCCTTACGGTAATACCGGGGCGTATTCGCGAAGTACGCTTTAGCGATTCATTAATCGACGACGCTTCTACGGATACTTCACCCACTGCACTGTGGAATGCTCTGCCTAGCCGCTACGATCAGCGGCTCTACTTACGGGATATTGAGCAAGGGCTAGAAAATCTCAAGCGAGTACCTACCGCCGAGGCCGACATCCAAATAGTACCTTCTAATGCACCGGATGCTCGTCCCGGTGACAGTGATTTGGTCGTTGTTTGGGCGCAAGGCAGGCCGTTTCGGTGGAATTTGTCACTGGATAATTCTGGGTCGGAAAGTACGGGGAAGAATCAAGGTGCTTTCACCTTCTCTTACGATAACCCCTTGGGGCTAAATGATCTGTTTTATTTGAGTGTGAATAATGATCTGGGCGGCGGTATCAGTGGTCCACGCGGTACGCGGGGTAATACACTGCATTATTCTATTCCTTTCGGTTACAACTTGCTAAGTTTGACGGCCAGCAATAATAATTATCATCAGACGATTGTGGGCGCCACACAAAATTTTGTCTATCGCGGTGAAAGTGACAATATTAACTTTACAGTCTCCCGCTATATCTATCGTGATGCCAAACATAAGACCCGTTGGTCATTAGGTTGGTGGCGCCGCTCTTCTAAAAATTATATTAACGATACCGAAGTAGAAGTGCAGCGGCGACGTATGGCAGGTTGGGAAATGGGCTTGCATCATAAAGCCTATGTCGATCGCGCTACCTTCGATGCCGAACTGCGGTATCGACGAGGCACGGGTGCGTTTGGTTCACTCGCTGCACCAGAAGAAAATTTCAACGAAGGCACCTCGCAGCCCGCTATTGTTGACGTTGATTTGGGTGTAAATGCTCCCTTTAATTTATGGGGTCAGTCGTTCACTTACCGTGGCCAAGTCAATACGCAATGGAATCATACACCGTTAGTTCCACAAGATCGTTTTTCAATTGGTAGTCGTTACAGTGTGCGCGGTTTTAATGGCGAAAGAACCTTAGCGGGTGATCGCGGTTGGACAATCAGCAATGACCTCTCACTACAATTAGGGCACTCTTCCCATGCTGTTTACTTGGGCATTGATTATGGTGAAGTGAACGGCCAAAGTGCGGCCAACTTAATTGCTAAACATCTTAGCGGCTCGGCCTTGGGGATTAAGGGAAGTATCAGCTCGTTGAGCTACGATATTTCTGTCGCTGCTCCCATAAATGAACCTGATGGTTTTAGTGATGATAGCTACGTGGTTAACGCCACTATCAACTGGGGTTTTTAGCAATGATGTATTTTGATTCTCTCAAGATGGATGTTATTGCGCCTCACTTCGTCGAACAACAATGGACAGAGGCTGAAGTGCTAGGCAGTGCAGTTTGGTTATGGATGAATTCAGAAAATCATCGCAATTTACCTTTACATACCTTGTCGGCAGCACTACTGCCTGCGATAAAAAATATGCAATTTATCCTCGCTTTTGAAGCGAGCAAACCGGTATTTTTTGTCTCGTGGGCCAATATGAGTTCTGAGGCAGAGGCTCGATATTTGAGTACGCACCAGTTGTTAATGACGCCGGAAGATTGGCGAAGTGGCGATCGTATTTGGATTGTTGATTGGGTATCGCCCTTCGGCCACACCAAAAAAATGAAGCGGTTTTTAGGTGGGCAGTTAGCACCTAGTACCTGTGCGCGTAGTTTATATCATCGTGCGAAAGAACGCGGTCGACGAGTGCAGTACTTTTTTGGCGATCTTGTTTCGCCACAAGAGCGACATCTTTGGAAGCAAGCGCACCCATTAGCAGGGCCAGTTGACCGACTATGACTTTACAGGTTATTTAAAAACCATATCAAAAAGATATCGGAAAGCATCTCAAAAAATCACGCAAAACATACTGTTAAAAAACGCCACGGAGACCATCCATGAATAAACACTGTTATCGCCATATATTCAATAAGGCTCGTGGCATTATCATGGCGGTGGCTGAAACAGTAAACAGTCGCTGCAAATCACCCGGTAATTCACGTTCGCCGCGTGGAGGCTCCAAGGTTTGTGCTACAGCTATACTGTCTCCTCTAAGTATGGGTATAGGCTTATTGCTGGGCAGTGTTTTTTTACCCACGACCTCGTGGGCAGATATCGTAGCGGATGTATCAGCCCCCGGTAACCAACAAGCAACGGTGTTGCTTGCGCCTAATGGCGTGCCGTTAGTCAATATTCAAACGCCCAGTGCAGCGGGCGTATCACGTAATACTTATTCCCAATTTGATGTTGATCGACAGGGTGCAATACTGAATAACTCACGTACCAATACATCAACACAGCTCGGTGGTTGGGTGCAAGGCAACCCGTGGTTGGCCACTGGCAGTGCCACTGTCATTTTAAATGAAGTGAACTCTAGTAATCCCAGCTATCTCAATGGCTATATTGAAGTTGCTGGTCAACGTGCCGAAGTGATCATTGCTAACCCTGCGGGCATCTCTTGCTCGGACTGTGGTTTTATCAATTCTCACCGCGCAACCCTAACCACCGGCACACCTATTATAAATGGTGGCAATTTGGAGGGCTATCGTGTTGAAGGGGGGGTGATTACAATTGCAGGTAATCAAGGTTTTGATGCCAGTACCACCGACTTCACCGATTTAATTGCGCAAAGTGTTCAGGTCAATGCGGGTATTTGGGCGAATGATCTCAGTGTGACTACAGGGAATAATGAAGTCGCGGCTGATCATTCACAAATCTCTAAAATCGCTTCCTCAGGTGGCACTACGCCAGCGTATGCCATTGATGTGGCGCAACTTGGCGGGATGTATGCCGGTAAAATCACTCTAGTGGGTACCCAAGATGGTGTGGGGGTACGCCATGCAGGTAATATAGGGGCAAGTACCGGTGATGTGCTAGTGACGGTCGATGGTCGCATCGAAAGTAGCGGTAATATCTGGAGTGATACCGCAAATATACAGCTGGTGGCACAAGGTGATATTGATCATAGCGGAACGATTGACAGTGAGGGGAATATTCAGCTCACCACCCAAGGCACACTAACCCACAGCGGTTAAATGGACTCCAGCAGTAGCATTACGCTAACAACACAGGGAGATTTACATAATCAAGGCGGCATATTAGCAAAAGCTGATATCACCGCAACGGCCAATGGTGTTAATAGCCAACTGACTAGCAGTCATACATCAACCTTAGCCGCAGGAGTCCAAGAAGATAACACTATCGGTGATGCGGGAAATATTACTCTTACTGCCAGTGGTGCGATTGTCGCTCAGGGTAATCACTTCAGTGGCGATCAGCAAACGATTACGGGTAAATCTGTGAGCTTATCGGGTAGCGATACGGCAGCCAATGCGTTAAATGTAACTGCCACAGAGGGTGGTATTGATATGTCGGGAGCCACTGTCACCGCAGAGTCAACACTCGCGTTAACCACCACACAGACGCTGACGACAGATAGTGCAGAAGTGGGTGCAGAAACGTTGGCTATCACCGCTCGGTCACTTTCTAATGTTCAAGGCGAGCTTCAACAAACCGGTCAGGCTGATCTGGCGATCAGTTTGGCGGGGGATTTGGATAATACCGAAGGCACTATAGCCACCAATAGTGCCCACTTGAATGTCGAGGCCGCGATCTTAGTCAATACCCGAGGTGTTTTATCTCATGCGGGTACGGGTAAGTTAGACATAGATGCTGCCACGCTTACTGGGGAGCAAGGCCAGATCGTGACCAATGGTGATCTGGATATTACCGCTGCGACACTCACACTCAATCGCGCTACCACGACCAGTCAAGGGCGCATCGCTATTGACAGTGAGACGTTTAATCATCAGCAAGGCACGATGATTCAGGCGGGTGATGCGGATGGTAGTATTGTTGCCACGACCATTTTAGATAATACGGACGGTTTGATAGCGACTAATGGCAATTTAACGACGACCGCGGGTGACGTCATTAATCAAGGCGGTACCATTCAGGTTACCGGTCAGGTGACAGATGAAGTAACCGGAGAGGTCAGCGGTACGACAAAAAGCCTGACCATTAACGCCTCAGGCGTCATTGATAACCAAGCTAAAGAAGGCACAAAAGGTGATATTTATGCTGATAACAATGTCAGCATAACGGCAGCCAGTCTAGACAATAGCCAAAGCCGCATAGCGGCGGCGAATGCCTTGGCGATAACCACAACCAGCAATGTCGATAATACTTCCGGTACATTGGCCGCTAATCAAACGGTAACGGTTAATGCCAGCGAGATTGATAATACTCAAGGAAATATTGGCTCGGTTAATGCTGACGCTCAGCTTACCGCAACGACAGGTCAAATCGACAATACACAGGGTCGCATCGAAGCGGCTACAGAAATAACGATTACTAGCCAAGGCCTTGATAACGATGAAGGTGTCATATTGGCAGCTAAACAAGCTATTAATACGGGCTTACAAGCGCTGAGTAATGAGCGTGGTCAGATTATTGCGAATGGTATTGAGAGTACCGACACTCTCACTATTACCAGTGGTGCGTTAAATAATGATCAAGGGCTGATTCAAGCAAAAGCCGCTATCAATATTGACACCCAAGGTAATACACTGACGAATACCAACTCTGGCAACGACAAAGGCATTATTGGCCAACAAAGCAGTATTACCCTGACCACAGGCGATCTTAATAATCAAAGTGGTTACATAGGCAGCGCAGGTGATCTGGAAGCCACCAGTGAAAATATTGATAATAGCCAAAATGGCATACTGCTAAGTGAAACGCAGATGCAATTAACCGGCACTGCACTGGATAATAATACGGGGAAAGTCCAAGCGACGGATGCCCTGACAATTAACTTAGGTACAGGTCAACTCACTAATACATCGGGTTTAATTCGCTCTGGTGGACACGCCGATGTTACGGCAGGAACGGTGCTTAATAATACCACCCAAGGCATCGACCAAGGGCTAGAAGCTAACTCACTCAGCGTGACGGCCAGCGAAAGTATTGATAATACCGAAGGCGTCATTCGTGCTAACGCACAACTGACGTTGGCAGCGGGAACGAGTATCAATAACACGCGCGGCTTAGTCTCATCGGCTAACCATGACGTGATATTACAAGATACGGACTTGGCGAATAACAACCTAACAATCACTAATACTGATGGTACGCTGGTGGCTGGGCAAACGCTGGATATTGATAGCCACTCATTGTCTGGAGACGGTAATCTTTACAGTGAGGGCGATATTGATATCGCGCTCACCAGTACCTACACCCACACAGGTGACTTAGTCGCTAATGGTAATGCCAAACTCCACACCACTGGTAATATTGATAACCACTCTACAATGTCGGCGGGGCAATTATTAGACCTACAAGCGGCGACGCTTGACACGCAAGCAGGCTCAGAACTCATAGCCAATAGCCTTAAACTTAGTGCCACCGATAGCAATACCTTCAATAACCGCGGCCTGATTGATGGTGTCAACACAGAAATTGATACTATTACATTGAATAACTTGGGCACAGGCCGTATTTATGGCGACCATGTCAGTATTAGCGCGACCACGGTCAATAATGAGGAAGAAAACGGTGTAGCCGCTGTGATTGCGGCGCGCATTCGCTTGGATATTGGCGCGCAAACCATCAATAACCGTGACCATTCATTGATCTTTAGTGCGGGTGATATGGCGATCGGTGGCGCACTGGATGGTGATCGCCACGCTACCGGTCAAGCCACAACCTTGAATAATTATAGCGCCACCATTGAGTCATTGGGTGATATGAGTCTATCGGCGGGCGTGATCAACAATGTCAACACGTCAATTACCACCGCAACACAGACGCTAACACCAACCAGTCTCTCCGAATACAAGCTCAACTCGGGGGACGTGGTGAAACCTGTAGATAAAACTACACGTCATACCTCTAGCGAAGTAACGCCCTACATTTGTGAGGGGTCGGTGAAATGTTTAAGTGTAAACGCGACGGGTGATAAAAGTGACGCCTACACCCAGTATAATATTACGCGAACTATCAGCCAGACAGTAGTTACCAGTAGTGATCCTGCTCAGATATTATCTGGCGGCAATCTCATCTTGAATGCCGGTACGACCAACAACGATAAGAGCCAGATTATTGCAGGTGCAAACATCAGCTTAAACGGTGGCACAGTGAATAATACCAGTGCTACGGGTAATAAAACGACAGCTGATTCCGGTACTGCGACCTCATATTGGCGCGATAGAATAAAAAATAGTGTAGATACCAGTAAAAGTAGTTCAGCTCCTTATACCCCAGCCCCCGTGGTGCAAACTATTTCTATCGCTCCAGCAGTCTACGAAGCCAATACGGCTGTTAGTGGCACGGGTACACAAGTAGCGGCATATACCAATGATTCTGATACGCCAACAATTGACAGCGTATCCGGTAATGATAGCGCGCGCACGGGCGGTGGGCTTGATCGTATTATCCGTTTTACCAATAATGATGATAAAGATGCTGATGGGCCGCCAGATGTGCTCACGGGTGGCATCAACCTCAGCGTCACCAATAATGGTCTATTCACCTCAGATTCGGACGCACCTAACGGATATGTCGTTGAAACCGACCCCGCTTTCGCGAGTTATCGTAATTGGCTCAGCTCTGATTATTTATTAAGTGCCGTGTCAACCGACCCCTCTACAGTCCAGCAACGCTTAGGCGATGGCTTTTATGAGCAGCGGCTCATCCGCGAACAAGTTGCTATGCTCACGGGTCGCCGCTTCTTAGAAAACTACAGTGACGATGAACAGCAATACCAGCAACTTATGGAAGATGGTGCCTTGTTTGCGCAAGCCTATGAGCTACGCCCAGGAGTAGGGTTAAGTGCTGAACAAATGGCGCAACTCACCAGTGACATTGTTTGGTTAGTCGAAAAAACGATTATGTTAGCCGATGGCCAAACGATCCAAGCGCTAGTCCCCCAAGTTTACGTGCGGGTGCAAGACGGCGACTTATCTGCCAGTGGTGGTTTAATCGCTGCTGATAACTCGCTAGAGCTAAACATCAGTAACGATCTTAACAACTTCGGTACGATTGCTGGGCGACAGATTGCCGACATTAGCGCGGATAACATCAACAACCTCGGTGGCCGTCTGCGTGGCGATGACGTGACGCTAACCGCTGCTCGCGACATCAATATCATTGGTGGACGTGTTGATGCAGGCTCCCGCCTAGCCGCCTTTGCAGGTAACGATATTTTTGTAGAAAGCACCACGCGTTCGCAAGCGGTCGCATCAAGTCAAGTGGGTAGTGAGCCGACCAATGGCATTGGTTTTAAGAAAACTTTCAACAAGCCCCAGTACACCGTTTCATCCACTAACACGCGAACCAACATCGATCGCGTGGCGGGTTTGTATGTGAGTGATAGCAATGGTCTACTGACCGCGAGTGCAGGCCGCGACTTAATCCTAAAAGCGGCGGGTGTTGATAGTGCGGGTAGTGCGCAGTTGCTAGCAGGTAACGATGTACGCTTAGAAACCGTCACTACCGCTGCGGATACGCGCGTCACTTGGGATAGTAATAACTACAACCGCGAGTACAGTCAAACTGAGGTGGGCAGTAGCATTCAAAGCCGCGATGATCTACAGATCCAAGCGGAGCGAGACTTGCTTGCACGCGCAGCAGAAGTGGGTAGTCTCGAAGGCGCTCTAGAAGCCACGGCGGGCGGTAATATAGAAATCACCGCAGGCGAGCATACCGATGGCCTTGATGCGGCTTCAAAGCATACCAGCAAAGGTACATTTTCTTCGCGCACGCTGACCACCCGTGACGATATCCAACAAACCACCCTACAAAGCAGTAGCTTTAGTGGGCGCACCGTTAACCTTCAAGCGGGGCAAGATGTGGTACTGACGGGCAGCGATGTGCTGGCTGATGCAGGCGTGAGTATTACGGCTGGAAACGACATCACGATTGAGTCAGGCCAACAACGTTACGTCGATAACAGCGAACGCATCGATAAAAAATCGGGTTTGATGAGTGGCGGTAGTTTTGGTGTGACCGCAGGCAGTCGCCAACAAACCGATCAAATTGACCAAACGCGTGTCAGCCAACGCGCGTCAACGGTTGGCTCGCTATCAGGCGACGTTACCCTTGATGCAGGCACGGCAACTGCTCCTTCGTTGCCCGCGTACCCCCCATCCCTGGGGGGCAATGTGACGATTACTTCGTCTGATTTATTGGCGCGTGATGGCGATATTGCGATTAGCGGCGATAATGTGCGCTTTATAGCGGATGACGATACTTTCGCACAGGATGAAGTACATAAATTTAAACAAAGTGGCCTCACGCTTGCGCTAAGTGGCGGTGCAGTGGATACGCTAAAGACTATTCAACGATCAACAGAGCGTATTGAGGAAACGGATAATAGCCGACTCGGAGCACTACACGCGTGGCAGGCGGGGAAAGCGGCACAGGCTCTTCCAGGACAAATTGATAGCTTAAGCAGCCTAGGGGACGATTTTAGTGATCCCACTAACATCAATACCGATGCTGAAGGTAACCCTCAAGGCTCGGGTGTGAACCTTAGTATTAGTCTGGGAAGTAGCAAAAGCGAACAACGCCGTCAAATTCGCCAAAGCAATGCCCAGGGTAGCACCGTTTTTGCCAGCGGCGATCTTACCGTTACGGCACGTGGTGATAGCGATCGAGCAGGAAGTGGCGATATCACCGCGCAAGGCGCGTTGCTCCAAGGCAGTAATGTGACCCTCGATGCCGCCGACGAGATTACGCTTCAAAGTGCAGAAAACCACCAAAGTGACGACTCTCAAAGTAAGAGCAGTAGTGTGGGCATTGGTATTTCCATTGGGTCGGGTGGTTTAAACTTTTATGTTGAAGCCAGTAAAAGCAAAGGCTTCACCAACAAAAGTGATGATCAATACCTAGAAAGCCAGATAATCGGCAGTAATAATGTCACCCTACGCAGTGGTAGCGACACCACCTTAGAAGGGGCACAAGTACGCGGTGAAAGCATTACCGCCGACATAGGTGGCGACCTGAACATAGTGAGCCAGCAAGACCGATCGACTTTCGAACAAGAAAACAAAACCATGGGGTTTAAAGCACAATACGGCACCGATAGTGGCGTCAGCGCGAGCATGAGCGAACTCGAAGCCCGAGCCAACTACCTTGCGGTACAAGAGCAAACGGGCTTGTTTGCGGGTGACGACGGTTTTGATATCGACGTGGCGGGTAACACAGCGCTCACTGGTGGTGTGATTGTGAGTACGGCGGATGCTGGAGACAATCGCATCAGCACCGAATCCCTCACCGCGAAGCAAATCAACAATACCACAGAATACTCAGTAGAAAGCATGAGTATCAGCGTGGGCAATATTGGGGGCAACAGTCTTAATGGCGGTGCGGCAAGCGATAGTGATAGTCAAAGCAACACGACCTATAGCGCGCTAAGTGAAGGCGCCATCGACATTCGCAACGGCGACACCAGCGCCCTAGCGACCATCAAAGGCAGCGAAGCCGAAGCGCATACGGTTTTAGAAAACAACTTTAACCAAGGTCTTATAACCGACGTACAAGATCAGCTTGAAGCACAGCTGATGGCGGGAGAGTTAGTGGGTGCAGCGGTACAAGATTACGCTGAGTCGCAGTTAGCCGAAGCGAAGGCGCTAGACGCTCAAGCCAAAGAAGCGAAAGACGCAGGTAATGAAGTAGAAGCTAGCTCTCTGCAAGCACAAGCGGATGAGATTAAAGCCGATTGGGGCAAAGATAGTCGCCAACGCAATATTGCCACTGCGGTTATCAGTGGCGCATTGGGCGGCAATCTTAGTCAAACATTGGCCAGTGCGACCAGCCAAGAGTTGTTTAGAGAAGTGGGTGACCTGTATCAAGATTTAGAAAATGCAGAGGCGTGGCTCAAGGAAGCAGAGGATAATCCTAACGAGTATTCCAGTAAAGAAATTGAACTTCGTCAAGAGGCATTGGATAAAGCTCGCGAAGATATCGTCATTCCAAAAGAGCTTGCTCATGCTATCGCGGGTGGTATTAGCGCATCTCTAACAGGCGGCAATGTCGCAGAGGGCGCATTAGCGGCAGGAGTGAATGAGTTTATTAATCAAGAGCTTAATGACTTAACCCCAGCCGACAGCAGCACCCGTAACCTACTTGCAACGGCAGTGGGTGGCGCTATTGGCGGCAGTGATGGGGCAATTATTACGAACACAGCGGATACGTTTAATCGGCAGTTGCATCCAACGGAAGTCAAGTTCGTTGATGAACAGGTAGAAGCCTATGCAAGTGATAAAAACATTAGTCCCGAAGAAGCAAGAAAATTACTATTACGTGGAGCTGTTTATGATAGTGATTTTGATTGGCAAGAAGTATACGAAGATTATACTCCTGAACAGGTAGCAGCTTATAAAGAGGCCAATGATTATCTTGCATCTATTGCCAAAAATGAAGGGCTGACGTTTACTAATGAATTGGGGCAGCAACAACTCGCCTTCACATCGACTGATGACCAACGAAGTAATTCAAAATTATTTTTAAGCACGTTCACAGATGACAGCGTTAAAGAAACATACACAGAGTATGCTAAGCCAGAACAAGGGATATTAGATAGTATTGCTGGTGGTTTTGGCACGGCTGCTGGAAATTCAATTGGCGGGGCTACAGGTGCTTTTGAGGGTGCAGTTGTTGATACTGTCGATTCGGTAGTGACACTTCCTGAAACATTAATTAAATTATCGGAAGGCGGTAAGGCAGCATATGATCTGTACCAGAACGACCCTGAAAAATTCAAAAATATAGTTAAGGGCTTACCCGAAGACGTAAAAGCAGCTATTGAGAATGAAATTAATGCTTTTTATAATGAAGGTTTCCTTCTTGAAACGCAGAGAAAAGACTATGCTGCGGCTGAACATTTAACATCAGGAGAAACGCGCCAAGCAATAGGAGTTGTTAACCCCTTTAGAAAGCTAAAGATATTAGAAATTGTTGCAAATGCTTCGGATAAGTTTAAAATAAAAGTCCCAGAGGATATTCCGAAGACTACTGTTAATCAACATGTAGATATTGTTTCTCCAGAAACTCGCAAGCATATTTTAGATGGTGATGGCCCCGGAAGTGGTGGCCATTTATGGCCAGGGCAAGAGGGTAAAACACCATTCCCTAAAGATTGGAATGGAGATAAAGTTATTCATGAAGTTGGAGATATTACGACTTCCCCTTCTACTAAGTGGTTTGCTCAAACAGGAAGTGGTGGTAAATATACTAAGTCAGGTAAGCCAGCGAAATGGGTGGCTTGGGAAGTTCGTGACGGGGTAAGGGTTCGTGTTGTATTTGAGCCTGCGACTGGTAGAGTTGTTACTGGTTTTCCTGATAATGCTCCGATTCCAAAACTGAAACCTATTGAGTAATATTTGATGAATGTATCGGAACGTATATTAAAACTTGGCTTTTTGTTTAGTGAACGCTTAGACAATGAGTCTCTTAGTTTTGCTATGGATTATGTTAATAGAGGCGAAAATGCATTGGCGTTAGATACGTTACTTGAACATCTATATGAAAATGATGTGAAAATTACGTCAACGGAATTTGAAGAAGCGATTTTGTTAAGTGCAGGATTTAATGTCGATAGAGCTGATTTGAATCACTTAAAAGAGCTTATCGAATAAAATAAATAAGCAGAGTCTCCAGAGGTCTTTTAAGCCCAATCACCGAAAAGTGGTTGGGCTTTTTACTATCTATGATTTAGTGAGCCAGCCGTTTAATACTAACCAACTCCTCCATGACCTTATCCGCTTGCCGCTGTAAATATTGCTGATGCAAAAACAAACCAAAATGCCATTCGTCACTCTCTTCCAAATGATCGGGTTCGGTCATGTGACGAATCGCACAATCATAAAAGCGATAACTCGCCAGTAAGTTGTGGAGCTGATCATCAAAGACCATGAGCCGATCATTTAAGGTTTGCTTAAAACCGTGGTGGGATTTTTTTAGTTTGTGCAGATGTGAAGCTGCTTTAGTATTACGCTTAGTCATTATTACGCACCAGACGAAGGAAAATTAAAATTACTTCCAATAAATTATCATACGGCCACAAATCTGTAGGGACAGGCAGCGCAAAAAAAAATAGCGGGTTATATTTTTTCATTGCCTGTTGTTGTTATTTTAAGAGTAGTTTTGTGCGGTAGGTGGGTGGTTGTGTGGTTTAAGGGCTTGAACGTGTTGTTTTGCCTTTTTTAAGCAATAGCTGCCCGTGACTTGTTGTCAAGTGCTGTCGTTTTTTTTCTTGAGGTAGATTTTTTATAACGAAGCGGCTTTTCTTCGCCGAAACTGTTGCTTATGTTGTTGCTCAAACTGCGTAACGTTCTTTAACCATGTATTCGTTTCAATAGTTAGTCTCTCTAAAATAGGCGGTAGGTTATGATCAATAGCGCCGCGCTTATCTTCTCTCACTACGCGCCCA
>JBLILH010000006.1:0-110764 GCA_047636495.1 Candidatus Endobugula sp. | reverse complement strand
AACAACAAGCTCGGCGACTTCTTGTCTAAATTCTGGATTAAAATGCTTTGTCATAATACTACCCTTCGTTAATGGTGACTATAATATCACCTCTAACTCGGTGGCCAAATTTAGTATGCCACTACATGTAGACCTATATCAGAAAGATATTGGTGTGTTGTTCTGTCTCAAATTATATGCCTGTATTACTTTTGTCAAAGGGTGCGCGCGCTCAATGGAGCGCCTGATTTTTTAAAGTGTTTATGATCAACAACTAAATCCTTTTGGGTTAATCGGGTAGGGCATAAGTGATTGTTTGAGGCTACTCGACGCGTTTCTATTAGTGGTTGTTAGTGTGTTTTTATTTTTTATATCGTAAGTATTGAGTCGATGTAAGTACGCTACCGTTTCCTTTTAGCAAGTTTATTTTTATTAAATAGATTGGCATCGGGTTTATTGTTTGTCAGAATAGCCTCTCACTCATATAATTAGAGAAGGTCATAATGACAACAGTTACTTTACACGAAACCCCTTTTGAAACCGTTGGCTCGCTGCCTGCTGTTGGCTCAGCGGCGCCTTCATTTACATTATCTCAACAAGACCTATCGGACCTCACGCTTGAAAGTTTAGCGGGAAAAACCGTTATTTTAAATATCTTCCCTTCGATCGACACGCCTACCTGTGCGACGTCTGTACGCGAGTTTAATACGCAAGCCGCAGCGTTAGACAACACCGTGGTTGTTTGTGTTTCTGCTGACTTACCTTTTGCGCTAGGTCGTTTTTGTGGAGCCGAAGGTACTGAAAATGTCATGGTAGGTTCGACTTTTCGGTCGACTTTTGGCCAAGACTACGCTGTAGAGTTTGTAAATGGCCCATTAACCGCATTGTTGTCACGTGCAGTAGTGGTGATTGGTGCTGACGGTAATGTGCGTTATACCGAACAAGTTGCCGAAATTGCTGACGAACCTAATTATGCGGATGCATTAGCGTCGGTTTAATAGTTTTACGTTGACTATATTATAAAAAAGGCAGCTGAATATGGCTGCCTTTTATGTTACATCACAAAATCTTATTCTGTTACCAATACATCACACTTAATGATTGCCTGTTCGCCGTCACCCGTTGTACCTGCAAGATGTTTTGCAAGTTTGGGGAGCAATGTACGCATCTTATCGAATAAGCCCCAAGGCGGATTAATAACGATCATTCCTGACGATGTCATGCCGTGTCCATCGGTATCGGGTGTTAATCCTAGCTCAAACCGTTGGATATCTCTGATTCCGCTAGCGATAAATTGTTTTTCTAGTCGATTAATCGCGTCTCGATTAACCACTGGATACCAGATTGCGTAGGTGCCATTGGTGAATTTTTTGTATGCTTTTTGTACGGTACTGAATACCGCACGGTAATCAGATTTAACTTCGTAAGATGGGTCGATCAACACCAAGCCTCTACGGGTGGTCGGTGGTAATAAAGATAGCAGCCCCGCAAGCCCATCACCATTGGTGACTTTTGTTTTTCTAGCAGCTTGTTTATTACGACTAATAGATTGTTTTAGTAGGCGTGAATCATTCGGATGTAGCTCGTAGAGCCAAGAACGATCATGGGCACGTAAATAGTGGCTAGCGATCAGCGGCGAGCCAGGGTAGTGGGTGAGCTGTTTGGTCGGGTTACACTTTTTGATAGCTTCTAAGTACTTGCCTAACTCAGGCCAAGTTTTTTCATTTATCGGGCCGTGTAGTTTTGCAATCCCTTGATTATGCTCAGCAAGTTTTTGTGCTTTTTCTGAGTCCAAATGGTAGATTCCAGCGCCTGCGTGCGTATCAATATATTCAAAGGGTTTATCTTTTTTGGCCAGATGCTCTAATACTTCAACCAGTACGATATGCTTGAGTACATCGGCAAAATTACCGGCATGGAACGAATGTTGATAGCTAAGCAAGGTGAACGACCTTTGTAGAGTGGTATGTAATGGAGTTAAATGTGCGCTGCTCAGATTTTTCCGGATGGGTAACTTACAGATCGTTGGCCTAAGCAAAATCAAGGAGTGATTCTACCGTAAAAACGTTTGAATACGCGCAGAATATAAAGAAAAAAGAGAGTGTGTAATGGCGGACCGGACGGGACTCGAACCCGCGACCTCCGGCGTGACAGGCCGGCATTCTAACCAGCTGAACTACCGGTCCGTAGAATGATAAGTACTTATATGCACCTTGCAACATAGCAATTGGTGGGTGGTACAGGGATCGAACCTGTGACCTACGCCTTGTAAGGGCGCCGCTCTCCCAGCTGAGCTAACCACCCATGCTTGTTCTCGTACTCGACTTTTTGTTTCTGCTTTCCACTGGCGTAAGCTTCATGTGTCGAGTTGTTGCTTCGAGGTCGCGTATAATAGTGTGATTTGAAATAAGGTCAACACTTTTCCAATAAATTCTTGTTTTAGAACGGTATTTTTTTCATCTAATCGTTATAATGCGGTTTTAAGAGTTAGTAGTAACCCGTGATAACCCTTTAGGAATCTTTTATGACTACTCATTTCATCGCTTTCTTTCGCAGCCGTCAATTAATTGTGTGCCTTTTGGCCTGTGCGTGCTGGATGTCGGTACCTAGTGCATTCGCGGTCGTTGATATCTATGAATTTGATTCCGAGTCGCAACGCGAACGTTACTTTCAGTTAAGTGAAGAGCTACGCTGCCCTAAATGCCAAAATCAAAATCTAGCCGGATCAGATTCACAAATAGCGGGTGATTTACGCCGTGAGTTGCGACGTTTACTCGCTGAAGGTAAAACCGATAACGAGATCAAGGGTTTTATGGTCGATCGTTATGGTGAATTTGTGTTGTACAGCCCAAGGCTGCAAAAATCTACCTTAGTCTTGTGGGGCTTACCTATTTTATTATTATTCTTTGGTGTTGGAGCAATTTGGATGATTGCCCAACGTAAAAAAGATATGCCGACAGTAGACCAAGGCAGTGACGGCGGCGAAGTTAATAACTCACTTAACCCTGAAGAGCGTCTAGCGTTAGACGAGTTGTTGAAAAAAGATACGTCAAGTCAATTTACTACACAAAGACCTCGTCAAGCAACACAACAGGAAGAGTTGAAATAATGTCCATATTTACCATCGGTGTCGTTTTCTTAAGCATCTTAGCGCTATTATTCGTTTTTTGGCCTGTTATAGCAGTGTATCTTCGCCGTTCACTCTTTCATTCGGATGATGATTTACGTCAATCGACTAACGTAGCCTTATATCGTGATCATCTGTCAGAATTGGACGCATCATTAACGTTGGGAAGTATTACCAATGAAGAGTACCGTGCTTTGAATGCGGAGTTAGAGCGCAATTTATTGTCTGACAGCTTGTCCTCAGAAACACACACGGCCTCTTCAATTTCAACCGAGAAAGTGACAACTGAGCAAGCCTTAGCTGGAAGCCGCAAGGCGACAATATTTTTTGCTTTGCTAGCACTTATCGTTCTTGTCGGCGCCGCATTACTCTATGACGCCTTGGGCGCACACTCTTCTTGGCAGGTTAAACAGGCATTAGATGAACGTTATGCGTTAGAACGTGAATACGTATCTGCCGATACATCTCAGCAGGCGCTGCTGCAAAATAAAATGGTACTCGCTAACCAGTTGTTGATGACGCGTCTTATAGAAGCGGCTAAAAACGAGCCCGATAACTTACAAGTACTGTCGTTGCTTGGCCGTACGGCGGCAAGTATGGGAGATTATGTTCTCGCCATTGAGCAATTTAGAGCGCTATTAACACAAGAACCAGATCTTGTGGAAATTCGAGCAGAACTGGCGCAGGCACTTTTTTTGCAAAACAATAATACTGCGGTACCTGAGGTGAACACCTTGGTGGCCGATATACTCAACGTAGAGCCAGAAAACGCGTTGGCGTTAAGCTTGTCGGGCATCAGTGCATTTCAGTCAGCCAATTACGCTGAGGCTATCGTTTTCTGGGAAAAAATGATTGCAATTGAAGGGGCTAATTCGCCTAATACTATTGCGTTACAACAAGGTATCCGCACGGCTAAGGCCCGTATCGGGATTGCTACTTCAGCGACTACGGAAACATCAGCAAAGGTATCTTCTGACGATTTAGAAAACACTAATAGCGCTCAGCGATTAAGCACAGATGGGCCTCGCTTGAGCGTTACGGTGGCGCTAAGTGAGGGGCTTGAACCCTCTTTAGGTCTTCCCCTAACGAGCACCGTATTTGTGTATGCTCGGGCATGGCAAGGAGCCAAAATTCCTTTATCGATCGCGCGTTTTACATTAGCCGACCTACCATTGAGCGTGACATTAACGAATGCGATGTCAATGGCACCCGAGATGAATTTAGGCGCAGCAACTCAATTTGAGTTGGTGGCTCGAATATCCCCCACCGGATCACCTATCGCGCAAGCAGGTGACTGGGAAGCCACTTTAGGGCCCATCGCCATTGACTCTGTAGAACCTGTATCGCATTCGCTATTGATAGGTTCTCAACGACCTTAACCAAGCTGGTCAGCACCAATGATGCCCGCATCCTTTCATACTTTCGTCTGTTAACGTAGACACCTGCTAAAAAGTGAACCGATTCTCGTAATTAGACGGTAACAATTTGGATTAGCAGGGTGTCACAGCGCCAGTAACCGTGTAAAATTATCGTAGATAAAGCAAGTAATCCTCTAAGCTACAGTCTGGCTTGCGCCAACAGTTTTTCTTATAATAAAAGCGGTTGTTTTAAATAATTAAATATTCTTAAAACAATATCTTATGGATGGGTATGTACACTAAATTATGCGTTTAAAAAGTATTAAGCTTGCCGGTTTTAAATCTTTCGTTGATCCTACCACAGTATCTTTTCCCAGCAACCTGTGTGCAGTTGTTGGGCCTAATGGTTGTGGTAAGTCGAATATCATTGATGCCGTGCGTTGGGTAATGGGTGAGTCATCGGCCAAAAACTTGCGTGGCGAGTCAATGACCGACGTTATTTTTAATGGTTCAGGGGGGCGCAAGCCAGTAGGTCAGGCATCGATTGAACTGATATTCGACAATAGCGACGGCACCTTATTGGGCGAATATGCTAGTTTTACCGAAATTGCTATTCGACGTAAAGTCACCCGAGATTCACAAAATATCTACTACCTGAATGGGACTAAATGTCGCCGCCGTGATATCACTGATATTTTCTTGGGGACAGGCCTAGGGCCAAGAAGCTACGCGATTATCGAGCAGGGGATGATCTCTAAGTTGATCGAATCAAAGCCTGATGAATTACGTGTCTATGTTGAAGAGGCAGCGGGTATTTCTAAATATAAAGAGCGTCGTCGCGATACTGAAAACCGAATGCGCCGCACCCACGAAAACCTAGAACGGCTTACGGATATTCGAGAAGAGCTTGAACGTCAGTTAGTCCGCTTAGAGCGCCAAGCCAAATCCGCTGAAAAATACGCTGAATTCAAGAAAGAAGAGCGAACATTAAAGGCGCAGCTTCAAGCACTGCGTTATCGTCTTTTAGATGACGATGCAAAAGAGCGCCAAGTAGGTATCACTGCGCTTGAATTGAAAGTCGAGTCCTTTGTCACTGACCGCGTTGGGTTGGAGTCTTCCATTGAAAAATATCGCACCGAGTATACTGAAGCAAGTGATACATTTAACGAAGTCCAAGCTCGTTTTTATGGCGTGGGTAATGAAATCTCACGGATAGAACAAAGCATTCAGCATGTGCAAGAGCGAAATCGCCAGTTGCAAGAAGACATGTCTCGTACCCAGCAAGAGGCCGATGAAGCAGCAGCCAATTTAGCTGCTGATCTAGAAAAGTCTGAAATGTGGGAGATTGAATTAGAAGAAATTACGCCTGAATTAGAGATGTTGCAAGCCAGCGAAGAAGGTTCGGGAGACGAGCTTATTGACGCCGAAGAAGCGATGCAATCCTGGCAGCTTGAGTGGGATGAGTTTAATCTGCGTGCAGCAGAGCCGCGACAAAAAGCCGAAGTTGAACAGTCGCGTATTCAACATTTAGAACAAGTGCAAAGTCGTCTTTTAGAGCGTATCCGTCGTCTGGATGAAGAAAGTCAGCAACTTCCTTCCGAAGACAATAATGAAGAAATGGCCTTACTCAAAGAAGAAGTTGCTGAGACGCAAGGGTCGGTCGAAGAAAAAGCGATCCAGCTTGATGATGTCAAAGTGGAAATCGAAGTGCTACGAGAAACTATTCAGCAATCTGATACCAGTCTGGATAAATCGCGCAATATCTTACAAACCACTCGTGGCCGCCATGCATCATTAGAAGCCTTGCAGCAAGCGAGCATGGGGAATGATAAATCATTAGTACGCTGGATCAGCGATCAGTCGTTAACTGATAATGCACGTCTATTAGAAAGTGTAAGTGTTGTGCCTGAGTGGCAATTAGCCGTTGAAGCTGTGCTGGGCGACGCTTTACAAGCTATCTGCGTCGACAACCTCGATTCAGTCGCGAGCATGTTAGGGACCTTAGAACAGGGTAGTTTGGTACTGTTTGATAGCCAGCAAAATACATCCGTCATAACCTCGAATAAAGCCGCTCTCTTGTTGGACCACGTTTCTGGTGATGCCGATGTTAAGGCGTTATTAAATGGCGTTTTCATTGCTGATGACCTGCCTCAAGCGCTAGCGTTGCGTCCTCAGCTAAGGACTAACGAATCGGTTATTACCCCCGACGGTATTTGGATCGGGGCAAATTGGTTACGTATAAAACGTCATGGTGATGCCACCGCTGGCTTATTAGCTCGACAAGAGGACCTCGATCAATTAACCACAACCTTAGCGGAAACGGAAAGTCAAGTGACCGAGTTAAGCGATCAATTACATGAACAGCGTAATAAATTAAAAGAAATTGAACAGCAACGTGAACAATATCGCCGTGAAAGTGACCAAGTTAAGCAACACTTGAACGAACAGCGCTCAGCGTTAAGTGCGCAAGAAGTGCGCATTGAACAAAGCGCCATGCGTCGCCAAAAACTGGCGTCAGACATCAGTGAAGCTAAAGAACAGATGACAACAGAAGCCGAAAGTCTTGCAGAGTCGCGTGCAACATTGGAAATGTCTATTGGTGTGATGGAACAAGATTCGGAACAGCGCGAAATCTTACTTACACGACGTGACGAAATTCGTGAGGTGTTAGACCAAACCCGTCAGCGTGCACGACACAGTAAAGATAAATTACATGCTTTGGCCATGCAACATCAGTCAGTTAAAACTCAGTTAGGGTCCATTCGTGACAGTATTCAGCGCCTACAAGAACAAGATAAGCGCTTACAAGACCGGCGCGAAGAATTACAGCAGGCAATAGGGACGCAAGAAGACCCTACCGAAGAGCACCAGCTGGAGTTAGAAGAGTTATTAGAGAAGCGTGTCACTATTGAAGACGAATTAGCACAATCACGTCGTGCGGTTGAAGCCATCGAGCAACAGCTACGTGATGCCGAACAGACGCGTGGCGGTATTGAGCATGA
The DNA here is from genome assembly GCA_047636495.1 of Candidatus Endobugula sp. Classification (GTDB taxonomy): domain Bacteria; phylum Pseudomonadota; class Gammaproteobacteria; order Pseudomonadales; family Cellvibrionaceae; genus Endobugula. The sequence goes on along the minus strand of JBLILH010000006.1, from coordinate 103,298 downwards.
CCTGCAAGCATTGCGAGGCCAGTTAACCGAAAGCCGTTTGGGGGCTCAAACAGTTCAGGTACAGCGCGAGACCATTGCGAAAAACCTGTTGGAAGAGGGTAGTGAGCTCAGTATTTTACTGGAAACGTTAGCCGAAAATTCACAAGAAAAGCCATTTGAAAATGAGTTGGTAGCATTAGCTCAGCGCATTAGCCGTTTAGGGCCTATTAACCTTGCGGCGATTGACGAGTATAAGATTGAGTCCGAACGTAAAAATTATTTAGATACTCAAGATGCCGATTTACGTGAAGCTCTGGAGACGTTAGAACATGCAATTATGAAAATTGATCGTGAGACGCGTACCCGATTTAAGGAAACCTTTGACTCGATCAATACCAGTATTCAAGAATTATTCCCCAAAGTGTTTGGTGGTGGCCATGCCTATCTAAAATTAACGGGCGAAGACTTGCTTGATACGGGTATTGCTATTATGGCGCAACCGCCGGGTAAGCGTAATAGTACTATTCATTTGTTGTCGGGTGGTGAAAAAGCATTAACAGCTATTGCTTTGGTGTTTTCTATTTTCCGCCTTAACCCAGCGCCTTTTTGTATGCTAGATGAGGTAGATGCACCGCTAGATGATGCTAACGTGGGACGTTATGCCAAGTTGGTTGAAGAAATGTCTAAACACGTACAATTTATTTATATTACCCACAACAAAATTGCGATGGAAATGGCGCATCAATTAATGGGTGTTACTATGCATGAAGCAGGTGTGTCACGCATGGTGACAGTAGATGTCAACGAAGCAGCAGAGTTAGCGGCAGTATAATATGTGTGATTATATAAAGAGGTTCTATTAGATGGACTTTACAATGAAACAGTGGATTATCGGTATTATCGTTATCGTAATTATTGTCATTATTGTCGATGGCGTGAGGCGTATGCGTAATGCGCGTCGTGACTCTTTACATATGTCTCTTGATGTTAAAAAAACGACATCTTTACATAGTGACGATGATGAAGATGAGAATTATGGCAGTGAGTTTCCTAATGGCGGCGCACGAATGAGTCAGCGAAACATCGATAAAAAACGTATTGACCAAGTTAAAAGTCAATATAACTTTGGTCGCGACTTAGCTGCCCAGCCTCCAGCAAACATGCCAGTGTCAGGCCAACGTTCATTTCAACATATCGATAGTATGGATGGGCCTTCACTGAGGGGTCTCCATCCTACTCAAGTTGATCATCAAGAAGCCCTTATTAATAGTGATCAGTGGGTTGATAGTGATGTTGACGATGAAGAGTATTATGCCGAAAAATGGGACGATGAATTCACCGATGATAGAAGTGATAATGTTAGATTAGGTGATGGATATCTAGAAGACGGTGAACCAGAAGATGACTTTCGGGAAGCTGAAATAAGTACAGAAAACACTGTTGAAGATGCGTCAGATATTGTTATGCAAAAAAAGAGCACTTCCCCCCCTCCTCGTGCTCATGATGAATCCTCTCAGCGTGCATATCAGCAACCAGAGCAAGTCCCCCTGAATTTAGAGGAATCTGTGCCTATGCTGATGGAGTTAGTTATAGAGGAGGATAGCGCATCTACCGAATACCAAGAGTTGAATAATGAAGACGACATGGGCGACATAGATGTTGAGGCGATTACAGCAGAAGATACGCTGAATCGAGAGGCAGATAAACCTGATGAAGTAAATATTGATGAAAAGAGCGGAAAAAATAGTCGACAAAAAAGTGACCAAAAAAGCATAGACATCAGTCAGACGCAAAAGCTAAGCCAAAAAGCAGCCACGATACGTTCAGTAGGGCGGAGTGTAAAGTCTGTTGTACCTGCTGTTAAAAATGAAAATGACGAACCATTAGACACCCATTCCGCAAATAAACCTCGTTATGAATCGAAATATTTTTCAAAACCAACGATCGAAAAACCGACAGAAAAAACCACCTCTATTGAAGAAGTATTGGTGGTTAATGTAAAAGCTCCTAGAGGCACTTTATGCCAAGGCAGTGACCTTTTACAACAAATACTGGATAATGGTTTACGTTACGGTGCCATGTCAATTTTTCATCGGCACGCGGGTGAAGAAGGCGAAGGCCCTGTCGTTTTTAGTATGGCTAACATGCTCAAACCAGGTACCTTTGACTTACAAGATATCGAAAGCTTTAGTACCGCAGGCGTTACGTTATTTTTAACCTTGCCGGTATTTGATAATCATAATATGGCTGCGTTTGATTTAATGATTGCCACCGCCAAAAACATTGCTAGCGGCTTAGGTGGTGAACTGAATGATGAAAATCGTAGCGTGATGACAGGACAAACCATTGAGCATTACCGAGAACGGATTCGTGATTTTTCCCGTCGTCAACAGCTAGAGAAAAAACGCTAAACATAACCTCAAACAGCCCCCCCCGCCTTTATTAGGGGGTTTTTGTATTAAGTAATTTTTTGCACTCGTTTATACAAGGCGTATATTTTTTATGCACAATAAAGTGTCTGATGATGCATTTGAGCAATCAAAAAAAGCAGTACTTCCTACCAAAGTACTTCCTACCGAAGTGCTTCAACAGTTAACTGATTTAAAAGAAAAAATTTGCACATCTAATTATCAATATTATGCTTTAGACAATCCTACTATTCCAGATGCCGAATATGACCGTTTATTCATAGCGTTACTAGCATTAGAAAAACAATATCCTTCAGTAATTACTGCAGATTCGCCAACTCAACGAGTCGGTGCCGCACCGTTGAGTGCGTTCGCTCAAGTGCCCCATCGCTTGCCCATGCTCTCGTTAGACAACGCATTTAATCACGATGAGCTACGTGAATTTCACCGTAGAGTAACCGAACGTTTAGCATCGCTTGATATCATTGTAGAAAAAATAGATTACGCTTGCGAGCCCAAATTAGATGGTATTGCGGTTAGCTTACTGTATAGAGACGGCCGCTTAGTCCAAGCTGCAACGCGAGGTGATGGTTTTACTGGTGAAGATATTACGCAGAATGTCAGAACAATAGCTTCTATTCCCTTACGTTTACGGGGTGCTGATTACCCTGATGAACTAGAAGTTCGTGGTGAAATCTATTTGCCTAAAGCAGGTTTTGACAAACTTAATATGTTGGCTGATGCCCGTGAAGAAAAACGCTTTGCTAATCCACGCAACGCTGCAGCGGGTAGTTTGCGCCAATTAGATTCGAAAATTACCGCTCAGCGGCCACTAGAAATGTGTGCATACGGCGTGGGTGTGGTTGAAGGTGGTACTTTACCGGCAAACCATATCGATATTCTTTATGCATTGTCTGCATGGGGGCTTCGTATTAATCGAGAAATGGCAAAAGTGATAGGCATTGAAGCGTGTTGTGACTATTTTGATCAGCTTGCACAAAAACGCAATGCGTTAGCTTATGATATTGATGGCATCGTATTTAAAGTGAACTGCATCAACCTACAAAAGCAGCTAGGGTTTGTTTCGCGTGCGCCTCGCTGGGCAATTGCTAAAAAATTTCCTGCCCAAGAAGAGCTGACCACCTTGCTCGATGTTGAATTTCAAGTAGGACGCACCGGCGCAATTACCCCTGTTGCTCGCTTGCAACCGGTATTTGTGGGTGGAGTTACTGTATCGAATGCGACATTACATAACGCTGATGAAGTGGCACGTTTGGGTGTGAAAATAGGGGATTCTGTTATCGTTCGCCGAGCTGGCGATGTGATCCCACAAATTGTGTCTGCGGTTATTGATAAAAGACCCAGTGATGCTCGAGCTATTCTGTTTCCGGTGGCATGTCCCATTTGCCAGTCACCGGCTGTCAGGGCCGAAGGTGAGGCGGTATTACGATGTTCTGGCGGACTCATTTGTCCCGCACAAATTAAACAAGCGATTAAGCATTTTGTTTCACGTAAAGCCATGGATGTTGATGGTTTAGGCGATAAATTGGTCGAGCAATTAGTTGATGCTGGTTATATAACATCGGTTGCAGGCTTATATGACTTACGTGTAGATACCTTATCGACTATGGAGCGTATGGGGGAAAAGTCTGCGAATAACGTTATTGCTGCATTAGAAAAATCGAAAGTGACGACTTTTTCCCGTTTTATTTATGGGCTAGGTATTCGTGAGGTGGGCGAGGCTACCGCGCGTAATTTGGCTCAGCACTTTGCGGATTTTCCTGCATTATTTCACGCCGATGAGGAACGACTTCAGCAAGTTAGCGATGTTGGTCCTATTGTGGCCACGTTTATCGTGGCTTTTTTATCTGCACAGCGTAATCAAGAAATGATAGCGGCGTTACAGCAAAAGGGTATCCAGTGGCCAGTGATCGACCTAAAAAATAACAGCCTACCTTTACTGAATACTACCTACGTACTAACAGGCACATTAGAACAGTTAACCCGTGATGAAGCGAAGGCACATTTACAGCAATTGGGAGCATCAGTGACCGGCAGTGTATCGAAAAAAACGGACTTTCTTGTGGCAGGTGCTAATGCAGGTTCAAAATTAACAAAAGCACAAGCGTTACATGTTGATATACTTGAAGAAGAAGCACTTGTCGCACTGTTAGAGCAGCATGGAATAGCGTTATGAATAGCGATATAAAAAGAGATGTAAACAGCGGTATGAATAGAAATACTACAGCTTGCTTTATATTTATATTAAGCCGATTTTTTGTCTTGGTATCGATGTTGTTATTAGCAAGTTGTGCAACGTCACCGCCACGTCAAGTCGACAATATTTGTAGTATTTTCAATGAGAAATCCGGTTGGTATGAAGCTGCCAGAAAGTCGGAAAAACGCTGGGGATCATCAATACCGTCGATGATGGCGTTTATGCATCAAGAATCTCGCTTTAAGGCGACAGCAAAACCACCACGAGAGAAGATTTTTGGATTTATTCCTGGGCCAAGAAAAAGTAGTGCTTATGGGTACTCTCAAGCGCAGACTGGCACGTGGAAATGGTATAAAAAAAGCACTGGTAATTGGGGCGCTGACAGAGATGAGTTTCAGGATGCCATTGATTTTGTTGGTTGGTACAATACTAAAACAAAAGAAATTAATGGCCTCAGCTTAAATAATACCTATGGTCTTTATTTAGCTTACCATGAAGGTCACGGAGGCTTTAAAAGAAAAACTTATAATAAAAAAGGCTGGCTTAAAAAAGTAGCAAAAAAAGTAGCTTATAGAAAAGCGACTTACAGTAAACAATTCAAAACTTGTGCAGCAAAACTACAAAAAGGCAGAGGCTTTAATCTTTGGCCTTTTTAAGTGTTGTATTTTATAGCGCGCTATAAATTGTCGTGTCTAATGTAAAAACTGCTAAAATATTCATTAAGATTATAGTCTAACCTTATAATAAATTATGTTAATTAACACCACTTCATGAAAAGCACCCAATAAAAAATGCCTAATAAAGCAATGAGTGATGAATCTACTGTCTACGGCTATATTAAAAATAATACCGTAGATGATGCACGGCAAAATTATTTGCGTCACTCGGTCAATCGCCAGGCGATCAGACGCCTACCCTTCATGGATCATTATTCTTTACTGAATCAAGAATCATTCTCTATTCCCGCTACCGACAATTATGATGAGCCGCTCAGCTCCTCCATTGTTCATTTTGGCAAAGTGTATCGCGGTATCGAATACGAGTGGAATATGTGGATAAGTGAGTTTGAAAAATTATTACAAAAAATGTACTGGCATAGCGCAGTAGTGCATCTAGAAACTGAAATGTCAGGAACGCATACTTTTACGTGGGAGAGTGGTGATCAAGTGCATTCACCTAATGACTCCGCACTTAATATTCGTTGTGAGTGGCAACATGAACTAGGTATTTCTTCTTGCTATAGTTAAGGCCTTTATTGTTTATTTGGCGACCGTCATCTTATGTATATAGATTGAATAAAATAATTAAAAAACGCTAAAAAAAGCAAAAACAATCACCATAAACTATACTTTATTTATACGATTTCGTTGTTGACATTCGTGGTGTTCAACCGATGCTCGGATAATAGAGTGTCGAAAAAGCAAAAAATAGACGAATAAAGGTGACATACCCAATGCAAAACCATCAATCTATTGTCGATATGTTCAACGAAGCCTGTGATCATTATCAAGCGCTTACGGCGTTTTCTTGCTTAGGTCAGTCGATGACTTATGGTGAGATTGACCAGTTAAGTCAGCAGTTTGCCGTTTATTTACAGCATCACACCACCTTAGCGCCAGGCGATAGGATGGCGGTTCAATTACCTAATACACTGCAGTACCCCGTAGTGTTATTTGGTGCCTTGCGTGCAGGTGTCGTGATTGTCAACACAAACCCTCTATATACGGGTACGGAACTTCGCCATCAGTTGAATGATTCGGGTTCTAAAGTATTGGTTGTGTTGGCAAATGTAGCAAAAGCGGTCGAGGAAATTATCGATCAAACCGATATTCAACATGTGATAGTGACAGAAATAGGCGACTTGCACTGTTTTCCTAAACGTCAGATTATTAACGGTGTTGTCAAGTACATTAAGAAACAGGTGCCAAGTTGTCATTTTCCTTCTGAAATTGGTTTTCGAAAAGCGTTATCGCTGGGTAAACGAGATATATTTTCACCGGTCGACTTAACGCCATCAAGCGTCGCCTTTCTTCAATATACCGGTGGTACAACAGGCGTGGCTAAAGGCGCTATGTTGACCCATCAAAACTTGCTATCAAACAATGCTCAAGTACTTAAGCATTGGGAAAATGCGCTAGTACCCACAGAAGAGGTCTTCGTTGCACCGTTGCCGCTCTACCATATTTATGGCTTTACACTGCACTGCATGGTGTTGGTCTCTATTGGTTGCCATAGTGTTCTGGTGCCTAATCCACGTGATATCAAGAGCCTTGTTAACGTATTCGAATCATCAAGGCTAACAGGTATGGTAGGATTAAATACTTTATTTGTCGCATTGCTGAATAATGATCGTTTTCCATTGCTGGATTTTTCTACACTTAAATTTACCACCTCTGGTGGTATGGCCTTAGCAGAAGACACCGCTGTTCGTTGGGAAAAGGTGACACATGCCACCGTATTGGAAGGCTATGGTTTGACCGAAACATCGCCAGTCATATCGGCTAATACACCGAAAAATTTCCAGTTAGGGACGATCGGTTTACCCTTGCCAGAGACTGAATGCAAAGTGATCGACGAGAATGGTGTGTCTCTCGCGACAGATAATCCTGGTGAGCTGTGTGTTCGTGGTCCGCAAGTAATGCTAGGTTATTGGAATCAGCCTGAAGCGACGAAACAAGCAATAGATAGCCAGGGTTGGCTCAAAACAGGTGATATTGCCGTTATTCAACAAGACGGTTTCATCCGTATCGTCGACCGTAAAAAAGATATGGTCATTGTTTCAGGTTTTAATGTTTATCCCAACGAAGTTGAAAACGTACTGTTGTCACATAAGGACATTATAGAGGCTGCGGTTATTGCCATTCCCGATAATGAAACGGGTGAAGCAGTAAAAGCCTTTTTAGTTTTAGTTCAAGGCAGCGATTTAGACGACCAAAGCATAAAGGCATTTTGTAAGAAGTCACTCACGCCTTACAAAGTCCCACGGCACTATGAGTTTAGGAATGCGTTGCCTAAGTCAGCCGTAGGGAAAGTGTTACGTCGAGAGTTACGTCCGACAGCCTCCTAGGATCAACGGCAAAATGTCAACATAAAGCCTCAATGTAAATCTGGTGTATTTTATAGTTGTGTGCATCCGCCTCCATCCCCCCAACCGTTTATTTGTCTATACTGTTGTCAGAGGTTTCAAATTTATAATAATAGCCAACGGGAACAAGTGGTAAACGTTATGCAAAATCACAATGCCTTGGTGTTATCTGGTGGCGGTGCACGTGCTGCCTATCAGGTTGGTGTGCTGCTAGCGTTAAAAGATTTACTCCCTCCCCAGAGTAAGCCCTTTTCTATTATTTCGGGCACATCAGCGGGCGCTATTAATGCGGTGTCGTTGGCTTCTAACAGCGAAGACTTTCATTCAAGTGTCGATGTGTTGGGTCAGCTATGGCAAGAGTTGACGATGGATCACGTTTTTCGAACGGGTGCCTGTGACCTAATCGGCGGCGTATACCGTTTCGGCCGTTCATTTTTTAACGAAGGAGTCGATTATCATCGGTCCTTAAGTCTATTAGACAACTCACCACTTAATGCATTCTTAACGAAAAGTATTCAGTTCTCAAGCATTCAAAAAAATATCGACCGGGGAATCTTGCGGGCAGTGTCGGTTGCTGCATTAGGTTACTCATCAAGTAACTCAGTTAATTTTTTTCAAGGTGCCAGTGACCTAGATGAGTGGGATCGCTTTCGACGAATCGGTACGGCGACGACGATAGGCATGGAGCACTTACTTGCCTCGTCGGCTATTCCGTGGATTTTTCCTACCGTAAGAATTGGTCAGGAATATTTTGGTGACGGCGCCATGCGTCAGTTAGCGCCTATTAGTCCAGTATTGCATTTAGGGGCAAATCGTATTTTTATCATCGGTGTCAGTGGTAATAGACAAGTAAATACTAAACGCTATAGCCCCCGCTCGCGCCATCCACCTTCAATGGCGCAAATGGCAGGGCACCTACTCAACAGTGCGTTTGTTGATAGCTTAGAAGCCGATATCGAGCATTTAGAGCGAGTCAACAAGTTGGTATCTTTAGTCTCAGACAAAGATAGAGAAGGGACAGCTCTTAAACCAGTAGATACCTTAATTATTTCACCCTCTAAGGCCATTGATAAAATAGCTGGCAGGCATGTACGTAATCTTCCTAAAACCCTACGTTTTTTTATGCGCTCATCTGGCGCGACTGCACGCCGTGGTGGGTCGGTACTCTCTAGTTATTTATTGTTTGTTAAACCCTTTATTGACGAGTTGGTGGATTTGGGCTATCAGGATGCGATGTGGGAAAAAGAATCAATAGAAACGTTTTTTGCTGATGATTAAAAAACTAATGGAATCACTCAATGGGGTCAGTAACTGTCTTTAAAAAATAATTTTTAAAAGACGAAAATGCCCCTGCCGAACATACTACCGCTGGGGGGTATGTGGATAAATAAAAAACATTTACCCACATGTCCATCGCACAACAATAACAGTAGCAGCGCCTAAATTAACTAATAGAATTTAGGCGAATGTTATATGGTTTTCGTTTTCCAGCAACAATCATCACGTACCATTACATTCAGTATATTATTAGGTTTCAACATCGGTTCACAACAAAACCGTAGATATAATAGACGTAGAAGTGTGTTTTTGTGAAACACCATTTTTTAGACTTTTTCCTTAAATCAGTTCACTAAAAAAATCTACTTCAATGATGATTTACTATTATAGGCCAAATGACATAACTAAACGGTTCACACAAAAGGAACGGGCACGCCTGTTGAGTAAAGCTCATTTAAACGAGCATCAACCGAGTCACGAGAAGTTTTGCCGATTTTCACTATACCGGGCATTGCAGGATTGGTGAGAACATAAACAATACCGGCCTCTATACTATTATCCATATCTTATTTCTCCTAAACGCACGAACAAGCTGTGAGATCTACACAGAAAGGCATTTAACAAATTGAAAAAAGTGAGCCTACAACTATCCTGATACAGGGGGGAGTATGAGTGGTAAGGTAGGGCAAACAAGATTTACCCTTCATGTTGTTACAGTACCTCAAATAAATAACGGTATGTAGCGAAAACTTATCCTATTGAAGTTTACCATTACCTGCTAAGTAATTTACTCAACGACAGTTGTCGCCGTAATCATTTTTTGGAACGTGTTTTAGATGGTCTTGTATCGCCCAAAAATTAATTTGGGGTTGCCTATGAGGGTATATTCGTGTTTTGAGATATTTCTTTTCTTTATTTATCAATAGGATAGGGGGTTAAGTTGATAAAGCTAGGCCCACCGAATAATTCTTTGGTTTGAAAAATAAAAAGCCTAACATTCGTCGTTAGGGTTTTTATCCGGGTTAAGGCTTATTGTAACGCAACTAAAGCTCTTGGGTTTCCGTTTCAGTGGGTAGGTCAGGGGTCTTTTTGCGATGATCTTTCAGTCGCCCCAGCGTGCTTTCTAGCCGGTGCGCTAATTTTGTAGATGCACCATTGACCGCTTGCTCTAACGTCACTGCGTGATCGGTTACTGCCACTGGCTGTCGGCCTTCTAGGCGAGCTTCTAGCATGCAGCGTTGGTCATGTAGACCACTTTTTCCTTTGCTTTCGTCACTTAAATGTACTTCTACACGGGTGATATGATCCTTAAAGTGCTCTAGTGCATTCTCGACCGAAGCGCTGACCTGCGCGGCTAGCGCCTCAGTACCATGGATGTTTGCGTCGGTATTTAACTGAATCTTCATTGAACTCTCCCTGGAGGTTGTTATTGATAACAACAGACCACTAATTTACGTTAATATTTAAATTTTATTTTCTAACTAATACGAGAATAGCACTATTTCGGGCGTTATTGTAGTTAATGCACTTTCTTTTATATCTCTGTATATTATTGATTTATTTATTATTTGATTACCAATGTCGCTGGTAAAATAACAATATTTAATCTACTTTTTCTTTCCCTGAAACCGAACGCTTGTCATTTTGCTCTGTGGGGAGAGGTGATGGTGGGATCAATTTTTAATCAGTATCTTCTTTATCAAGCTATTAATAAATACACTCAGAATCAATGACTCACTGTGATATAATCCACTCAAAAATAATACAAACACAACAAGTAATAGCCCCACATGTGATCGCTAGGAAAAAAAATGCCAACAGAATTAGTTAACTTCGAATTTGAAAAAGAAACCAAAAATAGCATTCGCTATAAAGAATTACCTGTCGAGGGTAAGCCTCCAATAGTAGGGTCGTTGTATGTACAGAAATGGTTCGCAGGTGACGCAAAAACACTGCAGATAACGATTGAATTGAACCCGTAGCTCAGACAAGTAAGAGTGGGTATTCAATAAATACACGGGGCCATGCTCTTAATAATGTAAAAAATTAAAGCGTTATATATTTAGTAATTACTTATGTTGGCCATGAAAGGCCAGTGTAATAGGTAATGCACACGACAATTTTTCGTATGATTTTTAAATAACGATTGACCGAGGACTCTTGTTCGACAAAATATATGTAATCTATTGATTATGGTCGTTATTCAGCAATAATCGAGCTGGGGCTATTAGTTTTTGATATGAGATATAGGGACATATATGTACACGCCTAATAAATAAGAAAATATCGAGCGCGTGGCCAAGGTCGCTACTCATTACTACAGGAAGTGTCGTTAATGGTAGGTTGATGGAGCTCCCTTGTGTATACGATTTCAATCTTGCTGGCGGTATAAAAAGGGACTCGCTTGGATAGCGCCGTAATAGATTAAGTGTAAGTTTATATTAAATAAAATAATCAGAGTTAGTTACTCATTTTCAATTTAATTTTTCTCCCATAGACTTAACAACACCAAGGTCATCACCTGAATTATCCATAATGATTTTGCGTAGATGCATCATTCCATTATCGTCAAATTCTAAAAAATTAAACCCGTAAAGTAGGCCGTTATTGTGTGCCTCTTTAACTCTGATTCTTATACTCGTGTCATTCTTAAAAAATATGTCAGCTACAATTGATTCATTACTATCTAATATAAAAGGAGTGTGGCTGTTAATGAGCACACCCTTAAACGAAATATCTACCACTCGGCCTAACCAAGTTTGATTGCCTTGACCAAGCTTAGCTTCAGCGACGAGTGTTACTCGTGTAAATTGGCGTTTTTCTTCAATCACCATAGGTTCTACCTCGAACTATCATCTAAAGTGTAGTAGAAATTTATGTGTAAAGCAAAACTATGGTTGTTGCGTATTCGGGGCCATGCCGAACAGCTATGGCGATTGAAGATGATCACCGATTATGATTCATAATGAACACTTGTTCCGACGGAGTGTGAGCTCTTTTGTTCATTTTCCGGAATCGGTGTTCATTATTTATAATCTATTCTGGACAACCGAGATGTGAAGTGGTCAAGTATTCTCGTACATAATGACAGGCGCTTTTTAAGACATTAAAATATCACCCAAGCTGGTTGGCCTCAGGGTTTAGCCGACTCGCTGATGCCCGCGACTGGGTGGATGATGTTGTCGGTTAGTATAATACCGAGCACAAGCACAGCAAGCTTAATTTCGTCACACCCGCTAAGCGTTACGCGCAACAGGATGGTGAGATTTCAGCGAAACGTAAGCAAGTACTGGATAATGCCAAAGCAGCAAACCCAAACCGCTGGTCTCAGTCAGTGAGGAATTGTGAGCCTATCAGAGGAGTAATGCTGAACTCGGATAGGGTAGAAAATATTGAAATGAAAGCCTGGGATTAAACATCGAAAAAATAGTGCCCACTCGCTTGAAAAACACCGGCTCAGTTTTCAAGCGGTGTTGATAGTAACCCACTAGGGACTCCCACCAATAGCATCTAGTTATAATCGTGTTGGTCACTGGTTCTTTTGATTTTCTCTTCCTTTAATTAGGCGGATGAAGTATATTTTGTTGGTTCTATCGCCTCAGTTCTCCCAGCGGTACTGATCTACAGGCTGCTTTGTTAGCTCTAAGTGGGCGACAACCGGTCATTTTTTCAATTCCCCCAATCACTCTAGAAAGCTTACGCTCTTGTAGGTTGGTCAGTTTTTAAACTCTCTATTCTTTTGCTAATATTATCGATATTTCGCTGGTGTGTCTTGGTGATAGGTAATGTAGTGATCGTTATTGAAAAAAAATCAAACAGGTAGGGCATTGGACGCTGTTGAATAGTATTATAGTCGGCTGTTTTGCTCAATAACGTCAATTAAACAATTACATGATCCTTTAGGTTAGGGAGCTTCTTAAAACAGGCATTTTATACCGCCAATCGACACTGCAGTCGTGAGTACAGCACAGAGGCGCCAAAAACAGGCAACATGAGGCAGAGCAATTGCGGGATAAGTGAGTTTTTAGAGGCGTCCTTTATTCATTAATGGGTAAATAACGAGGCTTAGTATGTTTTCAGGATTCGATTTCGGTACTTCAAATTGCGCTATGGGTATCGTAAATACCAGTTATGGTGACGGTACCGGCAAGGTTCAGCTGCTGCCTATTGATCAAGGTGAGGTGTTTATGCCGTCGGCGCTTTACGCACTTAATCGTGATTTGATTTGTGAGTCAGCAGCATGGCTGATGAGTGATAAACAAGCACAAGATAATTATGTGAGCCAGAGAACAAGGCAGCTAGCAGGCGCACAACGGGTACGTCTTAGTGAAGATCTTTCTGCTGAGGTGAAATCGGTATTTGTGGGGCAGGAGGCTTACGACCAATACCTTAGTTTTCCTAGTGAAGGGTATTTTGTTAAATCGATAAAATCTTTTTTGGGGTCTAGTGGTTTACATCTTCAAGCGGTGCAGCTGTTTGAAGATATTGTTACGGTAATGATGCTCAATATCAAGCAGCGCGCTGAGCAAAATATCGGCAAAACCATCAATCATACGGTGATTGGTCGCCCAGTTAATTTTCAGGGTATTGATCCCGACCACAGTAATCGTCGAGCGATCGAGATACTCACGGTTGCGGCTAAGCGAGCAGGGTTTGTATCGGTAGAGTTTTTATTTGAGCCATTAGCGGCAGGTTTAGATTTCGAGATGACGCTAACGGACAATAAAACCGTGCTAGTCGTTGATGTTGGTGGCGGCACTACTGATTGTTCAATGGTCAGAATGGGGCCCAGTTATCGAGATAAAATGGAGCGCTTGGATGATGTATTAGGCAATAGCGGGAGCCGAGTAGGGGGGAATGATTTTGATATACAGCTGGCAGGTAACGCGTTTATGCCATTATTTGGTATCAACTCATATTTTAAAGATGGCAGGGTCATTCCTAACCAAGTGTTTTGGAATGCGGTAAGAACCAATAATGTGGGTGAGCAAGCAATATTTAACAGTAAGGAAACAGGCTTTACTCTTCAGCGTTACCTATCTGAGTGCCAAAAGCCCGCGCTATTATCTCGATTTATTCACATGCGTGATGACAAAAAAAATCATCAGTTAGTGCGGGTTGCAGAAAAAACAAAAATTTTTCTTTCGGAAGAATCTAGTTGCGATGTCGATCTTGCATTTTTTGAAGAGTCATTGGCATGTTCTGTTACTCGTGAGCAGTTTTCTAAGGCGGTCGAGCGCGAGGTGTCGTCAATGGTTAAGTTGATCGATGAGGTGATAAATCAGGCAGCCTGTCAGCCTGATCTCGTTTATATTACCGGGGGGACGTCTAAGTCCCAAGTGATACGAGATGCGATTGAGCAAAAACTCGAGGGAATTGACATCGTTGATGGCGATCACTTTGGTAGCGTAGCCAAAGGCTTAACCGTTTGGGCGCAGCGTCTGTATTCTTAGAATCACAAGGCTTTAATTTTCTGCAGCAGAGGCCTATTGCTGGATAGGCACTCGCTACCCCTCCGTTAGATTTCTTGAAAAAAAGAGCTTGATGCTGGGCTTTAACCGCTTGTTCGAGGTGAATGTCGGCAGTAGATGCTGCGAATAAAGGCGCGGGGACGAGAGAGGTGGCAGAAGCAACAACACATAACCATCATAAAAAACTATATAAGGATTGTTGCGTGGCTGAACTAATCATTGCTCCTCCTGCTTTTCCGCACACCCAATACAATATACACAAGCGGGATCAAATTCTAAACGCCGTATATTAATATCCTCATCACACGCACCACAAGTACCAAAGTCATCCGACTCTATGCGAAGTAATGCTTTTTCTACTTCTACAATATGCTTCTTACATCGCCGCGCTGTTTCTAGAGCCATTTCTTGTGCTTGCATAGCATTCATGCACGAATGTCGGCCGACTTTTGCTTGATCTAATTCAACGGGTTGGCTTGATTGCTTGTGCTCGTCTTCTTCTAGTAGAAGACTGGCCTTAAGATCAATCAACTGAGTCTCTAATCGTTTTACATCGCTGTTATTCATTCGCCGATTATCGCAGCTTGCTACCAATAGACAACTGTTTTGGCTAGATGAACTTATTCTACGCTCATGAGTCTATTTATAAACCCGTGACCCTTAAGATGATTGTCCGGAACCTATTTCCGACGCTCTTTATTAAAACCATGAACCCTTGAAAAACACGTTGTTAAAACCTAACTCAGCTATAAATGTAAGCGTCATACTCGGTCTTATACTATTGGTGGGAGTTATTCTTTCGATTGTTATTTTTGACGCCTTTTCGTTTTATTCTATCCAATCTACCGCAATAAATACCTTGGCTTTTGTCGATGTTAATCCTCTGCAGGGTGCATTAATTTTTGCGGTATTTTATTTTCTGGTGTGCGCCCTGCCAATGCCTTTTATCAATGTGTTTACTATGGTGGCTGGGTATTTTTTTGGGAATGTATTAGGTCTATTGATGGTGTCATTTATGAGTGCACTAGGCGGCACGGTGTTGTTTTTAGTGGTGCGTTATGGCTTGCGTGATCGGGTGAGTAGCTATGTTGTTTGTGGTCCCAATATTTTTCAGCAGGCATCTGCAACAAATAGTTTTATGGTGGCGTTGAGCATACGTTTTATTCCGGGCTTACCTTTTTCTTTTCCAGCGCTTGCATTGGTTTTGAGCCAGTTAAGTGCGTGGAAATTTTATTGTTCAACAGAGTTGGGGTTGCTACTCACGTTGTTTGTATACGTGAATGCAGGCCGAAGTTTTGCGCAAGTTAACAGTGCGCAAGATGTGTTTAGCGCAGAATTAATGATATCGATGCTATTATTGGCATTGTTGGGACTAGTGATAAAGTTGCCGCAGGTGGTTACTCGGGTGTATAAAAAATTCGAAAAAACTAAAGGGCATCTCTAAAAGTGCATTTTTACTGTCCAGCAGCACCGAGGTCCGCGCGGTACTTTCCCGCTTAGAAACGCCTACTTTGATGCACTCACGATCTTGGTGTCGCTTGACGGTAAAAGGTGACTTTTTTTAGTAGTACCTTAAAAAGTATTCTCGCCATTTGTTATCGCCCCCCATCGCTATTGCCCAACTTTTGGCTGCTCGATAATATAATAGGGCAGGCTTAGAAAGCTATTCTGGGTGCGCTAATGAACTGTCGCCTAATAGAGAAGTTGGGTGCAAGGCTATATAAATCGCCGTTTAAGCCCACAAGCTGGTGATTGATACCCTGTGCTTTCGCAACCTTTGAACAGGCTAATAAGTGTTTAGGTTCCCCGTGAACAGGGACGATACACTTTGGTTGTACCCAGTTAAATAGTTGTGTTAGGTCGCCTTCATTGGGGTGGCCCGACGCATGAATGATATAGTCACCATTGGCCGACTCAACAACATGTATCCCACGTTCGGTGAGTAAATCAGTTAATCGTTTGACCGATTTCTCGTTTCCCGGGATCACAATACTACTAAAAATAACGGTGTCTTCTGCCTCAAGGTCGCAATCTCTATGAGTATTCAATGCAAGTTTGTATAGGCCTGCGCGTGTCTCACCTTGGCTCCCCGTTGCCACAATAAGAACTTCATGTTTAGGTAAATAGCCAATATGTCTACGCGGGGTGATTTTCAATTCTTCAGGCCAGAAGCCAGTGCTTCTGGCAATGCTCACCATGTTTTCAAGTGCAGGGCCCAGCAAGCACATGTATCTATTAGTTGCCTGAGCTATTTTGGCCAAGGTAATTAAACGTGCTATGTTACTGGCAAAACAGGTTACGACTACTCTGCCTTTTGCCTTGCTAATGAATGTGCCAAGCCCTTGCTCGCAGTCTTTTTCAGACGGCGAATGACCTGGACGGTTAGCATTGGTTGAATCACACACCATAGCAGTAATATTTTCACTGGCTAACGCTGTAAATAAATGTTCATTAAAGCCATCACCGACGACAGGGCTGGCATCAATTTTCCAGTCGCCGGTGTGTAATATTCGCGCAACAGGGGTGCTAATCAGTAATGCATTGGCGTCTGGAATGGAGTGGGTTGTGGGTATCCACTTTACAGTGAACGGGCCAATGTCCAGTATGCTGTGGGGTTCAACTACCGTGATAGGAAGGTCATATGGGATTTCGGCTCGGTAAGCTTTACGCCTTAATACTGCAGCGGTAAAAGCAGTGGTATATATCGGACATCTTAGCTGCTCCCACTGGCTCACCACTGCACCTAAGTGGTCCTCATGGGCATGCGTTAACACAATGCCGCATAAGCTATCACGCCGGTTTTCGATAAAAGACATATCGGCAGTGACCATGTTGTAGCGTGTGACTCCCTCAACGTCATCTTGTTCTCGGTCAAGCGGGACATTAAACGTCACCCCGCAATCAATCATCAGCCACTGTTTGTTATGTCCGTAGAGGTTAACGTTCATGCCTATTTCGCCAGTTCCCCCTAAAGGTAAAAACCATAGATCTTTTTCTGTTGGGATGTGAATCAAAGGATATGTCTCAAGGTATGTGTCTCAAAAAGGGTGCTCACGTTTATGATTAACGAACAGTAGTTACTCATAACATTTACGATTAATACGTAACAATAGAGCATAAAGGTAGCGCATATAAATAGCAGTTAAGAGTAAGGCTTAATAAGTGCTAATCAATGGTATCGTTTAAAAACGATTATATGTAGACAACCATTACGGTGGGTATTTATCGTACAAAATTTTTGCTGAGATAAAGTCTGGTCTGTCGGCAAGATTTTTACTGAATTAACGGCGCACCAAGCTGTTATGTTTAGGCGATAAAGGCTGGTCAAACATTGACTATGGACTATAACTCGCGCATTAACCCTAATATTAATGGGTGTTTAGGGGGCGGGCTTGATTAAGCACTTGCCATAGTTTTATCAGCCACTGGCTAACAGAGGTAAAAGCAATCATGATATTTTTCATTGAGTAGGTATAATACTGCCGAATAAATCGATTGTTCGATAGAAATATCACCACCAGCCATATGATTCATAACGATGCTAAATTACACTCTACATAAGCACAAAACAGCAACCGAATGGGTCACTTTTGTTCATGGCGCTGGTGGCAGTTCGTCTATATGGTTTAAGCAATTACGCAGTTTTAGCGAACAATTTAATGTATTAATTGTAGATTTGCGTGGTCATGGCAACTCTACATCGGCAGTGAAATATACGGCTAATAAACAATATACTTTCGATGCAATTACCTACGATATTGTTGAGGTTATTGATCATTTGAACATTGAAGTATCCCACTTTGTAGGTGTTTCATTAGGGACTATTTTAGTTAGAAACCTTGCGGATAAACATTCAGGGCGCGTGCAAAGTATGACGATGAGCGGTGCGATAATGAAGCTTAATCTTCGCTCTCAGGTATTAATCAGGTTAGGTGTTCTGTTTAAGTCTGTTGTGCCGTATATGCTGCTGTATAAGTTATTTGCATTTATTATTATGCCACGTAAAAATCATAAAAACGCACGTTTGCTTTTTGTCAACGAAGCAAAAAAGTTGTATCAGAAAGAATTTGTACGTTGGTTTACATTAACTTCAGAAATAAACTCCCTACTGCGTTTTTTTAGGGCGAAAGATAGTCAAATTCCAACATTATATGTTATGGGAGAAGAAGATTATCTGTTTTTGCCGTCGATCAAAAATATAGTGGCTGAACATTCAATGTCTACACTGTTGGTAGTACAAAATTGTGGTCATGTAGTGAATGTGGAGCAGCCCGAAACATTCAATACCGAAACAATTCAGTTTATTAAGGCATTAGTTTGATACTGGTCGAGTTTGATGTCAATAAATATTATAGCCGCTCATAATTCCTCTCCACCCAATATGCTCGATGAGCTAATGTCAGCTCAAATGAATATGTGGGGAAATAACGATAATGATGAAAGAAATACGTATATTCATAATAATACGTAGCCGATTTATGCTTTTTGCGCTTAAGCTTGAAGCTAAAAGAGATTGTTTTTACACTGTAGCCCCTTGTTGGCAGAAGCGAGATGGTGAATCATGATTTTTGCGGATTGCGTCGATATTGTGGGAAAGATTGCCTTACATAGTGATATCTACAGAATTAACCCAATTTAACTAGGACGATATGAACATACTACTCACCGGTGCCACAGGCACGTTAGGTTCCCAAGTCTTATTTTGTTTATTAGAAGAAAAGTTTTCTAGTCTTGACATGCTGTACCTGCCTGTCCGTGAAAAAAAATCGATTTCTCCGAAGGAACGTGTATTGAAAATGCTTGGGAGTGATTTTGCTCCAGAATTTATTAAGCAAAACCTGATTTCGATATTGAAAAAAATCACCGTGGTACCCGCTAAAGATATTTTACATCCGCAGCGTTTTCTCGATGGCGTGAAAATTACGTACTTCATTCATTTAGCCGGTGTTGTCAATTTATCTGTTTTACCTGACGCAAAAGATGAAATATTTAAAGAAAACTTTGATTTTACCAAATCGATATTCAATACGTATTCGAAGGTAATCGACAAGTTTATTTACATCAGTACGGCTTTTTCTGTCGGTAATGTTGGCGGTCTGATTGGTAACGATTATTTAAAAGAAGAACCAGTAGAATATAGAAATCATTACGAAGCGTCTAAATATGCATCTGAACAATATTTGGCGGAAGCTGGTGCACTAGCAAACATCCCTATCCAAATACTACGCCCTAGCGTACTGGGAGGTAATATAATGGATGCGCCCAACTTCTTTATTTCAAAATATATGGTGTTTTACTTATTTGCTAAGTTTTTTCATAAAAATACTTCTGAAGAGTGTGTGCGAATTACTGCTCACGAAGAAAGTGGTTTGAATATTATCCCTACAGATTATGCGGCTAAAGTGATTGTTACCGTATTTGATACGGACATTGAACAATTGAATATTGTCCATTCAAAGACAACACACATTACCAAGGGTATTACGAAAATATTAGGGGCTGTTGCTTTTGACAACTTTAAACTGACCCCAAAGATTATTACTACCTCGACGGGCTTTGAATCCAGATTAGAAAAGTTTTATTACGACACCATAGGACAGCACTTAACGCCTTATCTTACGTCTAAACCCTGTGAGTGGGACACAACGTTGCTGCAAGAAATTTTGCCTATACCTGTTTACAATTTAGAAGACTATTTAGCCGATACAGTTAAGTTCGCTCGAAAAAATGGATTTAAAAACCAGCAGTGGTAAAAATTGATTGGAAGTGGTGAATGCTATGATAGTTACCGCAGCTGTTGACGGCTTAATGTAAACGTTGGGGCACTTCTAACCATAGTCATTTTTATCGTCAAGCTGCACTCAGGTCTTGAGTGCACCCAAGAGGCGCTTAGAAGCGCCAACAGTAGGCGCTTCTAAGCGAGAAGGCACTGCTCGGATTTCGGCCGTTTAACGGTAAAGCCTCAGTGTATAAGGTATGCACACCCTTTCCCCTTTAACGTTGGGAGCAGGGAGCCGCCATTAAGCGACGCAGTCATTGTGGACCTCGGTGCTGCTGGACAGTAAAATGTGCGTTTTAAGAGATGCCCGTTATTAGATTAGCAAATTTTTTATCTGGTTATGCTCCGTTTGTTAAGTCCATGGGTGTATTATCGTGATATATTGCGTTTGCGTAGTCATTCGACTGGTTAACTTTACATCATCAATACAATGTCATTAATGAAAAAAGAGGTCGCCTTGACGCTTTTCGAAATAGCTCTGTTTGCCTTGACTATATTTACCATGATATCTATCGTGTGGAGTACTATGGTCTCGGGTATATCCCCCATGCCTAGCTCAAAAAAAGCGCGTGTGGTTATGCTGCAGCTAATTGACGAGACTGGCATTGGAAAAGAAACGGGTGCTATTTTTGAGCTGGGTAGCGGTTGGGGTAATTTGCTGATTCCGCTCGCAAAAAAATACCCTCAGCGAAAAATAGTGGGTTATGAACTATCCGTTATACCGTGGTTGACTTCTGTGATGCTGAAGCATCTACTCGGCTTAAAGAATATCACGGTGTACCAAAAAAATTTTTTAGATTCGGATCTTGCTAATGCATCGCTTATACTATGTTATTTATTTCCAAAGGGGATGCAAGCGCTTGAGCGCAAGCTCAACAAGCAACGTTGCCAGCTTACATATTTGATCAGTAATAATTTTTCATTACCATCCTGCCAGCCGGTTAAAACTATTCAGCTTGATGATCTATATAAATCACCTGTTTATTTATATAGATTCCCTTCGACAAGCTCAGTGTAAGCGGGAGAGAAGGTGTGGTTTTAATGGCTGTATAATACTGGGTGATGAATCGCTAGATGGTTGTGTGCAAGCACAGGGTGATTCTTTAATTCACACTCTCTTTTAAACTCTCTTTCAAACTCTCTTTCACATTCTATTTTAGGACGTTATGAAACTCATTGACATTAATAAAGCACGTTACCGTCGTCATTTAAAATTTGTTATGGCGGGGTGCGCAGTTGCCTTAGCGGTTGGCAGTTTGACTTTGTCACAAATGCTTATTGCTTTATTTCCTGATGAAAGCGGTAGTCATTTTTATTGGAACTTATTAGGTGTTGTTGTTAGCGGTGTGGTTATCGCTTGGTTGTTGAATAAATATCGTACACACGATTTTATGACTGAAGTAGTATATGTTTGGGAGTTAAAGCAAGCACTCAATAAAATCAATAGAAAAATGCTTAAGTTAGAAGCCGCTAGCAAAAAAGGGAATATGGATGCTTTGCTAGCGATTCATTATAGCTATGCAGGGTCACGCTTACTATGGAATTTAGACGATAATACTCTGACTATGGACGAATTGGAGGTTAAGCAAGCAGAGCTTAATCGGATAGCTGAAAAGTACAAGGTCACCCTCAATGTAGATGATTACGATAACGGTATATTAAAAAAATTATAACCACTTATTATTGATTTTTCGGTTGAATGATAATGAAAAGGTGAAAGTTATTTTACGCAATAACATAGCTGCATCGTTAGGGGGTTTCCCGCTGGTAGTGTTTCGTCTGTTATTACCGCTATCGTACACGGTAGCTTACGCCTCTCACTCTTATAGTAATAAGGTCGCCACCGTAGCAATGTTTTCCTCAGCTTGGCTAGCTTGTTTTAAGCGGCTTCACCACCCACTAAACCATCATTTAAATGAGGAAGAGCACGAGGTTTTCCGCGTTGCAGGTAAAGCGCTGACACAGAAGCAGAAAAAAGCCTTAGGTGACCGCTACCCACAAGCAATATTAGAGAAATAGCTCTCAAAGGCACGTCACAGAGCGCTCTATTATTTGGGGTAGCGTGTTTTTATGTTGACAGTTCAATCATTTTTTGCTAATTACCATCACGATTTCTCGTGCTATGATCTATACTCAATACACTTGTTTACTTATTGTTCACTATTATAGAGCTGAGTTGCCGCGTTATGAACGTTAGCTTACCCTTACCCGATCACCAAAAACTAACGGTTACCTACCGTGTCGAGCCCGGCTGTTTGGGGCCTGAAGGCATGAATCACGTGGATGCATTTTGTGTGTTTGCGCAGATGATGGTCGTCGGTGTAGATGCGGACTTTATCTGTTGGAACATTACCCCTCGAAAGAAGAAATTACTACCCGAGATGGAATACCATATTTCGAGTAAGGAGCTCACCCACGATCAAGCTGATAAATACCTACAAATATTCGGTAAAAGCCTGAGTGAATTCGAAGATCACATTATGGGCGAGTCAGTGGCGTTAATTGATCAATTTTTTGGCCGTTAACTATATTATATGCCTTAGTTTGCCTTAGTTTGCCTTCAGCCTTTTCTAATCTATCCTTCCGCTGGCCCTCAACTAGCGACAAACACATTATTACGAAAACATTCTCTGGTAACTTGGTGGCTTTCAAAGGCGCAAGCATTAGAACAGTGGTAGAATGCTCGGCTTTTTTAGACGCAAGACTATTCCACCTATATGCCACCAAAATCCGTATGTATTGCCTCAACAGTATCTGCCACTTTGGCTCGCCCTAGCTCTTTGCTAATGAAGACGTTGCAGTCGTTGTCGGTGCTTGATAGCGCTTTGCCACACCCACGATTTGTCGAGACGGTGGGTCAATTCATCGATTTTTCGGAGGCATTTCATCTTGCGGACTTTCTGGCCAGAGTGCCATCTATAGGTGTTACAGATAGAGCGGGTGTAATAGGTTGTGCGGATACGATTAATAGCGCTCAATGCAGATTTCTTAGTGCCCGTGGCGAGATGATGTCACTCATTATAGCAAGCTTCACTCTTCCTGAGCTTACATTTAAGACCTCGGTATATCAGGCAACGGCTACGGTTAAACGATCATCAATCATGAGTTTACCGAGAATGGGGGACACTCATTTTAATGAGGGCGATCAGGGTTTAAGCGCCTATCTCCGATTTTATGCCTTGCAACAAAGTGAGATGGAATCCCGTATTGTCCAATTACATACCCGAATTCGCCGAGAACTGACCGCGCAATCCCCCTCATTGGCGCAGCTTGCGGCACTTGACGGAAAGTTAAACGAGGTGCTCGCCAGTTACAGTCGAAAAACATTGGGCGTTATTCCTGTGCTGTTGCGTAAACGATTCAATTATTTATTCAATGAATACAAGACAGAAAAAGAGTCGGTGGCCGCTTTTTTGCGTGAAATGCAAACCGTGTTACTGGCTGAATTAGACATACGACTTCAACCGACGTTAGGTTTAATCGATGCTCTAGCCACAGAAACAGAAGAGGAAGAAGAAATAAAATGACACGTACTTTGTCTATCGCCGCCTTTGTATTAGGTGCAACCATTGTATTATGGATGGGATCCAGTTTTATGGGTTCTAATCTTCTCGCCTTTTTTGTCACAGGCGTTATCGCCATTGTTTATGTGATTGGCTTTATGGAGTTGATGCGCTTTCAGCAAGAGACCCGCACGCTGAATCACGCATTACGCAAAGCCGACGAAAAAGTGTTGGTATTAGACGACTGGTTAACGTTATTGTCGCCTGCGCTACAGAGTAGCGTGCGGTTACGTATCAAGGGCGAGTACGTACCGTTACCGGCGCCTATGATGACACCTTACTTGGTCGGTTTACTGGTCATGCTGGGTTTGTTGGGTACGTTTGCCGGAATGGTGGATACGCTAAAAGGCGCAGTCTTAGCACTAGAAGGTACGAATGAATTAGAAGCGATTAGAGCGGGGCTTAGTGCACCTATCAAGGGGTTGAGTTTAGCCTTTGGTACGTCGGTGGCGGGTGTCAGTGCATCGGCTATGTTGGGATTTATGTCCACCTTAAGTCGTCGTCAGCGACTATTAGCCTCACAATTGCTCGATGGCAAGATGATGAGCACCTTCCAAGATTTTTCTCTGGCCTACCACCGTGAACAAACCTTTAACGCGATGCAGGAACAGTCGCAATCGTTCCCCGTTGTGGCAGAAAAGCTAGCCTCTGTCGCTGACCTCTTAACGCATTTTAGCCAAGATATTAGCCAGCAACTCACGGCGAATCAAACACAGTTTTATAGCGAAATGAGTAAAGAAATGCGCAGCACTTACACCACGCTGGCCCACTCTGTTGATACGAGTTTGCAGCAAAGTGTTAAACAAACGGTGGAGAATAGCAGCCGTTTGTTAGGTGAAAATCTACAGCAGTCAATGGGTCTACTACAACCGATTATTGTGGAGATGGTTAATACGGTAAGCCGTGATATGGCGAGTACAGTTGAAGGGCTTAATGAGCAAGCGAGTCATGCCTCGACTGAAATGCTCTCTCGCTTTGGTACGGCCAGTGAATCATGGATTGCACATCAACAGAGCCAAGACCAGCTGCGCCTCTCTCAATGGCATGAGGCATTTGAGAAAACGAGTCATGGCGCACAAGCAGCCATGCAAACATTCGCGGCTAATCAACAGGCGAGTACGACAGCATCGCTTGAAGAAGTGCGTTCATTATTGGGTGCCACCGAGCAGTTGGTTGAGCAGCGTATTAAGAATGAAGCTCAGTGGCTTGATCGTCACGATACCCAAGTACATGCATTAACCACACAGTTAAGTGAGCAGCTAACGGCTTTGCGCGATGAAGAAGCCCGCCGAGGCGATAATGTGGTAGAACAACTTAAACAGTTGAGCGCATCGGCAGCGGAGCACTTGCAGCAACTGGGGATAGGTTTAGAAGCCCCTATGGCACACTTGATTGAAACGGCATCAGAAACGCCAAAGGTGGCCGCCGAAGTGATTGGCAAGCTGCGTGCAGAAATGACTAATACGATGGAACGGGACAATCAGTTATTAGTTGAGCGACAGAAAATT
Source organism: Candidatus Endobugula sp. (assembly GCA_047636495.1). GTDB lineage: Bacteria > Pseudomonadota > Gammaproteobacteria > Pseudomonadales > Cellvibrionaceae > Endobugula. The sequence goes on along the minus strand of JBLILH010000006.1, from coordinate 78,009 downwards.
TTTGAACAATTAACGACGGTGGCAAATGCGTTAGCACAGTCATCCACCAAACAGAGCGATACGCTACAAACATTAGCGAGTGATTCGGCGAATACCTTAAAAGAGATTAGTGAGCGCTTTAGTCTGCAAGTGGATACCGAGGCCACACGATTATCGAATGCGGCAGATCACTTTAGTGGTAGCGCGGTCGAATTGGCGAGCGTCAGCGATGCCTTTCATACGGCAGTTGAGCAGTTTAGCCAATCGACTCGTGATGTAAGCGAAACACTCATCTTGATAGAAGGCTCGTTAGAAAATAGTACTCAACGCAGTGACGAACAAATGGGCTACTACGTGGCACAAGCGCGTGAGATTATTGACCATACTATTTTTTCGCAACAGGAAATGGTTGAGCAGTTGCGACAGCTTGGTCGTGCAGCACCTTCGTCGCCAGCAACATCACCCGCTTCCTCGGAGACATAAAGAATGTCTGAGATGATAGCTAAGTGTCAGATGAAAGAAGGTAGCTCCCAATGAATCAACTCAACGAAGGCATAGACGACCAGCCAGTATGGCCCATTTTTGGCGACTTGATGGCCGGTTTAGTCGGCGTATTTGTATTGTTGTTGGTATGGTCTTTAGGGTTTCAGTTAGAGCTATCGCAAAATTTAGAAACTGAAATTAATAAACGTAAGATCGAAGAACAGCGTCGTATGGCGTTAGAGCAGGCGCTGTCTGACCCGTTGGCAGCAGGGCGAGTCACGCTACGAGACGGACGTATTGGTATTAGCGGTAATGTGTTATTTGCGAATAATTCATCCACCTTACAAGGTGAGGGCCGCGAACTATTAAACACCTTGGTGGCTCCGTTAAAGGTTTATTTGAGTGAGCGTAAACAACTATTAATGGTCAGTGGATTTACCGATGACAAGCCCATTCAAACGGGCAATCTTAATTTTATCGATAACTGGGATTTGTCTGCACAGCGTGCACTCAACGTGACGCGAGCTCTAATAGAAGAGGGAATGCCTTCGTCGATGGTCTTTGCTGCCGCCTTTGGCGCCCAGCAGCCCGTTGTCCCCAATACTGATCGCGGCAGCCGCGCACAAAACCGACGTGTTGAAATGGCCCCCGTGCCCAGGATATCCAGTGATGACACGCAATCGGATACGGGTTTGTAGTATGCCATCTATCAATAATATGATAGAAAAACTCGATGCACTAAAACATCAAGGCGCAGACGAATACGATCCTATACGTTTTTGTTTTATTGAATCCTTAGCACATCGAGCGACTACGCAACGTGAGAAGGTGCGTGAGTTACTAGAAATGAAAATTCAACAAGCGCTTGATGATTACTACTGTAAACATTTAATGGCACTAAAAAATATAGATGGCATCGAACAACTAACAAAGACAGAATTAGGGATAAAATCAGAGCAAGAACAGGGAATAGAAACAGAACAAGAGAAAACCACGCAGGTCATATCGGCATTGGTAGCGTTGCGTCATATGCTTGCCAATAGTGTGGATAATCCTCAGCAGGGAAACTTACAAAAAGGAGAACCGAGCGGATCAGCTGAAGTGATAGAAAGTTTTAACGAACAACTTACCGAGCAAGAAAAACAGATGCAGCATCAATTTGATGAGGTAAATGACGGCGCTAATAACCATGCTGCGTTATTTTCTGCTTCTAGTTTCAAGTCTAGTGTGGCGTATCAAAAATTCCAACACCAAAAACGTATTGATCATTTTATTGATAATGCCCTCAATGAAACACCTGAAAATCCAGGCCCGCTCAATCCAGAGATTTTAGCGATACGTTTACTCCAGCAAATCAACAACCTTTCCCCGGAATATATTAGTCGATATGTTGGCTACTTCGAAACCTTACAATGGTTAGCACAGGAAATTCGGCCCAGTAAGTTAAAAAGCTAATCAATAATTTTATTCTGCAACCGTTGCACGAAAGCTATTTTACTTGCACGCAGCGTTTACCCCTCCACCCCGAGGAAAACCGACTTAGTCGGTCACTTACCTTGGTGTCGCATGACGTTATAACCTATAAACTCTCTCTGTGGGTTCATGCCATCCATGGTTTTCAGATTTAGGCAGCTTGATACCGCGTATTACTGGAGCCAAAAATAAAACTCATCTCCCGTGCAAAGATCTTATCCTATAATAAATCGTCAATTTCAATTGCGAATAGTAAAGTTGACCTGATATAAGCCCTTGCCACTACTTTCTTCATAGGGTGACGGTTTGCTATCAGAAATATAGCGCATAAATAACTTTAAAAATAAACTAGTGTTAAAATTTAGGCTTTTACCTTGTCGTAATAATACTAATTCTTGTGGTGTTGCTATATCAGCTAATGAAATAGTGAGACATGCAAAACAGCCTTTCTTCATTGTTCCACACACACATTTTTATTGTCAACAATAATAAAATCAGTATTGACTACTGATAACCAAGTATCTTTCTATTCGGCGGTCATTGATCGTGTCTTTAATATCTTATTATCGCTATCAAAATAGTCAGCGGGTAAGTTATATTGCCAATAGGACTTATGATTGCCTATTATTAACGGTTATTGCCTAATCTTTAACAGCGTGGTCTAACAGTGTTGGCCAAAAAAAAGTCCTTAATTTTTAATGATCACTTTTTTCAATTCAACGCGTAAAGTCTCTTGTTTTGATATTGCATAATCTTTCGGTGTATTACAATGCGCAGCGGTACGGAATTTTGGTTCTGAGATGGATGAAGCAAAAGTAAGGGAAGTGCAAATTAAAATAAATAAAAATCAGCAAGTAAGTTTTATGTTCATCCTGAAAGTACAATATTAGGTGATACACAATAAATATTGGTATTACGGTCACAGTATTAGAGAGCGCAATATATTTTCCCGTTCGACTCAATATAATGTTACAAGTTATACCCGATAAGCACCATACCTCTTAGGTCACAGACAATAATTATTATACTTTGCCGTTATGTTGGTAACGTTAAGCGTTTAGGTATAAAAAGAAACATCCGTATGAGCAGGCAATGTCGTAATAGCACCATATTGGTTAATAGATTGAACGGCTTTACTGTTTTTTGATTTGCGACTCTTGGTTGTGTGTTGAAGATAGGGTGCCGTTAGCGGTAAGTTCAAGTGTCACAGCGTTTGTCAAAAAGCGCGTAAAAGACTTTCACGCCTAACGCATTTGCTAGTGCATGATTAACTAGCGATAATAACAACTTTGCAGATTATATTTAAACGACGGACAACATTTCTTATGTATCGACACTTTACTGCCACCAATGTGTTAATTTCTTTATGCGCACTGACTTTTTTGTTGGGTATGATAGACCCCAACAACACAAAAAATGTCGCGTTATATTATTGGGAGTCACCATTATTTCAACCGTTGCAATTGTTAAGCCATTTATTTGTGCACGGTGGTGTGATGCACTTGTTGTTTAATATGCTCGGGCTATGGATGTTTGGTCGTATATTGGAGCAGGTTTGGGGTAGAACACGTTTTTTATTGTTTTATATTACCTGTGGTGTCGGCGCAGCCTTAATGTATCAGTTAGCCAGCTATTACCAATTTCAATCAGCCATCGAGCCACTGTTAGCGGTTAATATCCCGTTTGATGATATGCTGCAGCGGTTCAGTAACGGTCAATACTACACACAATTTCCATCTTCGGAACAAGCGGCAATTATTTTTTTCTCGTCAGTAGTCGGTGCGTCAGGTGCGATTTACGGTGTTTTAGTAGGATTTGCGTTTTTATTTCCCAACCACAAGCTATTTTTTATATTTTTACCCTTTCCTATTCCCGCTAAGTTCTTTGTTCCGGCTTTACTCAGTTTTGATATCTATGCCAGTGTGACCGGGTTTTCTATATTCGGTGCGAATATTGCTCACACAGCACATGTTGGTGGTGCGCTAGTGGGTCTTATACTGGTCTTAAGCGTGCTGAAAAGGCCGTCGCTCCAACACGATGAATAGTTCTTATCTATTACTAGGAGCCTGTCGGACTTAGTGTATCGTAGCGAGACAGTGATAAAGCGAGGGCATTTTTTCGATATTTTGAGGCGAATAGAGAGCTTATTCACCCACAGTAGGTGCTATTAAGCGACGAAAAAAGTCGTGAAAATGTACCGATTTCTCGCAGCCGTAGTAGATTTTTTCTACATTCGACAGGCTCCTAGGGTTTGATAATAATATGGCAGATATCCACGCGCCTTTGACCGAAAAATGCGTGTTATTCCCACTGTCAGTAATAATAACGATGAAAAATCATTTTTTGGTGCGATAAATTATCTTGCAGGGTACGTTCGAATGTTTCTTGTCTGGGCAGCAATCGGCGGTGAATTTTCGGTGTCGAGAAAGTGACGCTTCTTATGCATCAGATTCATACATGGTGGATGACCCCTCTTTACTAGTGATTTTATCTGGCACATTATGCATTGAATTACACAACGGGAATAATCGTCAGTTCTCTTTAGTCGAGTATTTTATCGTCGAAGATTACTTGTCGGATACGGCTGTTTTTGATAAGACCTTTGATGGGCATCGAGTCTATTTTTTGGGCGGGAAGCCGTTGTCTGCACTGCACCTTAAGTTAGCTCAACGGGTGCAAAGTTGAAAGTATTTACAAGCTGAAACGTTCTCTCAAGTAATGCGCTACGCCATCTTCATGGTGATGGCCAATTACGCCACTTGCGGCTTCTTTAACTTCTGCTTTTGCATTCTCTGTGGCGTAGCTTTCATCTGCAACAGCAAACATGCTTAAGTCATTATCACTGTCACCAAAGCAAATTACCTTGTTCACATTGAGTTGCTCGCGTAACAGCGTTACGGCACTGCCTTTGTTGGCGTGGCTATGATGAATGTCCATCCATTTTAGTTGATCACCTTCTATAGCCGGCCCTGAGTAAGCGATTAGGTGCGTTTGAGTATTGATTTGGTGATGGATGCTATCTATCTCTGTGGCCTCTCCAATCATGCTGATATTGGTGACCTGTATGTCACTAGGCATATCGCTTAATGGCAGTACAATAATATTCTTGCGCTGACGAAACATATGGAGCAGATTTTTTTCTGCTTCATGTGAGATCATTGGATGAAAGATATAGTGCTTGTGTTGGTGATCAACAGCAGAAATAAACGGCGTGATGTGTTTTAACAAGCTGGTCTCTAGAATGTAGTGAACATCGTCGGCTGTAAGGCAGTTATCGAGAAATAATGTTTGCTGCTGAGGGTTCCAAATAATGACCCCATTACTATAGATTTGCGGTAGTGAAAAGTGGTGCCCATCGATGAGGTCTAGTCCAGTGTTAAAGGTACGGCCGGTAGCAACGGTATAGGCGATATCATTGCGACGAAGCAGTCTGAGCGTATCGCGTGTAAATGTAGAAATAGTTGAAGTGTTATTCAGCAATGTACCATCTAGATCGAAGACTATTAACGTCATACTTTACCTATTATTTCTGTCGCTTAATATTATTGGTTTAATACTCGGATTAGGTTCTTATGTTGACACCAAGAAAAACAGTTTACGCGTTTTACGTTGATATAGATGCTATCTGAAGATTTTTATTAGCTATGCTCGTTTTTTATATCCGATGGTTCTAGCAGCGAATGGCAGATTGTCTATACTAATAATAAGTGAGCGTAGAGTGATCACTTATTATTTAGCTAACGACTGACCGCTATGTCACTCAGTTATTATGATCTAAAACTGTAGGATAATATTAATGGGTAAACAATATCGTGCAATATTATAAGTATGGAAGCGTCGTTTTTTTGTCGCTAGCGGTCATTTTTTCACCAATAGTTGGTGCGGTGCCGAGTTATCGACATATAAATGATAAGGCGTTAACAGCCATTGAAAAAACTTACGGTCGTAGTGCTAAAAATAGAATTTATCAATGGAGTCAAACGTTAGACCGTTTTGCTAGTAGTGAATCAGCTTCTGATGACGAGTTAACGCGTTTCGCTAATGATTTTTTTAATCAAGTAGAGTGGAAGTGGGATGTTGACCATTGGGGTGTAGAAGACTACTGGGCAACTCCAGTTGAAACATTAGGAACTTATGCTGGAGACTGTGAAGACTTCTCTATTGGAAAATATTTCTCACTGATTAGTATGGGTATGGATACTAACAAGTTACGCATTACTTATGTTAAAGCGATAGACCTAAATTTAGCGCACATGGTATTGGCTTATTATCCTACTCCTCGTTCTGAGCCGCTGATACTGGATAATATTAATCGTACAATATTGCCAGCGTCACAACGAAAAGATTTGTTGCCCGTTTATGGCTTTAATGGCGAGGGCATTTGGTTGGCGAAATCTTCCAAGCGAATGGCATCTGGCAATAATATTGCTAAAAGTTTGCCTAGCTGGGGGAAATTAAATAAGCGTATGCAGGAGGAGCTGTTATAGTCATTAATTACTGTCGTGTGACTCACATAAGTACTATTTTTTCACAGGTATAAAAAAACCGCGCTGATCTACAGCGCGGTTTTTTTGAGGGTTGACCAAAAAGTTGAGGAGGTTTAGCGTTTATCCATGCTGACGTAATCTCTACTGGTGTAACCCGTATAAAGCTGGCGGGGACGACCAATTTTATAGCTTTCGCTAATCATCTCTGCCCAGTGCGCAATCCATCCTACCGTGCGACCCGTTGCAAAAATTACGGTGAACATATTCGTCGGAATACCAATCGCTTTCATGATAATTCCAGAGTAGAAATCGACATTGGGGTATAGCTTTCGTTCTATAAAGTATTCGTCTTCCAGTGCAATCTGTTCCAAGCGTTTCGCTATGGCTAGTAACGGATCATTCTCTAAGCCAAGTTCTGCTAGTACTTCATCACAAGCTTCTTTCATTACTTTTGCGCGGGGATCAAAGTTTTTATAGACTCGATGCCCGAAGCCCATAAGACGGAATGGATCATTTTTGTCTTTTGCTTTGGCAACAAACTGATCGATATTGTCTACGTGGCCGATTTCGGCCAGCATAGATAATACTGCTTCGTTAGCACCGCCATGTGCGGGGCCCCACAATGCTGTCACACCTGACGCAATGCAGGCAAATGGGTTGGCACCAGATGAGCCGGCAAGGCGAACAGTAGAAGTGGATGCGTTTTGTTCGTGATCAGCATGCAATAAGAAAATTTTATCCATGGCGCGAGCAAGAACAGGGTTAATGTTTGGCTCGTCACAAGGCGTGCCAAACATCATGTATAAAAAGTTCTCTGCGTAAGATAGTGAGTTGTTTGGATACATGAAGGGTTGGCCGATGTGATGTTTGTAACACATGGCTGCCAGTGTTGGGATCTTTGCAATTAAGCGCATAGCAGAAATTCTGCGATGCTCAGAGTTCGTGATATCTAATGAGTCATGATAGAACGCAGACAGCGCGCCAATAGCGCCACACATCATGGCCATTGGATGCGCATCATGGTGGTAGCCACGGAACAAGCGAACCATCGCTTCATTTACCATGGTATGCATGGTGATGTCGTTTCTAAAAAGTTCTTTTTCTTCGCTATTGGGTAATTCACCATTCAATAGTAGGTAACAAGTTTCTAAGAAGTCAGAGTGTTGGGCTAATTGTTCTATAGGATAACCACGGTGTAAAAGTACACCCTTGCCACCATCAATATAAGTAATCGCAGATTTACAGGCGGCTGTGGACATAAAGCCAGGATCAAAAGTGAAGTAGCCTTCTGAGACTAGTGAACGGACATCGATTACGTCGGGACCAGTAGTGCCCGACAAGATAGGTAGATCAAATGTTTTGCCATCAATAGTGAGTTGGGCTGTTTTGTCACTCATAAAAACTCCTGCTTTTTAATGGGGTACATCGTTATTAAATGCTAGTTAGCTTGCACGTGCACGAATTAACAATAATTGTAAAAAGTGTCCAAAGGTCGGTAACGTTGACACCTGTATCAATATACGAGGTGTAAGCGATAGCGCGTTAGTTCTTTATTGTAGAACAAACTATGCGTTTAGCACCCGCCTTAGTTTTGCATGGCCTTTTGAGCCACTCCTTACAATACTACGCTGTTACTTGCATGATTTATATGACGTTGGTGTCCCGATCATTAGCTAATCGTTAAACACGGGTTTCTGTATCGAGAGTGTTTCAGCGTAAGTGGGTAGGTTTTTGTCCATCAAAATTTTTAGCAATACGCTGTAAAACCCTACGATACGGTATCTACGGCTTGGGTTGCTAAGATTAATGTTAATAGAATGTCCACATTGTTTTCTAGTCTTGTCATTGCCTATGTGCAATGTTTATAGTGAATATTGGTCAAGCTTATGCGCCGGGAATGACTTAAGGCTTCTCCTTGAAGGTGATTTTCTGTAAGCCCTGCTTTGGTGCGCCTGTGCCGATACTGTGCATTAACGTTGTTTTTATCTGCAAATTTCGGTGAGATCTGTTCGTTATTGGTCGAAAAATAATCACCACTGAATGTTCTTGTGTAATCGCTTACAATTGACGATTAAATTACCCTTTTTATTTGTGTTTTGAGGTTGCGGAACCTATAATCTCGACCCTTATTTTGGGCTGTGCTGGCATTTATTGCCTAGCTTGTCTATCCTCATACTATTTACGACTACGGCAGCAGAATAATTGGCCTCATTATGCTGAAATGGTTGGGTAGCTTATTTTATAATAGGTCAGCGTCTTTTCATGCTCTAGGTTTGTTGGCGGCGCATGTTTTTTGCTGCTAGCCATACGTTCTCGCGGTAGATGTGGTCAGGTGAATAACGACATTAATATTGAGGTCATTTCTGTGTAAACATTAGAGAGATGCGGCACTGCGGCCAATGAAACGGTGAGCCATTGTCGCGTGATTGTCGTAATAGTCAGTGTGTTAATAAATCCACCTGAAAGTATGCTTAAAATAGCACCGGTGGATATTACGCAACTTGTTCATTGTTTTTATTATTTTCGGTTTGTTGCTGTATTTGGTAGCAGCAAACTCACTTTCTATCACACTGCTAGCAATTGATGAGTACTCAGTGCATCAGAGAATTACTGGCAACATACATGCTTTTTACTTGGAGTAAGTCCTATGGCGATTAGAACAGTTTCCTTTGACGGTATCGTCATCGGTGGTGGTGGTGCAGGTATGCGCGCAGCATTACAAATGGCGCAATCGGGTTTTAATACCGCGGTAATTACCAAAGTTTTTCCTACTCGCTCTCATACTGTTTCGGCGCAAGGCGGTATTACCTGTGCAATCGGTAGCTCGGATAAAAATGATGACTGGCGCTGGCACATGTATGACACTGTTAAAGGGTCAGATTATATTGGTGATCAAGACGCGGTTGAATATATGTGTTCGGTCGGTCCAGAAGCCGTCTTTGAGTTAGAACATATGGGTTTGCCATTTTCCCGTACTGAAGAAGGACGCATCTATCAGCGTCCTTTCGGTGGGCAGTCTAAAGACTTTGGGAAAGGCGGGCAGGCAGCGCGAACGTGTGCTGCAGCAGATCGTACCGGTCACGCACTGCTCCATACGCTTTACCAAGGTAATGTAAAAAGCAATACGGTGTTTTTTAATGAGTGGTATGCCGTTGATATGGTGAAGAACCAAGATGGAGTGGTTACTGGCGTTATCGCTATTAACATTGAAGATGGCGAAGTCGTGCACATTAAGTCAAAGGCAACAGTTATTGCCACTGGTGGTGCTGGGCGTATATATGCGTCTACCACTAACGCACATATTAATACCGGTGATGGCATTGGTATGGCGCTACGTGCGGGTTACCCAGTGCAAGATATGGAAATGTGGCAGTTTCACCCAACCGGTATTCATGGCGCAGGCACACTCGTCACAGAAGGCTGTCGTGGTGAAGGTGGTTACTTAATTAATAAAGATGGCGAACGTTTCATGGAACGCTATGCGCCAAATGCCAAAGATCTTGCAGGCCGTGATGTAGTTGCGCGCTCAATGGTCTTAGAAATTCTAGAAGGCCGTGGTTGTGGTGAAAATGGCGATCACGTGATGTTAAAGTTAGATCATCTGGGTGAAGAAACGTTAAACCAGCGCTTACCGGGTATTCTTGAGTTGTCTCGTACTTTTGCCGGTGTTGATCCCGTCAAAGAACCTATCCCTGTTATACCGACCTGTCACTACATGATGGGGGGTATTCCAACCAATATTGATGGGCAAGCGCTTACACAGGTGGATGGAGTGGATACGGTGATTGAAGGTTTATATGCTTGTGGTGAAGCCGCTTGTGTATCGGTACACGGTGCCAACCGTTTAGGTGGTAACTCACTGCTAGACTTGGTGGTATTTGGTCGTGCTTCTGGTCTGCACATTGAAAAAGCATTGAAAGAGGGCATCGAACATCGTGATGCGACTGAGGCTGATATAGAAGCCGCCATGGTAAACTTAAATCGTCTTAATGCTAATACCGGTGGTGAGCCAGCGCATGTTCTGCGTGCTGAGCTACAGCAAGTGATGCAAAATTACTTCGGTGTATTCCGTCGCGGCGATTTTATGGCTGAAGGCGTTAAAAAATTAGCGGACCTTCGTGTGCGTATCAGCAACGTCACGTTTAGTGATAAGAGCGATACATTTAATACCGCACGCATTGAAGCCTTAGAGCTGCAAAATTTATTAGAAGTGGCCGAAGCAACGGCAATACCCGCAGAAGTGCGCACTGAATCTCGTGGCGCTCATGCGCGTGAGGATTTTCAGGAGCGTGATGATGAAAACTGGTTGTGTCATTCTCTCTTCTTCCCTGTAGACAAGAAAGTCACAAAACGTGGAGTGAACTTCAAGCCCCTTACTGTCGATACTTTTGAGCCTATGGCTCGTACCTATTAAGTACGTATTAAATCCCTGTTAATGTCGAGAAAGTTATCGGAGAGAAAGATAATGTTAAAAGTAGAAATCTATCGTTATAATCCCGAAACGGATAAAACGCCTAGTATGAAAACGTATGAGGTTGATACCAAGGGTCGCGATTTCATGGTGTTAGACGTTTTAGAAATGTTAAAAGCAGAACAAGACAATGGCCTAGTATTTCGTCGTTCTTGTCGTGAAGGAGTCTGTGGCTCTGATGGAATGAATATTAACGGTAAAAACGGTTTAGCATGTATTACACCGCTGTCTGAATGCGTGAAAAAAGATACGTTAATATTGCGTCCCCTACCCGGGTTGCCGGTCATTCGCGATTTAGTCATTGATATGAGCCAGTTTTACGCGCAATACCGTAAAATCGAGCCCTTCTTACAAAACGACGAGCCCGCACAAGGTATTGAACGTATACAATCACCTGAAGAGCGTGAAAAGTTAGATGGCCTGTATGAATGTATATTGTGTGCATGCTGTTCAACCAGCTGCCCGTCTTTTTGGTGGAATCCAGAAAAATTCATCGGTCCAGCAGGTTTGTTACAGTCCTACCGCTTTTTAGCTGATACCCGTGACACGGCGACCGAGAAGCGTTTAGACAATTTACGTGACCCGTTCAGCGTATTCCGCTGTCACGGTATCCAGAATTGTGTATCGGTTTGTCCGAAAGGCCTTAATCCGACTAAAGCAATTGGTCATATACGCAGTATGCTGTTGTCATAAAGCGGCCATAGGGCTTATTGTAAAAAAAGCTTACTAAAAGACAGTTCGCAGCCGGCAAGTGGAACACTTGTCGGCGTTTCTTTGTTGGTCAATCTCTTCGTTAGCGGTTGCTCCCGCTATTTAAGGGGTATATTGTCTAAGTAGAAGCCATCGGAGGGCGTGATGAGTGCGCGTGCAGTTTATGCACGCTGTGAAGTAAATACGTTATTAAATTTTTGGTCGCAAATCTAAATCACGAGTAAATAAAAGATGCACGAAAGTCAGATGGAAGCGCTCTGGAATACCGGTCATATTTCAGGCGGCAATGCAGCGTATGTAGAAGAACTGTATGATGCATATCTATACGACCCCAACAGCATTCCAGATGAATGGCGTAAATACTTCGATCAGTTGCCCCGAGTCAGTGATACTTCTGCTGCCCAAGATACCGCGCATTCACAAATTCGCGAGCAGTTTAGGCAGTTTGTTAAGCGTCCTCAGGTACATACAACGCAATCATCCACGAGTGCGACAAAAATCGAGCATGCACGTCAAATTCATGTAGCACAATTGATACAGCATTATCGACGCGGTGGTCATCTAAAAGCTAAAACAGACCCTCTTAATTTAGCGGTTCCGCCATCATTAGAGCATTTAGAGTTAGAGTTTCATGGTCTAAATAACGATGACCTCGACAGTGAGTTTGCCACCGGTGATTTGTTTTTTGGCAAAGAGACCGCCACATTGCGCGATATTATTGCTGAACTTGAAGCAACTTATTGCGGTTCTATAGGTTCAGAATTTACGCATATTACGGAGCTGAGCGAACTAAAATGGTTGCAGCAGCGCATGGAAAGTTCGCGCGGTAGGCCGTCTTATGCTGCCGATACCAAACGCAGTATTCTTGAGCGTTTAACGGCTGCTGAAGGCTTAGAAAAGCATCTTGATAGTAAATATCCGGGGACTAAACGTTTTGGCCTCGAGGGCGGTGAGTCAATGATTCCGATGCTTGACGGGATCATTAAACGCGTAGGGACCTATGGCGCAAAAGAAATTGTTTTAGGCATGGCTCACCGTGGTCGCCTAAACACTCTAATCAACATATTTGGCAAAAACCCAGCTGACTTATTCGATGAATTTGAAGGTAAAAAATTAGTAGATACTTCAGGCGATGTTAAATACCACCAAGGTTTTTCGTCAAATATAATGACCCCTGGCGGTGAGTTACATATGGCGATGGCATTTAACCCATCTCATTTGGAAATCACTTCACCGGTTGTAGTGGGCTCTGTGCGTGCTCGTCAAGATCGTCGTAATGACGAGACAGGCGATGTTGTTGTGCCTATTTCTATCCATGGTGATGCTGCATTTTCTGGTCAGGGCGTAGTATTTGAGACATTTCAAATGTCGCAGACACGCGCTTATAAAACAGGTGGCACCCTACATATTGTCATTAACAATCAAGTAGGCTTTACGACAGATAACCCTGAAGACGCACGTTCCACTCACTACTGTACTGACGTGGCTAAATTTGTCGGCGCACCGGTGCTGCATGTTAACGGTGATGACCCTGAGGCAGTGATGTTTGTAACACAGTTGGCGGTCGACTACCGTTATGAATTTAAAAAAGACGTAGTGATTGATTTAGTGTGTTATCGACGTCGTGGCCATAACGAGACGGATGAGCCATCATCAACTCAACCGTTGATGTATAAAGTGATTAAAAAATTAAAAACAACTCGGGCGATGTACGCCGAGCAGTTGGCTAATGAAAATGTGGTTAGCGCAGAAGAGTCCGCAACAATGGCAAAAGCGTATCGTGCTTCCCTAGATCGTGGTGATCATGTGGCCGACGGCTTAGTCAGTGAGCCGGATAGCTCGTTGTTTGTTGATTGGACGCCTTATTTAGGTCACGATTGGGTGGCTGAAGGCGATACCAGTGTGCCGATGGAAAAACTGCAACAGCTTGCACATAAGATGTGTGAAGTGCCTGAAGCCATCAAAATACAGCGTCAGGTCGATAAGATTTATCAAGATCGACGTAAAATGGCCAGCGGCGAATTAGCCCTTAATTGGGGGATGGCCGAGACGCTAGCCTATGCAACGCTGATTAAAGACGGAGCAGGCGTAAGATTAACGGGGCAAGATGTGGGGCGTGGTACTTTCTCACATCGACATGCGGTGATTCATAACCAAGAAGATGGTAAAAGTTATACTCCATTATCTAACTTGTTTGAAGGCCAACGTCACTTTAAGATTTTTGATTCATTACTATCTGAAGAAGCCGTATTGGCATTCGAGTACGGTTACGCGACAACCAAGCCTGATACCTTGGTGATTTGGGAAGCTCAATTTGGTGATTTTGCAAATGGTGCTCAAGTCGTCATTGACCAATTTATTACCAGTGGTGAGCACAAGTGGGGTCGTTTATGTGGTCTGACGATGTTGTTGCCACACGGTTATGAAGGACAAGGGCCTGAGCATTCTTCAGCACGTCTAGAGCGTTTCATGCAAATGTCTGCTGAGCATAATATTCAGGTATGTATACCGACCACCCCAGCGCAGATTTTTCATATCTTGCGCCGTCAAGTCATTCGCCCGATGCGCCGCCCATTAGTGATCATGAGTCCTAAGTGGATCTTGCGTCATAAATTAGCGACGTCATCGCTAGAAGAGTTATCGGAAGGCAAATTTCATAATGTTTTATCGGATGATCTTATTAAGCCAGAAGCGGTTAAGAGAGTTGTGTTGTGTAGTGGTAAAATATATTACCACTTGCTAGAAGCGCGGATTGAATCTGGGCAAGACGATGTTGCGCTGATTCGTCTTGAACAGCTTTATCCTTTTCCCAAAGCAGAATTGCTTGAGGTGTTGGCTAAATATACCCACGTTTCGCAAGTAGCGTGGTGCCAAGAAGAGCCTAGAAACCAAGGTGCATGGTTTCATATCAGACACCGTATTGAAGGCGCTATGGCAACTGTTTATCCTTCGGCAGTGGTTGAATATACTGGGCGAATTTCTTCTGCCGCCCCCGCATGTGGCTATATGTCGCTGCATCTAGATGAACAAAATACATTAATTAACGCTGCATTAAACGTTCATTAATTTTTATCGATAAATAGATTTATATACGGACGACAACAGGAATACAACAATGGCGAATGAAATCAAAACTCCCACTTTTCCGGAATCGGTACAAGACGGTGTCGTTGCAACATGGCACAAAAAGGCGGGAGATACCGTTACCCGCGACGAGCTATTAGTAGAAATTGAAACTGATAAAGTCGTGCTGGAAGTGGTCGCACCCGCAGACGGTGTTCTAGGTGAAGTGCTAAAAGCTGAAGGCGACACGGTCCTAAGTAATGAATTGTTAGCGTCTATTATTGACGGCGGTGCAGACAATAGTATAAGCGAAGAGAGCGCTGAGACTGTTGCCACTCCTGATACGGCTGCAGCGGCAAGTGGCAACAGCTTAGATATTAAAGCGCCCACTTTCCCTGAGTCTGTTCAAGACGGTACAATTGCTACATGGCATAAAAAAGTAGGCGAAGCGGTATTACGTGATGAGCTTATTGTTGAAATAGAGACTGACAAAGTGGTCTTAGAAGTGGTTGCGCCTGCAGACGGCGTGATGGGGAATATAATCAAAAACGAAGGCGATACTGTTCAAAGCGGTGAAATTATTGCATCCGTTATTGAGGGCGGTTCAGCCGCAGCTACATCCTCCGAAAAAGCTGCACCCGTGTCGGCTGAAGCTACAGCAACCGATTCGGTGGCTAGCCCTTCAGCACGAAAATTAGCCGCAGAAAAAGGCGTTGATTTGTCGACCGTTACAGGCTCAGGAAAAAACGGGCTTATTTCAAAAGACGATATTGAAAAAGTATCCGTCATGCCTGCTTCGTCAGCACGCACAGCGTCAGCCCCAGAAGCAGCGCCGATTACCGCGACGGGTAACCGTGTTGAAAAACGCGTCCCGATGACCCGCTTGCGTAAGCGTATCGCTGAACGCTTACTAGAGGCGACATCGACTACTGCGATGTTGACTACGTTTAATGAAGTGGACATGGGTCCAGTAATGGATTTACGGACTAAATATAAAGATTTGTTCGAAAAATCAAATAATGGGGTGCGGCTTGGCTTCATGGGTTTCTTTGTGAAAGCTGCGGTTGAAGCATTGAAAAAATTCCCCGCTATTAATTCTTCACTCGATGGTGACGACGTGGTCTATCACGGCTATCACGATATTGGTGTCGCAGTGTCTACGCCAAAAGGCCTTGTGGTTCCGGTGTTACGTAATGCAGAAGAAATGGGCCTAGCGACAGTTGAGTCAACTATTCGAGGTCTAGGATTGCGTGGGCGCGATGGTAAGTTAAGTATTGATGAAATGACGGGCGGAACATTCACCATTACCAATGGTGGAGTGTTTGGTTCGTTGTTGTCGACGCCTATTTTGAATTTACCGCAGACCGCTATTTTAGGTATGCATAAAATTCAAGAGCGCCCAATGGCGGTGAATGGAAAAGTAGAAATTCGGCCAATGATGTATTTGGCACTTTCTTATGATCACCGTGTAGTGGATGGTAAAGAAGCGGTACAATTTTTAGTAGCGATTAAAGATTTGTTGGAAGATCCCGCTAGGTTTTTATTGGAAATATAATAGCCATTGGGTCAAAGTAAAACTTGATAAGCAATAAGATTAATATTTACCTTGGATGTCAGGAAACTTGATTATGACTCCAAAAACAGGAAAAAAAGAATGTCTGAAAAATATGATGTGATAGTGATTGGTTCTGGCCCTGCAGGTTATGTGGCGGCGATTCGTGCTGCACAACTTGGCCTAAAAGCCGCGTGTGTGGAAAAATGGAGCGATGATAAAGGCCAAATAGTCAATGGTGGTACTTGCTTAAATACAGGCTGCATTCCTTCAAAAGCCTTATTAGATAGTTCGCATCGTTATCACGACGCACATGTAGGCTTTGCAAACCATGGTATCAGCACGGGCGAATTAAGCGTTGATGTGCCTGCAATGATTATGCGCAAAGACAGGATCGTTGCGCAAATGTCAGGCGGTATTACTGGTCTATTTAAAGCCAATAAAGTCACCTCTATTTTCGGTCATGGTAAATTGTTAGCCGGCAAGAAAGTCGAAGTGACGGATAAAGACGGTCATGTTGCCGTCTATGAAGCCGGTAATGTCATTATTGCTACAGGCTCGATCCCGGTTAATATTCCCGTCGCTTCGGTCAACCCGGATGAAAATAATGTTGTGGTTGATTCTACCGGCGCACTTGAATTTCAAGATGTGCCTAAACGTTTAGGTGTTATTGGTGCGGGTGTTATTGGCTTAGAGTTAGGGAGTGTTTGGTCACGCTTAGGTTCTGAAGTGGTTTGTTTAGAAGCGATGGATACTTTCCTTGCGACGATGGATCAACAAATTGCTAAAGAAACCAAAAAGATTTTCATCAAACAAGGTTTGGATATCCGTTTGAGTTGTATGGTGACGGGAACGAACATTATTAAAAACGGAGAACAAGGTGATGAAGTTGAAGTCACTTTTACAGATAAAGAAGGGAATGAGCAAACACAAACATTCGACAAACTGATTGTTTGTGTTGGTCGTCGTCCGTTTACGCATAATCTATTTGCCGATGATGCGGGTGTTCAGCTAGACGAACGCGGTTTTGTGACAGTGGATGACAACTGTGCAACCGACGTTGCCGGTGTTTGGGCGGTTGGTGATGTGGTGCGTGGACCAATGTTAGCGCATAAAGGCTCAGAAGAAGGTGTCATGGTGGCCGAGCGTATCGCGGGCCAAAAAGCGATGATGAATTACGCTACTATCCCCAATATTATCTATACCCATCCAGAAGTGGGATCTGTAGGGAAAACAGAAGAAGAATTAAAAGCTGAAGGCGTAGAAGTCAATATTGGTATATTCCCATTCTTAGCGATCGGTCGTGCAGTAGCCACTGATTCTCAAGACGGTATGGTGAAAATGATCGCCGATGCAAAAACTGACCGCATTGTAGGTTGTCATATTGTCGGCCCAAGCGCGGGCGATTTAGTTCAGCAAATTGTCATTGCAATGGAATTTGGCGCAACCGCGGAAGATATTGGTATGATCGTATTTGGCCATCCAACATATTCCGAGGCAGTGAAAGAAGCTGCACTATCGGTTCACGGCCATGCGATTCACATGCCGAATAGAAAAAAACGTAAGTAGAAGTTTTAACCAGAGGTCAAATGACCAATGGGGTCAGACTCGATTGTATTATTCTTTTATGTTTGAAGTATCAATCGAGTCTGTCAATCGAGTCTGTCAATCGAGTCTGACCCCATTGGTCTTGTCTCATCAATTAACCGCTTCATAAGAAGCATCAATTAACGGAAGAAGTTATGAATTTGCACGAGTATCAGGCTAAACAATTGTTTGCTGAATACGGTTTGCCAGTCTCTATCGGCGTTGCAGCAGCAACAGCAGAAGAAGCGGCAGCAGCAACCGAGACTATCGGTGGTGATAAGTGGGTCGTTAAAGCACAGGTTCACGCTGGTGGCCGAGGTAAAGCGGGTGGCGTTAAGCTAGTTGATTCACAAGCTGAAGTAAAAGCATTCTCTGAAAAATGGTTAGGTAAAAACCTAGTTACTTATCAAACAGATGAAAACGGTCAGCCAGTGAGCCGAATATTGGTAGAAACCTGTACCGATATTGCACAAGAGCTGTACTTAGGTGCGGTCGTTGATCGTGAAACCCGTAGTATCGTTTTCATGGCATCTACTGAAGGTGGTGTTGAGATTGAAAAAGTGGCTGAAGAAACGCCAGAAAAAATCTTAAAAGCGTTTATTGATCCTTTGGTTGGCGCACAGCCATACCAAGCGCGTGAATTAGCGTTCCAGTTGGGCCTAAACGCCATTCAGGTTAAGCAATTTACTAAGATCTTTTTAGGTTTAGCTAAAATGTTTGAAGATTTTGATTTCGCATTATTAGAAATTAACCCTCTAGTGATTACCGATGAAGGTAACCTTCATTGCTTAGACGGTAAAATTAATATCGATGCAAACGCATTATATCGTCAGCCAAAAATCCGTGAAATGCACGATCCTTCACAAGAAGATGAGCGCGAAGCTTTAGCGGCTTCTTTTGAACTTAACTATGTTGCGCTAGATGGTAACGTAGGTTGCATGGTAAACGGTGCTGGTCTTGCAATGGGTACTATGGATATCGTTAATTTGCATGGCGGCAAGCCAGCAAACTTTCTTGACGTAGGCGGCGGTGCAACTAAAGAGCGCGTGATCGAAGCGTTTAAACTCATCCTTTCTGACTCAAATGTTAAAGCGGTATTGGTTAACATCTTTGGTGGTATCGTTCGTTGTGACATGATTGCCGAAGGCATTATTGGCGCAGTAGAAGAGGTAGGCGTTCAAGTGCCTGTTATCGTTCGTCTTGAAGGCACTAATGCAGAAGAAGGTAAGAAAATACTCGATGCGAGCACACTTAACTTAGTGGGCGCGACATCATTAACAGATGCAGCTGAAAAAGTAGTTGCTGCTGCAGCGGAGGGCAAATAATGTCTATTTTAATTAATAAAGATACAAAAGTTATTTGTCAGGGTTTTACAGGTTCTAACGGGACTTTCCACTCTGAGCAAGCGATTGCTTATGGTACAAAAATGGTGGGTGGGGTTACACCGGGTAAAGGTGGTTCAACTCACCTAGGCCTACCGGTATTTAACACGGTTAAAGAAGCAGTAGCAGCAACAGGCGCAACAGCGACTGTTATTTATGTGCCTGCTGCATTCTGTAAAGATTCAATCATTGAAGCTGCTGATGCTGGCATCGAGTTGATCATTACGATTACCGAAGGTATTCCTACTTTAGATATGTTGGTTATCAAAGCCTATATCGATAAGAAAGGCGTACGTATGATCGGCCCTAACTGCCCGGGTGTTATTACGCCAGGCGAATGTAAAATTGGTATTATGCCAGGCCACATTCACTTGCCAGGTAAAGTAGGTGTTGTGTCGCGTTCAGGTACATTAACCTATGAAGCGGTTAAACAAACCACTGATTACGGTTTTGGTCAGTCGACGTGTGTGGGTATTGGTGGTGATCCGATTCCAGGTTCAAACTTCATTGATATTTTAAAAATGTTCCAAGATGATCCAGCGACGGAAGCGATTGTTATGATCGGTGAAATTGGCGGAACAGCAGAAGAAGAAGCCGCGGCATTTATTAAAGCCAATGTAACTAAGCCTGTTGTATCTTATATTGCCGGTGTAACTGCACCTGAAGGCAAGCGTATGGGCCATGCTGGTGCGATTGTTTCTGGCGGTAAAGGAACGGCTGATGAAAAATTTGCAGCCTTAGAAGATGCTGGTGTTAAAACCGTGCGTAGTCTTGCTGATATCGGTAGTGCATTGAAAGAAATTACTGGTTGGTAATTTCTATTTAGCTATCAACACCATGTTATTAATCGCATGGTGTTGATAGCTGACATTTGTAGACTTAATAAAATAATTTCCTCAACGGAGGTATAACATGAGTGATAATCGTCCCGTCAATCTTGATTTGGGCACTGTTAGCTTTCCTATCACTGCGATTGCATCTATTCTTCATCGGATTTGTGCAATTATCAGTTGGGTGGGGCTGGGCTTTTTGCTAATGTCTCTTTGTTATGTGTTGTCTTCACCGAAGGACTATTACGCATTGGCAGATACGTTAAATAATAACTTTATTGCACAATTTTTTGCTTGGGGCTTATTAACCGCTTTCGGTTACTATTGCGCAGGTACAGTAAAGCATCTGATCCAAGACTTTGGTTTTTTTGAAGATTTTGCGGCTGGCAAGTGCATTTCATGGGCAGCCATTGTTGTCGGCATAGTGTTAAGCGTATTAGCAGGAGTACTACTATGGGCATAACGACAAACGGTGTTCAACAGTGGATTTTTCAACGCGTTAGCAATGTTGTTTTTATCATTTTTGGTGTGGTTTTATTAAAAGTGATTTTGACTCAAGGTTTAACTTATGACAACCTAAATGCCTTATTTGCCACTACGGTATTTAAAGCTTATGCATTAATTACTGTGTTATTTGCAGGTGCTAATTCTATTTTAGCGGGCTGGCAGATTACTGGTGACTATGCGGCTAAGTTTAATATTCCGCCGACATTAATGATGGGCGTATCAATCATCGTTAGCTTTTTGTATGTAGTGTCGGGCGCGACGTTGTTGTTTTTATAACCCAAGAACACAATATCTGGACAACAAAAAAGGGGCTTAAAGCCCCTTTTTTGTTGTCCAGATATTGTCTAACTGTCAGTGTTAAATATTCATTGCAGAAATCGATAGGTCAGCCAAAGGTTTGTTAACTACATCATCTGCAATATACGTTTTCAACTCATCGATGCTGGCAAAGTGGCGTGCCATATCGTATTCACCTTTATACCTATTACCGCTATCGTCTTCCAATTTTGCCAATTGAAATTTAAGCCCGCCATCGCCACGGCCACGAATAATATAATATTCTAAATTCATTGTGTTCTCCAAGCAGAGTAAGTATTAGTTATCTATCTCGGAGTATTATAACGGTTTCAAACCACCCCTGCTAATGTTTATGCGGATCGCCTCATTCTAGCAACGCCGAGTAATATACGGTATTCGTGAACGCAGAGGGTGAGATGTCTGCCAATGTAACGGTCTAACCATCACCCGACACTGCACTGAGTCTATACGTAAAACCGTTGGTGAAAGGTTATTCTGGGCTAATAAGCAACAGGTATAAAAAGCTATCGAATGGTGCGACTACTATTCGCTGATTGATGCTTGATTGAATCGCCGTGAGGTGAGTGTGTGCGGTTTGGCGTTCTCGCTGGCGGCAGCTTGAGATGAAATAACGCGTTTAACTAAAAGCTTTAGTCGAACGCGTTATTTTTGTATGATATTAATTTGAGACTGCTCTGCATCTGATCGGATATGAATTCAGTTGCATCTATTTCTATTAGGATCTACCCTTGGTTGACTCTTTGGCCATCCTTAAAATTAACGTTAGTGGCCAGTTCAGTAATGGTGAGCATGATTTCCATATTCTCACAGGATTGCGTTGTGCCTAATGCTTCGACTTCATCGACAAAAACGATTTTTCAACGGTGGTGACAAATACGGTAGTAAGCGTACGTTGTGCGAAGGCGGTAGAAGAAAAGTTAACAAAAGAAGCAACAAGACCATAAAGTAAGTCGATTGATAGGGCTTATCGTAATAGCCCATGGAACAACGTAAAAACAGATTAATGCTCAACGAATCAATGTCTAAGCCGATAACTCTTAAAAGCATTAACATTACTTTACGTGCAGATATAAAAAACGGTCTATTGTAAACAATAGACCGTTAGATGCTTATTCAGCTTGAATGTGTTACAAAAAGTACAAAATCGCTACGAGTACAGCGGTTAGACCTAAGCTTGCATGAATAACACCTTTGACAGTGGTGAGTGGGCCTTGCTTGCCAATGACACCGTTAATTTGTAATAAGACTATAATGGCAATGGCAATCCATAAATCTATGCCACCAACACCTGTCCCGTAGCCTTGTCCAACGAAATGAGGGCCCGCTAGCATGGCGAATATCATAGGTGCAGAGAATAGAACATTCGTTCTCGATGCCAGTAGTGCTTTTGCACCCGCTGCAGGCGCGTCACCTTCAACCATCCCTAGAGCAATTTGTTGCTTTGGCCAGATAATGATCCACACGTTTAAGAACATCAATGTCCCCATTAAAGCACCAATGACAATATAGTCATTAAAGGCATTAATTTTGCCCACGTAGTACAGCAAATAAACACCGGTTACAAAGGTGAACATAGCACCCCAACGGAACCACCATAACGCACTAGGTGCAAGCTTGGCTTTTGCATCGGCTAAGGCTTCCGGCGATGCGGACTTAAAATAGCCACCTTGAACAAAGTTGAAATAGTACAACATGCCAATCCATGTAATACCAAATAATAGATGCGCCCAACGTACCAGAAAGTCTAATAAATCCATGATTTCCCCCTCAGTAAATAAATAGTTAGAATAATTGTTATATTATGTATCCAATAACCAGTGCAAAATAACCTCTACTAAAGAGATAAGTACATTTACCTGCACTAGAATTCTGAATATATTGTAACTGATAATCACCATGGTCACAGTATTAATCATAATTATTACGACTCTTGGCAAGGTTTTGAGGTGATTATCTCGTATAATCTATGGGCTTATTGTTGTTATGATTTTAGCCATTAACGAAGGGATGAGGAAATAAAGTGAGTGAACGTAAAGAACCTACCGTATCGTCGGTGATGGACGATAAAGAAGACTTAGCGGAAAGGCGAGCTAAGCTTGCAAAGCAAATGCAGCGCACAACGACGTCTAAAGCCCAATCTGCAAGACAGTCGCCCGTTAACAATGGCGGTTCGTCAGGTTTTACATGGTTTGTGTTTCTTGTCACTTTGTGTGCTGGAGCTGCAGCAGGTTTCGCACTGTGGCAACTAGATGCGACACAAGTCACGATCAAGGCTCAGCGCCTTAGGATTGTTGAACTGGAGAATAAGCTGGCTATTTCTGACGATAGCGCCAGCCAGTCACTTGCTTCTGTCAGCGCGCAAGTGCGAGGGTTAAACAGCCAGTCTATTCAAGCTGATGCAGAGATTGCTAAGTTATGGGCGACCAGAAATGTCAACCGTGACGGCATTAAGAGTACAGAAGACAAATTGCTTACGTTGGATAAAAAAATAGAGGGAAAAATAACGCGCAGAGTGGTTACGTTAGAAAAGCAACAACAAAAAATGCCTGCGCTGACTGCATCA
The DNA here is from genome assembly GCA_047636495.1 of Candidatus Endobugula sp. Classification (GTDB taxonomy): domain Bacteria; phylum Pseudomonadota; class Gammaproteobacteria; order Pseudomonadales; family Cellvibrionaceae; genus Endobugula. The sequence continues at coordinate 54,603 of JBLILH010000006.1, read as the reverse complement.
TTGAATAACGTAGAAAAATCAGTAGACGAGCTTCAACAATTGACAAGTTCGATATCTTCCACTTCACAGACAGTTGCCGAGCAAGATATTTTACTGCGTGCTATCAGAGAAAGAATGGTTGTGCAGAGCGGGCTATTGAAAACGCTCAGTGCAGAGACTACTAAGGGGGTGTCAGCCTCAAATAAACTCGGTGATATTGATAAGCGCCTAACAGAAACGGAAGAAGCTCTCACGTCTTTAGAGGCTTTTCGCCGGATTACTAACCGTGATTTACTCCAGCTTAAAAAACCTCAATAATAATTTTACTATTTCAACTTCCTCCATGATGAAGAGATCTTTATATGATTACGATGATTAAACAAGATGATTTGATTGCCAGTATCGCTGATGCTTTACAGTTTATTTCTTATTATCACCCAGTAGATTTTATTCAAGCTGTCCATGGGGCTTACGAAAAAGAAGAAAATCCTGCAGCTAAAGATGCTATGGCACAAATTCTAATTAACTCGCGTATGTGTGCAGAAGGGCATCGTCCGATTTGTCAAGATACGGGTATCGTTACTGTGTTTGTTGATGTCGGAATGCAAGTCTTGTTTGAGGGTGATATGGCGCTAGAAGATATGATCAACGAAGGTGTTCGTCAGGCGTATAAACACCCCGATAATATATTGAGGGCTTCTATACTGGCTGACCCTGATGGTGCTCGAAAAAATACGGGAGATAACACCCCCGCAGTGATTAATTACAAAATTGTACCCGGCAATAAAGTCGACATTCACGTGGCTGCTAAAGGTGGTGGTAGTGAAGCAAAATCTAAATTTGCGATGTTGAACCCGTCTGATTCCGTTGTAGACTGGGTATTAAAAATAGTGCCGACAATGGGTGCTGGTTGGTGTCCACCAGGAATTTTAGGTATTGGCGTTGGTGGTACGGCAGAAAAGGCTATGCTATTGGCGAAAGAGTCATTGCTTGAGCCCATTAATATTCAAGAATTACAGAAAAAAGGTGCTGAAAATCGACCAGAAGAGCTGCGCCTAGAATTATACGATAAAGTTAATCGCTTAGGTATAGGGGCACAAGGTCTAGGGGGTTTGACCACCGTATTGGATGTTAAAGTGAAGGACTTTCCGAGCCATGCGGCGAACAAAGCTGTCGCCGTCATTCCTAATTGTGCCGCTACACGTCACACCCACTTTACTTTAGATGGTTCTGGCCCCTCTCTGCAAACGCCTCCGAATCTAGACGACTGGCCGACAATTACCCGCGAGGTTAACCCCAATACGCGGGCAGTGAATTTAGATACGATCACTCCGGAAGATGTCACCGATTGGTTGCCTGGTGACACGTTACTTTTATCTGGCAAGTTGTTAACGGGGCGCGATGCGGCACATAAGCGTATGGTAGATATGTTGGCGAAAGGTGAAGAGTTGCCTGTAGACTTAAAAGGACGCTTTATATATTACGTAGGGCCTGTTGACCCAGTTTGCGAAGAAGTCGTAGGACCTGCAGGGCCTACGACGGCAACACGGATGGATAAATTTACCCGCACCATTTTAGAACAAACAGGTTTGTTGGGTATGGTTGGCAAGGCAGAGCGTGGTGATGTGGCCATTGAAGCAATCAAAGACAATAAAGCGGTTTATCTTATGGCGGTGGGGGGGGCTGCCTATTTAGTTTCTAAGGCAATTGTTGGCGCAAAAGTAGTGGGTTTCGAAGACTTAGGTATGGAAGCTATTTACGAATTTGATGTAAAGGATATGCCGGTTACGGTTGCGGTCGATGTAAAGGGTGAGTCAGTCCATAAAACCGGGCCTCAGTTATGGAAAGCAAAGATAGAAGAGGGGGTAATTACTGTTAAATGATGATTGATGATTGATGATTGATGATTGTTATGGTCGGTAGTCATGAATATATAGTCGCTATGAATAACAACTACCACTCAGTACGATCAAGTGATTGTTGTATTGACTGAGGTTGTATTGACTGAGGTGGTTAAGGGATTGTGCTGCTTCAATATGTTATGTTAGTGGAATGACACGGTATATTGGCCTCACTAAAAAGCATATCAAGCCTTGATGACAGGTAGGGGATTGTTCTTAATATGATTTGTGATCTTCTCGTAGTCTCGGTTTATCGGTAGTTTATGAGTGAAATAGTGTTTTTTTTATTTATTGGCAGGTATGTTGGAATGATTTTACTGTAAATCACCGTCAGCTGTTGTATATTGGCCTAGTGTGTTTATTCGATAGCACATTTTATATAGATAAAAATAACAAGTTTACTTGCTTAGGCTTTGGAGGCCACAATCATGACTAAAAAATTAATTACTATTGCAGCCATAGCTCTAACTTCTGCTCTTTCATCCATTGGCGTATCAGCTCATGTAGCGAACGGTGGTTTAGTTAGCGGCAATGGTAATGTTGTTAGTAGCACCTACACTGACTGCGTAAAAGTAAGCCTAGGCGTTCGCAGTGATATATGTGGTAATCAAATCGTTGTCCCTGTTGTTGTCCCTGTTAAGGTAGTTAACACACCCTTAGTGGCACCCAAAGCCGTTTCTCGAGCAGTTACATTGAGCGGCGATGCATCCTTTTCAACCGACAGCTCTGCACTCAGCGCCAATGGTAAGGCAGCGTTAAACCTTTTCGCAACCCGCGCAAAGCAGTTAAGTCTTTCTGGTATCAGTGTTGTTGGCCATGCAGACAGCCGTGGAGAAACATCGTATAACCAAAAATTGTCTGAAAGACGTGCCAGCTCAGTTAAAACATACCTAGAAGCTCAAGGTGTGTTGGGTTCACTCATTCGCACTGAAGGCGAAGGCGAGAACTCACCTGTAGCGACTAACAATACTAAAGCAGGTCGTGCTCAAAACCGTCGTGTAGATATTATTGTACGTGGTTACACTAAAACTAAGTAAGTGTTAATCGTCGCTGAAATACCCTGCCAGAATATCTGGTGGGGTATTTTTTTGCCTGTCGTCTTTACAGTTTGATGTAAACCTTGAACAATGTGCATCGCAATACAATAAGCTAAACCATCAATAATAAGAGCTACGTATATGAATACCTTATATTGGCATGACTATGAAACGTGGGGAGCATCTCCAAGTCAGGATAAACCTTCACAATTTGCGGGCATTAGAACCGACGAAGAACTCAATATTATTGGTGATCCTTTAGTTATTTATTGTCGCCCTAGTAACGATTGTTTACCGCATCCCGAGGCGTGTTTGTTAACTGGGATTACCCCACAAAGAGCACTTGCTGAAGGCCTTTCAGAGCCCGTTTTTTTTGAAAAAATTTACCAAGAATTAGTCCAACCGAAGACCTGTGGCATAGGTTACAACAGTATTCGTTTCGATGATGAAATAACCCGGTATGGACTATTTCGTAATTTTTACGACCCCTACGAACGCGAATGGCAAAACGGCAATTCGCGTTGGGATATTATAGATGTAGTGCGCTTATGTTTCGCCTTACGCCCCGATACATTAGCGTGGCCGACTAACGATACCGGAGCGGTTAGTTTTAAACTGGAAATGCTTAGCAATGCTAATGGTTTGTTACACGACGCAGCCCATGATGCGCTCTCAGATGTATATGCAACGATCGCTGTTGCTAAGCTTATTAAACAACGACAGCCCGAATTGTATCATTACGCATATAGTTTACGTGATAAGCATAAGGTGAAATCACTCATAGACCTTGTTCAACGCAAACCTATATTACACATTTCGTCGCGGTTTCCGGTTTCTCGTGGTTGTGCGGGGATAATTGCACCGTTAGCTGAGCATCCTAGCAATAAAAATAGTGTTATTGCGTATGACCTGTCAGAAGATCCATCACCATTAATAGAACTCTCTGCTGAGGAAATTGCTGAACGCTTATATGTGAAACAAGCCGATCTACCTGAAGGTCTGACGCGGATTCCGTTAAAAGAAATCCACCTAAATAAGTCGCCTATGATAGTGACGACAAAGTTACTGGATGATATTTCAGCGCAGCGGTTAGGGATAGATAAAGCGCAATGTGAAAAACATTGGCAGCAGCTACGACATGCCGATATAGCGGATAAATTACAGACAGTATTCTCTAATCATTCATTTGCCCCAAAAACGGATCCTGAGCAGCAACTTTATGAGGGTTTTATTCATGCCCATGATAAGCAGCTTATGGCCGCGATCAGGGGGGCAGAACCTGAAACCTTGGCACACTTCGCGACCCAATTAAAAGATAAGCGTTTGCAGGTATTGTTATTTCGTTATCGCGCTAAACATTATATTGATACGCTCACAGACGCCGAAAAAAAACAGTGGCAAGAATGGCGCTATTTACGTTTGACCGATGACAGTGCTGGTGCGAGCATTACGTTAGAAAACTACTTTGAACGTCTGTCAGCGTATAGTGAAGATTCAATCGCCAACCAACAGATTGTACAAGACCTGCTAGATTATGGTGACGGCATACTTTCCGATATGGATATGCCGTGATCGTATACCGTAAATGACATGTATAAAACAACAAATGCCGTTACAATGCGGCAGTAACGAAGGCATGCGTAAAACGCCACAACACCCTATCGATTAGACGAGACTATTATGAACTTCACTGGCGCCAGTATCCTCTCTATCAAACAGTTTGAACGTTGCGATATTGATAGGGTATTTGCAGTAGCGGATTCAATGAAACCGTATGCCCAGCGTCGACGTGCAACACGCGTTCTAGACGGCGCTATTTTAGGCAATATGTTTTTCGAGGCAAGTACCCGAACTCGAGTGAGCTTTGGTAGCGCGTTTAATTTGCTGGGTGGTGCAGTACGTGAAACCACTGGCTTTGAGAGTTCTGCTTTATCTAAAGGGGAGTCCTTATACGATACAGCACGCGTGCTTTCTGGTTACAGTGATGTTATTTGTATGCGGCATCCACAAGAGGGCTCGGTTTCAGAATTTGCTAAAGCTAGCCGAGTACCGGTAATTAATGGTGGAGATGGTGCTAATGAGCATCCGACTCAAGCATTATTAGATCTCTACACCATTCGTAATGAGTTAGTGTCTAAAGGTCAATGTATCGATGGCTTACGTATTGCCATGATAGGTGATTTGAAGCACGGTCGTACTGTGCATTCTTTATGTCAGTTGCTTTGCTTGTATAACAATGTGCACGTCAGCCTAGTATCCCCAACAGAACTGGCTATGCCCGAGTCCTTAGTTGAGGCATTACGTGAAGCAGGGCATATTGTAGTGATTTCAGAAGAGCTTACCGCCAGTATTTCACAAGTCGATATCGCCTATTCAACACGTATTCAAGAGGAACGTTTTCAGACTAAAGAAGAGGCAGACCTATACCGTGGTCGTTTTCGCTTAAATCAGTCTATTTATACTCAGTTTTGTGAACCTAATACCGTGATTATGCATCCCTTACCACGAGATTCACGTGCCGAGGCTAACGAACTTGATAGTGACCTAGATAGCAATCCTAATCTTGCGATTTTTCGCCAAGCAGACAATGGTGTGTTAGTTAGGATGGCGCTGTTTACATTAGTGTTAAATGTTGCGCATTTAGTTGATAAGAATGCTTACGATGTCCCTTGGTTTTCAGGTCATCGTAATGCTGACGTCAACTCTGATCCCAACTCTTAACGTTTCATCTTACCGCAGCAAAAAATAGCAATTGGCTATAGACGTTTTATGTGTTAACGAATCAATAAAAATGAAAAAAATAATGAATAATTTTGACGATATCCGTCCCTACAACGACGAAGAGATTCGGCCAGCAATAGAACGCTTGCTGGCAGATCGAGAATGTATAGAAGTGCTCACGCGTTTTCGCTTCCCCTCGCTACCTAATTTTTTATCTCCACTGATGACACATGTGGTCAAGCATTATGTAAAAAAACAATCCGCACATATTAATAGTGTTAACGACTTACAGGTGTTGATGAAAAAGTATATGCAGCAAATGGTTGATGATACTGTTTCGGGGATGCATATTTCAGGACTAGAAAATCTAACCGATGGTCAGCCGCATTTATTTATTAGTAACCATCGCGATATTGCGATGGACCCTGCTTTAGTCAACTGGGCCTTATATACTCATGGTCACGACACTTTACGTATCGCTATAGGCAACAACCTGCTTACTAAGTCTTATGTGTCTGACGTAATGCGCGCTAACAAAAGTTTTATTGTCAACCGTTCGGCAACGGCTCCTCGAGAAAAGTTAAAAGCGGCAAAACATTTATCGTCTTATATTCATCAGTCCATTACTGATGAAAAAGTAAATGTTTGGATTGCTCAAAGAGAAGGGCGTGCAAAAGATGGTGTAGATCGCACTAACAGCGCAGTGATAGGTATGTTGGGTCTCAGTAAACCCAAAAAGTTATCACTTGCAGACTATATCAATGAACTTAATATTGTACCTGTCTCTATTTCTTACGAATACGACCCCTGTGATGAAGCCAAGGCAAGAGAATTGTATTCGCATAAAGTAGACGGGAAATACGAAAAAGACCCACACGAAGATGCCTCGAGTATTGCTCAAGGGATTACGGGCTTTAAAGGCGACGTGCATATTCATTTTGGTCAAACCTTACAAGGCGACTATCAGTCAATGGACGAAGTGGTAAAAGAGATTGATCACGCCATTATTAAAAACTACCACTTACACCCGAGTAATATTGTTGCCTATCGTTTGTTACACGGTAACTCTGATAAGGAAAATATGGCATTACCTGATTGTCACACGAATGCATTACTTGAGCACCAGCAAAAGTTTGAAAAACGAATGGCGGGTATTGATTCGCGCTGGAGAGAAGAAGTAGTGTCTATGTATGCTAACCCATTAATCAGCCAACATATGCTAGAGCAAAAACAACCGCAACGCCTAGAGAAAAATGTAAGGGTGAGCGAGTGAGTTTTTTTCTACTGAGTATTAATAATGATGTTAACGGGATAAGCGATTTTTTTTTAACGAAAGTGATAGGGACCAACTATCGTGATTGCTGAGGCGGTTAAAGCAAAAATCCAATCGATTTATCGACAATTCTTAGCGAGTAAGTCACTCAAGCCTCGGTATGGGCAAAAGCTAATGATTGCCGACATCGCACGAACTTTATCAGCGGTAGAGAGTGATGAAGAAGGTGTTCGAACGACGGATAATCATATCTGTGTTATTGAAGCGGGTACCGGTACGGGTAAAACGGTTGCGTATTTATTAGCAACATTACCGGTTGCGCAAGCGCTTAAAAAGAAAGTGGTTATCTCTACGGCAACGATTGCTTTACAAGAACAAATTATTCATAAAGATCTCCCTGATATAAAACGTAATACCGATTTATCGTTTAATTTTACCTTAGCAAAAGGGCGTGGACGTTACTTATGTCTGAGTAAGCTTGATCGATTGTTAATGGACAGCGACGCTTATAACACGTTTAACCAAGCGCTCTATGAAGAAGAATACCCATCAGTCGGCGCTGAAGCGATGACTATCTACAACAGCATGGTCGATGCCATGAGTGCAGGAAAATGGGACGGTGATCGTGATGGTTGGCCACAAGAAATTGCCAACGATGTGTGGTCGCCGATTACCACCAATCATCGTGAATGTACCGGTCGCCGTTGCTCTAACGTGACCAGCTGTAGTTTTTTTAAAGCCCGAGAAGCGATAGATAATTATGACTGCATCGTGGCCAATCACGATTTGGTTTTAGCAGACCTTGCCTTAGGGGGTGGCGTTATTTTACCCGATCCCAAAGAGACTATTTATATTTTTGACGAAGGGCATCACTTACCTGAAAAAGCCCTCAATCATTTCGCCTATCATACCCGTATCAATTCGACGAGTAAGTGGCTAGAGCAAAACCAAAAAACCCTATCCTCGATGTTAGGTGATATTAGTGGCGCAGGTAATGTTGATCGTTTTGCAGAGCAATTACCAAGTTTGTTTCTTGCGGCTAAACAAACCATGGATAAAATATACCCTTACTGCCAGCAGCTTTTTGACGAACAATTGTTAATCGCCGAACAGAAACCCTTTTACCGTGAAGGGGATGCCCAACGTTATCGCTTCGAGCAAGGCGTTATTGATGCGCGACTGTCGGATTACGCGACGACCTTACATCAAGAGTTTGATCGCTTGCACTCTCTTATTGGTAAAGTCGTCAACGAGATACAGTCAGCATTAGAAGATGGGTATAGCGCTGTGCCTAGAGTCGATCTGGAAACATGGCTGTCCGTAGTAGGAACGTGGCAGGGCAGGGCAGACGCTAATCGTCAACTATGGCACAGTTACTGTTCAGCCGATAAACCCAACGATAAACAGGTACCTTTAGCCCGATGGGTTACGCTAGTCGATTTTAACGGCAGTATCGATTTCGAGATATGCTCTAGCCCTATACTTGCCGCACATACCTTAAAATACAGTTTATGGGATCACTGTTATGGAGCGGTTATTACGTCGGCAACGCTATCAGCACTGGGACGTTTTGATCGCTTTATGATGCGTGCAGGTACATCGGCATCACATCACTATGGTGTAATGCCAAGCCCATTTGATTTTTCACGCGCAACGTTACAAGTGCCTAGTACTGCAATAGAAGCCAATAGCGCTATTGCACATACCGACAATATGATTGAGTACTTGCCGGCGTTATTGCAAAAGAAAGAGGGCAGTCTAGTCTTGTTTTCATCACGCAAACAAATGCTAGATGTCTTTAATGGCCTGCCTAATTTTTGGCAAAATGTGACTTTAATGCAGGGCGATCACAGTAAACAGGCGATGTTGGTAGAGCATAAAAAAAATATTGATGCAGGTAAAACCAGTGTGTTGTTTGGATTAGCGAGTTTTTCAGAAGGTGTTGATTTACCGGGCGATTACTGTCGGCATGTGGTTATTGCAAAAATTCCTTTTTCGGTGCCCAACGATCCGGTAGAAGCATCGCTAGCCGAGTGGGTAGAAAGCCGAGGTGGTAATGCCTTTATGGAAATCTCGGTTCCCGATGCATCCATTAAACTGGTGCAATCTTGTGGCCGACTACTGCGTAGTGAAAATGATAGTGGGTTAATTACTGTTTTTGATAAAAGACTGATTACTAAACGCTACGGTAAGTCATTAATTAATGCATTGCCGCCTTATACCCTAAAGATAGATCATTATTGATTGTTATGTAATATTTATTTAAGAATTGAGAGCCACTGTTAACCACTTAAATGTTAATTTAGTATGTGAAAAAATATCCGGTCTGAAACGAAAACCTGTATGAACATCTCTCTAGTAAGCCGGGCTAATGTACAAACGTAAATTTAAGTGGTTCATAGTCTTTTAGTTCAGTGTGCGATTAACACGCCTGATTTTTTTAGAAAAGTGCAGATAAAATTTTTTTGAAATTAATATCGTAAAGTTATTATAATACCTATGCGTTACGTTTTTTATGTGCGCTGCTCAATTTTTTATTCAAGGCAATTACCTCACGTAAGAGCTCGCTATCATCGATGTTTTCACATAACGTTTTAGCAGATTGAGCTTTTTCAAAAGCCTCGTTAAAACGTTCTATTTCATTGAGCAGTTGCGCCATTGAGAATGAGATGGATGCTTGGTAATCAACGGATTCACGAAGCATTGCACAATCTAAAGCTTGCTGATAAATGGTTAGCGCTTTATCTCGGTCTTCAGTAAAGTCAGCTAATGTTTCCCACTGTACCGGATGGTTTTTATGATCGTCATCAGCATTTTCTTCGCATAACTGTTTAAGTTGCGCATAGTGTTCCTTGAAGTTTGCGTCATTACCCTCGTCATCAGCTTTCAATAACTCTATGGCTAAACGGTGCACTTGTTTGTATAAGTTAGTATTCATATTGTCTCAGTATCGTCTGCAGTTAATGGTCGTTGTTTTCTGACAGTTTGTTTGACGTTCATTCATTATGCGCGAATTATAACAGGTTAGATGTGAAATCAACGAATAATAGAGGGCGAGCTTAGTTTTAAGCCAAACCTTGGGTTAACTCTTTGAACAGTATGCAGACCAGGTTTTTCTATATTATTAATCACTGCTTTTTATCATGTTTCTGGTGTTTACTCAAAAGGTAATCTGAGAAAGAGGTCAAACAACTTAACAGGCTCCTAGGTGATGACAATAAGTTGAATACCTTGGTATGAGATTATATAAAAAACGAAAAATATCAATGTGAAACGCATAATTTTAGTAACTTATCCAATTCTTTATCAATCATAGGTTCTTGTAAGTTCGCGTGGCCTAATAATAGATAGTGTTCTTTAATTCCATTGCGTACTTGATGATATATCTCGCAACCTAGCTGCACTTCCTGCATGCGCTTACGCAATTTATCGACATTAACAGTCTTAGAATTGATTTTTAAATAATGGTTCATGCTGCTTATTGAAGGCATTATGGTGAAAAATGGTTGCCCATTTTCTTGTAAATAAAGATTGCATAAACGACGACGTTCATTATAGGCCGAGCGAGTTTTTATAAGGTGCGCACTCAGGTAGCCATGCTGAATAAACAGCCCTAATTGTTGTTGAAGTATACCTGATGGCTGAATGCCTAGGGTGTTAATAGCATCATTAATGCTAGGGGCTAAGTGTGCAGGAACAACCATCCAACCTAAACGTAAACTCGGTAATAATAATTTACTCATCGAGCCTACATGAATAATGTGGTTAGTCGTACTGTGAGCGAGAATGGATGGGGAGGGGTGTTGGTCATAGATATACTCAGCCGCATAATCATCTTCTATTAACCATGTTTTGTGTTGTGCGGTATAGCGAACCAAGGCTTCGCGTCGTGCCATACTCATGGGTCGACCGGTAGGGAATTGGCAGCTGGGCGTAATAATTGCCATCTTAGGCGTCATTTTCTTTCCACTTGTATTCCAGTCAGAAAGTTGTGTTCCTTGCTCATCTATTGGCGCATATATCGCCGTTAGTCCCGCTTGCTGTATGGCCGCTTTCGCTCCAGCCCAGCCAGGTTGATCAATCAGCGCTGCATCTCCCGGTTCAGTCAGTAGTTGTGCTAATAAGCTGAGAGATGCTTGACTCCCCGTGGTAATTAATAAACGATCTAGGTTATCAATGTTAATGCCCCGGTATTGAGACAAATATTGTTGTAAATTTTTTTTGAGCAAGTCCGTGCCACCACTGCGCTCATACCAAACAGGTGCGCTTTCTAACGCTTCTTTACTGAGACGCTGCCATTTGGCATAAGGGAATAAAGAGACGTCAGGTACGCTGGGAGACAAACTGTTGGGCGTGTAGGCGTCGGTTTGACGGTAATATTCTCGTGCTTCCGCTATTGCTTTTCCTCTATGAGACAACGGCATGTCAACAGAGTCCGTTTTAATACTAGGGTAGTGAAAGCGTCGAAGGCGATAGCTCACTTGTGTTCCCCCTTTACCAAACCCCGAAATTAATTCATCAGCTTTTAACATCTCATAACATGCAACGACAACACCACGTGCAACGTTTAACGCCTTGGCAAGTGTTCTAGTTGCGGGTAGCTGTTCTTTGTAAATCATCTTTCCATTTAGGATTTGCTGATATAGCTGTGTATGCAACTGCCTAGGAAGTGGTATTGACTGGTGGCGGTCAAGTTGGATAGAGAGTATATCTAATGGCATGTTTATGGTTCTCTATGTTGCCTTTTATGGACCTTCTTATTAAACCAAATAAACATATAATAGACCAATCATAAATTATGACGCCCACGTAATCAGTCATATCCGGCTAACTAAAGACCAATCAATGGTTATTCATGGCTAAGGTATAGAGCTGATAAAGCCAAAGGAGTATGGAGAATGACGGTATCAATTTACTTACAAGACTATTTCAGTGTCAAAAAATGATTACCGAAAATACATAATTAACGAATTAATAATCATTGCTTTGGTGGTTATTCTGTTGATTGGTTATTTTAATTCGAGGGACTTAAGGCATTATCGTTTTCTATAACCTCAAGTTTACTTGCTGATTTTTTTAAAAAATTCTAACGTATTAACAAAGGATTAAACATGAATGCTATGAAAGATTGTATGTTATTTGTATCAATGTACCTTGGAGCAGTCTCGTATGGTGCAGTATACTTAATGACCATATACTCAAAATCTATTAATGGTGATGAAAGTAATGTAGGCGTATTCTTACTTCTGGCTGGTTTGTCGACGCTGATAATTACTGGGTTTACCGGAAAGATATCTAAAAAAATAGGAGCAGATAAAGCTTGTGTCATCGGCTGCCTTTTAATAGCCATCGCGTTTTTTATGCTCTCGTCTCGGGAGTCTGTTGATTATATTTATTACTTAAGTGGATTGATTATTGGTCTAGGATGGAGCATATTTTATGCTGCAGGCCCTATGCTAATACTAGAGAGTGTAGAAAAAAGTAATAGAGGTCGTTATATAAGCCTGATTTCAGTTTGTATTGTATGCGGAACAGCCACATTACCCATTACTTACGACTACGCAACATACCTTAAACTTTCAATTAAAGAACTATTTTTTATCACCTTTTATATTTCTCTCATCTGTTCTGTTTTTTGCATGATTACTGGAAAGTTATTCACTAGTATAGAGAAAAAGACAGGTGTCGTTGATAAAAATACCCATAAAAAGAATGTTTCATTTTTTGAAGCTTTTGGTACAAACGCCAAATATTCGCTGGTAATGGTACTTTTAGGCGCATGTATTTTTAGCTCGATGATGAACTTTCAAACTAGTTATGCAGAATATAAAGGCCTAAACTTCTCTATTTTTTATTTTATTTATATGGTGTCTGTAATTTCAAGTCGAATTTTTTTTGGCGGAGTGTTATCTGCAAAAAATCCTATTGCTCCGACCCCAATTTTACTATCAATTATGCTATTAGGGTTGATATTGATGCTGTTTAATGAGGGGGATAGTGTTTTGTATGCCATTTGCGCAATATTTCTAGGGGTCAGTTATGGTCTTGTATATCCGCTTATTAAAACGTACGCCGTTAATTCTGTTGATACTGATGATGCTAGGAATATGGTGGCATATTTCACTTTGACTTATTTTTTTGGTGTGTATTTTTTTCCTTTATTAGGCGGAGTAGTCATAAAAAATGGAGGGTATGAAAGTTTTATAATGTTGCTAATACTTATATGTACAATAGATTTGTTTGTCGGCCTTATAGGTTATGTTAAATCTAAAGACCTTTCGTTAGCAAGTGGTTCGCAGAAAAGGTGACGGAGGTGTTTTTTATTTTAAACACCCGACGATAACACTGGGAACAAGGTTCTAAACTATGAGGTCAATCCAATGAATAAACCCAACAGTAATGCGCCTACTCAGCGCTCGATCATAAAGCAGGGCGCAGCCAAGGCGGATTACAGTCAAGAAACGATCTATAGTATTGTAGATGATGCGGTGATGGGGGTTGTGGCCATAGCGACAGAAAATGGCCCTTTAGCACTACCTATGGCAATAGCTCGTATTGGCGACCATGTTTATTTACATGGTTCACGCTCTTCTCGTTTGATGAAGCATTTAGCGGCGGGTAATGAGGTTTGTATCTGTATCACACACCTTGATGGTATTGTCGTTGCACGTTCGGGTATGCACTGCTCTGCCAATTACCGGTCGGTGGTTGTCCATGGCAAAGGCATAGAAATAACCGCGCCAGAAGAACATGCCGAGATGCTGTATCAAATCACCCACAAAATTATTCCAGGCTCAGACGGTGATTACCGAAAGCACCTCTCTAAAGAATTAAAAGCCACTGCTTTGGTCGCTATTCCATTAGCTGAAAGCGCCTGTAAAATCAGAGTGGGTGGGCCTAATGACGATAAAGAAGATCTAGATTTACCCTATTGGGCGGGAGTTATACCCGTGACTCAGGTTTATGGCGAGCCGGTTCCATCAGGAGATTTGCGGTCGGGTATCGCGACACCAGCTTATGCGCTTCATCATAAAAGGGGATAATAGGAGGGACAAGTTGTGGTGTGCGATAAATATTGCGGCTCCTAGGCAAGTTTTATATGGAACATCAGGCTAAATAACAGGTAAAAAAAGGGGGGGATGAAAATTCATCTCCCCCTTTTTTGTTGGTCGATCCACTAAGGTAAATTACACCATGCTAGCGGGATCAACGTAGTCATAGCCTAGGTTCTCAGCAACGGCTTGGTTAGTGACTTTGCCGTAACATACATTCAAGCCATTTAAAAAATGTGCATCGCCGGCTAAGGTTTCTTTCCAGCCTTTGTCAGCAAGTTTCAAAATGTAAGGGAGTGTTGCATTGTTTAGTGCTTGTGCAGAAGTCCTTGCAACAGCACCAGGCATATTAGCTACACAGTAGTGAACAACGTCGTCAACAATGTATGTTGGGTCTTGGTGAGTGGTGGCCTTAGAGGTTTCGAAGCAACCGCCTTGGTCAATCGCCACATCAACTACTACAGAACCTTTCTTCATTCGCTTAATCATGTCAGCGGTGACTAGTTTAGGTGCTGCTGCGCCTGGAATTAATACGCCGCCAATCACTAAATCTGCCGCTAGTACATGCTCTTCTAGCGATGCTTTGTTAGAGTGAACAAGTTTGATAGTGGTGCCAAACATTTGGTTTAGATTACGTAACGAATGTAAGTTGTTGTCTAGAATAGTCACGTCAGCTCCTAGGCCTAACGCCATTTGAGCCGCATGAGAACCGACTACGCCACCGCCGATGATAACGACTTTAGCGGGCTCTACACCGGGTACGCCGCCTAGCAAGACACCGCTACCGCCGTTTGATTTTTGCAGACAGGTTGCACCGGCCTGAATTGACATACGGCCAGCCACTTCTGACATAGGCGTCAGTAGAGGTAATTGGCCACTTGGAGAGGTGATGGTTTCGTAGGCAATACACACCGCTTGGCTGTCAACTAAGTCTTTAGTCTGTTCAGCATCGGGTGCTAGGTGTAAATAAGTGAATAACAGATGATCTTTAGTCAAACGTTTTCTTTCAATCGTTAGCGGCTCTTTTACCTTTACAATCATTTCAGCTTGAGTAAAAACCTCTTCCGCTGTCGCAAGAATAGTGGCACCAGCAGCAATATAATCTTCATCACTGTAACCGATGCCAGCCCCTAGGTTGGTCTCCACAACAACGGTATGCTTACGTTGCGTTAGTTCATGAACAGAAGATGGTGTCATACCTGCGCGGTATTCGTGGTTTTTAATTTCTTTAGGGACGCCTATAATCATTGGATATACTCTCGGTTAAGTTATGCAGCTGTTCTTGAGTGACAGCAGTTGACGCTATTGTATCCCTCAATGCATACTCAATGTCTTCTTATATTCAAATATTAAAGTCAAATAAACTTATTTTTGATTTTATTTTGGTGTTATATGCTTTTAACTTTAGATGTGTATTGGTATATAGTAAATGCCGATGAAATAGGCTGAAATTAACATGATAAAATACCAACTTGATAGACTGGACAAAAGTATCCTGCGGCAGTTGCAGAACAACGGGCGTATTTCTAATGTAGAGTTAGCTAAGCGTGTAGGCTTAAGTGCTACTCCATGTTTGAACCGAGTTAAGCGTTTAGAGTCGGTGGGTTGCATTCAACAGTACACAGTAAGAGTCAACCCAGACTTTATTGATGCGGCCATGTTAGTGTTTGTTGAATTGCGGTTAGATCGTACGTCTAAAGATGCATTTAATCACTTTCGTCATGCAGTGCTTAAGCTGCCAGAGATTATGGAGTGTCATTTAGTCTCTGGGGACTTTGATTACCTGCTAAAAGCGCGTGTGCCCGACATGTCGGCATACCGCACTTTGTTGGGCGAAACATTACTATCGTTGCCACATGTCAACTCAACACGTACCTATATTGTAATGGAAGAAGTGAAAGATACCGATACCATTCCTATTCCTTAAATCCCCATATTGTTACCCACTCCCCCCCCCGTTGAATTCATAAAGCGAACAATATTCGGCTTTGCATCCATTTCGAAATGATGTCTTTCTGGTTTTTTCGTTAAGCTATTCAGGATAGCTTGGTTAAGTCTGACGTTATCACTGGGATAACGACGTAATATATATTTGATATCTACGCTATCGTCGTTACCTAGACACGATAGCAATTTACCTACACTCATTGCGTCTGCTGCTTCTCTAACGGAATAACCTTTATCAACAACAAGCTCGGCGACTTCTTCTCTAAATTCTGGATTAAAATGCTTTGTCATAATACTACCTTCGTTAATGGTGACGATAATATCACCTCTAACTTGGTGGCCAAATTTAGTATGCCACTACAATGCTACTACAGTACTCGCTGCTGTCCTGTTAAGGCGAGATAAAGAAGGTCTGATTCCGCCCAAATTGATACAATGAGATTGTCGTTAAAACACTGTATTAATAGAGCGAATCAGACCATGGCACATTGTCATACGATCCTGTCTTAACGGGACAGTAGTGATGAAATTATTAACTTTACTCTTTTTGCTATTCCATATTCGTCTAATTTCTCTCTTGCATTCTTTTTATGCAGCGCTATAGTTATTGTTATAAGACAGTTTTTCTATCTATAAATAGTTATATAGTGCTGATGTCGGATGATCTAATGCGAAAAAGTAATGCGGGTTTTACCTTAATAGAATTAATGTCTGTGATTGTCATTTTAGGTGTGCTGGCAGCGACTGCGGTACCTCGCTTTGTGAATTTATCTGGCTCTGCAAAAGAGGCAGCTGTAGAAGGTGTTGCCGGTGCATTAGCGAGCGCATCTAGTTTAAATCATGCACAAAATATAGCGAACGATGCTAATTTAACGTCTGATGCTCCGATTTCCGTTAATACTTGTGGTAATGCTGCTAATCTTCTAGAGGGTGGTTTAGACGATGATTATTTTATCGATACGGTGACCACTTCAATAGCAGAGGGCTCATCTACCACTTGCACAGTGAGTTATGATTCCAATAATAATGGTGAATATGATACAAGTGATGGTCCTGACGGTAAGTTTATTACCTACGGAGCAGAGCCATAAACGCGGGGTTGGATGCTGTCTAGTCCTCAGTGAAGTTACTGTATTTTTCTTTAGTGCAATACTGAAAAATACAATAATACTTTAATATATTAACTTTTTAATCCAAGATTTATATTAATGGTTCAATTAATCGATCAGTTATGGGACGCACCGGCAGCGTTCCGCTTGATTTTAATAGCTTGGGATGAATAGAAGATACCAGCGTTACGCCGGGTTATTTCGCAGGGCAACTGGATAAAGTATTAGTTTTTGGTTCGGTGATTGATGCCGGCCAAGTGAGCACTATTTACAGCAATCAATTGGCGGGTAATAACTGGGACGGATCCATTCGTAATTGCGCCCATATCTTATTGGCTGAATGGCGGTTAGAAGATGGCGATTGGAGTGGTAAAAATGATGAGGTGATCGATTCCAGTGGTAATGATTATCACGGACGTCTACTCTATAACGCTGTTCTAGGCACTGCTTTACTTGCCATATCCGGAAGTGATGGTACCTGTGCCTATAGTAGCTTTTCAGCTGGTACAATTGCTCTTGACAGCTTACCGGTTAACACTAACAGCGGTGGAAAAACGACGTTCAGTTTTTAGATGCGCTGGGATGGCACCAATGGTTCTATGCCAATATTCGGTCGAGGTTTGTTGCTGGCCGCAATATATGCAAGCTCTGCACGATTACAGCAAGCCCATAGAGCTTTCGAGTTAACCGCTTTGCGGGTGATTAGTGAGGTAGACACATTAATAGTGTCTACTGATAAAAACCGAACTATTAATGAGCAGCGGAATTGTCAAAGGAGTTATTTCAGGCAGGTGAGCTAGATTACATCTCAGTAATACTTGCTGAACAAACACGGGTTTCGTCGGAAACCAGTGCAATTACAGTACAGCAGGCATTACTGATAGCCTATATCACTTACTTGTCTGCTGTTCTCCGGCTTGGTAGATTTGTTAAGTCGCCTAATGATATAGGCAGCAGTAGGTGGTAATAACAGCCTATCGCGGCAACGACTTTCTCACGATGGATTCTATTTTGGTCATAGAAATTATATGCGCGTTAATCAGCCATAGGCCTTGGGATTTTTGTAGCTTAACGATATCTTCGTCACTGAGTTGGCCCAGTTTTACCACATCGATAACGTTAAATGGACTAGTCTTTTTTTCAACGCCATCATCGGTTTTAATCACCAGCTGAGTTTCTTTAAATAGCCCCATTTTATCAATAAGTTTAATAGCCTGACTGGTGGTATTTATTTGTTCGTCAAAGAGCTTGCAGTTCTTGATGGCTTGGTCTAGCGTATCAGTATTTTTCTCTTCGTCATCAAATAAACGGTATTTATTACCTTCAAGTAGTGCCTTTGAGTCTACGTACAGTAACTGTTTTTTTTGTTCGTTAATATCCGCAAGTGCAAAAGGATAGCGCTTAACCGAAAGCGGAATATAAGCATATTGTTCCCACATCCCATTGATAAATAACATGTTTTTTTTGGGCGTAAATCCAGTAATAGCAATAGGCATGGGCTTAGCAGAGGGCGAAAATACAATCGGTAATGTCGTGCAGACAAACTTACACTCACTGATAGTAATGGGAATGAGTTGCAATGTGGCCGCCATTTTACTCCATGCCGCTGGATCAATCGCAGCGCGTGACATGTCTTTTCGGTTGACTAATTGCATATCTTGGTAGGCAATATCGCCATATTTGAATACGTTGTTCATGATACCTCTCTCACGGTAGGTGATTAGTAAAGCGTTTGACGTGTTTCATTAATAAAACTGCGGTTATTACTCTTTATAAATGTGATCCTGCATGCAATGCAGCATGGCTCTTGCAGCGTTCGATAAAGTTCGGTTGCGGTGATGAAGGCAGCCAAGTTCTCGAATAATAATAGCATTTTTTATGGGTAAAACACGTAGGCTGTCATCGATGATTTTTTCAGGTAGTACACTCCAGCCCAAACCTACGGTCACCATCATTTTGATCGCATCAAGGTGATTGCTGGTCATGATGACGTTTAGTGGATGATCGGCTTCGTTGAGGTGCTGTCGAATGAGCTGGGTCGTTCTCGTTTTCACATCCGGCAATATCACGGGATAATGTAATAACTGTTTTAGTTGACATGATCGTTGTTTTGGTGGCAACTGTTGTAATATAGGGTGTTGTGGACTAGCCACGATATGAAGAGGGTCATCCCAAAGTTTGTGGTATTGGATGTCCCTATCTTCATCATCTACATTATGTTCGTCTATGCTTCTCGCCGGAGAGTGTGGAAATGATGGAAGGGTGGTGACGGCAAGGTCACATTTGTCCTGCAGCAGTAAGGTTTCTGCCTGCTCCGAATCAATAAATTGTAGTTGTAAATGTACATTAGGGTAGCGTTGGCGATATTCTTTTAGTACCGGCGGTAAGCGATGAATGCCAATATGATGGCTGGTGGCGAGTCTTAATTCTCCGCTGACATCATCATTTGTTTGCGCCATATACCGTTGAGTGTCCTCTATGGTATCGAGTATTAACTTTGCGCGGGGCAGCAGTAATTCCCCTGATTCTGTGAGGTAGACTTTTCTTGCGACGCGATCAAATAAAATCAGCGAGAGCTGTTGCTCTAGTAAGGCAATACGCTTACTCACCGCCGATTGGGTAATGTGTAAGCGTTCAGCAGCAATAGAAAACGACCGTTCTTCGGCGGCAATCACAAACGCTTTTAATAAATGAATATCCATATGAGCTATAGTATATATTCCTCAGTGGAATGCAAACACGGAAAAAGATGAATTTGTTTTATGTCTGAACTGGACGTAAACTTATCTCATATCAATATCTTGCTGTTATAAGTCAGCGTACACCACCTGAGAGGTAATCCAATGACCGCTAAAACTCTATACGATAAATTATGGGATTCTCATCTTGTAAAGCAACGAGATGATGGTTCAGCGCTTATTTATATTGACCGCCATATCGTTCACGAAGTCACCAGCCCGCAAGCGTTTGAAGGATTACGTCTTGCGGGAAGAAAGCCGTGGCGTGTGGACAGTATTTTAGCAACGCCCGATCACAATGTACCGACTACTTCGCTTGAGCGTGCATCGGGCGTACAAGGGATAGCGGATCCGGTATCAAAAATTCAGGTGCAGACCTTAGACGACAATTGCGATAGTTTTGGTATTACCGAGTTTAAAATTAACGACCGTCGCCAAGGCATTGTGCATGTGATTGGGCCAGAGTCCGGTGCGTGTTTACCTGGAATGACGGTAGTATGTGGTGATTCGCATACCGCAACCAATGGCGCATTAGGTGCATTAGCGCATGGTATTGGCACGAGTGAAGTGGAACACGTATTAGCCACACAGTGCTTAGTGACTAAAAAAATGAACAATATGCTAGTGAAAGTCGATGGTGTATTGGGTAAAGGTGTCACACCAAAAGATGTGGTATTGGCGATTATTGCCAAAATAGGCACGGCGGGCGGTAATGGTTGTGCTATTGAGTTTGGCGGACAAGTGTTTCGTGACATGTCGATGGAGGGCCGTATGACGGTCTGTAATATGGCAATTGAAGCGGGCGCTCGTGCGGGTATGGTAGCAGTAGATAATACGACCATTGATTATGTCGAGGGTCGTGACTTTGCCCCTAAAGGTCAGGATTGGGAAATTGCGATTAAGACATGGCGCCACCTTGTCAGCGATGAGGGGGCAGAGTTTGATGTGGTCGTCGAGTTAAATGGCAACGACATTATTCCCCAAGTGAGTTGGGGAACATCGCCAGAAATGGTGGTGTCGGTATTGGATAATGTCCCTAATCCAGCCAATGAAACTGACCCAGTAAAGAAAACCGGCATGATCAGAGCGCTGGAGTATATGGGTTTGTCAGCGGATCAGTCGATAAGCAGTATTCAGTTAGATCGTGTGTTTATTGGTTCATGCACTAACTCACGTATTGAAGATATACGCGCCGCTGCCGCCGTTGTTAAAGGGCGGAAAAAGGCAGACTCTATTAAAGAAGCTATTGTAGTGCCGGGTTCAGGTTTGGTAAAAGCGCAAGCAGAAGCAGAAGGCCTTGATAAAGTGTTTACCGATGCAGGGATTGAGTGGCGTGAACCAGGCTGCTCTATGTGCTTGGCGATGAATGCCGATAAATTGGGTGCTGGTGAGCACTGTGCGTCTACCTCAAATCGTAATTTCGAGGGGCGTCAGGGCTATGGCGGTCGTACCCATTTGGTTAGCCCAGAAATGGCCGCTGCTGCTGCAATCGCCGGGCATTTTGTCGATGTGCGGGAATGGCTATAAAGTAATTTTTGTGAGAATGGTTAACCTGTTATAGGCCTGCTAATTTAGTCTGCTGGTGGGCCCATCGAAAATATGGTTGTTTTTGAAAATGAATAGATTGAGTGAATAATATGAAAGCATTTACCGTGCACAAAGGTGTCACCGCGCCAATGGATCGCGCCAATATTGATACTGATATGATTATCCCTAAACAATTTTTAAAATCCATTAAACGTAGTGGTTTTGGTAAAAATTGCTTTGACGAATTACGTTACTTAGATGAAGGGCAGCCCGATCAGTTGTGTGAAGGTCGTCCACTGAACGTCGATTTCCCGTTAAATTTTTCGCGTTATCAAGGTGCATCGGTTTTATTAACGCGCAAAAACTTTGGTTGTGGATCGAGCCGTGAGCATGCTCCTTGGGCGCTCGAAGATTACGGGTTTTGTGCGATTATTGCATCGAGCTACGCGGATATTTTTTACAATAATTCGTTTAAAAACGGTTTGTTGCCGGTTATTTTAGATGAAGCTATTGTCGATCAATTGTTTAATGAAATGTATGCGGAAGAAGGCTATGAACTTACTGTCAATTTAGAAAGTTGCTGCGTCGTTACTCCGAAAGGCGAGCAATTTCCTTTTGAGTTAGATGAGTTTCGCCGTCATTGCTTGTTGAATGGTTTGGACGATATCGGTTTGACGCTAAACGATGCGGACGCTATTCATGCATACGAAGCCAAATTAAAGGTTCAGTCTCCTTGGTTGTTTAATGCGATTAAGGGGTAGTTAACAGCTTACATTTATCAGTCCACAGTAAAAGCGATCAACCTTCAATAGTTAACGGCTATTCCTGTAAGTTGTGGGCTGCTAGCTATTCTTAACCGCGTCATGCCAGCGCAGGCTGGAACCCATAGTAAATATAATGTTGCTGTGTTGCTGTAATTAAAAATATAAGTAACTACTCAGCACTGTCCGTAACTGTTCAGATTGCAGTCAACATTGTGCTGAGCAAGGCGAAAAATGTGAGTTTACAAGTGTAAACAATCATTTTTTAACGCAGTTCAGCGCGATTTTGGCTGTGAGCTGAGTAGTTACAAATATAAATGTATAGAAATAGGTTTGTATAATGTCAAAAAATATTCTTCTTTTAGCCGGTGATGGTATCGGTCCTGAAATCGTGAGCGAAGCAGTGAAAGTACTCGATCGTCTCAACGAAAAAATGAATCTTGGTGTGAGCTATGAGCACGACTTAATGGGTGGATGCGCAATTGATGCCCATGGCGTCCCGTTGACCGATGCAACCATTGCCAAAGCACGTGCCAGCGATGGTATTCTATTGGGGGCGGTAGGGGGTCCTAAATGGGATGGTGTAGATCGTGCGATTCGACCCGAAAAAGGCTTGTTGAAAATCCGCGCAGAATTAGATTTATTTTCTAATTTACGCCCCGCTATTTTGTATCCACAGTTAGCTGATGCCTCTTCATTAAAAAGAGAGTTGGTAGAAGGATTAGATATATTGATTGTACGGGAGCTAACCGGCGGTATTTATTTTGGTGAGCCGCGTGGTGTGCGTGTGTTAGAAAATGGTGAACGCCAAGGCTATAACACATTAGTTTATAAAGAAAGTGAGATAGAGCGTATTGGCCGTAACGCATTTGAAGCTGCGCAAAAACGTGGCAAACGTTTATGTTCGGTTGATAAAGCAAACGTGCTTGAAGTGTCAGGTTTATGGCGGGAGGTGATAGAGAGCTTAGCGGCGGATTATCCCGATGTAGAACTATCCCATATGTATGTTGATAACGCGGCTATGCAATTAGTTCGCGCGCCAAAGCAATTCGATGTTCTGGTTACGGGTAATTTGTTTGGTGATATCTTATCGGATTGTGCCGCCATGTTAACCGGCTCAATTGGTATGCTGCCATCTGCCTCGTTAAATGCTGATGGTTTGGGAATGTATGAGCCTGTGCATGGTTCTGCGCCTGATATTGCTAATCAAGGCATTGCCAACCCACTAGCCACCATTTTGTCATTAGAGATGTTATTGCGTTACTCGTTAGGCATGCCAGATGCGGCAGACGCTATCGCTAAAGCAGTAGGGGATGTATTGGATCAGGGCTTACGTACTGCCGATATTCTTCCACAAGGAATGCCTGACGGGATGACAAAAGTGACTACCTCAGAAATGGGTGATGCGGTGCTGAAAGCCTTAGGTTAGGGCTCTGTTCAGGAGACCTTATTAGCTTATGTATTTTGGTCCGACATATACATGTCAGCCACTCCTATGGGTGGCTTGGCAAAACGTCTATATACCCACTGGTACTGTGCCGGCGCCAATAAAATACTTTTCTCTATCGCTTTATTAAGTGCCGTTGCGGCAGCAACACTGTCGTTTGTATTTACGCCCTCTATTGGTGCAAAGTGCAAGTCAAAACCTTCGCCTTTTGGTAATCGTATTGCAGTAGCAATAACGACTTCGGATTGATTATATTTCACTAAATTGTGGGTAAGCTTACCTGTCAGCGCAGGATGACCAAAAAAGGGGGCGTGAACGCCTGCATTTTCAGAGGGGAGGTGATCAGATAAAACCACGACGACCTTATTCTTTTTTAGTGCTTTTAATGCTTTTCTCACACCGCTGCTATCTGCGGTAAATAAGTCGGTGCCTACACGGCTGCGGCCATCAAAAATAATTTTTTCGAATACAGGCGATTTTATCGGGCGATACATGGCACCAGTAGGGTAGCGTTGAGGTACGTAAAAGTTCATCATTTCCCAATTGCCATGGTGGGGAATCACCAGAACAACGCCTCGACCTTTCGCATAAGCAGCCTCTAATACTTCTGGATTGCGCGCCTTCACTTTACGGGCTAAATAATCGGGATGCCTAAACCAGACATAAGGTGACTCCATAAGCCATTTCCCTGCTTCCATTGCGGTTTGTTTTAATCGTTCTTGATGTTGCTCCATTGTCTCGTTAGGGAAACAAGCTCTAAAGTTAGTGAGTGCGATATGTTGGCGTTTTTTGTTGTACTTTATCAACAGTAAGCCTAGATAAGCACCTAAGCCTTGCGACCACCGCATCGGCAAAAAAGCGAAAGGGGTTGCTAAACATCGAATCAAGAACAGTTGAAAAAGGTACATGGGATAATAGTTGACTGCCAAACGTTGAGGGGGTTTCATATAGGTAGGGTAAGTTATGTTACCACAAAAGTGAATAATACCGGATTAACTACTTGGTTTTTAAGCCTTTTGGTTTGTTATCCTTTTGTTCTGCGGTAAACTAAGTAGCGTAAGCTGTGTATGTTCGGCACACGTTTTTATATCTTAACGTAGGTTTTGCTGAGCGATTTTTAGCTGACTAGTCCATTGTAAAGTGAGTTGTTAAGTTTAGCTGTTAATTCAATTGTTAATTTCATCGAGAGTAATGGTAATGAAAGTAGGTTTTGTAGGTTGGCGTGGTATGGTGGGTTCCGTATTAATGGCGCGTATGATAGAAGAAAATGATTTTGCAGGTATTGATCCTGTTTTCTTTACGACCTCAAATGTGGGGGGTCAAGGCCCAGTCATTGGCAAAACCATTGACACCTTAAAAGATGCAAAAGATATTGCCGAACTTGCGAAGATGGATGTAGTCATTTCCTGTCAGGGTGGTGATTACACCAAAGCGGTATTTACTCCGTTACGTGAGTCAGGCTGGAACGGTTATTGGATTGATGCTGCATCGTCACTGCGTATGGAAGACGATGCGGTCATCGTACTTGACCCGGTTAATTCGGCAGTCATTGACAAAGCATTAGAAAGTGGCGTAAAGAATTTTATTGGCGGCAACTGTACCGTGAGTCTTATGTTAATGGCGATTGGAGGTTTGATCAATGCCGGCCATGTGGAATGGATTTCTGCCATGACATACCAAGCTGCTAGCGGCGGCGGTGCTCGTCATATGCGTGAACTGATTTCACAAATGGGAGAGCTGCGTGATTCTGTTGCGGATGAACTTTCTGATCCTGCTTCTGCTATTCTCGATATCGACAAAAAAATTGCCGATAAAATGCGTGATGGTAGCTTGTCTCAAGATAATTTCGGCGTGCCTTTGGCGGGTAGCGTGATTCCTTATATCGACAGTGAACTGGACAATGGCCAAAGCCGTGAAGAATGGAAAGCCGATGCCGAAACTAATAAAATTGTTAGTGGCTCATATGAATCAGATGTTATTGGCTTAATACCTAATATTCCCGTTGATGGTATTTGTGTGCGTGTTGGTGCCATGCGCTGTCACAGCCAAGCGTTAACGATTAAATTGAAAAAAGATTTGCCTATGGCGGAAATTGAGTCGTTGCTTGCCAATGCCAATGATTGGGTGAAAGTGATTCCAAATCATAAAGAAGAAAGCCTGACAGAGCTAACGCCTACCGCAGTGACGGGTACATTATCTGTTCCTATTGGGCGTTTGCGTAAAATGCATATGGGGCCAGAGTACCTGAGCGCATTTACCGTAGGCGACCAGCTATTGTGGGGCGCTGCTGAGCCATTACGTAGAATGTTGCAAATATTACTTAAGCGTTGAGACTGTTTGAATCTTAACGCGCATTGAATAAAAAGAAGTACTAGGCTAAATGTGTAGTGATGTCTTTAGTCCAGATTAATCGTTAAATGTATAGTTATCGTGAGCCAATGAGTCAATTTATGAATGCAGTAAACGTAGCAATTGTGGGCGCGACAGGTGCCGTAGGTGAGGTTGTTGTTGAATTACTAGGTGAGAGCACCTTTCCAGTGGATAAATTACACCTCTTGGCTAGCGACAGAACAGCTGGGACGGGGTTGATGTTCCGTAATAAATCAGTATTGGTTACTCTATTAGATACGTTTGATTTTTCTCGGGTACATCTTGTTATTTTTGTAGCAACTGACGCGGTATCTCTTGAGTATGTTCCTAAAGCACAGGCTGCTGGTTGCTTGGTAATAGATAATAGTCAAGCATTTACGCGCTCCTCTAGTGATGCACCACTAATTATACCCGGAATAAATAGCGAGCAATTAGCGGTGGATAATAAACCGTCGCTGGTGATTAACCCTGATAGCACGGTAGTTAGTCTGTGGACGGTGCTAAAACCGATCTATGATGCAGTGGGTATTCAACGAATTAATGTTAACACCTATGATTCTGTTTCTCGTCTCGGGAAGAAAGCAACACACGAGCTAGCGACCCAAACGGCTAGCTTGCTTAACGCCCAAGGTGCACAGCCTAAGTTTTATGCTCAGCAGGTCGCCTTTAATGTACTGCCAAATGTGGGCGAGTTAGACGAAAATGGTCATTCCGACGTTGAGCTCCGTATCGTAGAGCAAAGTCGCAAGATTGTTAATGATGCGCATCTACAGGTGAATGCAACATGCATTCAAGTGCCTGTTTTTTATGCTGATGGCATATCGGTTAATATCGAAACAGGAGACCCCATTGACGCTAAAGATATTCGGGCGCTGCTAGAAAAAGAAAGTGAAATCAAGGTCTTAGAAAACCCAAGTGAAGAGGGCTTTGCCACTCCGGTGACTTCTGCTGCGGGTAAAGATAGCGTCTTTGTGAGTCGTATCCGTAATGATATGGGGCATCAACGAGGCATCAATCTGTGGATTGTCGCTGATAATGTAAGGCGGGGCGCCGCATTAAATACGATACTCATTGCACAAGAGTTGAAAAAAAGCTATTTATAATGAATACTTAGCCGCGATAGTGAAGGTCTATTCGAACTTTTACTGTACAGAGTGTGCTGCTAATTATCATTATAGTGGGCTTGGTCTACTCGCCAATAAATAAGAATATTAAAGTGATTAGATATTCACTAATCAAGGGTAAATTCATGCAACTGCGCCAGTTACACATACTTGTTGTTATCTTAGTTAGTTTGCTTGCTTCATCTTCCGGTTTTGCAATAGGGCTAGGAGAGGTGACACTTCAGTCTTCGTACAATGAGCCTTTGAATGCCGAAATTCGTTTGTTGCAACCGCAAGGTTTGTCGAAAGATGAGATATTGGTTGGTCTAGCCTCTAGAGAAGATTTTGAGCGGATTGGTCTAGATCGGGATTTTTTTCTCACTAGCCTCACGTTCGCGATTGTCCTCGACGACCCTGATAACGCATATATCAAAGTGACATCTAGACAGCCAGTCCAAGAGCCCTACCTAAATTTTTTAGTGGACATGCAATGGTCGAGTGGGCGCTTGTTGCGTGAATATACAGTATTGCTAGATTTGCCTTTATTCGAAGAGGCTAGCATCTCTGTACCGATTGAACTGCCTCAAATAGAAGAGGTGTCTGTCTCTGAGGCCTTAGTAGATGAACCCGTCATCGGCAGACAAGAGGGCGGGCCTGTGCCGCCAGAAGAAAGTCTCGCCAATGTTGCTGATTCGCCAAAAATTAATACGGTGCCTGCACGCCCGCTGGCATCTCAACCACTAACCTTTTCGACTCCGAGTGAAGCGGCAAATGACTTTATTAAAAAATTGTCACGTCAGGCAGCCAATAGAGAGTCTTCCTTTAATATTGAACCAGAAGTCACATCTGCATCACCTGAGCGCGTAATAGACGCTAGCGAGCTTGCACCGCCACGGATACAAGAAGCGACTTCACCCGTTAGTTCTACATTATCGCCAACAAGTGTCGCGTCGCAGCAAGTAATACAATCTTCACCTGCAACTCCTGATATCAGTCAAGTAAGCGATAGTATCAAAGTAAAGAATGGTGATACTTTATGGGGTTTAGCTTTGAAGATGCGCCCTAGTAAGAGTGTTAGTGTTCAGCAAACGATGCTGGCAATACAACAGCGCAATCCAGAAGCCTTTATCGGCGACAACATCAATATGTTGCGTAAAGGTAAGGTACTAAGAGCACCTACCTTATCCGAAATTCAGCGAACCAGCTTTCAAGAAGCTGTGTCTGCCGTCAAACGACAGACACAAAATTGGAAACAGAAAACGCAAAAAGCATCCGTCCTTTCAGCTGTTTCTCCAGATTTAAGTGAACCAGCCAAGTTGGATACTAAAGAAGGTAGGGTGACATTGGGCTCTGCAAATTCATCGGCAGCGTCAGAAAAAGTGAATAGTACAGGTCGAAATGGTGCAGGAGAATCACTGCAAAATGAACTCGCTATTGCTCAAGAAGAGCTTGATAAAACAGCCCGTGAAAATAGTAATCTTAACGCTACAATTAGTGAGTTAGAAAAGCAGATCCAGACTCTTGAATCGTTGGTCTCTGTGACAAGTGATCAATTAAAGGCTTTCGAATTAGCGACACAAAATGGCGTGCCAGCGACAGCTTCTGATCCAAGTTCTGAGATGGAAAATACACTGCAAAACACAGTGGCTGATCAGTTAGATGCAGGTAAACCACTCGTCCAGCAGTTTATTAATGCAGTGAAGAGTAATGTTTTTTATCTCGCAGCGATATTGTTATTGATCGTCTTGCTGATTTTATTTTTTGTTCGTTCGAAATCAAATGACTCGCATGATGATGAATTTAACGTGGACTCTGACTTTGCTCCAGTTGACGCTGACCGGGAAGATGATGCTGCTGTATACGATAGTGAAGATGATCTTTATAAGATAGGAGGTTTAGACAACTTAATAGATGTAGGTAATGACGATGTCGTTAGTGATAGCGTGGACAAATATAATACAATAGAAGCGCAAACAGATGATGTTGTCGCTGAGGCTGACATTTACATTGGTCTAGGGCAGCGGGATAAGGCAGAAGAGTTGCTACAAAAAGAAATCCAGCAGAACCCTGATAACGCAGATGCGCGCCTAGCGTTGCTAGGTATTTACGTGACATCGCAAAATGCCAACGCATTTGACGATCAATACGCCCAGCTGCTCCCGTTAGGCAATCAATCGGCCAACGACAAAGCACAATCTTTACGCGATGAATTACAGACGACAGAAATATTCGATGTTGATAGCTATTCGTTAAATGATGAAGGGCTTGCCGAATCGGATAATTTAGTCGGCGATCTGGAGGATGTAAATGATGACGACTTGCTTGATGATCTAGAGGGTAATATAGATGCCAAGCTTGAAAATGATTTAGGTAATGATGAAAATTTATTCGATCTTGATACCGAGTTAATCAGTATCGATCAAGACGATGACCTGCTTAATTTAGATCTAGACGATGATTTTTTATCCGAGTTGAATGAAGCCAATTCTGATGATGATCTTGCTGGCGTCACCCCTACCGAATTTAAATCATCTGGCAGCAGCTCTACAGACGACAGCGTTGAGAGCCATGCGAAGAGTCGTGTTGATGAAAAAACGGCCAGTCTTAGTGGCGAAAATAAGTTGAGCGAAGACTTAGAATTAACGGATAGCCTAAGTCTAGATGATGACCTTGACCTTGATCTTGATTTAGATTTTAGCGAATTTTTAAATGATCTTGATGATGAAAATAATATTAATAAGTCAGAGGGTAGCCCCGATGAGGCTAATGCGTTGTCGGATCATGACTCATCAGATGAATCCTTTGATCTAGATCTAGATGATGAATTGCTAGAGAATAAAGATACCTCAGCGAGTCAAGATAGCGTTGATGAACTGGATTTTGATCTACTTGATATCACTCTTGATGATGGTTTATCGGTTATCGAAAACGATAGTGCGACTGCCCCTGAAAACACCACAGTGCTAACGGATAGTGAGCTCGATAAGTTTTTAAGTGACGATGATGATATAGATGTTTCTTTTGATGGCGATAATAAACCTGACAGTGCTGGTCAAGGTGATGCCGAGGTGTTAAGTGAAAATCCAATACAGGATGATGAGCTGGCAGAGAATGGGCAAGTGCCATCTGTAGAGCAAACTTCCACGTCGGA
The DNA here is from genome assembly GCA_047636495.1 of Candidatus Endobugula sp. Lineage (GTDB taxonomy): Bacteria > Pseudomonadota > Gammaproteobacteria > Pseudomonadales > Cellvibrionaceae > Endobugula. The sequence goes on along the minus strand of JBLILH010000006.1, from coordinate 24,487 downwards.
GGTTGACGACTCATTTGATGACGATGTAGATCTAGAATCGTTAGATATAGATGACGGCCTCGAAGAGTTTGAAAAATCGACTGCAGAAGAATTAAATTATACTGCTGATGGTCAGCAGGATGTAGGGCAAGATACCGAGCAAAGTGGCTCGCCAGAGCCATCACAAGACCTCGAAAACACGCTAGATGGTGCAGCAGAAGTTACGGACTTTTTGGCCGCTGAACCTGAAAGTACCGAGTTTGAAAATGTGCGGTCAGATAGTGCTGATTTTGTAAATGATGCAACATCTGAGTTCGATTTAGATTTACCTCCCGCCGATGTCGATATGGTATCGCTCGATCTAGAACTCGACGAAATGTCGGCTATGCTCGATGATACACCTGTCGAGGTGATGTCTGAGTCTGAGTCCGCAACGATAGCACCTGATGTTGAGTCTATTGAAGAGCTCATCGAAGACTATGATGCAGAAGAAGGTTTAGATGAAGGGCTTGAATTAATGGCCAGAGAAGACGCTCAAGCTGATACTGACGCCGGCGATACCACTGAATCATCTGAAATCATTGCACCCATTAATGACTCGGGTGATGATGATATGGATTTCGATACTAGTGAAGATGACGTAGGGACTAAACTCGATTTGGCTCAGGCCTATATTGATATGGGTGACTTTGATGGTGCGGAAGATATTCTTCAGGAAGTCATGGAAGAAGGTAATGAAGAGCAAACAGCATCGGCAGAAAAGTTGTTGAAAAATTTATAACTTCACCGGAATTGATTTTTGAACCCCTAAAAAACGATCGCATAGACGATCGTTTTTTATTACCGAATGCGCTTTCAGTTGCCTGTCTAATTGTCAGATAGGGTGATTCATTGGTTATCGTTTCATCGCTATACTTTCAGAATGTACTCTTAATGACCTATATGACACCCATCAACAAAAAACCTTACCGACGTAATTGCGATATTCATACAGTGGACGGTTTCCCAGAGGGTATGCAGAGAATCGCATTAGGCATCGACTATGCCGGCCATTTGTTTCATGGTTTTCAATCCCAGCCCCACGATATTAATACCGTTCAAGGTTCTATAGAGAAAGCATTATCAGTTATTGCTGATGAGCCGACTACACTAGTCTGTGCTGGGCGCACCGATGCTGGTGTGCATGCCACTAATCAGGTGGTGCATTTTGATACGCTTGCAAAGCGGAATGATACTGCGTGGTTGCGCGGTGCTAATGCAAAATTACCTGATGGCGTGGCGATTCGTTGGGCAAAAAATGTCACTGCTGATTTTCACTCACGCTTTAGTGCTAAGCATCGTACATACCGTTACGTCATTTATAACACACCGACACATTCTGCATTATTAAAGCATTTCGTTACTTGGGATCGGCGTCGTTTGGATGTTGATGCAATGGCAAAAGCGAGTGGTGCGTTGATCGGTCAGCATGACTTTAACGCGCTGCGTGCTGCCCAATGCCAAGCAAACAATGCCATCCGCAACATTCATTATATTCAGCTTTCGCGCCAAGACGATTTTATTATTATTGAAATTCAGGCGTCAGCATTTTTGTATCATATGGTGAGAAATATTGTAGGTGTACTTACCGCTATCGGCAGTGGTGAAAAGCCGATTTCATGGGCCGCAGAAGTGCTGGAAAGCAGAGATCGACAGTGTGCGGGCGTGACTGCCCCGCCACATGGACTGTATTTGGTAGCAGTGGATTATGCCCCTCACTATGATTTGCCCGTAAGACCAAAGGGCCCTTATTTCTTGGCGTCGTAATATTTGCTTTTTCAGTCCTTCGGCTGATGAGAAGAAGTTAGGTGTTCATTAGGGGCAGTTTCTAGGGGCTCAACATTAATCCACAGGCGAGTAACCGTAGTTTCTATCAAAGTGTTGATTTGTGGAGAAGCAGATGACGGTAATCTGAGACGTGGCGCCCATAAAGACAATACTTGTTTTAGACACGTTGAATAAAGACCGTTTATAATAAATAATCGACGGGTGATTAAATTTCATGTGAACGTTGATTGTATGATCCCCCTTGAGCACTTCAGTCATACTGATTTTTAGCCCTTAGCCCTTAGCCCTTAGCTATTAGCTATTAAATAATAATATGAAAAAATAACTCACCAAAGGGAAGTTCATGCTGTTGGGTCATTCAAGCACACTTGTTGTTATTTTGGTCAGTATTTTTGCTTGCTCATATAGCCTTTCTTTAGGGTTAGGTGAGGTCACGTTGAAATCTTCTTACAACGAGCCCCTTGTCGATGAACTTAAGATCATTCAAGCTGAAGGTCTATTTCAAAGCGAAATATTGCTAGCTCTTGCATCAAGAGAAGATTTTTCACGTGTCGGTATTGATAGAGTTTTTTTCTCACTAATTTAATGTTTACGGTTATATTCGATGATCCTAGGAGCCTGTCGGACTTAGGGGATCGTAGCGAGGCAGTGAGAAATTGAGGGCATTTTTTCGATCATTTGAGGCGAATAGTGAGCCTATTTAACGAAAATGATCGGAAAAATACACCAATTTCCCGCTGCCGCAGTAGATTCCTCCTAAGTCCGACAGGCTCCTAGTAACGCTTATGTCAGCGTTACTACCCGTGAGCCGGTTCAAGAGCCTTATCTATTCATTGTATGGTGACAAATATGCGGGCAAACTCACCGCTATTGCTGGCGATGAAATCCAGTTTTATGACCAGAAAAGGTGCGAAAGGCCCTAGTCGACGGCTTTCAGGAGCCTGCGCTGCGTCAAATTTTTTGTATTTATTGCCATTGTCTTATGAACGACTCTATTATTTGACGGTAGATCGGGGGGCGCTTATTTCTTAGCGTCGTTAAGTCTGTTAATATTCGCCTTTAACATTAATAGTCGTTGCAACAAGTCGACATCCGCGCATCATTATTTTCATTTTGAAACATCTATATTGGAACAAAATGTGAGCCACATACAGAGCCATCAATCATTATCTCGCGTAAAAATATGTGGTATTACATCTGTTGATGATGCGCTCATGGCCGCAGGTGCTGGCGCAGATGCCATTGGATTGGTTTTTTATCCGCCGAGTCCCCGTTATGTATCAATTGAGATGGCGGCGAAAATTGCATTAGCGGTAGGTCCGCTAGTCACCGTAGTGGGGTTATTTGTGAATGCGGATGAAGCTGACATAAAGCACGTCTTAGGGCGCGTTAACCTACATGTTTTACAGTTTCATGGCGATGAATCAGCTGCTTTTTGTGAAGGTTTTCAGCGTCCTTACATGAAAGCCATAAGAATGAAGCCTAAGCTTGATGTTGAGGAGGTGATTAATCATTACTCTTCTGCAACAGGCGTGCTATTAGATGCTTATCGTAAGGGTGTACCTGGAGGGACGGGCGAAACCTTCGATTGGCAACGGGTACCCAGTGGCAGCAACTTGCCAGCTATAATTTTGGCGGGTGGCCTCACCCCTGACAATGTCGTAAGCGCGATAACGGCAACACGTCCTTATGGTGTGGACATCAGTGGTGGAGTAGAAAGCTCGCCCGGCACGAAAAATCAAGAGAAAGTGATCGGTTTTATTAACAATGTAAGAACAATATCCAACCAAATGTAATATTAATATAAAAGATGGTGTCAAATAACGGTCTGAGCCATCGCACAGTTTTTTGACACTATAGTTTGATACTATAATTTGACACTATAGATAGTTATAACTGACACGTTATAACTTAACCAATGCGGAGTAACACTTTAGTGAATGATCTAACGAATGTAGCCGATATCGATTTTTCTAGTTTTCCTGATAAAACAGGGCACTTTGGTATCTACGGCGGTCGATTTGTTTCAGAGACCTTGATTTCAGCATTAGACGACTTGACTGCTATGTATCAGCGTTTAAAAAATGATCCAGCATTTCAAGCTGAATTTGATAAGGACATGGCACACTATGTCGGTCGGCCATCACCGCTTTATCATGCTGAACGTTGGAGTAGAGAGGTAGGCGGCGCACAAATTTACCTCAAGCGAGAAGACTTAAATCATACGGGTGCCCATAAAGTTAACAATACGATAGGGCAGGCACTTCTCGCTAAGTATTCAGGCAAAACCCGTGTTATTGCCGAAACAGGTGCGGGGCAACATGGTGTTGCAACGGCAACCGTAGCGGCACGTTTAGGTCTTAAATGTGAAGTGTTCATGGGCGAAGAAGACGTCCGGCGCCAGTCACTTAATGTCTATCGTATGAAGTTACTGGGAGCAACAGTGCATGCGGTTACATCTGGTACTCGTACCTTAAAAGATGCCATGAACGAAGCAATGCGGGACTGGGTGACGAATGTCGATGACACATTTTACATTATTGGAACTGTCGCTGGGCCCCACCCTTATCCTGAATTGGTTAGGGACTTTCAATCAATCATTGGTCGCGAAGCGCGTCAGCAATGCTTGCATCAAGCCGGTCGCCTCCCCGATGCCTTAGTCGCTTGTGTAGGCGGTGGGTCTAATGCTATAGGCCTATTTCACCCCTTTTTAAATGATGAGTCTGTTGAAATGTACGGTGTTGAGGCGGGTGGTGATGGTGTTGAAACTGGCCGCCATGCCGCTCCACTTAACGATGGTATTCCTGGGGTGTTGCATGGCAGCCGCACCTACTTAATGGAAGACGAAAATGGTCAAATTATAGATACGCACTCAGTGTCTGCGGGTCTAGATTATCCCGGTGTTGGTCCCGAGCATTCATGGTTAAAAGATATCGGCCGGGCTAAGTATGTTGCTGTCAATGATCACGAAGCGTTAGCCGCTTTTAGGCAATTGACCCTAGTTGAAGGGATTATGCCTGCCCTGGAGACTAGTCATGCCTTGGCTTATGCTGAAACCATGGCAAAAGAGATGTCGACGGATAAAATAATCATCGTTAACCTCTCCGGACGTGGTGATAAAGACATTCTTACAATGGCAGAATTAGACGGAATAACAGTGTAAAATGAACAGCAACATGAACCGTATCAAACAGCGCATGTCTGCGTTGAAAGAAGCGAATAAAAAAGCATTAGTCACCTATATTGTGAGCGGTGACCCAACACCCGATGCTACGTTAGACGCCATGCACGCATTAGTCTCCAATGGCGCTGATATTATTGAGCTAGGCATTCCATTTTCTGACCCGATGGCAGAGGGAAAAGTGATTCAGCTGGGTCATGAACGCGCGCTAGTGCACAATGTGAGTCTGACTAGCACCATGGCCATGGTGAAACAGTTTCGCGAAAAAGATAACGATACCCCTGTTGTATTGATGGGCTATGCTAATCCCATCGAGCGAATGGGCTATGGTGTTTTTGCTAAACGTGCCGCTGATGCAGGTGTGGACGGAGTGTTGACGGTCGACATGCCACCCGAGGAAGCTACATTATTGAATCTTGATCTTAAACGTGTAGGGATTGAAAACATATTTTTGCTGGCCCCCACAACCACTATCCAGCGTATTCGGGAAATTGTAAGCATCGCTAGTGGCTTTGTTTATTACGTCTCTTTAAAAGGCGTGACAGGTGCAGGCAATTTAGATCTTGCATCAGTTAAAAACAAGTTGGCTATTATTCGTAAACATACAGATCTTCCAATATGCGTGGGTTTTGGCATAAAAGACGGTGCATCTGCAAAATCTGTTGCAGAATACGCCGATGGAGCTGTTGTTGGCAGTGTATTTGTTGATAAGATGGGTTTACTGAAAAATCAACCTAACGCCGTCGTTGCATCAGCAGTAGGGCAGTTGGTGGCTGAAATTCGCCAAGGTCTAGATACCTAAGGATCAGTCCTGAAAAATGTAGGCCTATTGAGTAAAATTTCATGTGGCGTAGCGCAACAATATTTTTTTGATGAGCACTCATGTGTTCGCCTATTAAGACAGCAGAAGAGAATCCCATGAGTTGGTTAGATAAAATTGTACCGAGTCGATCAGGCGCTAAAGGTAGCAGCGGCAGTCGAGTGCCGGAAGGCCTCTGGAAGAAGTGCGTAAAATGTAGTTCAGTGCTGTATCGGCCTGAGTTAGAGAAAAACCTAGATGTATGTCCTAAGTGTGATCACCATTTTCGGATAGGCGCTCGCCGCCGTCTAGACATCTTTCTTGATGAAGGTGCACGTGAAGAGTTAGCGGCAGATATCGAGCCAATTGATCGTTTGAACTTCAAAGATGTTAAAAAGTACAAGGATAGGCTGTCTGCGGCTCAAAAAGCCACGGGTGAAAAAGATGCTTTAGTGGCCATGAAAGGTTTGTTAGATGGTCGGCCAGTAGTTGCGGTTGCATTCGAGTTTTCATTTCACGGCGGTTCCATGGGTTATGTGGTAGGTGAAAAATTCACCCGTGCAGCCCAAGTTGCATTAAAGGAAAATATTCCTTTTGTTTGTTTTGCTGCCACAGGTGGTGCACGCATGCAGGAAGCACTAATTTCTCTTATGCAAATGGCAAAAACCAGCGCTATAATCGAGCGTTTAAAACAACAAGGTACGCCGTACATTTCATTTATGACTGATCCGGTCTATGGCGGCGTGTCAGCAAGTCTAGCTTTACTAGGCGATATTAATGCCGCAGAACCTGGCGCACGTGTGGGTTTTGCCGGGCCACAGATCATTGAGCAAACGATTCGACAAAAGTTGCCCAAAGGTTTTCAGCGTAGTGAGTTTTTGTTGGATCATGGGGCAATAGATATGATCATTCACCGTAAAGATGCACGCCAACAAGTAGGGGCATTGTTAGCTAAATTCACCCATTACTCAGCAGCCTAAAACGTAATAGCCTTAGATACTTTTCCTATGCCGTCGATTTTACCACGCTTTACTCAATTACCTGATTGGTTAGCGTGGCTAGAAACTCTCCATCCAAAGTCCATTGATCTTGGCTTATCTCGTGTTTATCAGGTCGCTAAGGCACTGGACCTTATTGCAGATCCATCCAGCATCAGCCATGAGTATTCCGGCGCACTTGCCATTAACAACGTACATACTTTTGTTGTGGCAGGGACTAATGGTAAGGGTTCATGCGTCGCTACCATTGAACAAATGCTATGTGCTCAAAATCTCCGTGTAGGCAGTTATACCTCCCCGCATCTACATCACTACTGTGAGCGTATCCGTATTGACGGCGCGCCAGTAAATGAGTCTTTCGTATGCAGTGCATTTGCGGCAATCGATCATGTTCGGGGCGATATTTCTCTCACGTATTTTGAATTTTCTACCTTAGCGGCGCTATGGATATTCGCTGAAGAAAAAGTGCCCTATATTGTTTTAGAAGTGGGTTTGGGCGGTCGTTTAGATGCAGTGAATATTGTCGATGCCGACATTGCGATAGTGACCTCTATTGCGGTAGACCATGAAGAGTGGCTGGGTAGTGATCGTGAGGTTATAGCGTTAGAAAAGCTAGGGGTTACACGATGCAATAAACCCGTTGTTATAGCTGAAACAGTATTAACGAAAAGCCTCAACTGTTTTATTGCAGATAAGAAAGCGCAGAATAATGGAAGTCATCCTATAGACAACAGAGTATCGGTTATCAATCAACACTTTGCTGCAATACCATCCGCCGATAATACCTCATGGCAGTGGCAAACTAACGGCGATCATTATGTATTACCGCTACCTTCGTTGCCCTTAGAAAGTGTTGCAGCGGCCTTAGAGGCATTACATATTAGCGGTTTATTACCTGAATTGGATGATATGTCGTTAGTGAAAATGACACTGTCGCAACTGCATTTGGCGGGTCGTTATCAAGTGATCAATGTTGCTCAACGAACAGTAGTTTTTGATGTTGCACATAATCCAGCAGCATCCGCTATGCTGTCATATCGTTTGCAGCGTTCTTTGCCAAACGAAGATGGCGGTAAGGCGGGGAGTAAGAAAGGCCGAGTATTTGCAGTGTTCGCTGTTATGGCAGATAAAGATATCACGGCCATTATTGCTTCTTTATCGGGTGTTTTTGACTGTTGGTTTGTTGGTTCGTTACAAGACAACGAGCGTTCAGTCTCAATGCATAAACTAGGCGTCTTACTGCAGGAATCTAACCAGCGCTATAGCGCGTCAGATACTATCGAACAAGCGTTTGATGACGCGCTGAGTCAATCCTCTGAACATGATAGAATTGTTGTCTTTGGGTCGTTCTTTACGGTAGCGGCTTTGCAAAATCACATCACAGTGTCATTAAGTTAGGAGACGGGTATTGGATACGAAGGTCAAACAGCGACTGGTAGGCGGAATGGTATTGGTATCACTAGGCATCATTTTTTTGCCATCACTTTTTTATCGTGATAACGGTGATCGAATTGTGGTAGATACACAGTCGCTAATTCCTCCTAAGCCTGATGTGCGTACTATTGTTATTGTGCCTCCCGATTCTATCAAGCAATTGTCAGCGCTGGCCCCTAGTGAGGCTTTCCAGCCTAGTGTTAGTTCAGAAAACACGAGCCCTGAAATCGTTAAGACGATAGTGTCGCCTAAAAAAGCGGCATCAAAAACCGTAGCTGACTCGGCGTTGTCATTAGATAGCAATGGTTTGCCACAGTCATGGGTGATACAAGCAGCGAGCTTTCAATCGGAAGCCCATGCTAAAACGTTAAGTGACAAGCTGCGCGCTAAAAGCTACAAAGCTTATGTACGTCAGGTTAAAACCTCTAAGGGGCGTTTTTTTAGAGTGTTGATTGGGCCATATATTGATAGGCAGCGAGCGGCAGCGGCCAAGGCTAGTGTTGACCAAGCATATCGTGTAAAGAGCCAAATTTTGCGTTTTTCATCTAATTAACATCGTTTTAGCAATAAAGCGGTCATACTTTGCTATAAACCCATGAAGGGCTCTGTTAAAATGCCGTTTCTTCGACAGTATAAGCGTATAAAACAATGGCAATGAATTGGGCTGACTGGGTAATTATTCTTGTTTTGCTGATCTCCAGCATTATCAGCTTAAAACGTGGCTTTGTAAAAGAAGCGCTTTCTTTGGCTGTTTGGGTGATTGCCTTTATAGTGGCGACCGCCTTTAGTCCACTTCTTGTTCCACATTTTGAACCTTATGCTTCCACGCCATCCGCGCAACAAATGGCGGCTTTCTCTACTTTGTTTATTGTTACCCTGTTGTTGGGTAGTGCCTTCAGTTACCTACTGGCCTCTCTGGTAAAAGTAGCGGGTCTGTCTAATGCCGACAGAGTATTTGGTGTGTTTTTTGGGTTTGCACGAGGTGTACTGATCATTTTAGCGATTGTTTTGTACGTGCCTATTGTGGTGCCAATCGATCAAGATATATGGTGGAGGGAATCGTTTCTTATCCCTCATTTTCTTAGTATGGAGGAAAGTTTTCATGCTCTAATGTCAGGGTTTTCTTCCTTGTTCGTCCCCGCTGTTTAATTTTCTATTTTTTCTTATCTAAGAGTTGTAGCCTATGTGTGGTGTTGTTGGCGTTGTTGGTAAAAGTGACGTAAATATTCAGTTATATGATGCACTAACGATGCTGCAGCATCGTGGTCAAGATGCTGCAGGCATGGTGACATGTGAAGAAGGGCGCATAGCACAACAAAAAGCCAGTGGTTTAGTGAAAGATGTTTTCCGTACTCGGCACATGCAGCGTTTAGTGGGTAATTATGGTATTGCGCATGTACGTTACCCTACAGCGGGTAGTTCAGGCCCTGCAATGGCACAGCCTTTTTATGTTAACTCGCCTTACGGTATTGCCCTAGCGCATAACGGCAACTTAACCAATAGTGAATCGGTGTGTGAAGATTTATATCGCACTGATTTACGCCATATGAACACCGATTCAGACTCGGAAGCCTTGCTTAATGTTTTCGCTCAAGAGTTACAAAAGATTCATAAACACAAGCCTCTAGCAGAAGACTTTTTACGTGCTATCGAAGGTGTACATAAACGCATTATTGGTGGTTATGCAGTAGTCACGTTAATCGCTAATTACGGCCTAGTGGCCTTTCGTGACCCTAACGGTATTCGTCCGTTAGTGTTTGGCGAACGTCAAACTCCGCTAGGTAAGGAATACATGATCGCTTCCGAGAGCGTGGCTTTAGATGTGGCCGGCTTTTCACTCACGCGTGATGTGCGTCCTGGAGAAGCCATTTATATTAGTAAAGAAGGTGAATTGCATTCACGACAATGTGCCGAAGTTATTGAGTACACACCGTGTATTTTCGAACACGTTTATTTTGCTCGTCCCGATTCCATTATCGATGGTATTTCGGTTTACAAAGCGCGTTTACGTCAAGGTGAAAAACTGGCTGAAAAAATTATGCGAGAATTTCCCGACCACGATATTGATGTGGTCATCCCCATTCCTGAGAGTAGCCGTGTTGCAGGACAAGCAATGGCACACACATTAGGGGTGAAGTTTCGCGAGGGTTTAGTTAAAAACCGGTATATTGGCCGCACGTTTATTATGCCTGGCCAACAGCAACGTAAAAAATCTGTTCGACAAAAACTCAATCCTATTGCGCTAGAGTTTAAGGGTAAAAATGTTTTACTCATAGATGATTCGATTGTTCGTGGTACTACTTGCGAACAAATTATTAGAATGGCAAGAGAGTCAGGTGCAGCCAAGGTGTATTTTGCATCTGCCGCGCCACCGGTAAAATATCCTAATGTGTACGGTATCGATATGCCGACCACACAAGAACTGATAGCCCACGGTTTAACAACGGAAGGTGTTTGTAAGGCTATTGGCGCAGATTGGTTGGTGTATCAAGACTTAGAGGATTTAGTGATGGCCTCATCTGAAGGTAATCCTGAGATTACTAAATTCGATTGTGCCGTGTTTGATGGTAGTTATGTGACAGATGATGTTGATGAATTCTATTTGAATCGGCTAGCAGAAAAACGTAGCGATAATGCACAAACTAAACAAAGAGAATTAGATTTAGATAACAGTAACGTAGTGGGGATCCACAACGATTCAGCGGAAAACGGATAAATGACGAACAAACGCTCTACCCATAAACCTGAAAATACATCGGGAAATACTGACATCGACAGTGTTCTTATCGAGAGTTCTAAAGAGGACTTTATTGAAGATCACGAATTGAGTCTAGGCCTGGACACTCTCGCCGTTCGTGCAGGTATTTCTCGTACGGGCGAAGGCGAACATTGCGAACCTATCTTCACTACCTCCAGTTATGTTTTTGATTCAGCCGAGCAAGCTGCAGCACGTTTTGCCGGGGATGAGCCAGGCAATGTATATTCACGCTATACCAATCCTACGGTACGTACTTTCGAAGATCGTATCGCGGCATTAGAAGGTGGGGAAACAGCTGTTGCGACTTCATCGGGTATGGCGGCCATTTTGGCCACTTGTATTGCTTTATTAGATACAGGTGATCATCTGGTTTGTTCGCGTAGTGTGTTTGGTACTACCGATGTTTTATTTACTAAGTATCTGAAAAAATTTGGTATAGACGTTAGCTTTGTTACATTAACAGATTATGCAGAATGGCAATCAACGATTACCGACAAAACAAAATTACTTTTTTTAGAAACTCCTTCAAATCCTTTATGCGAAGTAGCGGATATAGAAAAACTGTCGATAATGGCAAAGACTAACGGGTGTTTACTTGTGGTTGACAACTGCTTCTGCACCCCAGCACTTCAGCGTCCTATCGAAATGGGTGCAGACATCATTATCCACTCGGCAACAAAATATCTAGACGGCCAGGGTCGATGTTTAGGGGGTGTAGTGGTAGGGCGACAAGAAGAAATGGATCAAGTGCTAGCGGTGATTCGCACTTGCGGAATGACCTTAAGTCCCTTTAATGCATGGATTTTTTTGAAAAGTTTAGAGACCTTACGTATTCGTATGCAGGCACACTCGGTTAACGCTTTAGCGTTAGCGAGGTGGTTAAACGAGCAGCCTGAAATTGAGCGGGTATTTTACGCCGGGCTCCCCACACATTCAGGTCATGAGTTGGCGCGCAAACAACAAAGTGCTTTTGGTGGTGTATTATCGTTTCGGGTAAAAGGTGAACGTGCTGACGCGTGGCGTTTTATTGATGCAGTCAAAATGCTATCACTAACTGCTAATCTAGGGGATACAAAAACGACGATTGTTCATCCAGCGACAACCACGCACAGTCGCTTATCTGACGCTGCAAAACAGCAATCAGGTATTACCGAAAACCTAATTCGTATCGCCGTCGGTCTAGAAGATATAAAAGATATTATTGCTGATTGTGAGCGAGGCATTGCTGCGCTTTAGTGACATGACTCTCTGCATACGTCGACCCTATGTAGGTCTATTCTATATAAATCGACGATGGGGGAAATGATAGAGAGAGGGTGACTAATCCTGTTGGTCTTACTTGTCGTAACAAGACACAATCATTATACACAGTGAAAAATTGTACTAGCTGTAATGTTAAATCGTACATTGTTGCATAAACCATACTCTGCGAGAAATAGTCAATTAGAGTCACTGTGTATCATCAAATATAACGACAACTTACCCTGAGTATTACTTTGTAGTAAGTTGTTCATTCCTCTTAATATGGTTTTTCCTGATGACGATTAAAAATGTTCTGTTCACTCTAGTCGGTATCGTGTTTATTGTTGGCGCTATAGCGTTGGTTAAGGTTTTACAAATTTCGACATTAATCGAAACCGGTAAAAATCAGCAAGTACCTTCTACTACGATTTCGGCTCAAAAAGCGCAAACCTACGAATGGGAGGCTACGTTGAAAGCGATTGGTTCACTTGAGGCAGCCAAAGGCTTAGAAGTTACTGCTGATTTGTCCGGGCGTATTACTAAGATATTATTTGATGCGGGCAGTGAAGTGGAAGAAGGCGATTTGCTTATTGAGCAAGATGTTTCTACCGAAAAAGCACAATTACGTGCCACACAGTCGGCTGCTGCCCTAGCTAAAAATAATTTCTCTCGTGTGAGCCAATTGTATAAAAGCAAGGTGGCTTCTAAGTCCGAATTTGATAGCTCCAATAACGCCTATCAGTCTGCTTTAGCCGAGGTAGATAATATAACAGCGGCTATTGAGAAAAAAAGTATCCGTGCACCGTTTAAGGGTCGATTGGGCATTCGTTTAATCAACTTAGGGCAAACCATTTCTGCCGGAGAACCTGTCGTATCACTCCAAGCGACAGATCAGATGTTCGTCAATTTCTTTTTACCTCAACAAAACCTACCGTTGTTAGCTACCGGCTTAACGGTTAGATTAACCAGTGACGCTGTCCCCGAGACGGTATTCACCGGAAAAATTAACGCCATTAATCCAGTGATAGATAGCAAAACTCGCAGTGTCGAAATCCAAGCGATATTAGCTAACTCAGAAAAAACCTTACTGCCTGGGATGTTCGCCAATATCGAAGTGGTGATGCCAGAAACCTTTACTGTGTTACTGGTGCCGATTACCTCTGTGAAATATTCAACTTACGGCGACTCGGTATTCGTAGTAGAAGAAAAAACCGACAGTAATTTAGAACAAGGTCAAGAGGAAAGTGTAGGTGAGAAGGTAGATAAGAGTAAAGGGAAGAAGATAGAGAAGAATACTGCCACCTCATTAACCGCGATAAATGATAGTGAGTCTACGAAGGGAAAAACGCATAGACCGGTTAACACTTCAGAAAAATCCACACCGCCACAGCTTTTTGCTCGTCAGCAATTTGTTCGTTTAGGTGAATCGCGAGGTGATTATGTGGTTGTTATAAAGGGATTAAAAGAAGGCGAAATGGTCGTTAATGCCGGTGTATTTAAACTACGTAATGGCGCGCCTGTCGTTATCAACAACGACATTGTGCCTGAATTTAGTCTCAATCCTGTTTTAGAAGACCAATAAAATAATACAGCGTCTGTTATTAATGAGTAATGAGTACTATGCGTTTTACTGATATTTTTGTTCGCCGTCCAGTACTGGCTATCGTGGTCAGTTTGGTCATCGTAATTGCTGGCCTACAAGCGATAAGCTCCTTGTCGGTTCGTCAGTATCCACGTAGCGACAATGCGGCGGTCACTATTCAAACAGCATACATTGGTGCCAGTGCTGAGCTAGTCCGAGGATTTGTCACTACGCCCATCGAACGTGCAGTCGCAGGTGCAGAAGGTATTGATTATATCGAGTCATCTAGCCAGCTAGGCATATCGACGATTAATGTTCGTCTAGAGCTGAATTATGATCCGATTAAAGCATTGTCGGAAATTAATACCAAAGTAAACCAAGTTCGCAACGACTTACCCGCTGAGGCCGAAGTGCCGGTGATTAACGTCGAATCTGCCGATAGTAAATTTGCGTCGGCGTATCTTAGTTTTACCTCCGATATTCTCGATAGTAATCAAATCACCGACTTTTTAGTACGAGTGGTACAGCCACGCTTATCGGCGTTAGACGGTGTACAGCGTGCCGATGTACTGGGGGCACGTAATTTTGCCATGCGTATTTGGTTAAAACCAGAACGTTTAGCAGCACACAATGTATCGCCCACACAACTTAGGCAGGCGCTTGCGGCTAATAATTTTTTATCTGCATTGGGACAAACCAAAGGTGGCTTAGTGACGGTAAACCTGTCAGCGAATACCGATTTGCAAACGGTTGGCGAATTTGAAGAGTTGGTGCTGCGAACGTCAGAAGACGGGGCGGTGATTCGTTTAAAAGACGTAGCCGATGTTCGTCTTGGCTCGGATTCTTATAACGCAGAAGTACGTTTCTCGGGTAAAACCGCGACATTTATGGGCATTTGGCCTCTTCCCAACTCCAATTCACTAGAGGTGATTAAACTCGTTCGTGAAGAAATGGCCGCCATTCAAGAAACGTTGCCGTCGGGTATGGATGCGCGCATTGCCTATGATGCGACACGCTATATTGAAACCTCGATTGTAGAAGTGGTTACTACGCTAGCAGAAACGCTACTGATTGTTGTTTTGGTGATATTTTTATTTTTGGGCTCATTACGCACTGTGCTGATTCCCGTTATCGCAATCCCTATTTCTTTAATAGGTGCTATTTTTCTCATGCAGTTAATGGGGTTCAGCGTCAACCTGCTTACGCTACTGGCGGTAGTGTTATCAGTAGGTTTAGTGGTAGATGACGCTATCGTTATTGTCGAAAACGTACAGCGGCATATTACCGAGGGGATGAATAAGGTTGACGCAGCATTGCAAGGCGCGCGGGAGTTAATCGGTCCCGTTATTGCTACAACAGCAGTATTAGTAGCGGTGTATTTGCCGGTAGGGCTGCAAGGTGGCTTAACGGGATCTTTATTCAAGGAGTTTACCTTTACGCTAGCGGGGGCAGTGATTATTTCGAGTATCGTTGCGCTCACACTTTCACCCATGATGGCATCAGTGGTGTTAAAAGAGGGTGATGAAGAGCAGGGCCTAGCTTTACAGGTACACAAAATTTTTGATCGATTTAAAATCCATTATACTGGCTGGTTAGAGGCCACCTTACGTGCAAGACCATTAGTGCTCTCGGTATGGCTGATAGCTAGCTTATTGTGCATTCCGTTATTTATGATGTCGGCTAGCGAACTGGCGCCGAAAGAAGATCAAGGGGTTATTTTTGGTATTGTTGAAGATGCACCTAACTCAAATTTAGATCAAGCGATATTTTATGCTGATGAAGCTGAACGCATTTTTTCTTCGCAGGAAGAAACCGACTTTGTTTTTCAGTTGATTGCTCCCGGTGCAACCTTTGGTGGCATGGTGCTTAAGCCTTGGGATGATCGCGAGCGAACCGTGTTTGAAGTGCTGTTAGATGTACAGCAAGATCTAGCCACCATCCCCGGTATCAATATGTTTCCTATTACACCCGCTGCACTCCCCGGCGGGGGTAATTTCCCCGTAGAGTTTGTGATTACCTCAACAGATGAAGCAGTCGATATTGTTAAAGTAGTAGAGCAATTAAAATCTAAAGGTATGCAAGCGGGCTTGTTTCCGTTTCCCCCTATTATTGATACTAAAATTGACCAGCCGCAATCAGAACTCATTATCGATCGTGATAAAGTCGCCGATCTAGGACTTACCTTAAAGCAGGTCGGTACTGATGTAGGTATTTTGTTAGGCGGTAATTTTGTTAACCGTTTCAATATTGAAGGACGTAGTTATCGTGTTATCCCTCAAGTAAAACGTTCTGAGCGGTTGAACCCTGGGCAGTTAGAAAACCTATATATTTCTGGCCCTAACGACAGTTTAATTAAACTAAGTACCGTCGCCACTATAAAAGATAACGTTGTGCCACGCAGTTTAAATCGTTTTCAGCAACAAAATGCCGTTAAACTAAGCGGGGTGAGTCTTAAGCCTTTAGGTGAGACCTTGGCATTTTTAAAAGCCGAAGCCGAAAAAATAATGCCATCGACGTATGCCATTGACTACACTGGCGAGTCGCGACAGTTAATACGCGAAGGCAATAAGTTTTTACCGGCGTTTGCCTTGGCCATCGTACTTATTTTCTTAGTGCTGGCCGCGCAGTTTAATAGTTTTCGTGACCCCTTAGTGATTATTCTAGGGTCTGTGCCGTTGGCGATGTTTGGCTCATTAATTTTTATATTTTTACAAATGCCTAATCCGCAATTACCATTTTGGACCGACGGTTGGACAACCACCTTAAATATTTATTCCCAGGTTGGGTTGGTGACGTTGATTGGCTTAGTCGCTAAAAACGGTATTTTAGTCGTAGAATTTGCTAACAAAATGCAAGAACAAGGTTTGCAAAAATTGGCAGCGGTTAAAGAAGCCGCTACCACACGCCTGCGACCTATCTTAATGACCAGTGTCGCTACTGTGGCAGGGCATTATCCGCTTATTCTTGTAGTTGGTGCTGGTGCCGAAGCGAGAAACTCTATTGGTATTGTTCTCGTGAGCGGTATGGCGATTGGTACGATCTTTACTTTATTCGTGATCCCATCGATTTATATGTTGATCGCCAAAGATTTAAAAGGCGAAAAATTAGCATTAGCAAAATATTAGGAACCTTTCCGAGAATAGACAACCTACTACGAAAAAACTATATCGGCCCATTTTTCCGAACATTTTCATCGCTTAATGGTGCCTACTTTTGGTGAATAGAACCACTATTTGCCTCAAATGTTCGAAAAATGGACTCGGAATTGTTTCCCCTCGCGGCGGTTTCTATGCTCGGACAGCCTCCTAGTAAGTTGTTAGTGTTTTGGCTGGGTGCGAATGTAGATTGGTAACATTAATGGCAATGTGGCTAAAGTTTTGGATGTGCTTGTATGGTCTCAATATCGCAGTTACATTGTTGCGAGGGTGACTAAGGTGTGGGATCACTACTGTCCCGCTAGAGTGATGTCGTCATGCCGGGCTTGCCCCGGTATTTAGTAAACTATTGAAATCACTAGATTCCGGATAAGCAAAAAACGCTTTCCGGAATGACGTGGTTTCTTTTTGATTTTTATGTCGCTTACTTACCATTACGCCGCTTGGTAATGATTGACCTAGCCTATAGCTAATTGAGCCGGACAGCAGTGGTGTGGAATATAAAGTAATTTTTTGTTTTTTTTCGGTAAATTCGTAGCCACCCTACGGGTGCAGCCTAAAGAAGTGAAAAACGCTTTAGATTCCGTGCTTTAGATAGCCGCAGTAAATTCAACTGCAGTATTTAGGGTAAAATATGTAGCCAGTCATTTATTCTGTAGACAACCATAAATTATTAACATAAATTTTTCAAAAAAGGCGCTTTGTGTTTTCTCCTCAATTTTTGTATTTGTTTGCACTGTTCACCTTATCTGTTGCGTCAGGCATCCAGATTATTTTATTGCCTTGGCTGGTGATAGACCATCTATCATTATCGTCTGTATGGGTGGGGTGGGTTCAAGCAGCGGTACTTATACCTAGTTTATTACTTATATTACTAGGCGGCATTTCTGCCGATAGAGGGAGTAGTCAGCGTTATTTAGTCCCTTTATTATTCACTAATGCATTGCTGCACGGCGTATTAGCTTACGTGATTCATAGTGCGTGGCTCAGTATCAGTTTATTGTTGTTGTACGCCGTCGCATTAGGTGTTGGGAATGCGTTTATACAGCCGTGGCGCGAATATTTATTACGCCAAGTCAGAGACTCTTCCGCACGTGTCGGCTTACAATCATTTGTCGCTAAATCCAGTCTATGTCTTTATATCGGTCAGGCTGTGGGTGTTTCTTTATCGTCTTTTATGGAAACCGTCGGTTCACAAACATTATTGTTAATACAGTTAGTGATGGTTGCCTTATCGATTATTGGTTTTCGTTATTTATTACGCACGTTGGTAAAAGATACTTTAGCGGGTGTTGTTGATGATAACAATAATGAAACTGCCAGTAGTGATCAACCTATTTTGCATGCCTTACGCAGTAGCTGGGATGAGATGTGGAATATCACCGCATTGCGTAGCTTACTGTGTTTAGTGGCTTTTAATGGTTTTTTTCATATTGGCGTGTTTATTGTTGCTCTGCCACTATTAGTCCAACAAGTATACGGTGAATCTGTGATGTATTTTAGTGGCCTGCAATTCACATTTTTACTCGGGACTATCGTCGCAACGGTTGTTGTCATTGTAAAAGGTTCGTTAGACTCGCCTGGAAAACGACTGATCTTTGGTTTACTTTACGGGGGAGTCATTTTATTTGCACTCAGTGCAAAACCAACCGTTATTGGTCTGTTTATATTATTATTTTTCTGGGGTGTAGTCGTGGGTGTGTCAGCCAATATGGGGCGCTCGATTTTACAGTCGTTAGCACCTGAGCACTGTCGCGGTCGAATTATTTCCTTATATCAATTGGCTCTGTTTGGCTTCGCGCCACTGGGTGCATTATTTGCAGGTTATGCTATCCATTGGTGGGGAGTGATGGAATTGCTTAAAATAAGCGGCATCGCTAGCTTGGTCATGTTTATGGGGCTAACGGCTACGCGCGCATTATGGGAAGTACGAGTAGACTCTGAGAATGGTTATTAGGTCTTCTACAAGCCTTTCTCAAATGAGCCAATCATTACCAAGAGATGGTGCGCGCAACGCCTGAAGATGTCTTATAAGTCAACGATACACGCGATGTCATCGTCGCTTAATATTATCACCTTGACCTCATAGAACAAAAAACACACTTTTAGCTTGAAAATTAACCGGTTCAGTATTGGCATATGATTTTATAATAAGTCGTGAGCCTAGTCGTTTTATCCATAATAAGTAATATAGACGTCTACGGCTTATAATGATTCGATTAATATAAAAGTGTTAATAACAGCAACAGCGTGACATCACGTATTTTGGGGCAATCAAGTGTTGAATACCATAGCATCTATGTTGGTAGCGGGAGTCCTCACGGCATCTGGCGCGCATTACTTACAAAATATAGACATGCATTCAACGCATGCCGCTGATGCCTACATGGCAGTTGCGACTAAGCGCTTTCAAGCGTATGAAAAAATCCTACCTGGGAGTGTTGAGTATCCTATAGCGGAAAAACTGACATCCTTGGCGCTAGATCTTCAGCCAGCAAATCAGCCTGCACGTAAAATCATCTTACGTGCAAAGACCTCCCCGTAATTTTTCTAGATTATTTAACCCAGCACTTCTTTAAACGCTAACAAACTAGCGGTTATTGCCACATTGAGTGATTCGACGCCATTATTCATCGGGATCGAGATACGCTTATCACATAGCGCACCAATCTCTTGGCTCATGCCTTCCGTTTCATTTCCCAGTACATAAATAATAAATTTATCTGTCGTTTTTTCGCTAATAGACTGTGCTGCATGAGAAGACAACCCATACACCGTAGCACCGTGCTCTTTAGAATCACGTAAGGCATCGCTTAAGGATTGACAATGGAGTAGGGGCGCTTTAAATAGCGTGCCGGCACTGGCCTTTACGACTAGCGAGTCAATAGTCGCGCAGCCTTTATTAGGCAATAATAAACCATCAATCTTGCCGGCACATACCGAGCGAATAATCATCCCCAAGTTTTGTGGGTTGGTAATGCGATCCAAAGCGATAAGGCGAATGGTTTGTTCAGGCGACGCTGATAATGATGACGCTGATAAGGATAGCGACGTTAAAAAATCGTTATAAGACTGATGCTGCGGACACAAAACATCAATACACACGCCTTGGTCTTGCTTGGCGTTCTTCGAAATTCGCGAAAGCGCCTGCTTATTGTGGTACAGCACCTCAATCTCACGCTGTTTTGCAATCGTTAAAATCTCGCTAATAATCCCTTGGGGTTTATTACTCTCCGACAAATGCACCCGATAAATCGTCAGCTTAGGGTCTTGCAGCACCTCAAGCACCGGTTTGCGCCCAAAAAGGGTAATCACTTGGTTAAAGAATTGTTTCTTTTGGGTATATTGTTCGGTGTCGGTGCTTTTATTCGTCACGGTAGACTCTTGGGTTGTTGATAAAAAGTAGTAGAAGAAAGGTAGTAGAAGAAAGGCAGTATTATACGGGGTAGTGGGGCAGCAGAATAGGGGGAGGCGATAGACCTTAACAGGCAGAGCGACGTGCCAAAATCGACACAGGCAGTATAATCGTACAGTTCCGCGACATTATTGTTGTAATAAGTGACATGTTGAAGCGAAAGGTTGACAGTGAGTGTAAGTCATAGCATATTTGTTGAAAGCGGGATCTATTCCCTGAAATCAAAAAAAACCTGATGATAGAATATAGAAATATCTAATAAAAACAGAGAGATCCATGCTTAATCAAAGAGCTATTAAAAAAAACAATGGATTCCTCATGATCTTGATAAGAGGGATTAATTCCCTTTTATCATACTGTTATAAGCAATGAGCCAGATATGAGTGATGACAAAAAACCACTGACATGGTGGTTGAGAAACTTGCAGGTTATGCCTCATGATACTTGGTTATGGATTTCTAAATCGGAAAATTATTTATCGTTAAATACGGCCTGTCTTTCCATTAGTGGGGCTGTTGAAATATCGGATGAAGAGTATGAAGCAAAAGAATCAGATCTAGTCAGTCAGGGTTTAGTATGTTTTTTTTGCAAAGAACAGATAGAAAGCATTAAAAACAACTTAAGTCAGCAGGTTATAAATTACTCTAAAACACAATTTATAGAGGCAATTAATTACTATTGGAAAAACGATGCTTTTATTACAATTAAAAACTTATAACAAGTATAGCCACAGGAAAAATATTGCTTCACTCCTTTTTGTGCATGGCTTTCAGCCATTATTGCACAAAAATCCGCTACACAATATTTTCCAGTGCTATAGGCGTTATATTTTTTTCGCGGAACATCAGACTGTAAATTGGAAGTGACATGGCTAGAAATGAAACGATTATTAGTGTGTTTGTTGCATCTCCTGGAGATGTTATTGACGAACGAAAGGCTTTAGAAGCGATCATCTCGGAATTGAATCGAACTTGGAGTCGAACCCTTAATTTACGATTAGAACTCATCAAATGGGAGACAGATATACATCCTAGTTTTGGTGCATATCCCCAAGATGTGATCAATAAGCAATTAAATGATGCGTATGATGTTTTTATTGCATTATTTTGGAGTAAAGTCGGCTCACCAACTGAGATCGCTGAATCTGGAACTATCGAAGAGTTCGATAGAGCTTACCAAAAGTACCAAAAAGATCCAAAATCTGTAGACATTATGGTCTATTTCAAAGACCAAGCAATTCCACCTTCTAAAATGGATTTCGAACAGTTACAAAAACTGCAATCTTTGAAAGAGAAATTAGGTGATAAAGGTGGTTTATACTGGCCGTTCGACAATACTGAAGATTTTGAAACCCTGATCAGAGGTCACCTAAGTCGAGTCGCACAATCTTGGGCTCAAAAGTTAATTTCTACAGAAAAAATAATAATAGAATCGGTAAATGATAATCAAAGACTTGATAATGTAGTCGATGAAAGTGACGATGATTATGGGCTGTTTGACTATATTGATATTTACGAAGACCGAATGTCAGATATGACTTCTGCACTAGAATTGATGTCTGATGCAACAGTCAAAATTGGAACTCAATTTACTCGCCGTACAGCCGATATAGCGGGACTAACATCTGCGAGTGCTGATGGGTCTTATGATCAGAAGGAAACTCGAAAAATCATAAAGCTAACAAGCGAAGACCTCACAAGATACTCTGAAATTCTTAACTCTCAAGTAAGCATTGCAACTTCATCAAGAACAGAGGCTTTTGATGCGCTTAGTAAGGGAATTTCGATTTCAATTGAGTTATCTGCAGAAGAAGAAGGTCTTGAAGAGCTAAAGCAAAGCCTGAGCGATATGCAGCTATCCGCAAATAGTGCAAGAGACGGTTTATCCTCATTTAGAGAAAGTGTAGCCGATTTGCCTAGACTAACTATTCAAATTAACAAAGCCAAACGGGTGGTCATCCGCTCACTTGACGGTGTATTAGACGAGATTAGAAAGACTATTCAGTCTACTGTCTATGTGCTTGAAACAATTCAGAAAATCGAAGATGAAAAAATATAACAAGCTGTTGAACAAGGACAAAAAACAGTTGGCTTTGCTCCTTCGTCGCTAATTATAGCCAACTATTTTTTGCCTGTTAACAGGGCGTTATAAGCCTTTCGGGTATCACATTAAACTGAGAATTTATTAATGGATTTAAAGAAGCAAGCATTTTTACGAGATGTAGGAAAAGAGCTCATTGAAGAAAATGTTGCAGTTTTTGCAGGGGCCGGCATGTCAGCTGGAGCCGGTTTCGTTAATTGGGCTGAACTACTTCGGCCCATAGCTGATGAGCTCGACTTAGATGTCGACAAAGAAAATGATTTGGTAGCTTTGGCGCAGTTTCATTGCAACGATAATGCGAATAACCGAAGTCAGCTTAATCAGAGACTTATAGAAGAGTTTTCAGGGGAGACTGTAGAAACAGAGAACCATAAAATCCTTTGCCGGCTTCCAATAAGGACTTATTGGACCACTAATTACGACAAAATAATTGAAACTGCTCTAGATAAGTCTGGAAAAATACCTGATGTAAAATATACAAAAGAACACTTGTCTGAAACAAAGCCAAAGCGTGATGCTGTTGTGTATAAGATGCACGGCGATGTCGATCACGCTAGTCAAGCAGTTTTAACTAAGGATGACTATGAACGATATCACGTCAAAATGGATCAATATTTGGCAAATTTGAAAGGTGATCTAATTTCTAAAACATTTATATTCATCGGGTTTAGTTTTTCTGATCCAAATTTGGATTATATTCTCAGTCGAGTTCGGGTTGCTTATGAAGGTAATCAAAGACGCCATTATTGTTTTATAAGAGGTGTTGAGCAAGAAAATGGAGAAGAACTTGCCGATTTTGAATATCGAAAGAGAAAGCAAAACTACTTTGTGAAGGATTTAGAAAGGTTCAATGTAAAAACGATACTCGTTGATACCTTTTCTGAAATTACAGAATTGTTGCGACGATTAGAGCAAAGTTACAAGGCTAAAACTATTTTTATTTCTGGTGCAGCCCACGAATATGGCAAGATGGGAGAGCACGAAGCTTTAGAGTTTGTATATAAATTGAGTCGAAATCTAGTATCCCAAGGTATGCGTGTTGTTTCTGGATTCGGCTTGGGTGTCGGAAGTGCTGTAATTTCAGGAGTCCTAGAGCAAACGTTCACTAGCCCAAAAGCCAAAGTAGAAGACCGGCTTGTATTACGTCCTTTCCCTCAGTCTACGGAAGGAGAGTTACCCTTATCAGATTTGTGGACAAGATATAGAGAAGATATGATTAATCATGCAGGCATTGCATTATTCTTGTTTGGCAATAAGTCTAGTGAAGATGGCCTTGTGTTATCTAATGGCATGCGTGAAGAGTATGAGATTGCCAAGAATAAAGGATTGTTTTTGATCCCAATTGGGGCAACAGGATATATGGCCGAACAGCTATGGGAAGAGCGAAATACTGAGATACAGAATAGCACGGATGTTTCAATCAAGATGAAGCAGATTTTTTCCAAGCTTGGTGATAGTGACATCAAGGCTGAGGAACTAATTGATTCAGTAACTAAGATCATTAACTTAATGGATGGAGAACAATAGATGGCTAGACAATCATTTTTCAGTTTCCGATATAAAGCTGACAACTGGCGAGCAGCGAACGTACGAAATACATGGGTAACTCAAGATAGGAAGGCGTCAGGTTTTTTTGATACTGCCAAGTGGGAAGAAGTAAAAAAGAAAAAAGACTCTGATATTGAAAAATGGATTGATGAGCAACTAAAGGGAACCTCGGTTACTGTAGTTTTAATCGGTTCAGATACGGCAGGCAAAAAGTGGATTGACTACGAAATAACCGCAAGCCATAAGAAAACCAAAGGCATGTTGGGCATTTATATCCACAAGAAGAAAGACAGTAAAGGAGATGCTAGTAAAAAGGGAAAAAATCCTTTTGATAATTGGAAGGTAAGCGCCCATATATCCACGTACTAGCCAACGCTTGCGATGCCCCCAACAATAGGATCTCTTTTATATCACAGAGATTCTATCAATGCATACAGCAGCAAAACAACAATATTGGTCTCAGCATGTT
>JBLILH010000005.1:0-120667 GCA_047636495.1 Candidatus Endobugula sp. | reverse complement strand
GCTTAAAAATTGCGAATCAAAACCCTTTCTGGTCAATTTTTGATCTGCACGGGGGTGCGATCAAAAATTAGCCAGCCGAGTCCACTGTGTATCAAGATATTTTTGATGATAAATTGGTCGCCCTTTCGAAAAGACGAGGTTTTCGGTCAGGCACTATTTAGGCTGTTGCGGCAATACTGGCCAAAAGCAACTAATTTTAAGGAAGTGAAGAAAAAAGACGTAGCGTCTGTTATTGTTCAATTAAATGATCGACCAAGAAAAAAATTGGGGTATAAAACCCCAGCTGAATTAATGGAGAAACATATGGCTGCAATTGCGGCTTAGGTAGTTATGCACTTCGGTGTTGAATCTGCGTGCTATTTTCGCTGCTCCAATTAAAGTGCATCCACCCATACACCCTATGCGTGGCAACTAGCAACAGTCACTGATCAGCATCAGCGGCTGTTAATAAACCCTATATACAGACGAGATAACCGGATTTATTTCCATGACGTATTACCAGACTGACAACACCCACCTCAGCGGCGAACGCCGAAAAGCGATAGCAATACTCAAAAATTCATGCCGCTCAGTGATAGGCTTAGCCGTTATAGCTGCTCTAGCGGGTAATATTATGGCGCAGAGTACTGTTGACGTATTGAGTTTAGGGTTAATATTACTGATGTTTATTTATACCATTGCTGCGTGGTTTATTAATAACCATCAAACTAAAACATTAACATTAATGGGACTGACTATCGTTGACAGCCTGGTCACTGGATTGGTCATTAGCGAGTTGCAATATAACCCTTGGCCTAGCCTTGTTTTAGTATCACTGATCTATTTTAGCTCTCTCTATTATGGCGGTATAAAGGATTGGGGCTTCGCCAATATAGGCCTTGCGGTAGGTATTGGCATCGGCTTTTTTGTTCTAGGCCATCAAACGTTTGTTTGGCTGAGTGACCAAACGGTAGATATCGCCATTGCTATTGGCGCTATCGCTTATATGTGCCTATACAGCTTTTTTAATCACCGCCAAGCACAAGATATTGAAGATGAGCATAAGGTGCTGGTCAATGAGGTAAAAGAACAAAAATTGCGTATTTATCAAATATCGCAATATCTCCCTAAATCAGCCTGGGACATTATAGAAGGTAAAAGAAAAGCACAGATTCAGCGTAAACCTATCAGCATATTTTTCTCCGACATTGTTGGTTTTAGCAGCCTTAGTGAAGAGCTTGAAGCAGAGGTCTTATCGAATGTTCTGAGTAGTTATCTAGCCGAAATGAGTAATATAGTCGCACAATTTAACGGTACGATAGATAAGTTTATCGGCGATGCTATTATGGTGACCTTTGGTGACGACAGCGCTATTTCTTTAGGGGTAAAAAAGGACGCTACAGCTTGTGTTTCGATGGCTATCGCTATGGGTAAGCGTATGCGAGAACTTCAACATACGTGGGCGGAAATGGGGATTAAGAAACCCCTGCAGATTCGTATAGGAATAAACACAGGCTACTGTACCGTGGGAACTTTCGGCACCAGCAGACATTTAGACCACACTGCTTTAGGTGTGCATGTCAATTTAGCCAGTCGCTTGGAATCAGCTGGGCAGGCAGAAGAAATTTTAATCTCTCATGAAACGTGGAGTTTGATCAAAGATGGCATCCTGTGCAAAGACCGAGGCCACATTAAAGCTAAGGGCTTTACTCATCCGGTACAGGTGTATCAAGTAGTTGATCATCGTAAAGAGATGGGAGTAAATCAAAGTTATTTTTCCCAGACTGCTGATGGCTTTTCGATGCACTTAGATATAGAAAAGGTCAAAAATTACGACAGAGAGAAAGTAATTGCCAGCTTAGAACAAGCGGCAATAAAACTGAAGAAGCAGCTAAAAGTCTAACCTAGGGCTCACTAACATACCCTAATTATTAATCGGTGACTGTTACATGTTGAGTGTTGAGTGTTACGTATCGATTAATTGGCTGTACGTGCCAGGGGCGGAAGAATCAATGTTAAGTATTCAATATTAATCCCCTTGAATCACCACGCCTGTTTACTCGTCATTTTGATTGCACACGTTATTGAGGCCGAAGTGTCCTGTATTTTTGCCTCATTTATCATTTACTGCCTAATAGTGCGAAGTGTATTCGCCTCTAACACGCTTTTCCCTTCTAGGTAACTGGTGCGTAAGGGATTGATGTCTAAGCCACCGCGGCGAGTATAACGCGCATAAACCGCGAGGCTGTCGGGCTGGCAGTATTGCTGCAAATCACAATACAATCGCTCTACACTATTCTCGTGAAAGTCTTGGTGCTCTCTAAAAGAGATTATATAGGCAAGTAAGCTTTCGTGATTTATTTGAGAGCCAGAATATTCAATAAATACAGTGGCCCAGTCAGGTTGATCAGTCACCGGACAGTTGGTTTTTAAGAGGTGACTAAAAAGCACTTCATCGACTTTTTCCGGGGAAGAAACAGCCAGCAATTGGGGGGCGGGCTGATAATGTGAGACATTGACCGTCAGGTCATCTATACACTGTCCTATTGGCTCAGCAA
This sequence comes from Candidatus Endobugula sp., assembly GCA_047636495.1. Classification (GTDB taxonomy): domain Bacteria; phylum Pseudomonadota; class Gammaproteobacteria; order Pseudomonadales; family Cellvibrionaceae; genus Endobugula. The sequence goes on along the minus strand of JBLILH010000005.1, from coordinate 118,130 downwards.
CGAGCAACGGCTGAGCACCATTGCATAAATAAGCATTGAGTGAATATAGATCGACGGCAACAAACGCCCCCGCCGCCGCGGACAAATCTACCAACAAAGCTGACTTCACTTCTCTTTCGCAGGTGAAAACAGTCTGATTAAATGAGTTTAAATACAACTTGAATGATTTTGATTCAATAATATTAGGTGATAGGCTATCTATCACAAACTCTGCCACTCGAACCTGTGGCTTGCCGGTAGTATCTAACCAAGACACTTCATATGCCGTCCAGCGATCATTCCCCCTGAAGGGCATATGGCCATGTAAGCCTAGCTTATCTCGCGACTGTGTCCGCTTAATGGGGAAGAGTAGGCTGGCATCGTAAGTACTCGCATACGTGGTGTGATGACCTAGTGGGTTTTCAATAGTCATAAATATCGCTTAATCAATTATATGGCGTGTTAAAGCGCCGAAGAAGTCTCGCCGTTATCCGTGGTGATAACCTAGTGACAATCGTCGTACCACCGCCAATGAGACTGCCAACGATATCACAAGATGTTACGAACGTAGTCGTGTGCCCCGCGCTAAAAGATGTAAACAAATAAACGTCAACAACACAATGAATAAGAAGACACCTAGAAAGGCATAAGTAATATCAATATCCGAGATACCTAAAATACCGTAGCGGAAAGCATTCACCATATATAAAATAGGATTAAGCTGTGAAACCGATTGCCAGAACGGTGGTAGTAAACTAATCGAATAAAACACGCCACCAAGATACGTTAATGGTGTCAGTATGAAAGTAGGGACAATTGAAATATCGTCAAAAGTTCTAGCAAATACCGCATTAAAAAATCCGGCAAGTGAAAAAACGACTGCTGTCATAAAAACAATCGTCATAGTAATTGGCAGACTGTGAATACTAAGATCAGTAAAGAAAAAAGAGACTAAAGTGACTACAAAACCCACTAATAGCCCACGACACACGCCCCCTAAAACATACCCTAATAAAATAATATAATTGGGTGTTGGCGACACCAATAATTCCTCTACACTTTTCTGAAACTTTACACCAAAAAAAGACGACACCACATTACTGTAAGAATTAGTAATAACTGACATCATAATCAAGCCTGGAACGACAAATTCCATATAACTAAAACCGTCCATCTCTCCAATACGTGAGCCTATCAATTTGCCAAAAATAACAAAATAAAGCCCCATAGTAATTACGGGAGGCAATAAGGTCTGAATCCATATTCGAGAAAAACGAACAATTTCTTTACGTACAATAGTACTCAATGCGATCCACTGCCCAGCTAATTCCATGACTTTTCTCCAGTAGCAAGCACGCCCTCGCCTTCCGTTTTCTCCACCAAAGAAACAAAAAGCTCTTCTAGTCGGTTCGCTTTATTGCGCATACTCACCACTTCTATTAATTGCTCGGCTAACAAGGAAAAAACATGGTTGAGTAGTTGACCTTTCTGCAACTCTATTTCCAACGTTTTAGTATCAGTTAAGGTCACCGGATAGCCTTGCAAGCGAGGTGTTTTATTTAACGCAGTTTTTAGATCAAAAACAAAGATCTCTTTATCTAGTCGCTGCAATAAAGACTTCATCTTGGTATTTTCAACGATATGGCCCTTATCAATGATCGCCACATTACGACAAAGACTTTCCGCTTCTTCTAGATAATGCGTGGTTAAAATAATGGTCGTGCCTTCGGCATTGATCTGTTTTAAAAACTTCCACATCGAACGGCGCAATTCAATATCAACACCCGCTGTAGGTTCGTCTAGGATCAATAAACGCGGTTCATGAACCAATGCACGGGCAATCAATAGACGACGTTTCATACCACCCGACAAACTACGAGACGGACTATTTCGCTTGTCCCACAAACCTAACTTCTTCAAATATTTTTGTGCACGATCTACCGCTAATGTGCGTGACAAACCGTAATAACCACCTTGGTTCACTACGATATCGATCACTTTTTCAAATTGGTTAAAATTAAACTCCTGCGGAACTATGCCAATGTCGTTTTTGGCCTTAGAAAAATCTTGATCTATATCCGTGCCGAAAACACTGACTTTTCCTGCACTTTTTACCACCAGCGAACAGATGACACCAATAGTCGTGGATTTTCCTGCTCCGTTAGGGCCTAGTAATGCAAAAAAATCGCCTTGCTGAACCGTTAGGTCGATTCCCTTTAATGCTTCAAAACCGTTATCGTAAGACTTTTTAAGCCCTGTTATGGATAATGCTTCGGTCATAAATACTCTCGATATGTAAAAAAATAAACTAGTAGATAAAAAATAGCCGTCACTCCCATAACACCCATTAACTGCATTATAATGAGCGTCTTTATTCATTTTATCAACGGCGACACACAGACAATGGCACATTATACGCAATACCTAAAACATCATGTAGATTTACTACAAGAATTTAAGGCGGCTAGTGCATCGTTTCCACCCCTGTCATCGACTCTTACAGAAACGAGTAAAGGTGACGAACACGACTTTGGGGAAAACGACGAATGGATTGCTACGCTAGACCAGCTATGCCAGATGCATGGCTATAGTGAATCGATGAATGAAAAAGGCCAATGGTTGATAAGCCGTATTGTCAGTACCTACTCTCACTTGATGCCTATACTTAATAGAGATCTGTTATGGTTTTTTGGTGGCAATTGCCTACACTACATGCCAGATGAAGAAATTGCATTGTATCAACAACTCGACGAACTACGCTTCAGTGCTGAAAATGCTGGACATGACTTTAATTATGCTGCCGCGAAGCACAGCCTGATTCAACCTCATTAGTGCACAGTCTACGCTATACCCACTCCATTAGCAGCCGCCGACTATAGAGGTCGTACTAGCAAGATTGGGGTTTATTCTATTCGTCCACTACTAGGAAACACTATGTCAGAAGAAGATGCACTGGGCCGATTAACCACTCGGACACTAGCCATGCCGTCGGACACCAATGCCTCCGGCGACATTTTTGGCGGGTGGGTATTGTCACAGATGGATATCGCCGCAGGTATTTGTGCAGGTCAACGTGCTCAAGGGCGAGTTGTCACTGTTGCCGTTGAAAGCATGAGCTTTATTTTGGCGGTAAAAGTAGGCGATATACTAGGTTTATACACCCACATTGCCGAACTTGGCCGAACATCCATGGTGGTTCACGTTGAAGCATGGGTCAGGCGTGACCGCATTGGTTTACGCGAAAAAGTCACCGAGGGTCGATTTAAGTTCGTCTCCCTAGACGGTGATGGTGTGCCAACACCGGTGCCCTTGGAGGAAGACCTCCCTGATTATGCCAAAGAAACTTATACCAATTTGGCTTGACGGACGCATTTTGCGTTTATTTTGTAATCTGTTTTACCATCAATTGGACTGATTCCCGACCTCGAAATACGTTTACCGATAGCTGATAGACAACATGTATCTTTGACACTTGGTGATCTGGCCATTGATCTGGGTCAATGTTAAATGCGATTCCGTCCACCGTATTGATACCTTGAGCATCTAAAGATAACACCAACTTTAAATGTTTTTCGCCTACGATACGTTGATTGACGAGAAAAAACTCACCGTCAAAAATAGGCTCAGGAAATCCCTGCCCCCATGGTCCAGCTTGCTGAATAGCGTGTGCTGCAGGTAAACCAACTTCGTCTGCAGAGAGTTCACCATCACTTAGTATGGTCTCGTCGAAATCTTCGGGCGACAATTGATCTTGTACTGCTTGATCAAATAACCGCGTAAATTGTTGGTAATCATTTTTATGTAAACTCAGTCCAGCCGCCATCGCATGCCCACCAAATTTTTGCAGTATTTTAGGGTGACGCGTCGCGATAGAATCTAAAACATCACGAATGTGTAAGGGCGGTATAGACCGAGCAGAACCTTTAATGAAGTCTGAATCAACATCTGACGGCGCAAAGGCAATCACCGGACGATAGTACTTCTCTTTTATGCGGGACGCTACAATACCTACCACACCTTGATGCCAAGCCGGGTTGTACAGACAAATACCTGCGGGAATTGCTTGATCATCTAAGGTAATACTCTCTAAGTGTTGTATCGCTTCTTGCTGCATAGATGACTCTATCGCTCGGCGATCACGATTAAGCCCGTCTAACTCGGCGGCCAATTCATGGGCCACATCATGATCGTCTGTTAACAAACACTGGATACCGATAGACATATCATCCAAACGTCCTGCTGCGTTTAGGCGTGGACCTATAATAAAACCAAAATCACTACTACTAATACGTTGGTAGTCTTTTCCTGCAACGTGTATTAACGCCATTATCCCAGGACGCGTATACCCAGCTTTAATTCGCTGTAAACCTTGGTGAACCAGTAGGCGATTATTACGATCTAGCGGCACCACATCGGCAACAGTCCCGAGTGCGACTAAATCAATATAACTCGCCATGTTGGGCTCAGTGATAGCTTGCTGTTCAAACCAACCTTGTTGACGTAGTTCAGTACGCAATGCCGTAAGCAGGTAAAAAATAACCCCCACACCCGCTAAATTTTTACTCGGAAAGTCGCAACCCTGTTGGTTAGGATTAACGATAGCATCGGCCTGGGGTAAAATTTCGGGCGGTAAATGATGGTCGGTTACCAGCACCTTAATACCCAGTGATTTCGCCTTAGCCACGCCATCAACACTAGCAATACCGTTATCGACGGTGACAATTAAATCGGGAGACTGCTGGCTAGCAACATCAACAATTTCGGGCGTTAACCCATAGCCGTATTCAAAGCGGTTAGGCACTAAAAAATCAACCTGCTTAACACCCATCGCACGTAATACCAAAATAGATAACGCGCAACTAGTGGCGCCATCTGCATCAAAATCACCCACTATGAGTATTTTCTGCTGTTCGCGGACGGCATGGCTCAGCAAAGCAACCGCCTCGGGCAAGCCTTTCAATAAAGTCGGCGGCAATAGGTGTTTGAACTGATAATCTAATTCACTATCATTCATCACTCCACGTGCGGAAAAAACTCGCTGTAGTAATGGGTGGACGGCATTGGTGAGTTGATGTTGGCTAGCTTCACGTCGAGAAATAACAGGCATAACAAGGAACCCTGTTGTCGATAAAGGAGAGAAAGGTCACTGCTACCCACGATTAAATCGGTAGCAGTGATTCTAAGTTGCCATTTTATAATGGCAAAAAGCACCTAATTAGTCGTTAATATGACTCATTATAAATTGTTGTACCACGTTAATGTCGTTATCTAAAACAGTATAATTTTCTTCACGGTCAAACAAATCAGCCATGTGGTGTGGCAAAGCAGGGGCCTCCGTTTGACCCGACTCGCGAATAGCGTCGGGAAACTTGGCAGGATGCGCCGTAGCTAAACATACCATCGGGATGGCTGATGAGCGACGCGCCTTACGTGCTGCATCGACGCCAATCGCCGTATGGGGATCGAGTAAATACCCTGACGACTCAAACACATCGGTAATCACTTTCACCATATCATTATCGTCTAAACGATAGCTTGAAAAATGTTCACGTACATTCGCTAAAGCGGTTTCAGACAGGGTCATCGAACCTGTTTTTAAATCGTCCATTAATTGCTTGATCGACGCACCATTACGATCGTAAGCATCAAATAATAATCGCTCAAAGTTACTCGACACCATAATATCCATACTAGGTGACAAAGAATGGTTTAACGTTTGTTTGCTGTGATCATTCTCTGCCACGCAGCGATGAAGAATATCGTTTGAGTTAGTCGCTATAATAAGCTGATCAATCGGTAAACCCATTTTTTTTGCCAGATAACCAGCAAAAATATCGCCAAAATTACCGGTTGGTACCGAGAATGATACTTTTCGATGCGGTCCACCCAGCGCTAAGGAAGCATAAAAATAATAAACGATTTGCGCCATAATTCGCGCCCAGTTAATCGAGTTAACAGCGGCAAGTTGACGATCTTCAGGTAAGAATGACTGGTCGCGAAAACTCGCTTTAACCATGTTCTGGCAATCATCAAAATTACCTTCGAGCGCAATATTAAACACGTTGTCGTCTAAAACCGATGTCATTTGTTTACGTTGTACATCCGACACCCGCTTATGCGGGTGCAAAATGAAGATATCGATATTGGTACTATGTCGACAACCTTCAATCGCTGCTGACCCGGTATCACCCGAAGTTGCACCCATCACCACCACTTTTTTATCGCGCTTGGTTAAGAAATGATCCAGCAATAGGCCGAGCACCTGCAATGCAAAATCCTTAAACGCGAGCGTAGGCCCTTGAAATAGCTCCAATATCCACTCGTTATGCGCGGTTTGCACTAGCGGTGCTATCGCATCATGACGGAATGATGAATAGGCTTTTTCAATAATTGCTTTTAGGTCTTTATCATTAATTTCACCATCAACAAACGGCGATATAATATTAAAAGCTAACGCTTGATAGGACAAGCCTACCCATGAAGCAATTTCTTCATGGGTAAATGTAGGTAAGCTTTCTGGCACGTACAAACCACCATCGGTTGCTAACCCGGCTAAGACCGCTTCTTCAAAATTTAACGTGGGTGCATCACCACGTGTACTAATATATTTCATAGGATGACCTTTAAACCCTTTTTGTAAATCAGCCTAAACTTTCGACACGAATTTTATGAACATGACCGGTAATGATCGTCAGAGCTTCAATTTCACTCACCGCAGACAACAATTTACTTTCTTGTATTTGACTAGTAATCAATACAATCTCTGCATTATTTTCATCCGCTTGAGGCTCGCTCTGGTGCATTGTTTCTATGCTAATACCATGATTGCTCAGTACTGTAGTGATTTTTGATAATACACCTGATTTATCTTCCGCCAGCATACGTAAGTAATACGCGGTAGTCACGTTATTGATATCGATCAGTGGCTTATCGCTGACTTTATCAAAACCTAATAGCGGAACTGCTGGCTGACTTCCACTACTGGCCAAACGAGCAATATCAACAATATCAGCAATAATAGATGATGCCGTTGGCTCAGCGCCAGCACCGGGGCCATAATATAATGTGGGACCGACTGCATCGCCTTTCACTAAAATAGCATTCATTACGCCATCGACATTAGCGATCAAACGCTTTTTAGGTATTAATGTGGGATGAACACGGAGTTCGATGCCATCATCACGACGACGAGCAATACCAATGTGCTTAATACGATATCCCATTGTTTTAGCGTAACGAATATCACGAGTTTCAATTTTACTAATGCCCTCCGTAAATACCTTATCGAATTGTAACGGAATCGCAAATGCCAACGAGGCTAAGATAACCAGTTTATGTGCGGCGTCGATACCTTCAACATCAAAAGTAGGGTCCGCTTCGGCGTAACCTAATTGCTGCGCTTCGGCTAATACATCCGCAAAATCACGACTCTTATCGCCCATTTCTGTCAAAATAAAGTTACCGGTACCGTTAATAATACCCGCCAACCATTTGATACGATTCCCAGCCAACCCTTCGCGCATCGCTTTTACAATAGGGATACCACCAGCAACAGCCGCCTCATAGGCCACTGTCACACCTTTGGCGTTTGCAGCAGCAAAGATAGTGTTACCGTGCTCCGCTATTAGTGCCTTGTTGGCAGTAACGACGTGCTTGCCATTAGCAATGGCGCGGTCAACCACTTCTTTCGCTATGGTAGTACCACCAATTAGCTCGACGACGATGTCAATGTCAGGGTTATCGACCACGTCAAAGATATCTCGAGATACATTGATGCCAGTAAGATCGCAGGCAGGGTTGTCGCGACGTGCACCGACTTGCGCAATGGTGATAGTACAGCCTGCACGGGACTCAATCTCTGCAATATTTCGCTGCAATACATTAAACGTCCCACTCCCGACGGTGCCTAACCCACAAAGCCCAATTTTTACTGATTTCAAACTTTTTCCCTCAATTAAAAAGATAAAAAAACGGCAAAAAACCGTAGTCAATATTAAAAAGAAAGTCACCTTACGCGTGCCGTTACAGAGTGTCAACTGCATAAAACGAAGGAGTAAATATGGATACTAATAAAGCCGCTAATTGCAGAAAAGGATAGCGGATAAAGAAGTTTTATTCATCTAAAAGCTAGCTACAAATTAGCAGCTGGGTGTTTCATGAGAGGGATCTAAATGAATATTTTTAATGAAAACGCCCTTAAAATCGACAATCTTTTAAAAAGAGAGGGAGGAGAGATCAAATCCCCATTTCATTGGCTAAGCGTTCAGGGCTGACGGCCCCTGGAATGAGTTGGCCGGACTCTAAAATTATCGCTGGCGTACCCGTCACTCCCACATCTTTTCCCAGCATATATTGGTCAAAGACAGGATGACTGTCACATACATCTATTTTAACGTTCTCACCACGTTTAAAACGAGTCATCAATGATTGCGGGTTATCCGAGCACCATGTGGTAATCAGCTTTTCAGCACTTCTTGAGTTAACACCTGCACGCGGAAACGCCAGATAGCGAACCTCGATACCTTTGTCTAGCATCTCATCTAGCTGGCCATGTAATTTGCGACAATAACCACAGTCGATATCAGTAAACACATAAATATGACCTTTTACTTCTTTAGGTGAATAAATGATCAACGCATTTTTATCCACTGCTGCTAACATTTTTGCCCGTTGTGGGGCGAACGAAAGCTCTTGTTCTCGACGCTCCTCTTCTTGCAGGTTGAGTAGGTATCCAGGATTAATCTGGTACATTTCACCCGAAATGAGAAAACCACCGTCTTCGCTCACAAATGCCAGCTGACCGTTTAAATCGACTTTATAAATACCTGCTAGGGGGGAACGACGCAGGTTAGATATTTCGATATCGGAACGAGCTTCTCGTAAGCGTGCAAGAATGTCATTCTCTATTACTGCAGGTATAGCGTCGACTATATTTTTTGAGCCTAGCTTAATAGGTTGCGCTGACAGATGATAGCTGCCGATAAGCAGTAAAAATGACAACACCACTAAAATACCGTATCGATAAAACAATAACTCTATTGAGGGCATACTTTCTCCTATAACTTTCATTTATACGTCTCATTCCTCAGTTACACACCAACTTTGGGCTAGCCAAAGATCCCATGCACTCAGAACTTTTAAAAATTCACCCCTTTATGAAGGATATTCACCTAAAAAGTTCATTTGTTTTTCGCTTTTTACTAGGAAAAACATAAGCCACTCAGATGACTGTTGGATCTTTATAAAACGGGTTATTGCGTATAGAGTCTCAACGAATAAATATAGAGTCTCAACGAATAAATATAGAGTCTCAACGAATAAATATAGAGTCTCAACGAGTAATATTAGAGTCTCAACGAGTAATATTAGAGCCTCAACGAGTAATATTAGAGCCTCAACAGGGTATCGATACTGCTGGTGTGCCAAACATAACATCTATCAACACCTGTCTACTGAACAAACAAGCTGCCAGCACTGTCATTATAACTACATATTGCAGACATAAAAAAACCGATGCACTAGGCTTCGGTTTTTTTACTGACAAAAGAATATTACAATAAACGCTCTTTAATCAAGCAGGTATTACCCTAATTTTTCTTTAATACGTGCTGCACGACCGGTTAACTCACGTAGATAATATAGCTTCGCTTGGCGAACATCACCACGACGCTTAACAGCAATACTGTCTATTAACGGGCTATGTAGCTGAAAAGTACGCTCAACGCCGACGCCATGTGAAATTTTACGGGCCGTAAACGCAGAATTAATGCCGCGATTGCGTCGAGCAATAACAACACCTTCATAAGCCTGTAGACGTTCGCGATCGCCTTCTTTTACTTTTACTTGAACAACAATCGTGTCTCCTGGTGAAAAATCAGGAACGTCCGTTTTAATTTGCTCTTTATCTAATTCCAGAATAATTTTGTTCGTCATGATATTTTCCTAAGGGATAAAGGTATGTAGCTTCACAGCTAGAACTTAAATAATATAAATAGGGTCAAAGTAAAATTTTCATTTACAAAATATAATAGGTGGGTGAGCAGCAAAAGAAATTTACTTTACTCTCATCCCATTTATATTTTTTCTGATCCCTTCTTTAACAAATCCGGTCGCCGTTGCCGCGTCCGTTTCAACGATTGTTCTAATCGCCATTGTTTAATCACTGCATGGTTACCCGAAAGCAATACCGGAGGTACTGTTTGACCTTGGTACGTTTCTGGACGCGTATAGTGAGGATAATCTAATAACCCATGACTAAACGAGTCTTCTGCAGCTGAATCTTTATGACCTAAAGCATTGGGCAATAAACGTATCATCGCATCAAGCATTACCATTGCTGGCAACTCACCACCACTGAGAACATAGTCACCTATAGACCACTCCTCATCCACTTCCACTTGTAAAAATCGCTCATCAATCCCTTCGTAGCGACCTGCAATTAATACAAGGTTATGTGATACAACACCTTGCGCTAGATCCGCCACACCAGACTGACTTAGCACTTTTCCCTGCGGTGAAAGATAGATGACTTTACATGGCTTACCATTGTCATCTAACCACGCTTTTGCTGCATCGACGGCGGCGGCTAACGGCTCAATCATCATCACCATACCCGGACCACCACCGTAAGGGCGATCATCTACTGTTTGATGACGGTCGTGAGTGAAATCACGGGGGTTAATGGCCTTAATACTGAGCAGATCATTGTTTACTGCTCGGCCGGTAATCCCATAATCTGTTAACGCTGCAAACATTTCAGGAAATAATGTAATGACGGCAACGCGCATTGGTTATTCCCCTAATATGAGCTGTTTACGCAGTAGTATCCGACGTACGTCCACCTAAAATTCAGGATCCCATTCAACAGTAATAATACCTTCGGCAATATTAATATCGGTAACGAACTGAACCGGAACATAAGGTATTAATCGTTCACGTTGATCAATACTTCGCTCATCACCAAAAACGACCAGCACATCATTAGCCCCCGTCGGTAATATTTTTTTTACTGTGCCAAGATCGTAAGACTGATCCGAAAACTGACTAATCACTCGTAAACCTTCTAATTGATGCCAATAAAACTCGCCATCCTCCAGATCTACCAGTAAATCTTTTTCTACCGCTATATCTACAGGGCATATAAGCTCTGCAGCATTGCGGTCATCAATCCCCACTACTTGAGCAACAAAACCTTTGCCATGAGCTCGCCATTCGCCAAGTTCAATAGGTTTAACACCATGAGAAGTTTTTAAATACCAAGGCTGATAATCAAAAATATTCTCTGGAGGCTCTGTCTGCGAATGGACCTTCACCCATCCTTTAATACCAAAAACACTCGTAATACGCCCAACATTTAATAAATTAGACATTAGCGGTACTACTCGACTTTAATTTCTAAAAGTGTGCTTTTTAAAAACAGCATTAAGCAGCTGCTTTTGCTTGATCTTTTAATAATTTTGCAACACGGTCAGATAACTGCGCGCCTTGGCTTACCCAATGATCTACACGGGTATTATCAACACGTAAACGCTCTTCTTGACCACGAGCAATAGGGTTAAAGAACCCAACACGCTCTATATAACGGCTGTCACGCGCTCTACGGCTATCAGCAACAGTCAAATGGTAAAATGGGCGTTTTTTAGAACCGCCGCGAGCTAAGCGAATAGTAACCATCTTAGTTTAATTCCTATAATTCAATGAACAGCGTTGCCTCACGGCAAGACAAATTTTGATAATCATCCACATTAACCAGCGGATGAAAGGCGACGCATTCTACGTGAAATCCAACTAACTGTATAGGTTTTATTGAAAAAATCACTTCGTGGCCCATGACTAATGATTACCGATAACATCCACGTCATTAACTGCATTTTCATCACTTTATTGACGTAGATCATATCGGCTCACAAGCAGCAACCTGTAATCGCAAAAGCAGACACCAAATATCATCATTACGCACAGCCTTTAACTTTCACTTCTATGTCACTAAAGGAATCAACCTGAACACACCGACTGACAAAGCAAGCCTTTCCAACAGCCCTTACCCAGAAGCTATTAATGCGATCAACAAAGCAATAACAGAGGCTAACGGGTATCTGCCAAAAAACAATTTGCCGACGAACGCCTATCCATGCAAGACTATTGAACAGCGTGCAGAATTAGACCACTTAAAATCGCATTTAGGAATCCCACTGGAAAAGAGCAAGTAGCCACTATCGCTAGTATTGCTAATATTGTTACGAAAGAAAAAGGGATTATGGGGAAAAAGCCTTTTATAGACAGTCACACAAAAACTGCCCGAAAGCCAAAGATGGTCTAGATGGCAGATCTACAGGAGCAAAATATGGCCTGCATTGTTGATCTACCCCTTCCATGGGAGGCAACAGCATATAACGCATAGTGCGCCCGATGAAGAGACCATGATTTATTAGTTTTTATCGACCCAAGCCCGGAGGCAAACCGCCGCCTGGCGGCATTCCACCAGCCCCTCCACCCATCATTCCGCCAATACCGCGCATCATTTTGGCCATACCGCCGCCTTTCATTTTTTTCATCATCTTCGCCATCTGCTTATGCTGTTTTAATAGACGATTAAGATCCTGCAGTTGCGTACCTGAACCAATGGTGATGCGACGCTTGCGCGAGCCATTAAGGATCTCAGGAGTTTTACGCTCGGCCTTGGTCATGGAATCAATGATAACTTCCATTTGCTTAAACTGCCCACCCATATTAGCCTGCTCAACCATTTGACTCATATTACCCATACCGGGCATTTTTTCCAGCATGGCGCCCATACCGCCCATATTGCTCATCTGCTGGAATTGGTCTTTCATATCGTTCAAATCAAACCGCGTCCCTTTTTGTACTTTTTCAACCAGCTTTTGCGCTTTTTCTTTATCTACCGTACGCTCAACTTCTTCGATTAAGGAGAGCACATCGCCCATACCCAAAATACGTGATGCGATACGATCAGGGTGAAAAGGCTCTAACGCATCTACTTTCTCACCCATACCTAAGAACTTAATCGGTTTACTGGTGATCGCTCGCACTGATAACGCAGCACCACCGCGAGCATCACCATCGGCCTTAGTTAGAATAACCCCCGTTAATGGCAACGCATCGTTAAAGGCCTTGGCCGTATTAACCGCATCTTGGCCGATCATGGCGTCAATCACGAACAAGGTTTCAATTGGGTTAATGGCTTTCTGTAGGCCTTGAATCTCGGCCATTAGCGCATCATCAATGGCTAAACGGCCAGCCGTATCGACAATAACCACGTCTAAATGCTGTTTCTTCGCGGCACTAATAGCATCTTTCGCTATAGTTTCAGGTTTTTGATCCGTCGACGATGGATAGAATACCGCTTCCACCTGCTCCGCTAAGGTTTTTAACTGCTGAATAGCCGCAGGACGATAAATATCGACACTCACCACCATCACTTTTTTCTTTTCGCGTTCCTTTAGATACTTCGCCAACTTAGCCACAGAAGTGGTTTTACCCGCACCTTGCAAACCTGCCATCAAGATCACAGCTGGCGGCTGCGCAGCTAAATTAAGTGTTTCGTTCGCCTCACCCATCATCTCGGTCAATTCATCTTGTACAATTTTAATAAATTGCTGAGAAGGGTTGAGTGATCGAGCGACTTCTTGGCCTACTGCACGCTTACGCACCTTATCGATAAAGTCCTTAACCACTGCCAAGGCCACATCAGCCTCTAATAGCGCTTTACGCACATCTTTTAAGGCATCTTGAATATTGGTATGGCTGAGCCGGCCTTTGCCAGATATTTTTTTAAGGGACTTGGATAAACGGTCTGAAAGATTTTGAAACATAATTTCTCTAGCTGTTAACGTAATAAATTGTAGTGTTCAAGTAATAATAAGCGGTGATTATAACAGGCACAAAGAAAGCGGGCTATTGAATATGCAGTGATTTATGTCTGGAATTTGGCCCGCAAAGAGACTAACGAGGAGCATCTATCGCTTTAAACCGCTTAGAAAAGTCCATGTCCTGATAAACATCTTGCAGCTCTTGCCGCTGTACCGTCTATTTATTAAACTCATTAACGCTCTTAATAAACGGCAGGCCCATCATTGTTATCGTCAATTGTTGAGCCATCGCTATTTGCTCACGGCACTTATTAATAATCCCAGCTATGCGTTGAGCACGTCGGATATTGGTAGGCAATAATGTGATTAGAGCGCTTAACGGGTATAGTATAGGATAGCATCGTACCGATATTGTCATAATACCCTAGCAACATACTGGCCGTTTTCGCACCAATGCCAGGCACACCCAAAACATCATTTATTGCATCGTTTTCGCACCAATGCCAGGCACACCCAAAACATCATTTATTGCATCGTTTTCGCGCCAATGCCAGGCACACCCAAAACATCATCTATTGCATTGTCCACTAAAGCTAAATAATCCACCCGCTGATAGGAACGCACGAAGAATTTTCCTGTAACACCCTCATTAGTGCTTTTTTGGCTCTTAGCGTGAGCCCGTCAATTATAATGTGGTCGCTGTAATAACGGTCTTAAATTTGTATTCCGCGTTAATATAAGCATCGCTGACTGACTTCGGCAGCAAGCACGGCACACACTACCCAACATTAACACCCAATAACTGAATCAATTGCTGGCAGGCATTAGCTCAAACGTTAACGTCGTATCAGAACGCACAACTAATATTGTACCCAGGATAAATAAGCATCGTGGATGGCGGTGATTGAGTTATTTACCAAGATGAAAGCGATGATGGTCAGGACATGATTAATGATGTCGACAGGAACAAAAATCAAAAGGCGATGAGGGATACTGTCATGTAAAAATTATCCGGAAAAAGTATTTTGTGCTCCAGCACAAAGTATAAAACTCGCGACCATTAAAAATTAGTGCTGCCACAACTTATAGCGACCTAGCATAAATCGCTCAATAAAAAGTCTATTGGTGAAAAGCGAACAGGCCTTTGATAATGAGCGGCTAATATCATAGCAAAAGTGATCGCACTGCTGTTCTGGTGTGTGCAAATGGCCTGCACTTCATTTAATACGGATTTTTTAAAGCCATCACTGATAGCCACTTCTCCGTTGAGGTTATCAGCACTT
Source organism: Candidatus Endobugula sp. (assembly GCA_047636495.1). Classification (GTDB taxonomy): domain Bacteria; phylum Pseudomonadota; class Gammaproteobacteria; order Pseudomonadales; family Cellvibrionaceae; genus Endobugula. Next base: position 103,039 of record JBLILH010000005.1, on the reverse strand, counting down.
AACCGGAAATAACTGCCGCAGGCGTGCGAAAACAACCACTCTACGGCTTGTGGCTTTGCCTCCACGACTTCAAATTGTTGCTGTTGATTATCAGTACGGCCATCTGGCGCATACCAATAACCATAATCTGCTAGCTGTCGGCGCTGTTCTCCAGCGATACACCAGTGTGCAATTTCATGTAATGCGCTAGCAAAATAATCACGTGTAAAAATGATATTATGCTCACTGTTAGAATCAGGTGCCGGGATATATTCTGGCTCGTCACCGCCGCCAATCAAACGCGTCCGATAGCTTTTTAAAAACACCTGATTAAATAACCTGACAACCGTTTCGCTGTCGTACCCACTTCCATCTACTGAATGAGTCCCGGGGGTAACAACCGCAGAACTAGATTTCGCCTCGAGGGAGTTATTCATAGGGATAAAGAACAGGAAAAAAAATAAAAATAGTAGGCACCGTATTTTTCACTAATAAAAAAACTAACCTCATGACAACGACGCCTTCACGTAATCAATTAAATATTGCGTCGCTTGATTAGCCCCCTGCCCCTGGGTAATTAAACTAATACCAATTGTCCCTAACTTGGGCAATTTATCCGAAGGTCGCAGTTGGCGCAAATGTTCTGGCGCTGTACTCTTAGTTAATACTGTCACACCTAAGCCTTCATTTATAGCGGCCTCAATCCCCCCAATATCAGAATTGGTATAAACAATTCGCCACGCACGGCTACAGGCATTGAGCACTTCTATTGCACGTTCACGATATCGACAACCATCTGGTGCCACAATTAATGGCAAAGGATCCTGTAAGTGCACATCGTGGTTTTCGCTGGACAACCAAATTAGATCATCGGTTTTAATTAACTCTCCTCCCTCTATAGGCTCATAGTGAGACGCTAGAATAAGATCATAATTATCGCTGCCCTTAGTTTTTTGCTTTTCGAGCAATTCTTGACTGAGCGCACTGGTAACTTCGAGCCTAATATCGGGATAAGCCTCGGAGAAATGACGCACAATCTTGGGCAATATTGTGGTGGCAAATTCACTGGGCACGCCAAAACGAACATTGCCTGTTACCGCAGTCGTCATAAACTGCGTTAATGCTTCATCATTCAATGCCAATATGCGCTTGGCGTAGCTATATAGGGTTTTACCGGAATAATTTTGCTCTACTCGCTGCCCCAAACGCACCAGCAGTGTTTGCCCCAACAACGTCTCTAAACGCTTTATCTGAAGGCTAATGGCAGGCTGGGTCCGCCCTAGCAATTCTGCAGCCTGAGTAAACCCATCAAGTTCCACCACGGTAACGTACGTTCTCAGTAATTCGGTAGGAATATTCTTCATAGGGACGCTCCCAAGGCATAGGGTGAAAAGACGCCTATCTAATAAAGCGTATATTGACTATATTACCGCTATTATCCGCATAGGTATAAGTATTATTAATGCAAACATTATAACTATTAATTTTACTATATCTACATTCAGCGCTAGGATAGACAAATGATCACATTTTTATTAAGGGTTTAGATATGTCAGAGACCGCAACAGAGCTTCTCGTTACTCCTCTCCACGCGCTGCATAACGAGTTGGGCGCAAAAATGGTGCCTTTCGCAGGTTATAGTATGCCTGTGCAGTACCCCGCTGGCGTTAAAACCGAACATTTACATACGCGAAAAGAAGCGGGGTTATTTGATGTATCACACATGGGTCAGCTTACAGTCTCTGGCGAAGGTATCGTTGATGCGTTAGAAAAGTTATTACCTATAGATATAGGTGCTTTAGACATTAACCAACAAAGTTATGCTTTATTAACGAATGAAGATGGCGGTATTTTAGATGATCTAATTATTACTCGCTGGACAGAAGATACCTTCTTTATTGTCGTCAATGCGGCCTGCAAAGAGCAAGATATTGCGCATTTTCGCAAGCATCTACCCAACGCCACCATTGAGGTTCTTTCATCGCGAGCACTTCTTGCCCTACAAGGCCCTAGCGCGAAAGACGTTGTAGAAGTTATTACTCCTGTCGCCTGCGAACTAACGTTTATGCGTGGTTGCGTGGTCACGATTCACCTTGATGACACCGCTGTAGAATGTTATGTCACCCGCTCGGGCTATACGGGTGAAGATGGGTTTGAAATTTCTATTCCTAACGAACATGCCGATGCTGTTGCGCGCTTATTACTGAGTTTTGAGTGTGTAGAAGCCATTGGCTTAGGGGCGCGTGATTCTTTACGCTTAGAAGCAGGCCTATGTCTTTACGGCCACGACATGAACACCGAGACTAACCCGATTGACGCATCGCTATTATGGAGCATTAGCAAATCTCGCCGCCCGGGCGGTGTAAAAGCAGGAGGATTCTTCGGCACGAAAAACGTTTTCGCCGCAATAGAGAAAGGCTCTGAGCGCAAACGTGTCGGTTTATTTATTGATGGCCGCGCGCCCGTCCGCGAAGGCGCTGTGTTAGTTGACGCGAACGATAATACGGTGGGAATTGTCACGAGTGGTGGATTTGGACCCTCTATTAACAAGCCTATTGCTATTGGTTATGCCAATAAAAGCGTCGCCGCCCTGGGCACCGGGCTATTTGCCCTAGTACGTGGTAAAAAACTACCCGTCATTGTCAGTAGAATGCCGTTTGTAGAACAGCGATACCACCGCGGGTAAAAAAGTAGATGGCAGATAAAAACCCCACGTATAACTTATCGACCACCGCATAGTGTACAGCTCACTGCCATAGCATTAACAATATATATTTAACACTGCGAAGCCGTTATTGAACGCACGCACTCTAGGAGACAGACGCAATGACCGAGAACAATGAATTTAGCGCACGCCATATTGGCCCCGGGTCATCGGATCAACAAGCGATGTTAGCAACGTTGGGGTATGATGACATGGCAACCTTTATTAGCGATGTAGTCCCTGCTGGCATTCACTCTTTATCGCCCCTCAATTTGGGCAAAGGGCTAAGCGAACAAGCCGCTATCGCAGAATTGCGCGGGCTAGCACAACAAAATAAAGTCTATCGTTCACTAATAGGCCAAGGCTATTACGGCAGTTTCACACCTTACGTTATTCAACGTAATTTATTAGAAAATCCAGCGTGGTATACCGCTTACACTCCTTATCAACCCGAAATTTCTCAAGGTCGACTAGAAGGCATCATTAATTTTCAAACGATGATAACTGACTTAACCGGTATGGATTTATCAAGTGCATCATTGCTAGACGAAGGCACTGCGGCCGCAGAATCGATGGCACTCTGTAAACGTATGGCTAAATCTAAAAGCCAGGCTTTTTTTATTGATGAGAACTGCTTCCCGCAGACGATAGAAGTGGTCAAAACACGCGCGAAGCCATTAGGTATTGAGATCGTTGTGGGCGACCCATTAGCGCAAGCAAATAATAGTGACGATTATTTTGGCTGGCTTTTACAGTATCCAGGTGCTAATGGCGAAATCCGTGACTTTAGTGCGTTAATCAACACGGCTCACGAACACCAATCGCTTGTCGTTATGGCGGCGGATATATTGAGCTTACTACTGCTTAAGTCACCCGGCGACACCGGAGCGGATGTCGCTATTGGTTGCACCCAACGTTTTGGTATTCCTCTCGGTTTTGGTGGGCCACATGCGGCCTATATGGCAACACGTGAAGCTTTTAAACGCTCATTACCCGGTCGATTAGTAGGCGCTTCACAAGACAGCCATGGAAAGCCAGCTTACCGTCTCGCATTACAAACCCGCGAGCAACATATTCGTCGAGAAAAAGCGACAAGTAACATCTGTACCGCACAGGTGTTACTGGCGGTAATCGCAGGTATGTACGCAGCATATCATGGCCCACAAGGACTGAGGATCATTGCCGAACGCGTACACCGTCTAACAGGCCAATTAGCGAGTGGCTTAACCGCCTTAGGCTACACGCGAGAAAATAACAGCTTCTTCGATACGCTGACGGTTACTACTGGCGATAAAACGGCGTCAATTCATACTGCAGCAAGATCGCTAGAAATCAACTTGCGTGAGGTGAATGACCATAGCGTAGGAATCTCGTTAGATGAGACCTGTAATGAGAAGCACGTAGGGCAACTGCTCTCTATTTTTGCTGATAACGATGTCGAGATACCCATCACAGCGGCAGCAGGTATTGATGCGAGCATGAGTAGAACCGATGCCGTTCTCACTCACCCAGTATTCAACCGCTACCATTCTGAAACCGAGATGATGCGCTATTTGCGTAAATTAGCTGATAAAGATATCGCCTTAGATCGCGCCATGATCCCTCTGGGTTCATGTACGATGAAACTGAATGCTAGCGCCGAAATGATACCGATTAGCTGGCCAGAATTTTCTAATATTCATCCATTTGTGCCAGCTGATCAGGTCATAGGCTACAAGGCCATGATCGAAGAAACTGAGCGCATGTTATGTGAAATCACCGGTTACGATGCCATGTCGCTGCAACCTAATTCAGGTGCTCAGGGCGAATATGCGGGTTTACTCGCAATAGAGGCTTATCACGCCAGTCGTGGTGAGGACCATCGTAATATTTGCCTTATCCCAAGCTCAGCTCACGGTACCAACCCTGCTTCAGCACAGTTATGCGGCATGCGTGTAGTGGTTGTCAAATGCGATAACCAGGGTAATGTTGACCTTCAAGACTTAAGCACCAAAGCAGAAGAGTGCAGTGAAAATTTGGCAGCCCTTATGGTCACCTACCCGTCGACACACGGAGTATTTGAAGAAGCGATTCAAGAAGTCTGTGACATTATTCATGGCCATGGCGGCCAAGTGTATATTGACGGTGCCAACCTCAACGCGATGGTCGGCGTATGCCAGCCGGGTCAGTTTGGTGGTGACGTGTCGCACCTCAACTTACACAAAACCTTCTGTATTCCTCACGGCGGTGGTGGTCCAGGTGTTGGCCCTATTGGGGTAGGCAAACACCTAGAACCCTTCTTGCCAGGGCACTACTCCAATAGTGAAGAATCCGTCGTGGGTGCAGTTGCTTCTGCCGCATGGGGTAGCGCAAGCATATTGCCTATAACGTGGATGTACATCAAAATGATGGGCGCTGAAGGCCTTAAAAATGCGACTGAAGTCGCTATATTGAACGGGAACTACATTGCCAAAAAATTAAGCGACGCCTACCCGGTTCTGTACACTGGAAGAAACGACTTGATTGCTCACGAATGTATTATCGATCTTCGCTCCATTAAAGATGACTGCGGCGTCAGTGTTGACGACGTGGCGAAACGCCTAATCGACTACGGTTTTCATGCCCCAACGATGTCGTTCCCTGTTTCTGGCACGCTAATGATTGAACCTACAGAGAGTGAATCAAAAGTCGAAATAGATCGTTTTATTCATGCCATGCTAATGATTCGACAAGAGATTGCCGAAGTTGAATCAGGAGCGGTGCCCGTCAACAACAACGTTCTAAGCAACGCACCTCATACCGCAGAGGCGTTGACGGCTGACGAATGGGACAAGCCCTATACTCGCACCCAAGCGGCTTACCCCATCCCATCGCTAAAGGCGAGCAAGTACTGGGCGCCCGTTGGCCGCTTAGACAATGCCTACGGTGATAAGAACTTACAGTGCTCTTGCCTACCTATATCCGCCTACGAATAGGTAATATTCGACACAATTAATCTAAATCATTCCGCGACTCAACATCGCTCTATGACGTTTTTATAGACACCTCATAAGTCGCGCTACAAAAAGTAGACTGGCTTGTAAGGTGGCACCTTAAGATTGTCAATTTAGGTCGAAACAGGACCCATTTAACCCTGCCTGAACGCATCAAAGTATCAGTGCATAACACTCGCTGGAGAAACATCATGATTTCACACAACCCAGAACTCAGTCAATTTGACCCTGAACTATTTGAGGCCGTACAAAAGGAGGAAACCCGTCAAGAGCATCACATAGAGCTGATTGCATCAGAAAACTATGCCAGCCAAGCGGTGATGTCGTTACAGGGCTCAGTACTAACCAACAAATATGCCGAAGGCTATCCGCACAAACGCTATTACGGTGGTTGTGAACATGTCGATGTTGTGGAATCGCTCGCCATTGATCGCGCCAAACAATTGTTTGGCGCTGAATATGCTAATGTACAGCCACATTCAGGCTCGCAAGCTAATGCCGCGGTTTATATGGCATTACTTCAGCCTGGCGATACAATTCTAGGGTTGTCACTTGATCACGGGGGGCATTTAACCCACGGTGCAAAACCGAGTTTTTCGGGAAAAATATACAATGCAGTGCAGTACGGCATTGATCCGAATACTGGCGAACTTAATTACGACGATATTGAAGCTCTAGCGAAAGAGCATCAACCCAAAATGATTGTAGCTGGTTTCTCTGCGTATTCTCGCACCATGGATTGGAGTAAGTTCCGTGATATCGCAGACAAGGTAGGCGCGTATCTGTTAATTGATATGGCACACGTTGCCGGCCTAGTCGCTGCGGGTCTCTACCCCAACCCACTGCCTTTTGCTGATGCAGTCACCACGACGACCCACAAAACATTACGCGGCCCCCGTGGCGGTTTGATTTTATCAAAAAGAGAGCCTGCCTTCACCAAAAAGTTTGACTCTATGATATTCCCGGGGATTCAAGGCGGCCCGTTAATGCATGTCATCGCCGCTAAAGCCGTAGCGTTATTAGAAGCGTTACAGCCTGAATTTACGACGTACCAAAAACAAGTGATTGCCAATGCGCAAGCTATGGCAGACACCTTCATTAAGCAAGGCTTTCAAGTTGTTTCCAAAGGCACTGATAACCACCTGTTCTTATTGGACTTAATCGATAAAGGGTTGACCGGTAAAGAGGCTGATCTTGCTCTTGGATCTGCCAACATTACCGTCAATATGAACACCGTTCCTAACGACCCACAATCACCGTTCGTCACTAGTGGTATTCGCATCGGAACCGCGGCAATAACCACTCGAGGCATGAAAGAAAAACAAGCCAAACAACTCACATTATGGATGTGTGAAATACTCTCCAACATGAACGATGCGGAGGTTATTATTGACGTGCAGAAAAAAGTCGTTGAGCTATGCGAACAATTTCCCGTCTATCAAGGAGCCTGTCGGATTTAGCAAGAATTTACTACGGCAGCGATTTCACACCACCTCGCTACGACTCTTTGAGTCCGACAGGCTCCTAGCGTAAGACACCAAAGGTACTATTATGTTTATTAGCACATTTGATTTATTTTCCATCGGTATTGGGCCATCAAGCTCACATACCGTTGGGCCCATGCGAGCGGCAGCATTATTTTTAACATCCCTTGAAGAACATCGTTTACTAAGTGAAGTCAGCCGCGTTAAAGCAGAAATGTTTGGCTCTTTAGGTGCCACGGGTAAAGGCCATGGCACACCTAAAGCAGTATTGATGGGTTTAGAGGGTGAATTGCCGGAAGCCATCGATGCAAGCGCTGTTGCCAGTCGAGTTGCCATCATAAAAGAAAATAAAGTCTTATCACTTGGTAAAAAGCACAACATTGTCTTTGATGACGAAACTGACCTTATTCTTAATAGAAAGCAGAGCCTGCCATTACATTCTAACGGTATGCGCTTTAGTGCCTTCGATAGCCAAGGAGAAATCCTTATAGAGAAAACTTACTACTCGGTGGGCGGTGGCTTCGTTCACGATGATGACGCCATTACAGCGGAAACAACCTTGGTAGATACCAATAATAGCTCTGGCTACCATGATTTCGGCAGCGCCAAAGAATTACTGGCGTTATGCAAAGAACATCAGATGTCGATTTCTGAGCTAATGTTACATAACGAGTGTGTAAATACCAGCGAAGCTGATGTTAAAACGCAACTGCTTAGTATATGGCGTGTCATGGCTGAATCAGTAAAAAATGGTTGCCACTCGACTATTGATATTTTACCTGGAGGTTTAAAAGTCCCTCGCCGCGCACCAAGTCTTTATCAACGATTAAGCAGCAATCCCGAAAAAGGATTAAATGATCCATTAACCGTAACTGACTGGGTCACCTTATACGCACTAGCCGTTAATGAAGAAAATGCCGCTGGTGGTCGAATCGTTACTGCACCGACCAATGGTGCGGCAGGAATTATTCCAGCGGTTATGCATTACTACAAAAACTTTGTTCCTCATGCAAATGAAGATGGAATCATCAGGTTCTTAATGACTGCCGCCGCTATCGGTACGCTATATAAAAAGAACGCATCTATAAGTGGTGCAGAAGTAGGATGTCAGGGTGAGGTCGGCTCTGCATGTTCTATGGCAGCTGGCGCACTTTGTGAAGTAATGGGCGGCACGCCCGAACAAGTCGAGAATGCCGCAGAGATCGGCATGGAACATAATCTCGGTCTAACCTGCGACCCTATTGGTGGGCTCGTTCAAGTGCCGTGTATAGAGCGGAATGCCATGGGTGCCATAAAAGCCATTAGCGCTTGCAGGATGGCATTACTGGGAAACGGCTCCCACTTTGTCTCTCTCGATAAGGTCATCAAAACCATGCGTGACACGGGAAGAGATATGCGCGACAAATACAAAGAAACGTCTAGGGGGGGACTAGCAATTAATGTTTTAGAAGTCCCAGTCAATATTGTTGAATGTTAACGTTAAAAGGTGGATAAAATGAGAAAATATACAGAAAATCATGAATGGTTAGAAATAAGCGGAAGTATTGCTACCGTAGGTATTACTGCCCATGCTGCAGACCAATTAGGCGACTTGGTATATGTTGAATTACCCGATGTAGATACTAATGTAATTATAGGTGACGAAGTTGTTGTTATCGAATCAGTTAAAGCGGCTGGCGAAGTACTTGCCCCTTGCAACGGTAAAATTGTAGCCATTAATGAAGCGTTAATAAAGGACACTGAAATTGTAAATCATCATCCAGAAAATGATGGCTGGTTATTTAAACTAGAAATCAGAGACCTATCGCAGACAAAAGACATGATGGATAAACAGGCTTACGATGCGACGTTGTAATGCGAAAGGCTTCTAACAAGACCAAGATAAGAGAAATGCTTTTGAAGCACTTTTACATACTTTGAAAAAAACAAACAACATCCGCACAATTAGAATAAGACGCAGAATAAACAATGATAAATACGTAATACACAGAGAAAAACGCAAAATAAACAAAGAATAGAGCAAAAAAACCGTATTTTTAGATGTACTAACTGATCGTAATAGATATAATGATCTGCACCATTCGAGGGTTTATTGGATAAATAAAAGATGAAAATGCATGTAGTTATGTACTATTAGTTTGTCAGTAAGCTTAAGAAAGAGGTGGAAGATAAAGTACCTGAAACATATCTATGATCCCTGTTTCCAGTCGAACAACGTATTCGTCTGATAACAATTATATAAATGAGCACATCGTGTTTTGTTTAACAATTTTTGTATAACTTTAATAATAACTTTAATAATTCGGAGAAATCTAATGAAGAAACTTTCAACAATCGTTGCTGGTGGTTTAGCTCTTGTCGCTCTAGGGGCACAAGCGGGTACACTTGATGATGTGAAAGCACGTGGCGCGGTATCTTGCGGTGTAAGTACAGGTCTTGCTGGCTTTTCACAGAAAGATGAGAAGGGCGTATGGAGTGGCTTAGACGTTGATGTATGTCGTGCTGTTGCTGCTGCCGTTCTTGGTGACGCTTCGAAAGTTCAATACAAGCCATTAACGGCTAAAGAGCGTTTTACTGCGCTTCAGTCTGGTGAAATTGATGTTTTGTCTCGTAACACTACTTGGACTCTTACTCGGGATACATCTCTAGGTCTAAATTTTGCCGGCGTTATCTATTATGACGGTCAAGGTTTTATGGTCTCTAAGAAGCTGGGCGTTAACAGTGCGCTGGAACTTGACGGCGCAGCAGTATGTATTCAAGCAGGTACTACTACTGAGCTAAACTTAGCAGACTACTTCCGAAGCAATAATATGAGCTATAAGGCAGTTACTTTTGATAGCTCTGATCAAACTCGTGCTGGTTTCGAAAGCGGCCGTTGTGATGTACTAACCTCTGACCAATCACAATTGTATGCACTACGTATCGGTCTTAGTGACCCAGAAGCAGCAATCGTATTACCAGAAGTAATTTCTAAAGAACCACTAGGCCCAGTAGTTCGTCAAGGTGACGATGCTTGGTTTAACGTTGTTCGTTGGTCATTAATTGCAATGATAGAAGCTGAGTTCTTAAACATTACTTCTGCAACCGCTGATACCGCTAAAGCAAGCGGTTCACCATCGCAAAAACGTTTAATGGGCACAGAAGGTAGTTCTGGTGAGAAACTAGGTATTTCTGAAGAGTGGGCTTACAATATCGTTAAGCAGGTAGGTAACTACTCTGAAAGCTTCGAGCGTAATATTGGTTCGGGTTCAGCACTTAAAATTGCACGCGGATTAAACGCACAGTGGAATAAAGGCGGCATTCTTTATTCTTCACCAGTTCGTTAATTTCTCGTGAATGGGTAAATATAAAGGGGCTAATGGCCCCTTTATATTATTTATTATTATTATCCTGTGAAATACTAAATTATGTCGAATCAATTACTTGTAAAGAAATCCCCCTCCTTTTTTAACAACCCCAAAAACCGCTCTTATATTTATCAATTTTTACTACTCGCCGGGCTTAGCTATTTTTTCTACGGTATTGTCTCCAATACCATAGCAAATATGGAAGCTTTAGGGATTAAAAGTGGTTATAGCTTTTTAGACGAAACCGCCGGTTTTGATATTTTAATGTCATTAGTCCCTTACGATGCAACATACACCTACGGGAAAACCTTTGTTGTAGGTTTGTTAAATACCCTTCTCGTGAGTGTTATTGGTATATTTTTATCCACTATTTTAGGTTTTATAGTCGGTATATCCTACTTTTCTAAAAACTGGTTGATACATAAAGTGTCAATTGTTTACGTACAACTATTCCGTAACATCCCTCTACTACTGCAGGTATTTTTTTGGTACTTCGCCGTATTATCAGCACTTCCCTTTGCAACAGAGAGTATGAACATAGCTGACTCAGTATTTTTAAACGTTCGCGGTCTTTACTTCCCAGCATTAGTTGGCGAGGCAGGCTCAGGGATTGTTTATGGGGTATTGGCTCTTGCAGTAGTGGCAGTGATCGTGATTAAGCGCTGGGCTAAAAAACGCCAAGATGATACCGGCGAGCAGTTTCCTGTATTTATAACCGCTATTGGACTAGTTATTGGTCTGCCGTTAATGACTTCGTTGATCATGGGTTCACCTTTTATACTTGACTATCCTTCTCTGCAAGGCTTTAATTTTGCCGGCGGAGTTACTGTGATACCAGAATTAATGGCGCTGGCGCTAGCCCTTACCGTTTACGGTGCCGCATTTATTGCTGAAGCAGTAAGAGCGGGCATTCAATCTGTACCTCATGGCCAAACAGAAGCGGCCCGAAGTATTGCTCTTCCTGAAAAACGCATTATGTCTCTCATCATTGTTCCGCAGGCGATGCGAGTCATTATCCCGCTACTTAACAGTGAGTATCAGAGCTTAATAAAGAACTCTACGCTAGCGACAGCGATTGGTTACCCTGACTTATTTACTGTTTTTGTTGGAACCACGCTCAATCAGACGGGTCAAGCCATTGAAATTGTGTTTATGACCATGGCCGCTTACTTTGCCATCAATATGCTGGTTTCTGTCATCATGAATTTTGTGAATGGCGATTCTGCGTTAACTGAAAGAAAATAGTTATTAAGGTATTGAACGAATTATGAAAGAGTTTATCGCAAAACCTGCAAGACCCGCACCTGTATCGACTGCTGGGCCTATAGCATGGATAAAAAACAACCTATTATCGTCTGCATTTAATGCTATTACTACGATCATTGTTATAGCTTTATTGTTATCCATCATTCCAGGTCTATTTGACTGGTTCTTTTGGTCCGCCGACTTTGTAGGAACAACACAAGAGGCTTGTACAAGTAACGGGGCATGCTGGGTATTTACCAAAGTTTGGGCACAACAGTTATTCTATGGTAGCTATACCGATGGTCAGCTATGGAGAGTTAACCTTTGTATAATTTCTCTTTTTGCCGTTATTTATGCTGCGACAATCGTACCAGCGCAAACTCGGAATAAAGTTATTATTCCTATATTTTTAGTGCTGCCGGTTATTTGGATTATTATTTTGAATGGTAAATTAATTGGTTTAGAGTATGTCAGCACTAATCATTGGGGCGGTTTCGCGCTCAATATACTCATGTCTGCGGCCAGTATTATTGTTGCATTCCCGTTAAGTTTTTTATGGGCGCTAGGCCGACGTTCGGAAATGCCATTTGCGCGAACGGTTTGCGTTGTGTTGATTGAGTTTTTCCGTGGTGTGCCTGTATTGGCATTGTTTTTTATGGGATCGGTGATGCTGCCACTATTTTTTCCAGAAGGCTCAAATATAGATAAATTAGTGCGTGTTTGGATCGTATTGATTTTATTTATGTCAGGTTATATGGCTGAAGTATTTAGGGGGGGGTTCCAAGCTATTCCTCAAGGTCAATATGAAGCTGCTGACTCTATTGGCTTAAGCTACTGGCAGAAGAATTTACTTATTATCCTACCTCAAAACATTAAAGTGTCGATGCCGAATATTTTAGCGACATTCATTATGTTATTCAAAAACACCACGTTCTTATTAATCATTGGTATATTTGAAATTTTGAGTACAACGCAAACAGCTTTAACCAACTCTGACTGGTTAGGCGGTCATTCCACCGAAGGTTATGTTTTTGTGGCGCTTGTTTTCTGGATCTGCTGTTTCAGCATGTCGATGATAAGTAATTCGATCGAAAGAAAATTAGAAACTAGCCATAGAAATTAATATTTAATGAGAGGACGTATTTGTGACTACAAATAATCAAGCAATAGCACCGAAAAAAGACAAAGGCGATTCCATTATTGTTATGGAAAACTTGAACAAATGGTATGGCAATTTCCACGTTCTAAAAGATATTAACTTAAATGTTAAAAAAGGCGAGCGAATCGTGGTATGTGGCCCATCTGGCTCAGGTAAATCAACGATGATTCGTTGTATTAACCGACTAGAAGTATTTCAGCAAGGGACATTAGTCGTTAACGGCGTCGAGATGATCGAAGATGTTAAAAACATTGAAACCATTCGTCGTGAAGTTGGCATGGTATTTCAACACTTCAACCTATTCCCGCATTTAACCATTTTGGAAAACTTAACACTAGGTCCTATCTGGGTGCAGAAAAAGCCGAAAGAAGAGGCTGAAGCAACCGCAATGAAGTACTTAGAACGCGTTAAGATTCCTGACCAAGCTTTAAAATTCCCTGGTCAGCTATCCGGCGGTCAACAACAGCGTGTAGCGATTGCTCGTTCTTTGTGTATGGCGCCTGAAATAATGCTATTTGATGAACCTACATCTGCTCTTGACCCAGAAATGATTAAGGAAGTACTTGATGTAATGATAGAGTTGGCCGATGAAGAGGGTATGACTATGATCTGTGTAACCCATGAAATGGGCTTCGCTAAAACGGTTGCTGACCGTGTTATCTTTATGGATGGTGGCGAAATTGTTGAAGAAAACACCCCTAATGAGTTCTTTGATCACCCAGAAACAGATCGTTTACAACTGTTCTTAAGTCAAATTATATAAAGTGCTTTTAATGTGCACCTACATTGACGTCTATTTGAGTGCTTTTTAGTAGTTTTAGGTTGTAATTAACAGTATCAAGATATACCTTTAAAGGTAAGTGAAGCAATTCACTTACCTTTTTCGTTTTTATAGGTGTCCTTATGAAAACTTCTGACAGCTCGACTCAAGGTGATAATGTTGTCGATTTATTCAGCGGCAAATCAATCTCCGATTTAAAAGATCAGCGTTTTGTTCGATTAGCACCAGAACTTGATGGCTTAGAAATGCTTTATTCAAACGACATTTCTGACGGACGGCTATTTAGTTTACAGGTACTTTGCTGGGGCTTAAGGGGCAATGGTGAGGTGGTAGGCATGGTGCCTTGGCTTAATCAGTTGATAGCATGTACTTACATCTGCGATCCACTCAACGGGCAGTGGGAGGGATACTATGACCCGGGGATTGATGACATCTTTGAAGAGCCGCCTATTCATAAAATTGTCGAGTTAGAAACGGCTGCAGAATATTACGAATACCATTCGGATACCCCTGAAGACATCATTCAAGAAATCCCAGATACTATTGGAACACATGCGATACTATCAGATGATGGATTTAAGAGCGTGACACTGGTAGAGATTATTAGCTGGAGGCTGTTCAACGATGGTCGTATGGAGGGAATGTTAGCGGATCATGAAAAAGTGGTTTCGACCCCAGTATTGCCAGGGGATGATTGTTTATACTCCGCCAACGAACACCCTAAATTCAAATATTTTTTCCAGCACCATATAGCGAACAAGATCAAGTCTAAAGATCCTGAAGCGATTGCGGCTATTTATTTACTCGCCAACGATGAGCCCACTGAATAATATGAAGAGCGAACAGACTATTATCGAAGAAAGTAGCGTAACACCTTCCTACGGGGGCTATGTTGACCTATTTCTTTTCGATTAAGTAGTAGTAGTTTTTATCGTTTTCCAGTTGTTCCTGCAGTGCATGCCCTAAGAACTGACAAAACTTAGGGATATCACGCTGTGTAGACGGATCAGTAGCAATGACTTCCACCATGTCACCCACCATCATCTCTCGAATCTTTTTATGCAGCAGCATCACCGGCTCCGGGCACAATAACCCGGTAGTGTCTAACTGTAATTTATTTGCCAATGTATATACCCGCTTGTTTACCTGCTTAACCGCAATAGTCGTCGGTTACTTTTTTCATCTATTTATTCGTTATTTTACCATTATTGGCTAAACTTATATTAGATGGTGTGGATAATTATCAATCGCATAAAGAAACCCTCCACATTTTTTCAGTTTTTAAACCCTAATCAATGTAGGTAGTGACAAAACCCCGTGAGTATTTTTAGCCGTATCGATTCTCAGTCGCTTTATTTGACACAAAAACTATTGAAAATTAGATCACCCAAATTAAGTGACGCTTTACCGGAGCAATCTCAATCCCGCTATTCTATAGGCGAAGTCACCATTGAATTAGATGTACCCACCATTAATAAAGTCATTGAGGAATTAACAGCAATTGGACAAGAATGGTTGGATGACAATAAGAATGAATGCTTCGAGGAACGGAAGCAAATTATGTCTTATCTATTGATCCAATGGATTCATGTTGGGGAAGAGACTCAAAACCACATAAAAGTCACAAGAGTAAACGTCTGAAATATTGACCACATAATTAACTTCACTAGCTAGATATACACCATTGCTCGTACTGTGCCTTCGTCATAATATTAACCGACTCGCTGGCAGCATCAAAAACAATCACGATATCCCTCGAACTGAGCTGTTTTTTGACCTGATAAACTTTCTCACCTAGTGATATTTCATTGACTCCATAATCCGTGCCTTCTCGAGTAATAAACGATTCAATTAGACTCTCTAGCGTATCGTTATTAATGTGTTCTATTGGAATAATCATTACCACAAGCCCTCAACTAAATTGAAGGGCATGATACCTAAGATACAGAACCAAAAGCTAGCTTGATTAGTCCCTGCTTTATACTTGATTGATTACAGACTAATAATTTGCTAGCGCTAATTGGCGGTCGTTTATGTAGTATTTGATAGACGATTGATTCTCAGCATACAATCTTACATATTTAAAAGCCTGTAGTGCATTATCATTTTGGTTCAATGAATCGAGTGACACAGCAAGTCCTAGCCACAGACGTGGATTCTGGTGGTCAATACTCAGCAACTGTCGGTACCAATAGGCTGAGCGTTTGAAACGCCCTGCTTTGTAATTCAAGCTCGCCAACAATGTATAATAACTTTTATTCTCTAGAAACTCTGGACGATGTGCAGCCAACATATTCAGAGCACCCTGATCATCACCTCTAGACATAATAATACGCGCTGCTTTTTCAGTGAATTGATGCGTATCCAATGCCTTACTTTCATAAATGAAGTTTTCTGCTTTTGCATAATCACCATCAGCCAAGTACATTTTTAATAATAAAGTATTCGATTCACCCCAAAAACCAGAAAGACGAGTAAAGTTTTGTAATACTTTTTTTGCTGCTGGTAATTGGTTACCTTTATACAATTCAAGTGCAGCTTGAGCGACCCGCTGGTCTGCCACAAATATTGTATCTTGTTGTTTACGTTGGTCAATATTAATCTGGTTTTCTGTTGCTTTTTCGCCTACCTGTTGGTCCTCAACTGCGTCATCATCTGTTGCCACGAAAAGCGAGTCATCGGTTAAATACGTTGAGAATCGCTGTATAATTGCTGATACATCGGTATATTTTTCACCTGCTTGATAGGCACTTTTAATCAAGCTAGGCACTTTATAACTTTCGTTTTTAGCGATGACCGCTTCTGCAAAATAAATATAACGGTCGACAATGTTTTGAATACCCTGTAATGCTTCAGTATTGCTAGGGTCAATCGACAACACTGTTTCATAACGCACAAATGCATTGTGTCGAGGTGGCGACATTAATCTATCACGCTTGAATAGCTGGTGACCCGATAATAATATTTTATTGATGTTAATCACACCACTAACGTCAGGTTTTACTTCTTCGAGACGAATTTTGGAAGTTGGTCTGACACCCTCGGTTACTGATAAGTCGGCGCCTATAAACTGCGCGACCTCTTCCGGTATAATCTGCGAAAATTCTAACGAAGCCGCATAAGGTTGAATTCCGTGATCGATATTAGTTTCTTCAATCAACGTGTCAGACAACATCTCTCCCAGTGCAGGAGCAGTGTGATATTGCTCTAGATGTTGGTACTTAACGGGAAGCAGGGGATGTAATAACTGAGAATGCCAAACAAAAAAAGAAGAAGAGACGACTAGCAAAATAAAGAGATAATTTAGCCTTCTCTGCCGTCTATTTTCGAGTAACTTTTGATCGACTAATTCTTCGGATAAATAGATATACCCTTCAATGACTTTGGCAGAATCTATCAATTTAGCATCTAATTGCAACCCTCCAAAATCAGATCGTATCATGTTCATTATTTAACTCCTAGGGTTATTCCTTAAGGCGATATATTCATTGACAGCCCTTTATCACAACACTTAACTAACCACCGTTTGATGGCCCTTATACTGTTTGATGGCCCTTATACTGAAAGTGTAGTAAAGAAATAAGAATTCTCTAGGAATACTCACAAATACGACCTAACAAGCTCTGTAAACCCACATAAAACGATACTTAGCACACAACCGAGATGTTCTATGATGAGTCGAAATTGTCTATACTCCCTATCTTGTCGAGTATAGTTAATTTACTTCCTATTTCCAGAGATACCACCCATGCCGTTATGTCATATCGTATTATTTGAACCAGAAATCCCGCCCAACACGGGAAACGTAATTCGACTCGCCGCTAATACTGGCTGCCAACTACACATTATTGAGCCAACTGGTTTTGAGCTTGATGATAAAAAGCTTCGCCGTGCTGGACTGGACTACGGTGAGTGGCAAGATATGCAAGTTCATAAAAGCTGGGATGCTTTTCTTGCAAAAACAACCCCTCAACGGCTTTTTGCGATAAGTACAAAGGGCAAACGTTACTATCATAACATTGAGTTTACCGAGAACGATTATGTAGTATTTGGGCCAGAGACCCGGGGTCTCCCCGATCGGGTGTTGTTCGATAGTCGAATGACTGAACAAGTGCGCATTCCAATGAGCGAGAATAGCCGCAGTATGAACTTATCTAATTCGGTGGCGGTTATTGTCTTTGAATCATGGCGACAGCAAGGTTTTATCCACTCTATTTAATATCACGTATAATGATTTAATATTTTCCGTTAAGAGCATTATTTTGTATGAACAAAGCACCTATTGGCTTATTTTACGGTAGCTCAACCTGCTACACCGAAATGGCGGCTGAAAAAATTCAGAGACAATTCCCTACCGGTAGTGTCGATATCGTTAATATTGCCGATTCACCTATCGCAGAAATGCAACACTACCGACAACTTATTTTAGGCATGCCTACTTGGGATTTTGGAGAGTTACAAGAAGATTGGGAAGATAACTGGAATGACATCGACGCGATTGATTTCTCCAAAAAAACTGTTGCTTTGTATGGTCTAGGCGATCAAGTGGGGTACCCTGAGTGGTTTTTAGATGCCATGGGTTACTTGCACAACAAAGTATTGGTGCAAGGTGCTAACGTGATTGGTTATTGGCCCAACGAAGGATACGAGTTTACTGAATCACAAGCATTGACTGAAGATAGACAATGGTTTTATGGTTTGGCCTTAGATGATGAGAATGATTTTGATAAAACCGATGAACGTATTTCTTTATGGTGTAATGAGTTAAAAACACACTTTATTTTGCCATCATAATGAAATATATCTTAGGCGATCAGTAATGACCGATAATATTTATTGGAATGAGCAAGGCCAACCTATATCGCATCATTTTGATGACATTTATTTTTCTACTGAAAATGGCTTGGCCGAAACTGATTACGTTTTTTTACAACAGAACGACCTTTCAGAGCGGTTCGCCGCGCTTCATTCTGGGGATACCTATACCGTTGCGGAAACTGGTTTTGGCACGGGCCTTAACTTTCTTGCGTGCTGTGAACTCTGGGCAAAAACTGCGCCTGCAGATACTCAACTGCATTTTATTAGTACCGAGAAATATCCATTAAGCCAACAAGCGCTGACTCAAGCTGCTAAACTCTGGCCAAGCCTTGAATCATTCACTAAACAGTTAGTCGATGTTTATCCAAATCACATCGCTCAAAACACCATTACCTCGTCAGATGAAACTGCCGACTTTTATCGGTTATACATTAACGGCTCTATTAGTCTCACATTGCTTATTGGTGATGCTGCTATAGGACTTGAACAACTGCTCGCACGCACAACACTAGATTTGGCTACACATGCACAAAACGAGAGCTATTGGCTAGCATCACGACAATGGCGAGGCGTCGACACTTGGTTTCTAGATGGCTTTTCGCCAGCAAAAAATCCAGAGATGTGGACGGAAAAATTATTTTCCACCATAGCTAAGCTAAGTCATAAACATACTCGTTTCTCAACATTTACCGCTGCAGGCATCGTTAAGCGTGGGCTATCTTCTGCTGGGTTTTCTATCGAAAAAGTGAAAGGTTTTGGTAAAAAAAGAGAAATGCTGATTGGACGATTCATGGGTGGAGCATTAACCAATACGGAAAATTCTCGCGCTACACCTCTTCCACATTTTGTTGCTAACGACACTACCTCCCATAGAAAAAATACAACCAAGATTATTCATCCACTTTCTACATGGGCACTCATTGATCACTATCGACCCACTCCCAAACAACAAACTATTGCGGTGATTGGTGGCGGCTTAGCGGGTTGCCATACCGCCCATGCACTAGCGAAAAAAGGATATTGTGTCACACTGTTTGAGCAAGCCGGACAATTAGCCTCCGGGGCTTCGGGGAATGCGCAAGGTATCGTGTACGGAAAATTGTCTGCCAGCAGTGACCCTTCAGGTGAAATAAACCGATATAGTCTGCGATATGCACAATCGTTTTATCAAGCATATTGGCAACATGAGGACAGTACAAAGGGCGGTGAAGCGTGTGGTGTTTTACAGTTGAGCCTCTCTGAAAAAATGGTACATGCACATCAACTCATTGCGAGCAACATTATTAACAATGCGGATGAGTTACGTTATGTATCTCCCGCAGAAGCGAGCCATATAGCCAATACCCGCATTAACCAATCTGCTCTTTACTTTCCTAAACTAGGTTGGGTTCATCCTCCTACACTATGCCAGTGGCTGATCAAAGACCCACATATCACCCTTGTTTCGAATACGCGTATCGCTAGTTTACAAAAAGAAGATCGCTGGGTATTACATGGTGTAACGAGGGACAACAAATTAGAGGAGCAAAATTTTTCTGATGATTTTGATTCAGTCGTGATTACTAACGCATACGATGCATCTCAATTTATACAGACTAGTCCACTGCCTATTAAAAGAATTCGCGGGCAAGTTAGTCACTACCCAACAACGGCTGAGTCAGCAAAACTACGATCGGTTGTTTGCGGTAAAGGTTATATTGCACCGTCTATATCTCCGAGTAATTGCCATAATAGCAGTACTAGTGAAAGTAGTGAAAGTAGTGAAAGTAGTGAAAGTAGTGATCAGGGCCGTATCCATTGCTTAGGCGCGAGTTTCAACCTCCATTCAAGTAACACGGAGCTAACAACCGAAGATCATCAAGACAATATGGCGAATATTGCGCGACAAGTTCCTGATATCATCCAAACCGAGAGCTTATCTAACGAACATGGCATTATCGCCAACATTGATGGCCGCGTGAGCTTTCGCTGCGTCACTCCCGACTATTTACCCATCGTAGGGGCGGTTCCAGTTTTCGATAAAATACAAAGCCGTTACGCTGCTCTTAGTAAAAATGGCCGCCAAATCATCAATCAAGCGGGAGATTATTACCCCGATCTTTATATCAATATCGGCTTCGGTTCTCGCGGCTTGGCTTACGCGCCTTTATGCAGTGAAATAATCGCAGACCTGATAAATGGCAGCCCCCCTCCCATTCCCCAGTACCTTGTGCAAAAGATGAACCCTGCACGCTTCACTATTCGGCAATTAATTCGTTCTGCACAATAAAGAGTGACCATCCTGCTATTAACGCTCTGCTGGGGAAAAGTCATAACAGCTATCTAATCATCTGTATATATCGTTATTTACCGCCGGTAAACCCCTGTATCTATCAACATAAACCCAACCATTTGTAAATGCGTACTCATAGGAAAATTCGCATATTTTAAAATCGGCGCTATACTTTAGTAATTATTAAGGATGTAACCAGCTCATGTACGTTACCTATTACTGGTTATTGGTTTCATGCGCCGCTAATGATTATAAAGATCAGTGAGATATTAATAACTGTACTCTGTAAATCATGTCTCTTGTGTATTTATTGATTAATTTAAAAGAAGGTTTATTGACATGCTTATATCCCGCCCTCGCACAACTTCTACCCGAGCGGAAGTCGCTAATGTTCACAATTATTATGAGCGTTTGGTCGCAGAAGCGATTATTAAAACCGACGTTAGAGCACTAACAGATCCGAATTTCTTAGCAGATGTATCTTGTGTTTCACTC
Source organism: Candidatus Endobugula sp. (assembly GCA_047636495.1). Lineage (GTDB taxonomy): Bacteria > Pseudomonadota > Gammaproteobacteria > Pseudomonadales > Cellvibrionaceae > Endobugula. The sequence goes on along the minus strand of JBLILH010000005.1, from coordinate 81,783 downwards.
AATCATTTACCACCTCGGTATATTCGCCACGACGTGGACATGAGTTTTTTTATGTCTCCAGTAGAGCGTGAAGAAACAGAAAATAAAGTACAAAAAGCAGTAGATTACGCACTAGTGCTCGTAAAACAACATGAAGAAGAGCAACAGGAAGTGATCCCTGATGACATTATTGGTGACGCGTTCAAAAGCGAGGAGGAAATTAAACAGCCTATTGTTGATGATGCTCAGAACGTCCCAGCAACCCATCAGCCGACGGATGGCCAAAAAATTGATAAGGCATCACAGATAACAGCCGACACTGTAAGTGATGTACCAAAAAAAGATGTTCAATACGTAAATAATGATTCTGTAAACGACGCCACTATTGAATCTACAGAAGCCACTGCACCGTCATCTCAAACATCACCCGACATAACAGATTAGGTTTTATATGCCGACTACCGCGGAGCCGCAGAAAAATTTTTGATTCTAAAAAAAATGGGGTATTTACGGTAGCTCATCCCTTACTCATCACTATTACCCTACTAATATACGCGCTAGTCTATGACTTTATTTCTAAATATGTAGAATATATATCACTGTGGTTATTTCAATGACGGTTAGTTACATCAAAAAACTCAAAAAAACTCAAAAAAAACAGTATCGCAAGTTAAATTATTCCTCAGAATAGCGGGTTGCTACCGGCTCATCTACAATACGCATTATTTAGCTAAGCTTGACCACCCTCTTTTCACCTTGGTTATTTCTATGGGCTTAAGACTGTGAATCGTTTTGTCAATAAGACACACACGCAAACCCTATATTGGTTAACGCGAGTCCTTACTTTATTGATGATGAATACCTATTCAATGAATAGCGATGCGGCTAACACCTACGACCTCCCCTTAGCTGTCTCGGCAGTCGTTATACAAATAAAGCCTCATAACTCTACTAGTTTTACTCAAGGCTGGGTTAAAGAAGGAGATTTTTTTTACGAAAGTAGCGGTTTATATGGACACTCATTTATCCAGTACCACCGAGCAAGCGACCCCTTTACTATTATGTCTACCGCCAAGCTTCCAGCCCACTATTTTGCTGAAGGGCTAACATTGCTTAATCACCAAATTTACCTTCTGACTTGGAAGTCAGAAGTCATGCTCATACTCAACAAAGAGACTCTAGCGATAGAAAATAGCTTGCCGTATAAAGGTGAAGGCTGGGGACTCACTCATAATGGCTCACAATTAATTATGAGTAACGGTAGTTCACAGTTGTTATTTCGTGACCCTAACGACTTTTCAATTAAAAGACGCATTACCATCAAACAACCTTTGCAGCTGAACGAACTAGAGTATGTCGACGGTATTATTTGGGCCAACGATTGGAATAAAGATAGTATTTATGGCATCAACAGCAAAAACGGCTGCATAATAGTCACCATAGATCTGTCTGCCATCCGCCGACAGGCCGTCACACCTAACCGTAACAATATACTTAACGGTATCGCTTATGATAGGCAGGCACATGGTCTATGGATTACGGGGAAATACTGGCCTGCCCGCTACCTTATCGACTACCCCAGTATTAACTTGGAAATTTTAAATCATTCCAGCTGCTAAAATTTAATCACTTAGGCTGCGTATTAGCACTATTAATTCAGTTAAATACTCAACATCCGTGTTATATAACTCGCTTTGATAGCTGAATTCTATACCGGATGCCTATGTTAAATACTATATATACAGCATGACTAACGTCGAGTGAATCCAGAGTTCAACTTATCGCTAACTCACCACTACAACATCGTTGAGCTATGGTTGAACTATGGTTGAACTATGGTTGTACTATGGTTGTACTATGGTTGTACTATGGTTGTACCCTCCATAAACCATCTCTAAATCAAAGAAAAACAGATTATTTCATTGCTGCAGGCATGTAGATAGCGGTTTTTATGTAAGGCGTTTCATTGTAAACTGTTGCCCTCTTTTTACCCTACAGAATTTATACTTCCTATGTTTTCTAACGATCAGCTTTCAGCACTTACCGACTTAAAACAAAATATTCGCTCCAGCCGAGATATCGCTCACGGAGTCGTGCGCGCGACATCCGGACGCTTCGGGTTTGTTGGATTAGACGACGGAAGAGATGCCTACCTTAACCCCGATCAAATGGAACGAGTCTTCCCCGGTGATCGAGTCGAAGTAGAAATCACCAAAAACGACAAAGAACAGTTCGAAGCAAAATTAGAAAAACTAATCGATTCACCCGTTAACTTTCTATCGGGTCGTTACCGCATTCGAGGCAAAGGCCATTTTATTGCCACCGATTTACATAACTTTGACCGTTGGATTTTTATTCCGCCTAAACTGCGAATGAAATGTACCGAAGGATGTTATATCACCGCTAAAGTAACCCAACACCCATTTAAAGACGGACGCGCACAAGCCAAAGTTACGCAAAATGTCGGGAATGAAAACACCCCGTTTATTGAAAAGCTCTACTCGGTTTGCAAGCATCGCATAGAAAGTAATTTTAGTGCGGAAATTGAAAACACCGCGCAACAGCTCATTGAACAAGCACCAAAAGCTGACCTTGCTGACGATTCCCAAGGCACGCTAACTATCCAAGATTTACGTCATATCGATTTTGTCACCATTGATTCTGCATCAACACAGGATATGGACGACGCTCTAGCGATTAGCCAAACTGACAATGGCTGGATGTTATCGGTGGCTATTGCCGCCCCTAGTACCGATATTCCTTTTAATAGTAGTCTTGATAAAACCGCTAGAAAACGCGCACAAACCACCTACTTTGCTGATAAGCCACTCACTATGCTACCGGAGAGATTGTCGATTGAGCGTTACTCATTAAAAGCCGGTGAAGAACGACAAAGTTTAGTGTTTCAGTGCCTGATTGATAATAATGGTGCCATCAGCAATTGCGTGTTTATTCCCGCAATCATCAAATCACATGCAAAGCTCAGCTATATGCAAGTCGCCGCCTTACTGAACGGTCAAGAATACAACAGCAATCCTAGCTTATCTGATCCTGTCGGTTTTAAAACGCCTTTAGAGCAATTACAGCAATGTACGCAGGCATTGCACAGTTACCGTCAAGCACACCATATTGTGTTAGATAACCGAGCTGATTTTGCTTTGTATCTTAACAAGCAAGGCAAGCTAGAGAATATCGAAAAAATCGAACGTAACTGCGCACATAGCATCGTTGAAGAAGCCATGCTATTAACCAACCGCTGTGCGGGCGACTTTTTAGCGCAACATAAGACAGGCTTATTTGTCCACCATCGTGGCTACCGTGAAGAGCGTAGAAAAGATATCGAAGCGCTATTAACAGAGAAAATGCACACGACCATTAGTGATACTCAAGAGTTAGCAAGCTACGTTCGCACAATTCGAGCTCTACAGCAAAGTGATGATGCAGGCCTGTTGCTTTCAATACAGCAGCGCTTTTTAGAAGCCAGTCAACTAAGCCCGGAGCCCAAACCACACTTCGGTTTAGGTTTTGATCATTATGCGACGATCACTTCGCCCATTAGACGTTACCAAGATTTATATAACCAACGTGCGATTTATAACATACTCGCTAATCAAGCCTTAGACACACTAAACACTCAGCAATTAGAGCAATTGCAAGTCAATGTAAAAGAAAGCCGTCAAGCCTCCATGTTTATGGAGAAATGGTTGATTTGTGATTATATGACCAGCAAAGTAGGTGAGAAATTTACCGGTACCGTTAGCTTATTAACCAACCAAGGCATTGGTGTGCGCCTAGACGATAGCGGTGTTGAAGGGTTTATCGCTGCTAAAAAAGCCGACAAACGCAAGCCAAAAGCACTCTTCGATAAGATTTCGTTTAACAACCAACGAATGGAATTAACCTGGAATGATCAACCTATCGCGTTAGATCAAAGCATTAACGTCACACTGTTACGCTGCGATCATGATAAGAATAAATTGGAATTTGGTTTTAGTGAACTAGTAAGCGAAGAAATAGTGACTGGTGAAGGAGTGACCGAAAAATACAACTGAGGTAAAGGTGGCTCAAAAAGAAGTCACCGGCGAAGCATAACCTACCAAAAAACCTCTAGCTAAAGAGCATGCGCACTTGATTCTTAACTTACAAACCTTATTCATACTCTTGGTATTCGAGTAAACAGCTATTAATAGAATACCAAGGTGCTTTTTGAGAAAGCCATATATGGCTTTTTTCTATAGTACTGGGATCGTCATTTAAAGACCCTAAGCGTAAAATAATATGCTTTGCCCCATCCCTCTTAGCATAGACTTGCGCTCCACAGTTCGAGCAAAAATATCGCTTCTTACCTTTTGATGACTCATAAAAGCGAAGTGACTCTTCGCCTTGTATTGTAATATCGTCGTCATCTACAGGAGCCACACTTGAAAAAGCGGCACCATGCGCTTTACGGCAAGTGTGGCAATGGCAGTGAACTACCTCACCCACTTTCCCGATTATTTCATATGTCACCTGACCGCAAAGACAGCTACCTTTTATCATTTACATCCATATCTCTTGATACTTAACGACATATATCAACGATCAAACACAACGGTTTTTTCACCATTAATCAACACTCGGTGTTGTGCATGCCAACGAACCGCTCGGTTAAGTACAATCGCTTCACTGTCTTGGCCTATTTCCACCAACTCTTCTGGGCTATTCGCATGATTAACGCGCTCTACCGCTTGTTCAATAATAGGGCCTTCATCTAAATCCGTCGTGACGTAATGTGCTGTTGCGCCAATCAATTTTACGCCGCGGTCGTAGGCTTGATGATAAGGTTTTGCGCCCTTAAAGCCAGGTAAGAACGAATGATGGATATTAATCGCGCGGCCCGCTAATCGTTCACACAGATCACTCGATAGAATTTGCATGTAGCGCGCCAACACTAAAAAATCAGCTTGCAGCTCACTATCCATCAATGCTAGTAATTGCGCTTCTTGTTGCGGCTTGGTTTCCGATGTGACGGGGAAAAAATAAAACGGCACTTCGTACCAGTCACACAAAGAACGCATAGCCTGATGATTAGAAACCACACCGACAATATCGATAGGTAAGGAACCACGCTTCCATGCATTGAGCAAATAACTTAAACAATGCCCCCATTGAGATACCGCAATCAACACCTTTGGCTTATACTGGGTATCCACTAACTCCCACGTCATACCATAGCGCTCGGCTAGAGTCAGGAAACAGACTTTCACATCATCTAGGCGCTTCTCACCCTCACATGATTCAAATACCGTGCGCATAAAAAATCTTGATGCCGACACATCTTCAAACTGTGATGATTCGCGAATATTAAACCCCTGAAGAGCGAATAAATTGGCTACAGCGGCAACAATACCTGGTTGATCTTTACAACTGAGCTTAAGGACAATATCGGTAACTTGAGTCATAATACTTATTTTTTATAATAGGGTTCATAGAATACGCGTAAAAAAGAATACTAACTGAAGGAAAAGAGATATAACACTGATTTCATTAATAAAAAGAAGGGAGCTCACTAAGGGTTCATATATAGTGAGCTTATTGAGCTAAACGTTGATGGCGCCGTTGATTTAATGGTTGTAGGTTCGGTATTGATTGGCACAGCCTTTGACAAGATACACGCTGGCATAGAGTTTACAAAGATATACTCGGAGCATACCAGAATAATAGATACCTGAACTAGATTTAGCACCAAGCCACATTATACGACTTTAATATGCCAAGGTTCAAATCGTACCCCCAAGTTATTCCCCTCGTCATAACGAATGGTGACATAACCTAAATCTTGCATCCGTTTAAACTCATCGGTTTGAGAAAAAGCGTTAGTGAAATTTTTGCCCCCCCAACCTTTACGGCCCACATCAAAATCACCAATACCGTGATAAGAATAGCCCGGTGGCGCTAATGAGCGGGAGGCCCGAGACAAGTTGCCATTCACCCGCACCACTTTCGCTAGGAAAAGATGAAGCTGTTTAACGTTAGAACGAATACCCGAGGTTAAAATAATACCTTCGCCTACATTGTCGCGTAATTTTTTATAATACTGAAAAGATTGCTCTTTAAATAAATAATGCCCTGTGTGTGGCACTTTAAACGTGTGCTGTTTCTTAACTTTATCGGTCAGTGAGGCGATAACTTTATCACCATAAAAACCATAATCTGCTGCCTTAGTCGTAAATACCTTTTCTATAAAGTCTAACTCTGCTTTAGTAAATTCCCCAATCACTTGAAAACGCTTGGCAAATAGCAAGGCATCGTCAAAGTTAAGGACGTTAAAGTGGCCATAGCCTATTTGGCTTTGTAATTTTTTCAAACGTAAATGAATAGAATGCAACAGCGGCTTATCTTCCGCGCTAACGAAAAGGTCATCATTGTAATCTTGCTCGAAATAAATCGCTTTGTTAACTGTATTTGTTGTGGGTATCAGTGGTGATGGTGTTGGCACTGATACCGATTGTATCTTAGGCCCATGCGCGAGCGCATCTATAGACTGAGAGTTTTTAGGCTCTCCCATTAGATCACTTATAGATATCGGGGAAATGGGTAACTGGCCAGTCAAGACTAAAGAGGGGTTTATTAAAACAGCTCTGTTTTCATGATCACTGACAGGATCAAATAACGGTGGCTCGAAATCTGTTAAATCTATTGGGGTATTGCTAGAAGGGCTATCGTTGTCTGCAAACGATTGCTGAGCACTGAACATACGATTCGCCACATGAGGTAATAATACCCCCGCGCCCATCGCCAATAAACCCGTTATTACTTGCCTACGCTTCATATATACTGTTTCATAAAATACTTATTACTCTATACTAAACCAACATCTACGATTAAGTGTAGCAAAAAACCACAAAAATAGCCCAAATATGCCCGTTTCATATGGTTTATTAATAGTTAATCTGTATTTCCCATTACAAAACGACCAACACAAACTCGATTCATGTAAAATATTACGCGAAGATAACCACCTAACGCCGTCCAAAAAAGCACCTCGTATTTCATGAACTAACACTATGACTTATTCCCCTCACCGTTTTTCAGTCGCCCCAATGATGGACTGGAGTGACCGCCATTGCCGTTATTTATGGCGTTTAATGTCTCAGCACTCACGCCTCTATACCGAGATGATAACAACCGGTGCTTTACTGCATCGTGAGCCTGCGCGTTTTTTAGACTACAACCCCGAAGAGCATCCGCTGGCATTACAACTGGGGGGGAGTGATGCTGATGAGTTAGCGCGGTGCGCGATTTTGGCCGAGCAATGGGGTTACGATGAGGTTAATTTGAATTGTGGTTGCCCTAGTGATCGCGTGCAAAACAGGATGATTGGCGCATGTTTAATGGAACATCCAGAGACGGTTGCCGATGCGTATCAAGCCATGCAGAATAAAGTCAATATTGAGGTGACTATTAAGCACCGCATTGGTATCGACGATATGGACAACTACGACGGCATGGTAAATTTTATTCGCCCTATTGCCGCAAGAGGCTGTAAGACTTTTATTGTGCATGCACGTAAAGCATGGCTGCAAGGATTAAGCCCTAAAGAAAACCGCGAAGTTCCACCGCTAGAATACCCTTTTGTTTATCGTCTAAAGCAAGAATTCCCCGAGTTAACCATTGTGATTAACGGCGGTATTAAAACCTTAAACGATACACTAGCCCACTTGGAACAAGTCGATGGCGTGATGATTGGCCGAGAAGCCTATAGCAACCCTTACTTACTCGCTAAAGCTGATCAACAATTGTTTGGTGACAACCACCCTGTTCCAAGCCGTATCGCTATTGCTGAGCAATATACAGACTATTGTATTCGCCAAATAGAGAAAGGCTCTCGCCTTAACCATTTAAGCCGCCATATATTAGGCTTATTTCATGGTGAACCGGGGGGGCGTTCTTTTAGGCGGCACATTAGTGAAAACGCCCATAAAGAAAATGCCAATGGCGATGTATTGGTTGACGCACTTCGTTATATTGCTTAATGTTGATTCATATGAATACACATCATTAACGTAAAGATTAGTCATGTAGCGTTTCGAAAAACAACAATAATCTAATTAATTAGGTTCAGACGAAGGTTAATAATATGACGAGCAGTAAACTAGCGCAATTAAAAACCATGACCGATGTGGTCGCAGACACGGGCGACATAGAAGCCATTCGTCAGTACCAACCGCTTGATGCGACGACAAACCCCTCTCTATTATTGAAAGCGGCACAAATGCCACAGTATGCGCATTTAATTGATCAGGCGTCATCATGGGGAAAACAGCAAAGCAATGATCAACATACCGCTATTGCTTTCGCCGCAGATAAATTAGCGGTGCTCATTGGCTGCGAAATTTTATCTATTATTCCAGGACGTATTTCTACCGAGGTAGACGCGCGCTTGTCTTTCGACACCGATGCGACGATTAAGAAAGCCAAACAACTGATTGCACTTTATAACGATGCTGGGATCAGTAAAGATCGCGTATTAATTAAAATCGCCTCCACATGGGAAGGTATTAAAGCGGCGGAAGTATTAGAGAAAGAAAGCATAAATTGCAACCTAACACTGCTCTTTAGTTTTGCCCAAGCCGCTGCCTGTGGCGATGCCAATGCATTTTTGATATCGCCTTTTGTTGGCCGTATTTTAGATTGGTACAAAGCCAGCACCGGTAAAACAGACTACACCGCAAGCGAAGACCCTGGCGTGGTATCGGTGAGCGAAATTTATTGCTATTACAAGCAACACAATATTAAGACGGTTGTGATGGGCGCGAGCTTTCGTAACACCGGACAGATCGAAGCACTCGCAGGCTGTGATCGCCTCACCATTAGCCCTATATTATTAGCTGAGCTAGAGGCAGATACGCGCGAGCTGACGCGCCAGCTATCGCCTAGTTCGACCACACAAGAATCACCTCCTGCGTTAACAGAATCCACGTTTCGTTTTCAGATGAATGAAAACCTCATGGCAACCGAAAAACTTGCGGAAGGGATAAGACAGTTCGTTAAAGACCAGATTAGCCTTGAAGTACTCTTAGGGAAGGTTAACTAAGATGCTAGCCAAACTGAAATCTCTTTTAGATAGCTTAGTCGAAACTCCAACTGGGCAATCAGCGCAGCTATCTACCGGCGAGCTACAATTAGCTACTGCGGCATTATTAGTTGAAGTCGCAACCATCGACCAGCAGTTTGATCAAACAGAGCTAAATGCGTTAAATACGGTATTAGCCACACGATTCTCGCTAGCCAAAGATGACTTGTCTGAATTAATCAAAAGCGCGAAAACAGCATCTAACGAAGCGTCTTCGCTGTTTCAATTTACGCAACTGATTAACCGCCATTGTGATGACGACGCTAAGTATAAATTAGCCTGTGAACTGTGGACGATTGCTTATGCAGATGGCGTGTTAGATAAACACGAAGAGCATATAGTACGCCGCATCGCCGATTTGATTCATTTGCGACACAGCGATTTTATTCGCTCTAAACATGAAATAAGAGACAGTTAGTGTAAAACGAAGAGCTATTTAGATAGAAACTCATTTGTCCAAGCTAAACGTTTATCAAGCCATATTTTTTGTGTGTTATTAATGGCGAAATCTCGACATTTATTAATCATCTTACTGACTAATTCAGCGTCGTTAGAAAGCTCTACAATGGCATCTGCCATCGCATCAGGTGATAACCACGGTACCGTTTTAACTGTGCCGGTTCGCGCTAAATCTTGGTAATAATAGGTATCGTAAGCGATCATTGGCAAACCACACGCCATCGCATCAAATACACTTCTCGGCGTATCTTCGCTATGCGGCGCAGCTAATAAAAAATCATATCCCGACAAGCAATCAAACAACTCTTCGCCGTAACTCATTGCCTCTTTAAAAGTAACCCACTCTTCTAGCTGATGCTGCATGACAAAGTGTCTTAACTCTTTTTCTTGCTCGCCTGCGCCAATAATCGTTAGTGATACGGTGGTCATACTGGCTGTTGTAACATTAGTTGTAGCGTTAGTTGTAACATTAGTTGTAGCGTTAGTTGTGGCATTTATCTTAGCTTTCAACATTAGCTGAGCAGCTTTTTTAGTCGCTAACATCATATCTATGATGCCCTTATACGATACCAAGCGACCAAAATATACTAATTTAATCTGACCTTTTGTTGAATCCCACAATGACAATTTTTTAGCTACTGTGTCTTCACTAATGATAAAAGATAAGTCGTGAGCCGTATCATAGAAGTTTTTAACATGATGTCGACCTTTGCCATAGTCGTCTACCAATGACTGACCTTTAAACAAGACTAAGTCACAAAAACGCGATGCGAAGCGCAGCTGCAGACTAATTAGCGGGTTATATACATACTGACTCAACCAGTAACTTTTCCGCGAAAAACTACCGGTTTTAAATGACATTTTAGCGGAATTACGGTGGTCAATATCCATTGCAAAAAGGGTTTTTTTACCCTGAATGACGGCGAAAAAAATCGACGTAATAGTGAACAGCTTGAAAATATCTTTAGAAGCACTTGCATGAACCACGCTAGACGAACGGACTACCCGCCATATTTTTGGCCAAATAATAAAAGGCGATTTTAACAGAAACTGTAATCGAGATAGGTCGACGGAAGGACCATCTACATATTCAATCGTTTCCTGATGACAGTTGATATGAGCTAAATATTGCTTATTAGATTGATAATATTGCTCACTCATCATAGGCGAATGGACAATGATTTTTTCTGACCACGCACTGATGCGCGGTAATAGCGCTTTAAGATGAACAGCAAATGCACTTTCACAGGCAATTATGTCTTGATCGACACGATAAAAAGGCACTAACAGCACCATCACATAACTCATGATATATTATAGGCTCTTAGTTATTACCCAATGTTTGTACTAGATCTTTAAACGTTTCATGATTAGACTCATTTAACTCCATCAGTATGCAGTGCGCCTCGAGGACCTTCTCCTTCACAACGCCTTCATCATCACATACGCTTAATCCAGAAAAAGTCTGCGAAGGGCAATAATTACTTGGTGGGCTGTCGATGATTTGGCAAACTGAATCTATTCCCATGGAGGTCAATAGTTTGATAATCCCTGGACTACTGCAAATAATCATCGGTTGTATATTTTTAATATTTTCGCTTTTCACTGCTATTTTAGCAATAAGTCCCAAAGTAGTACTGTCAAGACCATCTACTTCAGAGAGGTCAAACAAAATAGTACAAAAGTCGTTTTTGCCAAATAACGTTTCGATATACTGATCAAACGACACACATAATGTTAAACGTACATCACCTAACATCTTGATGACATAAACACCCAAGTGGTCAGCGACCAGAATCCGACCTACGGATGCTTCTAACATAATTCTACTGCTACCTTTATCAAAAACACACCTACACCACCTTTCTAATTGAAAGTACAGCTACATCATCAGGTAATTCTGCAATATTTCTCACACCCAAACCTTCTATAATACTATCGACATGTCCTTGGGACTCTTCAACAATATTCAGCAGAAGGTCTTCTTTCGCCATCAACTCTTTTTCTTCTATCAATTCTAGTATGCCGTCAGAAAATAGCAAAAGAGAATAAGCACCTTTCGGTAAACTAATTTGAGATACTGCCCATTTGGCATGTTCAAATAAACCAACAGGCTTACCCGTTCCGGGCAAGAATTCAGCCTTATTTTCATGGAGTAATACCGGCAAAGGTAAATGCCCTGCCACTACATAATAAAGCTGGTCAGTAGCTGTGTCTAAAACTCCAATAATAATCGTTAGATGGTTATTGATACCCATTTCTATCAGCTGCTTATTAATCAGGCTAAGTAGGCTAAGTAGGCCGTTGCCAAGGCTGTCAAAATCCACTAGCATTTTTTTTAAACGCACAAGCTGAGCTACAACATTACGCAGCCAAATAGTAACAAATGCGGGTGCTGACCCATGACCAGAGACATCCGCTAAGTAAAACGCATAATAACGTTGCCGAATAAATGCGTAGTCGACACAGTCACCGCTTAAATAAAGTGCGGGGATCAGGTCGTGCTCACAAATATATTGGCCCGCAGTAAAAGGGGATACTGGTGACATGGATTGTTGTACAAAGTTACCTGCACGCTGATCCTGCTCTAGTGAAGCGATGTGCCGCCTTAATTCAGTATTCGCTTTCTCGGACTCTAAGCGATAACGCTCATTATCGACCAATAACTGGCAACGCTCCAAACTTTTGTGTATTGCCATCACCAGTACTTCCATATCAACAATGGGCTTGATAAGAAAATCCGTAGCGCCTAAGCGCAATGCTTGCACCACATCACCCATCACTCCAGCACCTGAGATAACGATAACAGGCGCGCTCGGTAATAGATCGTGAATTTGTTGCATTAACACCAAACCATCTATTTCTGGCATACTGAGATCAGTAATCACTAGGTCAGGAAGAATGTTTTTGAATGACTCGAGGCCAGTAGCCGCATCCGCAGCATCATAGACTTGAAAGCCACTGTCTTCTAAGTACGCTGTTAAGCTCTGACGGACGCCGAGTTCATCGTCGATTACAAGTATTTTATAGAGAGCATTATCCATCAATAATAGGCTTTAAGACGTACAGTGAAGGGTATTTAAACACTTACACTACTCTTTTATTTACGGGCAAGCAAGACGTTTTTATAGAAAAACCATGCAGAATTGTGTTCTTTGACTATGCTTATTCTGGAGTACTCGTGAGCGTCTATATCGGCGACAGCAGGCCTCATTATATGTTGATAATAATCACCTTAAACCTGCCAACGAAGGAAAAATAATGATAAAGCGAGATTATTCAGAAAAGCGGAACTTTATTCGGATGACGGTCAATACCCCCGCTGAAGTAAAAGTAGAACAGCAAGGAATTGTGACTCAGGGCGTATGTAATGATTTAAGTGGCAGCGGCATGCTGCTAACTGTTAATGCAGCCATTCCAGTGGACAGCGAGCTACTAGTGACGCTTATGCCTAAAAGCAGTAACGAACCCATATTTCAAGCACGCTGTTCTGTGGCGAGATTGTTGGCATTGGCTGAAGACAAGTGCCTGCTAGGGTTAGAAATTCTTGATATTATGGATGATAAAAATACGGCGGTTGTTTGTTAGATAGATCAGAATAAATTTTAGCTAAATATTGACTAACATCAAAAGTCGCTATTGATATTAATCTCTCCGCCAAAGGTGTCCTCTATTTTTCCGTCTTTAACTAGGTATTCGCGACGCTGCAAATAAGCGTCGCGCATGAAGACGTATTTATCACCACTCATCAATTTTTCTGCCTCCAGCAACCCTGCGCGAACATCAATCACTTTTAGTACTGTTAACCCTGTCCGCACAGAACTTTGATCATGGTAATTAATAGGATCAACATACATATCAACCGGGATACCTAGGCCATCGCGAAATGTTGACGGACCGAGTAAAGGTAGTACTAGGTACGAACCAGACTCTACGCCCCATGCACCCAGCGTCTGACCAAAGTCTTCACCCTCCTGCTTTTCGAGGCCTAAGCCTCCAGCAACATCAAACAAGCCCGCCAAGCCAATGGTCGAATTGAAAATAAAGCGCCCAGTAGAATTTGCCGCTTTTTCACCCTTGCCTTGTAAAAGCGAGTTAAGGATATTCCTCACTTCTAATAAATTACTAAAAAAATTACTGACGCCTGTCTCCACCACGTCTGGCATCACAAACCTGTAGCCTTGTGCAGCGGGTTTAAGTAAGAGGTTATCTACGCCATTATTAAAGCCGTACACCTTTCTATTAAAACCTTCGTAAGGGTCAATAGCATGTGCGTATTGATCTTGGCCCTTGCCTTCTGGCGTAAATGCACATGCTGATAGCAGCGAAAATAATAGTGGAAGCAGTAATAGTCGAATAGTCATAAGGCGTTAATAAGTCGCTACTGAAGAGTGAATAAAACAAAGACATGTATAACATTAGCGTCCTTTGCTGTGATTTTTTCGGGTATATTGGGTACTAGCCTATTTATTACGCTCTATTGCAACTTTGCTCTGCACTGGCTTCGGCTATATACTGTGCAAGTCATATAAAAGCGCATGTTAACATAAAGTCCATTGTTTATTGATACGTTTTGTCGATACCGGCATCACAGTTTTGACTGTTTGTGCAAAGAATGAGACCCGCAGTTCTTCAAACATCCAGCGATAGAGATGTAATTCATCATTTAGTTGTACTTCAGCATAGCCTAATTGTTGCACTTTATTGTCAAAACGGGCTATCAACTGGCTGATTTCCACCATTAAGGCACGATCTTTATTAACGTGTGCAGCCACTTTGTCTAAACGCAATTCAATCGCTTTTAAATACCGTGAATACTGCTGCAAAGCAAAATAAGGCGTATGGTAAATCATGCCTTTATAGAAAAGCTGCTGAAGCTGAAGCTGAACGTCACCCGCTGCATAGGCCATCGCTAAGGGATTTTTGGCTTGTTTAATGGCTTTTTTAATCGCGACAACTTGGGCTAACGCTTTTACTAACAAAGAGGCCAACAACTCGGCACGCGCTACAACCATACTGCGCCCTTGCTCAACGACTTGCTCAAATACAGCTCTATCTCTTACTAACACCTGTTTTAAGGGTAACTGTTCGAACAATGATAAGGATACTGTCGCGGAGTTAAAACACACCTGTTTTACTGCAGCACAAATAATATCATCCACTATTTTCTCTTTAGCGCCAATATCCACCATACTCAAGCCTAGCTCCTTGCCTTTAAAAAGGTTTTTATGTAGATACTTCGTCGTCTCTTTTTGGCTTATTACGGCTAAGCGCACCATGCCTTTTACACTATCAACTAAAGCCTCCTGAGGGTTATCGTATAGTTTAATATCTACACAGTGGCCACGGTCGACCAACGCAGGGTAGGCACGAATACTCATGCCCTGTTGCTCGATTTCATGGCTTTCAGGCAAACACTCGAAGTCCCACTCGGTTAACCCTTCTCGCTCAAAATCATCGCCCACTATTTGTAAATGTTCTTGAACATGATCACGATAACGTTCTTTTAATACCGATAAATCACGCCCTGAATCAATTTTTTTCTGGTGTTGATCCACCACAATAATATTCATTTGGTAATAACTATCAAGCTGAATATTGTTCCACAACTGATTCGGTATTTTCACACCGGTCTGGCGCAACAACTCCGCACTCAAACCGTCAGCTAACGCGTGTTGCTTAGGGAATAAACGCCCCAGAGCTTTATCAACGCAACTAGGGACTGGGACAAAATTCTTACGCCATTGTTTAGGTAACGCCTTTATCATGGCGATACACTTTTCGCGCAATAAACCGGGCACAAGCCATTCTAATGAAGTATATTTAATCAGATGCAGAGCCGTCACAGGGACATGCACCGACACCCCATCGTCGGGATGATTAGGTTCGAAGTGATAGCTTAACGGTAATGTATAGCCCTCCATAACCATCGCATTAGGGAATTGCGCTTCTGTAATATCGCTAGCATCGTGCTGCATCAGCGCATCACGATCGATAAACAATAGGGTAGGCTCCGTCTTTTCCACCGTTTTACGCCAATGTTCAAAGCCAGATAAGTTGACGACTGCAATAGGCACACGGGCATCATAAAAAGCAAAAAGAATCTCCTCGTCTACCACAATATCACGACGACGGGACTTAGCTTCTAGCTCATTAAGATCGTTAAGGAGTGTTTGTTGATGGATGAAAAAATCGCTGGATGACGAAGGCTTTCGTGCCAAGCGCTGTTTCACTTGCCCATGATCACCATACTGGCCTTCGACCAAAGCCGCACGGATAAAAATCTCGCGAGACTTTTTGGGGTCGATAGCGCCATAGCTGACACTTTGTTTTTCGATTAACGTAATCCCGTACAAGGTGATCTTTTCGAACGCCATAACCTGACCAGACTTGGCGGTGTAATGTGGCTCTGCATGATGGCGTTTAATAAGATGTTGTGCGTTGTCTAAGATCCATTGCGGATCTACTTTAGCCGCATTGTGGGCATACAGTTTTGATGTTTCTAATAACTGCCCAGCTACCATCCATTTCGGTTTCTTTTTAAATTGCGATGAGCCAGGAAATAACGAAAAACGACGGTTTCGTGTGCCTAAGTATTCACCTACCGTACCTTTTTCTTCTGACAAGAAACCGATATAACCAAGCAGTCCAGATAACAATGCCGAATGAATATCAGCATAGTTATTCACTTCGTTATTATCTTTAAGATCGACTCCTTGTACTTTTATAGACTGTATTTTTATAGACTGTACTTTTATAGATTTTTTTTCAACAGGCTGTTGCTTTATAAGTTTGACTCCAGAGCTATCATTTTTCTCAGTCGTTTTATCCTTATTATGAACCGTAAAACCAATACGTTTAAGCGCCACACAAATTTGTGTGTGAATATCACGCCATTCCCGCATGCGCATATAAGCAATATATTGTTTTTTACACCATTTTTGTAGCTGATTACCCGATAAGTCTTGGCGCTGCTCTTCATACGCTGCCCACAAGTTTAAATAGGCAATAAAATCGGACTTCTCATCCCACCATTGCCGATGTGCTTGATCAGCCGCTTGTTGTTTATTCCCCGGGCGTTCTCGCGGGTCTTGAACTGATAAGGCGCTGACAATAATCGCCATCTCGTGTAAGCATCCTTTGTCTTTCGCCGCGAGCAACATACGACCCAAACGAGGGTCGACAGGTAGTGTAGCCAACTGCCTACCTAGCGGTAACAATTTACCCTGTGCATCGAGGGCTTGTAGCTCTTCTAATAATTTGTTGCCGTCGTTAATTAGACGATGATCTGGTGGATCAACAAAAGGGAAATGTCTTATATCACCTAATTTCAGCTGCGACATTTGTAAAATAACGGCAGCTAAATTAGTCCGTAATATCTCTGCATCAGTAAACTCTGGGCGTTGATTGAAATCGTCTTCGCTATATAAACGAATACAAATCCCCTCACTCACACGGCCACAACGACCTTTACGTTGGTTCGCACTCGCTTGCGAAATAGGCTCAATCGGTAGCCGTTGCACTTTAGTACGAAAACTATAGCGACTCACACGCGCAACACCCGTATCAATTACATAACGAATACCCGGTACGGTTAACGCGGTTTCAGCCACATTGGTAGATAACACAACGCGTTGCCCACGATGAGATTGAAAAATTTTATTTTGTTCTGCCACAGTTAACCGTGCATACAAAGGCAATACTTCAACGTGAGGAATTTGTGCGCGGCGAATCATCAGTGCTGCTTCACGAATTTCGCGTTCACCACTAAAAAATATGAGCATATCACCGGATGTATCTTCGCTACGAATCTCATCAATGGCCGTCAACATGGTACTCAGTATGTCGACACCTTCGTCGTCATTAGCGGTATCTAATGGGGGTCGATAACGCACTTCCACAGCATAAGTACGGCCAGAAACTTCGATGACAGGGGCATCGTTAAAATGTTTAGAAAACTTTTCAACGTCGATAGTTGCCGATGTAATAATGACTTTTAAGTCGGGGCGTTTAGGTAATAACTGTTTAAGGTAACCCATCAAGAAATCAATATTTAAACTACGTTCATGGGCTTCATCAATAATGATGGTATCGTACCGACTCAAAAAACGATCTTGCTGTATTTCGGCCAGTAAAATACCGTCGGTCATTAATTTAATATGGGTGTTATCCGACGCCTTATCGGTAAAGCGCACCTGATAACCTACCGACTCACCTAATGGTGTATTGAGCTCTTCAGCAATACGCGTGGCGACCGTACGCGCCGCAATACGTCGCGGTTGGGTATGGCCAATCATGCCGCGCACACCGCGCCCAATCGACAAACAAATTTTAGGTAGCTGCGTGGTTTTCCCCGAACCTGTTTCACCCGTTAACACCACCACCTGATGCAGTGCAATCGTTTCAGCAATCAGGTCGCGCTTTTCGCTAATAGGTAAATCATCGGGATAGGTCACCTCTGGCAAAGCATTACGTCGTTGCTGAACCCGCGTATGTGATGCATCTATTTTAGCGGTCAGCGCCTGCCAATGTGCATTTTCTACTAGTGTGTTTTGCTCATTGTGTGTTTTCTGGTTATTTTTTTGCTGAATATTATTGTCTTGGTTCTTGCTGCCTACAACCGTGCGCCACTGACGAGACAAACGAAAATGATCTTTGGTCGTTACATCATCAAGCAAAGCACGGTAGTGTGATACGGCATCGGTAATATTATGGGGATCGAGGGCAGACAAAAGTTAACTCACCTAAAAATAAACAGAACAAAAAGAATAAACTGAATAGGCCTATTCACTAAGGAAACGTTGGCACGTCAACAACAATCATTTTACCACTAAGGCCATACACTGAATCTTGGCCCTTGATAGTAATTAATCACACCATTACTGGAATTGTTAACGTTAAACTACGGGTAAAAGGCTACTCGTTCACGTGGGAATACTGTAACACTCGCTCGCCAATAACTTCGCCATTTTCATTCAGCACTTACCATGCATTAGCGAAGTGATCTCAACCGTTATCAGCATGTGACGAGGTCACAGAGATACGATATTGTCGCTCCGCCAAAGGATCAACATTGACACCTAATACATTCGTCTCACCCGTCAATGCGTTAGCAGCGTATGACGAAGAGGCCATCGTTATTACGATTGCCAATAGCGTTTTTATTTTATTTTGCACCTAAAAAACCTCCTGTTTGATGTGCCCATAGTCTTGCATAGATGCCACCCAGCTGAATAAGTTCCTGATGACTACCTTGCTCGACAATACGCCCGTCATTCATCACAATTAATCGATCCATTGCGGCTATCGTTGACAGACGATGGGCAATGGCAATCACTGTTTTACCTTCCATCAATTGATACAAACTTTCTTGGATCGCGGCTTCAATCTCAGAATCTAGCGCGGAAGTTGCTTCGTCCAACACTAAAATAGGCGCATCTTTTAATAATACACGGGCAATCGCCACACGTTGTCGCTGGCCACCTGATAATTTCACGCCACGCTCGCCCACTTGTGCGTCATAACCGATTGCCTGATGGCTATCTACTAACGCTTGGATAAATTCATGGGCCTGTGCACTCGTGGAAGCAGCAATCATTTCCTCTTCAGAAGCATTGGCTTTGCCATATAAAATATTCTCCCGAATAGTCCGATGTAATAGTGATGTATCTTGGCTGACCACACCGATCGCCGAGCGTAAACTACCTTGCTGAACCACATTGATGTTTTGCCCGTCGATAGTAATCGACCCGCTTTCCACCTCGTGAAAACGCAGTAATAAATTCACCAAGGTAGATTTCCCCGCCCCTGATCGCCCCACTACACCGACTTTCTCACCCGGGCGAATCACTAAAGATAGCTCGTCGATAACGCCACTGCCTTTACCATAGTGAAAGCCAATACGATCAAAAGTGATCTCCCCCTTACTGACGACCAGTGGCGGGGCGGTAGCATCGTCGACAATCGTTTTTTCTACTGATAAGGTATTGATACCGTCTTGCACCGTGCCTATGTTTTCAAATAACGCCGAGACTTCCCACATAATCCATTGGGACATGCCGTTAAGGCGTAAAATCAAGCTCATCGCAACCGTAATGGCCCCTGCAGAAGCTGATCCCTCTATCCATAAACTGATCGCTAGAGCTGACACACTGAAAAATAGTAAAGCATTTAAGCTCCACACTATAAATTGTAATTTAGTTACCAAGCGCATTTGTGGGTGTACGGAATCAAGAAAAACTTTCATACTTTCTTTAGCATAAGCAAGCTCTTTAGCATCATGAGAAAACAATTTAACGGTGCTAATATTAGTATAACTATCAACAATACGCCCTGTCATCGTTGAACGTGCATCCGCTTGGATCGTCGATACATTTTTTAGGCGTGGAATAAAATAAGCCAACACTAACAAATAGCACATTACCCACACTAACAACGGCAAGATGAGAAGAATATCCGCATCGCCAATTAAAAATAACATCCCCACAAAATATACCGAGACAAATAACAGTACATCTAACACTTTCATGACCGATTCGCGGACAGCTATAGAGGTCTGTAATACCTTAGTTGCTAGTCGCCCAGCGAATTCATTTTGATAAAACGAGATACTTTGCGATAACAGATAACGATGTGCTTGCCACCGAATAATCATCGGATAATTACCCAATAATGTTTGGTGAATCACCAATGAATGTAACAATACGGTAACAGGTAGGCCGATCAGCACCAAGCCACTCATCCACCATAGCGTTGAGGCCTCTTCCGCTAAGAATGTATCGGGGTTTTTCGTCGCCAACCAATCGACCAAACTACCTAAAAACCCGAACAACGCAACTTCTATTAACGCCAATATACCGGTGAGTATCGCCATCATCGCCAAATATGGGGCAACATCCCGTGTGTAATGCCAACAAAAAGCTAATAAGCCCTTAGGCGGCTGGGTAGGCTCCTGCTCAGGAAAAGCAGGAACAAGGCGTTCAAAAAAAGCAAACATAAGAGACCGCGACAAGGAAAAAACAATAAGAAGGATTGATTAGTTAGTTAGTTTATCATCTTACGTGGTGCGTAATGCGCTGGTTCTACAAATATTTGCCTGTATCCTCGGGTGAATACATTGCGCTTAATAGGGGCCATCAAGCTAGATGCAGTCATACTCTCAACTCGCTAGGCGTTAAGCCTAAATATTTCTTAAAGGCCATTGTCATATGCGCATGAGAAGCAAAGCCGCTAGAAAAAGCTATGGCACTAAGATCATTTGCCGGATAACGTAAGCACTTTCTTGCGTACGCTAATCGCCGCTGAATCACGTAATCGAAAGGCGACACACCCACACTCGCTTTAAATACCCTAGAAAAGTGACCAGCCGATATATGCATCACCTCTGCCATATGTAACACCGATAATGGCTGATCTATATTCGCATCAATAAACTCATCGAGTATTTTCATCTGCTTTAGACCTAATACGTATTTGACAGATTGCTTATGCATTGTTAATTCTTGGACAATATCATTCGCTAATTGCTCTACCAACGAACTATCGACAACGCTATCGGCTATAAGCTGCTTCCTCAGTGTTCGTGCTATCTGTACAGAACCCACCGATAGCAACTGGTTAATAGGCTTTTTACAATCAATCTCAGATGCCCATCTAGGGGCAAGTGATAATGTAAGATATTCACCCCCCACTGCAGACTCAGAAAATACCTCGCACCCCGATGGAATAAAGGCGAATGAGTTGGCTTGCCGATAAAAGTCGCAGCGTTGATCGCTCGCAAAACTATGCACGCCTAATTGCGTTTCAAAAGCAAAACCGATGACATGAGATTGTGGAACATGGGCAGCCGAATAAGCCGCGCTAGGGAGCAATTCGACAACAGAGCCGTCAACGCCGCAAGTGCGGATTGATTCGGAAACAGTCATTGGGTAGATAACGTTAGTCATGCCATATTCTATAGGATAAACACATCATTTAATCAATCTTAGATCCCTTGAATTCATATAATGAGTAGCGACCATTAAAAAACATCAGGATATTGATAGCGCCTCCCATCATATATTGAATACACTGGATATTACATTTTTCAATACGATTTTTACAACACGAGATTCGTAATAAACGAACAGGAAAAAATAATGGCTGGGCAATATCCTGAAAGAATCAAAGCACTACCACTCTTCGATGGTCGTTTCGATGCGTATATATTAGCAGCTGACCCTTTAGCTGCGGACAAGAGTGACATCTTATTCGCCTCTTACCCCGCAGGAACAGAAATACCTTCTCACCAACATAGCACAGGCAATCATGGTGTTATAACACGAGGGGAACTTCTTCTAACAATGAATGGAAAAGTGGAACGTGTCCGTATCGGTGAATGGTATCATGTACCTGCCAATGTAGAGCATTCGGCTAAATTTACCGTAGAGACCGATGAAATTGAATTTTGGTTTCATGATAAAGCATAAAAAACATATATTCCCCTTCACAAAAAAAATCACAATAAAGATTCACTACTGTCCCGTTAACTTTATGAAAATTGACTATAAGCCATACTGATCACGGCCAAACAGTACCGGATCGAGCCCGGCATGACGAATACGGTGAACAAGAGACATGACGAATACGGTGAACAAGAGACATGACGAATATGATGAGCAGACACATGAAGAGTACAGCAAGACCTCGTCATTCCGAAAAGCGTTTTTTTGCTTATACGGAGTCTAGTGGTTTGCGATATTGGCCGGGTACCGAGCACCGGATCAAGCCCGGCATGACGGCTAGGCATGACACATTAAGTTAACGAGACAGCAGCGATAAAGATTACCAGCAACAATTAATAACAGAACCGTTAGGAATAACATAATGAAAACGATTGGATTACTAGGTGGCATGAGTTGGGAAAGCACGCTCGGTTATTATCAAAAAATCAACGAAGGTATTAGACACTCTCTGGGAGGCTTACATTCAGCCAAGATCGCCATGTACAGTGTCAACTTTGATCCTATCGAAAAACTACAACACCAAGGGGATTGGGAAGGTACTGCCGACATACTGGCTGACGCCGCAAAAAAAGTAGAACTTGCAGGCGCAGATGTATTGCTGATCTGTACCAACACTATGCATAAAGTTGCGCCGCAAATCGAACATGCAATCAACATTCCCATTTTGCATATCGCCGACGCCACCGCAGAAGTACTCATAGAGAAAGACATTAAATATGTTGGCTTATTAGGCACAGCCTTCACCATGGAGCAAGATTTTTACAAAGGCCGATTACGTGATAAATACGACATTAATGTTTACATACCCAATGACGATGACAGAAAAATCGTTCACGATGTAATTTATCAAGAGCTGTGTTTAGGAAAGGTAACCGAAGAATCGAAAGCCGAATACCTACGTATTATCGACGCACTTGCCAAGCAAGGTGCCGAGGCGGTTATTCTTGGCTGCACTGAAATTGGCATGTTAGTTAAGCAAAGTGATACTACTGTAACACTGGTAGATACCACAGCGATTCACGCTGAAAAAGCAGTGGCATACGCCATTAACTATTAATATTGCCAAGGCGATTAATAGTCATCACAAACTAAAACGTTGGGTAATCTCCCCTAGAGTTTGAGTTTGAGAACATAACGTTTTCGAATGTTCTTCTAGCGTCAGACGGGTCTTTCTTGTCGACTCAGTATGTTCAAATATATCCTCGACCTGAGTCGCGATATCGTTTGAATTAGTCGAAATATCTTCTACTGCAAGTACCACCAGGTTCATTTCTGCCGCTACTTGTTGAATAGCATCTTCAATAGCAGAAAGTGAATATTTAGCGTTATTGGCGTTATCTTGGCCACACGAAGCTAACTTAATGCCTTTTTACATAAGGTCACTCATGGATTTGGATTGATCATTAAAACTTTTAATCATATCGCCAATACTACTAGTAGCACCTACTGTTTTCTGCGCTAGTGCTCGTACTTCGTCGGCAACAACAGAAAAACCACGGCCTGCTTCGCCTGCTTGAGCTGACTCGATCGCAGCATTTAACGCCAGTAAGTTTGTTTGATCTGCTAGACCGTTGATGACATCAATAATATCCACCATTTTTACGCTAGACTGCGAAAGGTTTTCAACCTCACTATGGGTTTTACTTATTAAATCAACAATACTCAACATAGAGCTCACGCAATCATTAACTATCGTAGCGCCTACTTTCGTACTAACTGACGCTAACTGTGCGGTTTCATTTACGTGCGACGAACGCCTAGCGACATCACCTACTGCACTCGATATACGTTGTGTCGCCACGGTAGGCCGCTGATTTTTATTTTCAACTTCCTCACTGCTATTGGCTAGCAACACAATAGCATCTTCTAGTTGCCCCCTAATATTCTTCAATGAATTATTTCCGTCTATAATTTTCAAAATGACATACGATATATCTTTTACCATTAAATCTGCAGCAACTTTTAACTGGATAAACTCATATTTTTTATTACCGTTAGTTACTAATTGCTGAGAAAAGTCACCCTCTGACATTTTCTTTAAAAACTTATGCATGTATTTCAACTGCACATTTAACTCACGGGCAATAGCCGCCAAACTAATTAAGATCACAAAGCCAACAATTACTTCAGTTATAAGCATAATGGCAGTTGCTGTTTTTTTAGAAGATTCTGTTTCTTGAGAAACTTGCTCAAGCACAACGGTATCAAGAAAAACTTTTTGTCCTAAAAATCATAAGGTTTAAGTTGTTAAGTACATTTTGTAGCTTCACAGAAAAAATACATTCTTTATCACTACTGTCCCGTTAACGTAATGTCGTCATGCCGGGCTTGACCCGGTATCTAGTAAGCTATTGAAAACACTGGATTCCGGATAAGCAAAAAACGCTTTCCGGAATGACGGGGTTTCTTTTTGATTTTCATGTCGTTTACTCATCGTATTCGTCATGTCTCTTGCTCATCGTATTCGTCATGTCTCTTGCTCATCGTATTCGTCATACCGGGCTCGATTCGGTATCCGGTACCGCTTGCTTAAGATTGACGTTGCCTATAGCTAATTGAGCCGAAGTTAACTGAATAGCAGTGATACTTTATCTATTAAGGACGAGATATTATCAAATACAGACCTGTTGGCTTTGACTGCAATACCAACTTCATTAGTCTTCCAATTTAATTTTTTTACTATGGTCTATAACCCTTGCAAACCTTTTTCAACCTTCTTTTTGCTCACTTCATTTTTTGTAAGAATATAAGATATTTTCCCTGCTCTCATGATAAGAAAATTGTCTTTAATCATAGAAAACTTAATACTTTCTAGTGCGCCTAATGTGTCGTAAAATGCTTTTAATTTGCCTTCATTAAGCTTGTAACCTAGGATTTTTCGCCCTGCTGTAGTTTCTTCATTTCCATCTACAGAATCTGCTTACATAGTGACACTAAGTAAACTTAACGCTTCCAAATCTATAGAAAAATCGCAAGAATTATCTAAAGTTAATTCTTGCGATGACAGTTTAAGACTCAACAGCTTACTCGCCAACACAACAGCGTTAGCATTATATTTTGTTGCCGATGTATAGTCTCCAAAGCTACCACCAACAATCGTTAGTCCAATAAAACCAGAACCGGAAATCATCATCAAACCTATCAGCGTAGTAATAATAATGATAATTTTTTTATTTCATGAGAGATGAAGCATGGTGGAATTTACGAATACTCGGGACATGATGAAACTCTTCTGCTAAGCATGGATAGCGAGTTTTTTTTGATGCCATAAATTAGTATAGCGCTAATAATGTTTAATGCCATTTTTTCCCGTGATTTGCATAGAATGGATAAATTCAACATACGCTTTTCATATCTCAGTTTGTTGCATGCGAAGCAAACATCGGGACTCCCATCAAAAAACGCCTTAAAATGATGCGCCTGAAGATGTTTTATTGCTATATTTTTTGAAAACTCTAAAGGTCTACTGTTTTTTAGGCGTTGTGTCATTGCAGTAAAAAATAATTTTTGGTGATAAAAAAGATAATATGCAAGAAGGGAATGTGTTGGCGCTGCTGACATTGCTACGTTAAATAGGCTCACGGGGGGATGAGGTCCGCTATCATGCTAACCAAAACAACAGCTATTACTAGGAGATCCAGAGCATTTAAAAAAGCTTACTGATAGAGCAATGGTTCCAAATAATCCCATACATTACTTAGCATCTTTGGTTGCGCAGCGGCGACAGGATGGATGCCGTCATTTTGCATCAGAGTGGGGTCAATCGCCACTCCTTCAAGAATAAAAGGCAGAAACGCAATATTGTTAGTGTTGGCGATGGTTTGAAAGCCTTGTCGAAATAGCCCTGTGTAATACGAGCCATAATTCGGTGGGATTTCGATGCCAACCAATAAAACGTTGGCTTTAACCGCGACACTCAGATCAACCATCTTTTGTAGATTACGCGTCATAATTTTGATGGGGTAACCGCGCAAGCCATCATTACCTCCCAGTTCAATGATCACTATTTCGGGCTGATGTACTTTCAATAACTTGGGTAATCGGCCTACTCCGTCACCTGTCGTGTTTCCACTAATACTGGCGTTGATCACTTGATAATGCTGATAGCCATCGCTGTCTAGCTGCATCTGCAGTAAACTCACCCAGCCCTCTTGCATATTCAAACCATAAGCAGCACTAATGCTATCGCCAACGACTAAGATAATGTTCGTATTGTGGGTGTGGGTAGTGTCTGCCTTAACCACCAAACTTTGCACACTTATTAGTAGCAGGCCTACAAAGCAGCAATACTTTGTAACACTATACATTCGACGACTCATATTTCACATTGCCCTTGATTTTTGGTGAAAATCAATATTTTTACGCTACAGCCGGCACCGATAGATGGGTGAATAACCACAGTTGTCCTTTTGATGCACTGTTATATGCCCGATGCAATGCAATAGTCTCGCAGACAACTAACAACGTACAATATTTATTAATGACACCCATACACTTCACAGAAACAGTCAAATAGAAAAGGTTACCCATCAATGATTGAAGCCCATGGCGTCTCTAAAATCGTGACAACATCCACTGGACCCCTAACCATTCTTAATGATATTTCATTGAAGATTGTGCTTGGGGACAGTATAGCTATTATTGGTGCTTCTGGCTCAGGGAAATCGACTCTTTTAGGTATTTTAGCTGGGTTAGACACCCCTAGTAGCGGACAGGTCATTCTCGCCGATCAAGACATTACTGCTATGGATGAAGAGGGACGTGCTGTTGTGCGCGCCCTGGCAGTGGGCTTCGTATTTCAATCCTTTCAGCTACTACCGGGGCTTAATGCACTTGAAAACGTCATGCTCCCTATGGAACTGCACGGCAAAAAAAATGCACAAGCAAAAGCTAAAGACTACCTTAGTCGAGTAGGTTTACAGGATCGCTTGCAGCACTACCCCAAACAATTATCAGGGGGTGAACAGCAGCGTGTTGCTATTGCTCGCGCCTTTGCCAGTGAACCTAAAGTGCTGTTTGCTGATGAACCTACCGGTAATTTAGATACCCTCACTGGCAGCAAAGTCATCGAGCTATTGTTTGAATTGAACAGCGCGCAAAACACCACGTTGATTCTGGTTACCCATGAAGAGCGTCTGGCCAGCCGCTGCCAACGACAATTAACATTAGAAGCTGGCGCTATGGTGGCCGATTCCCAAAGCGCTGACAGTTTAGAAAGTGCGGATGAGACTAAAGGTGTTAATAGAAACTCAGCCATAGTGGCAGTAAAACGCTAATGGCCAGCTTGCGTAACTTGTTATCACTAACACTATCACTTAAGTTGCCGCTGCAGTTGCTCTGGCGTAATTGGCGCAGTGGCGAAGTTAAGATTCTGGGCAGCGCACTCATGTTAGCCGTTGCCGTCGTCACAGCCATTGCTGTATTTGCCGACCGTA
Organism: Candidatus Endobugula sp.; assembly: GCA_047636495.1. Lineage (GTDB taxonomy): Bacteria > Pseudomonadota > Gammaproteobacteria > Pseudomonadales > Cellvibrionaceae > Endobugula. Next base: position 54,292 of record JBLILH010000005.1, on the reverse strand, counting down.
TGGAAAATTCTTTGGTTCGACAAAGCAATAGCTATTTGGCAGCTGACAGAGTCGTGAAAAGTCGCTTTGTCGTTCCTGAAGAATGGCGCACCCAAAGCGCTGAATATGCGCTCAAACAAGCTAACATTGCAGAATTTAGCTCCATGGTGATGGCCAAGGACGATATGCAACTGGCATCTATTAAAGCCGTAAGCCCCGAGTACCCTCTTCGAGGTACATTAGACGTAAGCACCACCGCTTTTGCTATTGATGCCGTCATAGAGCCCGCAAACGGTATTCCGAAATCGGGTGAAGTCTGGGTTGACTCACGCTTGCTCCTACTGATGGATCTTTCTTTGGGTGAGTCTATTGGCATCGGTGCGCGCGAATTCATCATTACTCAGGTTGTCATACGCGAACCCGATTTCACTGGCGGCTTCGGCGTACTGGGTCCACGGGTATTGATGAACATAGAAGATTTAGACACCACTGGCGTCGTATTACCTGGTAGCCTTGTGACTTATCGCTGGTTACTAGCAGGAGAAGAAAGCAATCTTGATGCTTTTGCTAACTGGTTAAAACCACAATTAGGTGAGCATTATCGTTGGGTTGCTCTAAAAGAAGCCCAGAGCAATATCGGCTCAGCACTAGATCGAGGCACACGCTTTTTGATGCTAGCGGGTATTATAGGCGTGCTCCTAGCGAGCGTCGCTATTTCCATCGCTGCTCAACAATTCTCCAAACGTCATATCGACCAAGTCGCGTTAATAAAAAGCTTAGGCGTCAGTGCGCAGCAAGTACGACAGCTCTATTTTTCTCAGCTGTTTATTTTAGGGTTGCTAGCATCGCTGGCAGGCATTCTTATTGGCGAAGTACTACAACGACTTATTGCTGCCAGTCTCACATCCTTATTTAATGTTGACTTATTACCCGCTTCACCCACAGCATATCTAGCAGGTTTATCAACTGGCCTACTGTGCCTGTTGTGCTTTGCACTCCCACCACTATGGCACTTACCTAAGATATCGCCGTTGCGAGTATTACGTCGAGAAATGCCGGTCGCCACCTTACAAAATTGGGCCAGAGGTTTACTAGGTATAGCGGCCATTATGCTCTTAGTCTGGGTTTACAGTGGCGACAGCCAATTAACCCTAGCCGTCATAGGGGGTCTTCTGGGTATTATTGCCACTGGCGCTGCGGTAGGCTTACTATTACTGCGAACAGGACAAGTCTTTGGCGCAAAAGCAGGTAGTATCTGGCGTTTAGCGCTCGCCAACTTGCAACGCTATCGTCAACAGACTCTAACTCAGATGATGGTATTTGCCTGTGCGTTGATGTTGCTAATGGTGCTTTTTATGGTGCGCACCAGCCTACTCGATGAATGGCGTTTACAGCTGCCCGCGAATGCGCCTAATCATTTCATTTTAAATATTTCACCCTACGAAAAAACTGCGATTGAAGCGCTGTTTACCAACAATGATTTTACTGTCAGCCCCATGTACCCGATGGTGTTAGGACGACTAACTGCGGTAAACGACACCATATTTGGTGATGTAGATCGCGACCGCTCTAATACTCTACGTCGAGAACTTAACCTGAGCTGGACTGAAGATATAGCACCCGACAATATATTACTTAGAGGCCAATGGTGGGACAAATGGCAGGGTAAAACCTTATCCACAGGTGTTTCTGTAGAAGAAGATACCGCAAAAGACCTTAATCTTGATTTGGGTGACGTGATCACCTTCAGCTTGGGCGGTTTAACGTTACAAGCAGAAGTCGCCAGCATTCGCAGTGTCGATTGGAATTCTATGACGCCTAATTTTTATTTTCTATTTTCACCCAGTGCCTTGGATAATTTTTCTCCCAACTATTTAACTAGCTTACTGATTCCGCCTGAAAACAAAACGTTTATCAATACGTTGCTACGCCAATATCCCACTATTGTGGTGATAGAAGTCGATCGTATTATTGCACGTGTTCGCAGTATTGTAGATCAGGTATCACGCAGTATTGAGCTGGTATTGTGGCTGGTCTGTATTGGCGGGCTATTAGTGCTGGTAGCCGCTGTCAACACCAGCATGAGTAATCGGCTGCAAGAAGCTGCGTTATTACGCGCCTTCGGCAGTGGCCGCAAACTTATACTGGGCAGTGTGTGGTTTGAGTTTTCGATGCTAGGTGGCTGTGCTGGTATACTTGCCACTGCAGGCTCTGAAGCCTTACTGCTCGGTTTACAAGTAGGCGTATTTGATCAACCCGCCTCGCCACACTATTTGCTATGGCTGACAGGACCATTATTAGGTGCCTTTACGATCGGTATTTTTGGATTAATAGCCTGCCGTAAAATTATTAGCGTATCGCCGGGGTTGGTACTGAGGGAGATTGAATAAGGCGCTGATTTCATTACTTTAATAGCAAAGACTGAACATCCTTATTAATAAATAGCCATTAGTAAATAATAATGAACATTTTCATTTAAATTCGCGACGAAGACTTATAGGAGAGTGCTTATACGCTTTTCACAAAACACTCCATTATCTTGGCTTTGGTTATTTCTTTCGGGTTATTTGAAAAACAATAATAGTCTGGACGACTGCCGCTGAAGCATTATACTTCCATTTATTATCCATCACCCTCTTTAACTAGTGTCCATCCATAAATGGCTCGTCTCGATGGGAAATAAAAATGCTCATTCCTATTGATGAATGAGCACTAACTAGTTTCGCAGACACATTGTCTGTGCCATTTTCCTTAAATTTGAAAAATAAGTGCGTACCGCAATCGACACAAAAGCCACGGGATGCTCAAGGTGATGAGTCATACACTATTACTTTCTCTTTGACTTCAATACATACATCCGTTCCACATTAAACGGCAAACAAAGGGACTCCAGCCCACTATCTGTATTAATTACAATGGCACACAGTAAGCGGGGGTTAATGTCCCCCTATGTTATTGGCCATCACGTTTACTCCACCGAAGAGACCGCTTGTGTCACTTGTTCTCGAACTTAATGCTATCAACTGTTCTTAATATTAAACGTATTAGGTAAAACCGTTAAGTATCAGGAACAAAAAAAAGACACGCATTTATCATCACCCTATATATTACACTTAACCCACTCAAAGCCCTCGTTACTGCTGAGGATTTTTCCCACATACTTTATCTGAACGTCAACGTAAAAAGGGCTCCTAAAGAGCCCTTTTACTAAGGTGAATAACTGCAATATACTATTTAGCGATCGATATGTTGGTATTCGCCAGCATCGTCAGTGGCAAGGCTTACAACAATGATAGCGATGCACGATGCGATAAAGCCAGGAATGATGGAGTAGACGCCGGGGCCACCCATAAATTCTCCACCCCAGCCTAGTGAAATCCAAATCATAACGGTAGCCGCACCAACAACGAGGCCAGCGATAGCGCCCGCTCCATTCGTGCGTGGCCACATTAACGATAGCAGAATCAGCGGGCCAAATGCAGCACCAAAGCCTGCCCAAGCATTACTCACTAATCCCAACACTTCAGAGTTAGGGTCAGATGCAATGACAACAGCGACCAATCCAACCAGTACTACACAAATCCGTCCAATATTTACGCACTCGCTGTCGCTCGCTTCTTTGCGCAGGAACAGACGATAGAAGTCTTCTGTAAGGGAGGACGAGGACACCAGAAGCTGACTAGAGATCGTACTCATAACAGCGGCCAGCAGAGCAGCATAGAGGAAACCAGTAATCAGCGGGTGGAACAAAAGGTCTGATAAGATGATAAAAATAGTTTCCGGATCTGCAATGTCGATACCGTTGCGTACTGCATAAGCACGACCGAAGATACCCAGAGAAATGGCACCGATCAGTGAAATGGCCATCCAACCCATACCAATATTACGTGCAATAGGAACATCTTTGAGTGTGCGAATGGCCATAAAACGCACGATGATGTGAGGCTGGCCAAAATAACCCAGCCCCCAAGTTACCGCAGAGAGCCACCCAATAAAGGTCAGTCCTTCTGTCCAAGACAGCAGTGTCGGATCGATTTCATTCAAGGTCTGCGTCGCTTGCATATAACCGCCGCCCCCATCACCAAAGAGCACAACCGCCGGCATTAGTACTAGCGCCAACATCATGATACAACCTTGGACGAAGTCAGTCATACTCACGGCCAAGAAACCACCGACAACCGTATACACCAATACAACACCCAGTGTAATGACAATACCCACAGCGTAATCGCTCAGGCCACCGAAGTTAAAGATTCCGGCAAATGCACTTTCGAACAGCTTACCCCCAGCGACTAGACCTGATGACGTATAAACGGCAAAGAAAATCACGATGACGATTGCCGACACTGTACGCAGTGATAGAGCTTGTGTCGGGAACCGGTTTGCCAAGAATGAGGGTATCGTAATCGCGTTACCGTAATGTACTGTTTGTTCGCGAAGCCGAGGTGCGACGAGAATCCAGTTGGCAAGCGCGCCCACAAACAGGCCGACCCCTATCCAAGCCGAGGCCAGACCGGATATATACAGCGCGCCCGGCAGACCCAAAAGCAACCATCCGCTCATATCAGAGGCACCCGCTGATAGTGCTGCCACTTTGGGACTCAGTGATCGCCCGCCTAGCATGTAGTCTTCCGAGGAAGCAGTAGATGTGCGCATGGCGTAAACACCGATGGCAATCATGAGAGAGAAATAACCAATTAAACTGATCCAAACACCAATAGCCATGCGACGTCTCCATTAATTGGGCCGAGAGTAGTCTCGACCGTTGGTGCGCTTAATATCCGAAATCTGATAGTTGCACACTTTATAGTCTAAGTAACATACAAGGTCTATCTATCAATATCAAGGGTAAGCGGAACCAAGAGTGCAGACTGCTTATGCCGACTACGGATTGAAGTTCTTGATTGTCGATATACATTGGGGTAATGATGATCATCGATAAGAATTAACATGCATTTATTGAAATAGTCTAGAAACCGTAAACTAGAACGGCGAGATAGGCCAGACCCCTCGAAACGGTAAGAGGTGTTTATGGTAATATTGCGAAAGAGAACGACTATTTTTTACGGTGTATTTAAAGCGCTTTAATGGGACTGTTCGACGTTTACGAAACGATTAATGCAATTAGACACATTATAGCAATCTGTTGCACCAATCGATAAGCGCGCCGAAAACCTCCCTTTATTCTGCCGTGCGCCTTTCCACGTTAAATTGGATATTCAAGTGATGCGTGACTTAGCAGAAAGCCAGTCGCTATCTGAGGCAAAGCGTTTGGCGGTTTGGGAATCGTGCTGAGCTTATCTAAGGGGCGATGTTATTAGGGCGCCAAAAATTACACGAGTTTTTTTCGCGCATTAGGAACCTTCACCCGCTGAAAACCCTCTACCGACTACCGCCTAAAATTTACATCTTCGGTACTATTATGTCTCAAGTCATCAGCGAATAGTGATTATTTGACTGGAACTTACACTTCACGCTTATATATCGCCGATCATTTAACATTGGCGTTGATGTGTCTATTAAAAAATTGAAATCTCTAGAAGTTGAAGCTATAAATAGATATAAACTGACTAAAACCACATATAAAAATGTGGTCAATTGATAGGAAGGAAATTAGTGCGGAGGTAGGATTTTAGATGCGGTGTCGATGTTTGAATACACCTAAGAGCATTAAAAAATTACGCTCCTTTATTCCCATAAGAAAATAGAGAGCGTAAATTTCATGCAAATATACTGCTAGTATTGCTGACCTGACTAAGAACCACTGACCCCACAAGAAGGTTTATACTTACAGTAACCGCCACCGTCTTCAGGGTCAACAGTCTCACAAGGGTTGCTATATTTATGATATACGCTCCCGTCTGCACACTGAAGAGTATTATTGTAATTATTATAGCCAGTAGTAGTGGTCGGGCTGTATTGATTGTAGCCCGAAGCATAACTAGTCCCGTAGCTACTGCCAGAAGACGACGAAGGGAAAGAACTAGGGTAACTGCTGCTGTATCTATTATAGATGTAGTTTGCCATTGTTTGGCAAGTAATAAAGGTTGCACACAATCACTAATATTTGTAAATATTTCAAGTTTAAATACCTCAATTATTTTAATAAAATCAGTATCCACGAAGCCTGTAGGCAACAGAAAGTCTTTGATATTGGTCAAAAAAAGCTCTACTACGTTTTGTTGACAAAACCTTGTACGACTCAAGAGTCTATTCTATATACACACCCCAATCGACTGATAACCCCCATTCGCGTTGAGCCAGTAGACCATATAGTCTATGTAATCAAGGGGATTATCACGAAAGAGGCCATGTCACTTGAATATAATATCGATTTTAGTAAGTAATACGCTCATCTCAGGTGTAAGGTGCGGAGGTAAAAGCGGGCTCAATTAACATCAAAAGATGCTCGGGTATCTGTAAACACCTATGTCTTAGACACACTATTACTGATATCTAGCACTCTAATAAGCACGAAAAACCACTGTAAAGTATCAGCGGTGTACACCATAACTTACGGTAGCGCCAAAAAAGTGCCCCTATTTTGCCGCGTGACTTCACGCATTAATGTTGAATATTTAAGCGGTGATTGCCCTGATAAAAAACCAATGGCATGTACGCGGGCAAGGCGTTTTCCGGTTTTGGGATCAGTGTTGAGTTTGTTGAGGGTATTAATTACGGGGTCGTAAGAACCGCCTGAGTATTCGTCGCCTAATATGTAAATAGACAAGCTTTTGGTTTTTCGTGCATAGGTTCTTAGTGCAATGGTTAACCCTTCTACGGGGCTGCTATTACTGCGGCCGCGCCATTGTTGCATCGCTGACAAAATCGCTCTACGGCTACCTGGGGTGTCTTTTCGCCATTTACCCGCTGATGATGACACGAGATAAGTCCCCATGTCGCTCATCACTTGTACGCCTTTTACACGTGGATGATTATCCAGAATATCATCCATAGTATTAAGCACCTTGCTCCAAATACGTTGCATACTGCCAGAGGTATCGACAATAAAAATGATGTATTCGCTATCAACAGGAATTCCGCCAACTTCTTCATCTCGCTCAGTCGCACTCCCCGCTTGAAGCGCTGCTCTCTCACGAGACCCTACAAGATTACGTAAGCTATCGGCGGTGGAACTCAGTTGCTGCACTTTATTTTTAGCGGCAGCGATATCGCTATTGAGCGCTTGCTGCTGGCTGGCACTGCTGGCTATGGCTTGTTGTAATTGCTGAAGTTGTTGTTGTTTATCAATAAGTGATGCGTTTTTCTGTTGTGCTTGCTGCTCTGCTTGAGTCACCGCCTGTATTAAATTACTGAGTGTTGAGGTATCAAAAAACTCGCCTTCAGGATTGTTTTTTGCTAACAAAACCAATAGAACAATGGCACCAAAAGCACAGCTAATGATATCGAGAAAGGCAATATTAAATACTTCCAGGGGTGCTCGCTGTCGTTTCATAGCAGTCGTTTCATAGTTATTGCTTCATGGCCATGAATCCGCGGGGCTAAGCATTAAACCGCCGGTGGCAGACGCCCAATTCCAATAAGCTTGGGGCGCTTGCGGGTCGCCTTCTAGGGGCAATAAAATAATATTCACTTGCACTCCATCGAGTTTGACTTGCTGCAAGCTATATACAAATAAACGTAAGCGGCACTCGCCGGTAATAGTTTTTGATTTGCCAAACAAGGAGGTACAGCTGGCTAATGAACTAAGGCTTTTTGACCGCTCTCCTAAGGTCGGCAAACCATCTGTCACCACATAAAGGTGTGTCATGTTCGGACTGACTTTTTTTATTTCACTCAATGCGGCTTGTAAATTCGTACCGTTTTGCGGGATTAGCTGCCCAACATTTTTACTGAGTTGTTGCATAGAGCTCGCATTACTCGCGGTGACTCTACTCAGAGTACCGACCTTGCTTGCGGTATCGTTAAAGCTTACCACGCTAACGTAGGATGCTTTAGGCACCCGTGCCAACAACCATTTAACGACACGCTGAGTGCGTCGCCATTTTGGCCCGGATTTTTTTTGCGCATCACTACCAATTTTTCGACGAATAATATCTATGAGTTTTGCATCTGTCATGGAGGCACTGGTATCCATTAAGATGCCGATATATTTACCTTCCACTTTTAAACCTAGCAGATAATTCTCTTCGCCGACGCCTTGCACGCTAACATTATCATTTGTCTGCAGTGGAGCGGCAGCCGCAACGGATTTTTCAACATCAGCCAATATGGCTTTTTTGTCGTTTACCGTACGCTGGGCGGCATCTTGCTGTTGAGCGAGATTTTGTATGCGCTGTTTAATTTGTGCGAGGGATGTTGCCTCTGCGCTAATGGTGCTAGCAGTTTCGGCAATGGCTTGGTCGGTGTCTGTCAGATTGCTATTTAATGCGGCAAGCTCTTCTTGTAAACGCTCAACTTCGTCGTTGGGGGTATCCGTAGCCGCATTAAATTTAACCAGCATAAAGATTAATACAATCGCCCCTAAACCACAGGCCATTACATCGAGGAAAGCTAAATTAAAACCATCTACGGAACGCCGCTTAAACAACATAATAATTTACTGATGCAAGTGGGCGAGTAGGTTCTTTTCACAACTTCGCTGAGTGTTTATCACCATTTGGTCTTGTCGACTTTGTAAAATATGCAACATAAACATCAATAACAAACTAATTAATAGTGCGACAAATGTGGAATTGAAAGCGACACCTAAGCTCGCGGTCATGCCAGCAATGTTACCCGCCAGCGCTTCGTCGGCTTGCGCTAATGCTTGCCCGATACCACGCACTGTACCCACAAAGCCGATAGAGGGGATGGCCCAGATAATATAACGAATCATATTATTTCCCGACTCTAACTGCATGGCTAACGCTTCGACGCTGGCAACAATAGCATCGGAGGCATGTTGAACATTATTAGTGTTTTTATAGCGTTTAAGACAGTTAATCCATGTACTAATGGCAGAATTATCTTTGTATTGACTGCCTTCTAACGTCGCGATGGCTGATTCTAGGTCTAATACTGGCTGTTCGTCTTTCGGTTCACTTATTTGTTCGTCATTTTGCACTTCGCTCGTGCTTTCTTCATTCTCATCAACAGCACTAGTGATTTTTTCTGCAATAGAGAAATTGCCTTGTAAAAAATCTCTCGTATAAAAGTCTTCTTCTCCTACAAGGGCGATTAATTTATACATCATTAAGAAAATACAATATACCGCAGCCGATAAACATAGTTGTTGTTCTAGGTCTTTAAATATCACGAACACATTCAGCATGGCCGTTGTGCCTTCACCCGCTAAGGCGATTTCAGCATTAGGCCGAATAACGCCCTCAAACAATAAATGCATTAGTGTAAAACTCGCCACTAGTACTATTCCAGACATTGCCCAAGAAGGGTTCATCGCATCATTATTATTTTTCATTATTAAATGTCCACGGGGAAACGGGTAGGAGAATCCAGGCTAAAAGTAATCGCTATGGCAGAACCTGCGGTTAGCGCCAATACGAGTAATATAATTTTTATGTACTGCTGGGGTTTCATCTTCAACACTATTTATTTATGGAGTTATGATTCAGTCATTTTTGTCATATCCGATTTAATACCATATGACGCGTACAATATTCAATAATATTCACAACTGTCCCGTTAACGTAATGTCGACATGACGGGCTCGATCCGGTACCGCTTGGTTACGATTGACTTAGCCTATAGCTAATTGAGCCGAAGTTAACGAGACAGCATTGGATAATACTATATATTTTCTTCAGGGCTGCTCGCATTAAAAATTAAATCATACGTTGATTATGAACGCGTCACTGTGCGTACCGAGCAATTCTAAAGCCTATCGTAGGGTCACTGGTTTCACTGACTGTTTTGTAAGCGCCGCGTAATTCCGTAAAGCGACCGCTATTATAATTCGCGCCTTTGACGATATGCCCTACTCCCCGGCTTGCACCCATGTAGTCCACTACTTGGGTGTTAGTTGGGGGAGTATTGGTGTAATTATCATGCACCCACTCGCTCACGTTACCCATGAGGTCATATAATCCCGCACGATCGGCTTTAAAGCTACCTACGGGAGCTTTACCAGAGACACCATCATCATAATCACGAATATAAAATGTTGCACTACTACTCAGGGTTTTATCCGCTATATTACCTACGAGTTTGGGAATACGTTCGCTATTACCCCAAATATATACGGTAGATACTGATCGCTTGGCTTTTTTAGCGAGCCACTCCCATTCAGCCTCACTTAATAAACGGTATCCTGTTGATTGTGCATTGAAGCCTGCCACTCGTCCATTGCTCATCTCATAGAAAGCAGGTAACCCTTCATTCTTACTTAACCAGTTGCTGTAGCGTACAGCATCGACCCAAGATACGTTACTTATAGGTAAAGTGGTATTCGGCTTTGATGCGTCAAATCCTCGGTACTGTGCCTCGGTAATCTCATGTTGGCTCACCCAAATACGGCGCGTAAAATCGGCAGACAGCTGGAATTCGTTTCGTTGCCGCCCTTTTTCGTTAGGGGCCGATCCCATCGTGAATGCATCAGGACGTGTTGCTTGTAACTTAATGCCCAAGGTCGACACAAACAATGGTTTGCCTTCTTTTCTGCGCGCATCAAATTCGCTTAATAAAACAATACGAATATTTTTTTTGCTATTAGTGTGCGGCGTAATCGTTTGTGTTTGCGTACGATAACCATCCAAAGAAAAAGTGAATTTATAGGGTATAGTCGATAATCTTTTACCGAAGGACGATTGCCCAACCACTTTGCCGTTAATGCTAATGGTCGCGGCGGGCGAAGTCGTAATGTTAACGGTACCAAAGGTTTTTTCTAACCGAATAGCAATATTTTTATTTTCGTCGGGCGCAACTTCCAATTGCATACGATAAGCCGAATAACCCCCAATCTCATAACGAACACTGTGTTTTTTATTGGCCGAGACTCTAGCGATATATTCCGCCTGTTTATTGGTATTCACTGCCACGTCATCAATCAATAGCGTACCGCCCACAGGCGATAAGTTAAAAGATAATACACCTTTACGCAAGACTAACTGATACTGACGTTTCACTTCTAATTGGCTGTAAGTGATTTCTGCTTGTTCGTCAATGCTTTCATAACCATCGGCAGCAATATTAATGGTGTATTCGCCAGCAGGTTGACCCAAGGTAAGCGGGGTTACACCTACAACCTCACCATTAATTTCAACGCGGGCACTGACCGGCGATGTATTGAGGTTTAGTGTGCCAGCAACAGATGTGAGAGGCCAAATTCTTTGTTGTGACTGGGCACGTTGCGCCGTAATAATGGTATCTATGGGCTGATAATATTTGTGACGAATACTTAAACCATACTCGCCTGGCGGTAGACGATGTTCTTCTAAACCTTCACCAATATGTATAAGCTCGCCGTTAATCGACCATTCTGTTTCTGGATGGCTAGGAGTAGTACTAGCAACCAACGTGCCTGGAGTAGGCGTTAAGGTAACTTTAAAGGTCGACGCGGTTGCCAGGTTAATACGAATGGTTTCAGGTTCAAATTCATCTGCACTGACGTTAACTACGGCTTGCTTACTGAGCAAATACAGTACGCCACCAATATATAGCCCCTGTCCTGCGCGTACATCAACTCGCGCACTGATTTGCGCCTCTTCTGGAAGCACATTTATCACATAACCTTTAGCTAAAAACAGCCACGCCAAGTAAGTAAACAAGCCAACAATAACCACACTACCGACAATACTGTATTGGATAAAACGCTTCTGTCTTGCTTGCTGAATGGATTGATCAAATTCGTTCATCGCACACCATATGAATAGGGGTATTTGTATTATTTACAGTACTGTTGCTCGAAACCGTAATCGCCAACTGCTTGTTTCGATAACCTGCACATCGCCCTTCGAGGGTATAATTCCCTGGTTTCAGACGAATTGTTTTTTCTTTAATTTCGCCCACGTGCCCAACACCCAACACCCAAATATCGGTTTTACCGTTAGAACTAATCCGTATATTTTGCTCACGGCTGGCCGCGTCTATGGCTTCACTGAGCTGTTGAAGCTGAGCAGCAAACGTAGAACTCTTTAATGTTGTCACTATGTTATTTGTCACAAAATTTTTCGCTTGCGCTCGGATATCTTGATCTTGTAGACGTTCTGGTCTTGATAAATAATTGGCGGCTAATTTTTGCGCTTGCAAAACATCTTGCGCCGTTTTTTGATAAGCCTGTAACTTGGCATTCCTCACACCTGCCGCCTGAGCAATCATTAATACACTCTGCCAATCGTCAGCTTGCGAGGCTTTTTCGGCCTTATTTAGCGCAGCCTGAATATTATTTGATGTTTGTTGCTGAGTAATTTTTTGCTGCAGGGTGCGTACTTCACTCCGCTGAGGGTAAATAACCTTTGCACGCTGGTAGGCGGCTTTGGCCTGGCGTATATCGCGCTGTTCAATAGCGTTTATACCTTGCTTAATCGCTCGTTTGAAAGTGAGATCATTTAATTGTTGTGTAACGGCACTAAGCTCTTCAACCCATTCGGTACGGGTATTATCTTCGGCAATAATTTGCTTTAGGGTATCAGCTTGTTTCAGTAAATTATTTTCGACTTTGGCCACATTCAATGTTTGTAATAATGCGGCTACGCGCGGATAACTACGTAATTGCTGCTGAAGAGAAATACCTCGCACCTCTGTTGGCTTAATAGCTAATGCTTGATTGAGATATAATTCCGCTGGTTTAATATTTTCGTTGTCGTAGGCAAGTTGCGCTTGCTGCAGCTTATCTTCATAAGCTTGATGCCATGACTGCGCTAGCGCCGTCGCCATATCATCAGTTTGTTCCAACATGCTAATAGCATCTTGGTACGCGCTAGCAGCAAATAAGGTGAGTGCTTTTTCTTTACTCGAAGTCACCGCCTCTTTTTTAATCAGCCCTTCTTTAGCTAACTCATTATTTACTGTAAGCCATTGTGAAAAGTCGGGATGGGTAAATACCTGCGCATGCCTTCTGTCAAAAGCGACTAACTGATGTTGAAATGCTTTCCTCGCCGTGGCACTGTCTGCTGGCACGCTGCCCACAGCATTAGCTTCGTCATTTATAGACGGCTCAGAAGGCTGCATTACTGTAGATGCTAACGGTACCGTTGGTTCCTCGCGCGCTTCTTGTCTCATTATCGAAGCATAAAACATCCACAATGCCCACAACACTAAAGTAGAATAAACCGTCGCGAATAAAATTTTACGCATTAACTGTATGCGCTGATCTCGTAAAGCTTCAATGTCGTCGTCAAACACAAGGTTACCTATTATTATCTAGAGCGGCTGGCTTAAAGCGCTTGGTCAGGTGTTTTTTCTAGCTCGTATATTTTCTTTAAATGGTTTTTCCACTGTAGATACTGCTCGTTAGCCGTCCCTGTTAGTTCAACAGTTTGGTCATTGTGCGTCATCAATTGTGGACTTAATTCTAAATCCAGTGACTCACCTAATTCATCTAATGATTGTCGGTGTATTTTAAGTTCGGAATTTTTATCCAGCGCACTACTAATCAGTACACTACTGCCTAGAACGCCCGCTATCTGACCTAATTCGCCCGCTGCGGAATTAGAATTTTTATTCAGCAAAATTGCTAAGGTCGCCAGTGCAATCCCCGCACCCATTCTTACATTACGCTCGCCTCTCGCTTTTTTGATCGCGAGTAATTCCGGTAGAGTTTCTTTTTGCCACGCACGATAGCTCTCGTTAGATTTAGCATGAAAACCTTCATACTGTGTTTGTAGGCGGTCTATAAACAGTTGATCCTGTACACGTAGAGGCTTAATGCGGTTAACCATCACATCATTTTCACTAGGCAAGCTCACTATTTTATATTCGTAATTACCATCCCATGTTTTACCTAGTTTAAGGTGCTGACGAAAGACTTCGGGCGCGTACAATTGTGCATAACGTAGCTCAGTGACTTGTTTTATATTTTGCTGTTCTTTCTCTGATTTTTGAGTCAATAAATCATATACATAGTCGGCGATCTCGACGAATATTGGCGCATAAGGATCGCTGTTAACCTGCGTTCGATCTCTAAAAAAACCGGGAGCCACTTTGTGCTCAAATTGTCGCTTGCCCCACAGCTTACCTTGACTATCTAGTACATTAACACTGAGTTTAATCGTTTCGCTATCGGATTCCTTTATTGTGCCAAGGACATAAACATCCCCACTGGCCGTAGCCGTAGGCACAACACTGACCGAGCCAAATGTTCCTAGCTTTTCAACTGCACGTTTGGTTTCTACAGCAAAGCGGTTGGCCTCTGCGCGTCTCAATTCGGGCCAAAGCCCTTCTTCGCCCACTGTCTTATAATCAATGCCACCTCTGTCATCGGTAGGTAAACCAGTACTGAACACTGGAATCACTACATCAAGATAAGTATTCGAGTTATAGGCGTATTGCTCTTTGTTGCGGTCTTCATAAATTTTGGGTGCAGCACTGGTACCGATTGGAGGACCAACACTAGGACCCACAGTAGGCGAAGCTAGAGGATTATCTTTAGTACTACTAAAAGTATCTAAGGTTTTACAGGCTGACAGACTAACAAGAAAAATAAGCAAAATAGAAATACGCTGTAATATACGACTAAAAAAACGGTTACTTGTGAGACCATGTTTTATTGAAAACACGTTACGGCTCCTTAATAAGAGGGGAATATAGGTATCACCCACGACAATTATAATTGTTGTAAATTTCAGTTAACTCGCCCTGTTTTTTAGGGTCTGTTTCAACTGTTAATTCGTCTTTCAATAAACGGCATACAGCGGAGTCGTTATCATTGGGAGCAATTTCTTGGTTTTTTGCACCATTTGATGATGATTCGCGTTTATTTTCACGTTGACTAATGGCTTGATCTGTTATGCTATCAAGATTAGGTGCACTGCCACTATTGTCGTTACTGTTGTTACTGTTATTCCCGCTGCTACCCTCTTCTCCGCTCTCACTTTCTTCAGCAGCACTTTCTGCGCCAGCGTCACTTGCTGCATTATGGGTGACGACTTGCCCTACGCATTGATCATACTTATCTATCGAGTCCTGTAATGCGTTATCCATTTGTGCAATACGCTCGGCCTTCGTAAGCATATTATCCGCACGGTTATCTAACGTTACCATTGTACAGTCGGATGCGGTTGTAGGTAATGATGATTCAGCGGTTTGCTGTATCCCTTGAGCATACGTGTACGAAATAATCATACTCAGCGACATCAATAAATATATTTTTTTCAACATGTCGGTACCTAGCGGTTAATACTGACTATCGGCGTAACGGTCTCGAACAACCATTGGGTCAGTCTATAAATAAGTCCCTAAAGATACATTCTGAAATATGAACGGAGAGTGAAATAATGGTTCATACTGTTTTTTATGTGCATAAACGAGCATCAGGTGAGGCAATACGGGGAATCATCCAGAGGAATAGGCACTTTGAAAAAGGCAGTTTATTTTTTTGCACAACAAGTCATCTATAGCGTCAATAATCGAAGGCACACCAAGGATTGTAAGTTACGCCAAATCGTTAAAATGTTTATTTTTTTTCATCCTCGTCTAGATCTAGCTCTTCACTTAGCTCGTCATCATCAATACTTTCGGGCGAAAAATCATCTAACGAAAAATCTGGAATATCATCGTCGGCATCTTCTGCATCCATTAAGGCAGCAGCCATTGCATTGTCTGCGTCGTTACTAGAGGTTGGCACTGGCTCCGGAGCGGGTTTGTCCACTGCCGTTTTTTCAGCAATCTCATCATCAAGCAACTCATCGACGGCCATTTCATCCATAGGTGGTTCAACAAAAACATCTTCTTTGTCTTCACCCTCTTCATCTTCAAGCTCTGCTGGCGCAGACTTAAATAGTTTACGGTAAACAATATAACCTACTGCCACGATGATAATGTTGATAAGCGCAATGATGCCGTAGAGAATGTATTGGCTATAGTCCACTTGTGTCTCAGGAATAGCCTCTTCTTCACTGCTAGCTTCTTTTATCTCTTCCGTTTCTGTCTCGGCAACTGCGGTTGGCTCAAACGGCTTAGTAGACTCTGAGATTAGTGGCTCATCATCAGTGAGCGAGGGCTCAGAAGGTGTTATATTAAATATATCATCCTCATTGGGCGACAATATTAACGGGTCTAGAATGATCTTTTCACGTACCCCCTCGTCATCTACACTATTAACACGAATATCGACAATGTAGTCACCGTTTTCTTCAGCCGCAACCTCTAACATCCATGTATCGTCGTCTTGCTGTCCATTAAAATTGACCGCATTCGCTTTACCCGATGGGAATGTAATGACACTGGTGACTTTTGTTTTAGTCAAATCTATCGTGGGTGATTGGGCTGAAACTAAGATAGAAAAAGTGGTTATACCGTTTATTTTGGTTTTTTCAGCATTGACCACAAACAGGTTACGCACCGATAGTTGGTGAGTATATTGACGGTTAAAAGTCTTCCCTTCAACGAGAAAGTTAATCGTGTAATCACCTTGCTCGGAGAACTGATTAAACGTAGCCGAATAAACTCCATCGCTAGGAGCCTTACTCGTCTCATCACTTGACGATAATGTTTGCGACCAATCATTGCCCATAGACGATGTGACATTAGCCGTGATGGTCAGTAATTCTAAGAACTCGGGGCGCTTAATGGTCTTATTTTCTTCTCTCAACACTAATGATGTTTGTACCACTTCGTTGACAGGGATATTCGTTGGCATAGATCTAACCGCAACGCTTAAATCACTCACCACGGTAACGCGGCTCTGTGGTGCCACATCCGCAGACACTTGCCACTCACCCTCGAAGGGCTGTTTAATGGTAATGAGGTCATATTGATCCGTGTGATACCAGTTAACTCGGGCGTTCGTTGTATCCTTGTTATACTGCTCACCATCTGGCGATACAATCATCGTTGACTTTGCATTTTTTTGACGAAAAATAAGTGCAGTAAACTCTTCAATACTTGAGTCGACGGCAAAACGATCACCATCGAAAGGAATCGACTCTAGTGGCACAGCCTGATCAAATACTTGAAGAAAAACCCCCATCAACTCTTCTGCATTTTTCGCCGTCGCCACCTTACCATCGGTACCTAAAGCTAACTTATTCAGTAAGTTCTTATCGGCATTATCTGATAATGCGATGGTGTGTAGAGTAATACCTGCCTGCTGGTACATTGGTAGTACTTTATCTACAATGCGCTGACGTTCTTTATCATTTAGCGCGTTATCACGATCAATATCGACCATTCCGTCAGTCAATAAAATAACATGGGTTTGATACACGTTGTCATCGCCGCTCAGCTTTTTGTGGTCATATGCTGCTTCTTCCAGAGCTGCACCAATATTAGTAAATTGTGCAATTGACTTAATCTCCGATGCTGCTGCACTGGCTTGACTACCCCACGCAGCCGTTACCGGCTGATGGGGCACCAACATATTAACGTACTGGCCAAATGTCCAAATACCTGCACTGCTACCTTCCGGTAATAACTGCACCAGCATGTCCAATGCAGGACGCCGCAGGTTTTTCGGGTCGTTTTTCTTCATGCTGCCGGATATATCAATCACCAACCGCACATCTGATGGTTTTGTCACTGCAGGAGACTGCCCATGGGTAAACCCACTCACACAGACACAGATCACACATAACAACATCAGTACGAGTCGAGGTGCCTTTATACGATAATCTTGACTGCCACCAACAACGTTAACCATGTATTACTACCCTATAAAAAATTTAATCACGACACCATTATATAATAGCCATTACGCGACAAGTACATTACATCTACAAACCACAGTAAATGCGGCATAAAAACAATAAAAACACCTTACTCTAGGTATAGCAGGAAATAAGTATTTGGCAATTTCAGAATGAGTGAAGTTTTGAGGATTAAAATCACATGGAGCCTATAACTCATCAACTAGGAAGAGCAGCCTCTTTACAAGGAAATTTAAAAAATTCTACGAGCACTTGAATGGTTACTTGAAGGTGAAAACATTATTGTTATAAGCCAAACATTTTTCATCTAGAAGAAGGTTTATCAAATGCATCTTTAACATTGACTTTTGACATGAGCATAACGACCTTTTTGTACATTGCCATAATCATATTCTAATAAATCTCAGCATAACCCTAAAGACACTTTATTCTTATAAGGCGTAAAACCATTGATTTCTGCCATAATATTACCACTATCTATATTTTTATCGGCATCCGCTCTCGAAAATATAGTATTACCGAAATAAAAGCTATGGGCACTTTGTTATTAAAAAAATAGTTCTAATATTTATATTCTCATCTACGGTAATAAACCTATCAAACTTTATAGACAAGTAGAGGATGAAAATAATTGCCAACAACAAATCATTGCTTCTCTCAATATTCTAGAGGATGCGAGCTTATTTTACGATGAAAAATCAACAAGAAAAACAGACAAGAATGGGCCTTCGTTAGCTCACATCGATAAATGTGCTTTAAGAAAGTCAATTTATATACATTACATAAAAAGTATGCAGGCGGCTAACCAACCACACCCTTGCGCCATTAAAAAAGCCCAGCTTATTTTCATAAGTTGGGCTTGGTGTATCATCTTCCCTGTGATACTGGAATATTGCTATCCCTTTGGTCTTCATGACCCACCGCACACATCCTGTGTCAACATCCTTGTACGATCAAACATTACATCAATCGATTGCCGTCGTCTGTAGGGCGATGGCACATTAACGCGTAAGACATCACCTACGTTATCACTACCGTTGACTCATTAGCGATGACCCACGGCAATAAGGCATCTATATCGTCAACGCTTTGTGCGCTAGGCAGCTCTGTAAAGATACGCTTAAGGTACTCATAAGGGTTCAGGTTGTTTGCCTTGGCGGTTTCAATCAAGCTATAGAGATTCGCGCTCGCATGAGCTCCCGCTTGGCTGTTGGAGAACAACCAGTTTTTTCTCCCTATGACAAACGGACGAATTGAGTTTTCCGCGCGATTATTATCAATCGGTCTCCTGCCGTCATCCAAGTAAGCGATGAGCCGTGGCCATTGGTTACACAGATACTGCATAGCTTTTCCGAGAGTCGTTTTCGGCGGACTATTGGCGAGAGCCTTATCTAGCCATTGTTTTAATTTGTCGATGATCGGTTTGGATTGTGTTTGCCTTGCAGCAAGCCGATCATCAACAGAGCTATCTTTACTAATTTTCTCAATGCGATATAATTTTTGGATAAAACCTAGGGCGACATCCGCTTTCCCGGTTTTGCCTTTCGGTTGTTGCCGCTGTGCATCTATAAATTTTCGGCGTGCGTGCGTCCAGCATCCAAGGCGTATGAGCTGATGACTATTGCACACGGCTTCATAGCCATCAACCATTAATGCACCACTAAAATCAGGCAGAAGTGTTTTGGGCGTATCACCACTGCGACTGGCGCTGTAGTGATATAACACCATCGGTATACTCGCCTGTGTCGTCGCCATCACCCACATATAACTTTTACTTTGCGCCGTTTTATCGGGTTCGTTTAACACTTGAAGCGGTGTCTACTCCTCAAGGGGGTACCGAGGTCGTCCATATGCAAGACTGTTTGTTCATTAATAAGCTCAGATAAACGAATTGATAAGCTTTATATATTTTTTAGTAACCAGCTATGTACTCCGGCAGTGTCAAAAGGCCATCCTAGATCGTATTTGCTCGTAGATTCGTGTTCGGCTAATGCGACCGTCCCCTGTAGTTGAATCACCGGGATTCTCACACCGTATTTTTCTACTAGTATATCGTCATCCGCAATATCAATTTCGACTAAACATAAATCATATTCGGCGAGCAGCGGCTCGACTTGTTTTTTTGCTAAATCACAAAGATGGCAACCTAGCGTGTGATATAAAATGAGTGAACGCATTTTTTTTAGTTCTCCTGTTTAATTCTACTAATTTTATTTATTAGCGCTCTAAAACAATCCTATTCGGCGCGGGCAACATCAACGGAAAAGGTTAACGTTTGCGATCCTCCACCACCTAATACCATGCCCTGCAGCGGGGTCACGTCAGAATAATCTCGACCCTGTGCAGTAACAATATCCTACATAGCATGACAGTATCGTTAGTCGGATAAAATTCAAACCATTCCCCCCTCCCCTCTCTCTGGAGAGCACACCGTAAACTAGGCTGGCATCTGCACCGACTTTTGTGCCGGTAGAGGTAGTGTTTCTAAATAACTGCTGATGTATTACGCTGGATAACCCCGTGATCTTAAACAACCGATGGCTAAATGCGCAAACATATTGACACGCGCCGCTGTTATTTTATAAGACTTCGATCAATGGTGTCGCGACGGTCGAAAAATCTGGGGGATGTTCAAATTCGGTGAATATTTTATGCGTCAAACCTTTAACTGCCTAGATCAATAATTTACCGTCATCGAAGCAAGACTGTGAGCACCCTGCTAATGAGGAGGGGAATTATTATCATTAAGGATACACTGGCCGTTATACACTTCATTATTACACAGATTTAACGCTTCTAGACGCTGCATCAACCTCTTTTCAGCCACACTCTGCTGCTTCGCAGAAATGGTTTTAGGGATGATATCAAAAGGCCATAGACGATCAATATTACCTTCTTCAGGGTAGACCTTAAACGTAATGCCCATATATTGAATAGCGGCATCGGGGAGTTTCTGGCGACGATGCATTTCTTCTTTATCTAGAGACTGTCGATAATTCATTCAATTTTTGGCAGGTAGTCTTGCGTTCCCCTCCCTCACTAATGTCTTCATCATAAAACGCATTAACGTCGTATTCTTGCCAGTTTACTCCCCATAAATAACTCTCTGTGCCATGAAACTGAAAGAATTTACCGAGTCACAAACTTTAAGGTTACAACCTCTGAAAACTGAACACATAAAAATAAAAAGTGTGAATACGCTTTAGCCAGCAGTAATAAACATCAAAATTAAATTATAAACGACGTAAGAAATCAGCGTGTAAACAACGCAAAATATTGTAGTGATACTCTTCCAATAAAGCATCATAAGCAGGCTTTAATCTTACGGTGTCGTCCATCATTCCACAATCAACAAAGGTATTTTCTATAATGTCTATTTCATTTTTAGGTAGGTCTACCACCTGCCCTAACTGAACTTTATTGTGACGAATAAGTCGAGCTACGTGGGCATACACCGTCGACACGGCTAATTGCCGCTGCTTGGCAATAGATTCTGGTGTCTCACCTGCATTGATCATCTGATGGGTATCTAATACCGTCGGCGAAAAGTCGTCACTACCGTAGCGATGATTCTTTTGCTTGTCGCCATGCTCATGCAATACACCTATAAATGCTGCTGCATATTGGTCACATTTTTTTTGTCCGACACCGCTCAACGTAGCAAAGTGTGATGTGGTCAACGGCATCTCGTCAATCATTTGCATCAATACACTATCGTGAAAAACCACATAAGGTGGCACACCTTTTTCCTGCGCTAAACTTGAGCGACATTCACGGAGCGATTCCCAAAGCTCAGTTTTTTGCTGATCTAACGTTGCCTTAACCGAACCACCTGATTTACGCAACGGCGACTTGTGCGCTGCATCTTTGCGTAGCTCTATACTAGATTCACCACGCAGTAAGCTACGACAATTTTCTGTTAGCACAACACGGTTGAAATTAGCAAAATCGACCTGCAATAAATTACGCGCAATTAATTGTCTATACACCGAACGCCACTGCACTTTATTGAGTGATTTACCGATACCATAAACACTCAGTTTATGATGAGAGAATTGTTTGATTTTTTCGTTATTTGCACCACTCAGAACATCTATTAGATGATTAACACCAAATCGTTGGTCAGTACGATAGGCACAGCTAATGGCTTTTTGCGCAGCCTCGGTACCATCCCATGTTTCTGCAGGTTTTTTGCACATGTCGCAATGGCCACACTTGGCAACGGAATCATCACCAAAATAACTTAACAAGGCGTGACGACGACAAGTGGTTATCTCACACAAGCCCAGCATCGCTTCTAACTTTTGATGTTCGATGCGCT
The DNA here is from genome assembly GCA_047636495.1 of Candidatus Endobugula sp. Taxonomy (GTDB): domain Bacteria; phylum Pseudomonadota; class Gammaproteobacteria; order Pseudomonadales; family Cellvibrionaceae; genus Endobugula. The sequence goes on along the minus strand of JBLILH010000005.1, from coordinate 32,230 downwards.
TAAATTCATTCTTTTCTTCCGTCCCACCTACTGCAGAGCCCATCATTTCACGTAGCTTGATGACATCTTCTAGACCATACACCATCCACGCATTTGCCGGTTCACCATCGCGTCCTGACCGCCCTGTTTCTTGGTAATAAGCTTCGATACTTTTTGGCAAGTCTAAATGTGCTACAAACCGCACATCGGGTTTATCAATACCCATACCAAATGCGATAGTTGCTACTATAATAATTTTTTCTTCACGTAAAAAACGTTTCTGATGCAAGGCTCTCTTTTCGTGTGGCATACCCGCATGATACGCCAGCGCAGTAAACCCTTCGGTGGTTAGCAATGCCGCAATATCTTCAGTTTTTTTACGCGATAAGCAGTACACAATACCGCTATCATCAACATGCTGCTCATTAATAAATCGCAATAGCTGTTGTTTAGGCTGATGTTTTAATTCAATTTGATAAAAGATGTTCGGGCGATCAAAGCCTGCCACAAATTGTTTACCATGTGCTAAACACAGACGCGCTATAATTTCTTGTTGAGTACGTGCATCTGCCGTAGCCGTTAACGCTATTCGCGGTACGTTAGGAAAAGTGTCAGCCAAATGCTGTAAGCGTAAATAATCTGAGCGAAAGTCATGTCCCCACTGAGAAACACAATGGGCCTCATCAATCGCAAACAGTGCGATAGTGGCTTGCTGCAGAAGATTGATCATTCTCGCTTGATTCAAGCGTTCTGGGGCAATGTATAATAGATCTAATTCACCACTTACCAAGGCATTTTCGATAAGGTAGCTTTCACTTGGATCTTGGCTTGAATTAAGAAAACCAGCACGAATACCCAGTTCTTTGAGTGCGTCGACTTGATCTTGCATTAAGGCAATCAGTGGCGATATAACCACTCCGCAACCTTCGCGCATCAAAGAAGGGATTTGATAACACAGCGACTTACCACCACCTGTAGGCATAATCACCAAAGCATCATTACCCGCAATCACCGTGTCTATAATGGATTGCTGTTGGCCTCTAAAAGCATCGTAGCCAAAGGTATTTTTTAGCACTGTTTGTGCAGAGGACATGTGGGACTCTATTATCGTAGTATATGAAAGAACATTGAAAGTAAAATGGCCGGGAATATTAACTGCTGTTTTGCACGGGCGTTACACGATGGTTAATGCATCATGTAAGCCTGTCGCCACACGTTGCTGACAGTCTGCCGCGCACGCTTTTCTATTTTCAAACTCATTTAATGTGACTGGTTTGTGAAAAATAATTTCTACATCTGCCTTTGCCAAACCCAACGCATTAAAAAAGTGTGATGCAAAAGGCATGGTAGCATACCATGCATATTGATCTCGTCGCTGGCGGCACATGGGCTGATTATTATATTTTGTGTACGCTAACGTGATAGGTTGTATCATCACTTCTTTCTCACTCAATTCTACCGACTGTAACAAGCTCGATTTGAACGGCTGGATGTGCTCCCCCTCTGTACTGGTTCCCTCTGGAAATAAGATCAGGTTACCCTCACGATTAAAGTGGTCAGACATCACCGTAATTTGACCACGGACTTTCTTTTTATTGCGTTCAAAAAACAAGGTGTTTTGCTCTTTCGCCAACCACCCTAGCACGGGCCAATTAGACACCTCTGATTTAGCGATAAAATAGGCTGGTACGTATTTACTTAATACCAACACATCTAAATACGAAATATGATTAGAAAGAAACAAGGTGGGACGCGCTGTCGAAATTTCACCGCGCACATGGCAACGTAAATTAAATAGCCAGCAGCAACCCCCATGAAAAATAAAGTAGCATTTTTCAATTTTTGGTAATCGAAGGGCCTTCCAAAATAAATGCACTGGCAACATAAAGCAGCACCAAAAAACCAACAATACTGTTGAGAACACAACACGAAATGAGTGAAACAGTGGCTTCTTGATCATTATCGTTTTATCGTTTTCAGCAGGGCTATTTATAACTGTATTCTCTGGAGTGTTAGACATGTGTCACCAAGTTAGGGTTTGTTGTTAACATAGATTGTGTTTCAACGTAAATAGAGACATAAACCGTATTAAACGAAAAATCGACAATTGCAGCGTCGCTGATTTTAGCACCCAATTTCAAGTAACCTCTCAATAAAGTAGGAATCGATTTTTGGGCTTCTTGCCAATTTGCGGAAGACTTCTCTGAAGTATCATAAAGTGCGGTTAAATCGATATAATCGTCTACTCTGGGTTCTGGACGCAATGACTTTTCAGCCAAGTGATGCTGATAAAGATATTGTAAAATGGGTAAATGTCTATCGACATCGGTTCCTGTAAAACTAGCGCAGCCCAGCATCACCGGTATGTTATTGTCTTGAATAAAACTCATGGCATACTTCCAAATCAACATGAGAATAACGCCACCACGACCATTAGGGTCAACACAAAAACGACTCAGCTCTAAAGAACGCTCAAAATGATTTTTTAATCGATTGAGGTCAAAAGCTTCTTCCGTGTAAAAATGTTGCTCTGGCTCAAGGCACTCGCTATAAAACAAGCGTAAGGTCCCTACTACCGCAGGTTGCTGTTCTTCACGCGTATCCAATACGACAATATGGAACCCACTTTCGTCCCACTGATCCATATCACGCCGCTCCGCTTGCATTTCAGCACTAGGTCGCCCATCTTTTTCTTGATAAAAAATACGATAGCGTAAGGCTTGCGCGGCGTGTACTTCTTCTAATGTTTGCGCAAACCTAACAGTATATGGACCTGCGCTAGTATGCGGCGGCTGACACAAGCCATTCAACATATCGATCCCTTTAGTGGTCAACACGCTGTCGTTCACAGCATCGTTGCTCACGCGATTGTCCACTACGGCATTATCATTTATCACTGTGACGGTCATTATCAGCACTCATTTTTTGTTATTACTATTGATTACCGCTGTTGTTTAAATATTTTCCTATTATTCTTTTCACTACTGTCTTTTACTGCTAGGTACCCGAATTCATTATTCGAACTTTATTAATCAGTTCTCTTACACTCATGGTCACATGACCTAAATGGATATTTTTTTGGCCTATTTGAAACGCCAGCTGCCACTGATTAAAAAGGATACGGTAAGCATCAAAAAGGCTGTAGCGAGGATCATACATATTGGTTGACTCTGACGTCACTCCGTTTACCTCTATCACTTTACACTCGCCGCGCTGAAATGCCTCTATACTCTCGGCGCGTATATCGTAACGCCCAAAATAAAAACCGGTAATATGCTGGCTTATCACATCGATTTTTTCTTCTAGCGACGGCGTTAAATATGATTCGCCTTCTAAAAATAATGATCCTCGACAATGGCTACCTAGGGTCACCACATCAACCTGCTCATTGTTGACTGGAATAGTGTGTAAATACGCTTGGTGTTTCTCAAATAAAAATGCGGCCATATAATGTAAACGTGGATGCTCGCAAATAAGCTGCTCTAACGAACGGACTCCATCACCTACTACATAAGGAAAACATTTGTGCGTAAGAGAAAATATACTACCTTGTAACTGGTCAGGTTGACGTACATAAAACACACCGAATTCGACACCCACAATGTATTCTTGTAACACAGTGTCACACGCTGCTGTGGCTAAGTAAGCTCTTAAATCGGTTTCGTTATGCACAATTTCGACATCGATTCCTCGCTGCCCAAAATCAGGTTTTAGCACCACTGGATAACTTAATGCATACTGCTGCATAAAGTACTGACTTTGTAAGCATTTTTCTTCTAAGCAGGTAGAACGCATAATTAAGCAGGTTTTAGCCGTCATTTCTGGGCTATGGTGTTGTAACGTCAACAAGCTGTCACTTTTATTTTCACCAATAAAGCCACTACCTGGCAGACCAGGGTTTACTGCGGTAAATGTTAACCCTCTGTAACGAACCACTAAACCCACTATATAAATAACTACCGGTACGTAAAAAATGCTCATGGGCCAGAACTCCCAACGCAGAGCTCTTTTAAAGGTAGACAAGATGCGTTGACGTTGACGGTAACGTATCACCACAGAACGCTCGTTTTAGGTGTCAACATCACGCGGATACCTTTGCGGTTTTTTCATATTCCGGGTGTTTTTTCTCTGTTTTTTCATATAGCAACGTAGAAGGAGCAACACCCAACTCTCGGTCGGTGCTAATGCCGTAAAATCGTAACATCGTTGCTATTAATGCGTAATGATGGACTGAGTGTCCATGAAGAAATTGCAGCTCTCGACGGACAGATGATTGTGTAGCTTCACCTTCCGGTAGATTGACATCGTTACACAATAAAACAGACAACGAGGCGTCTTGAACGCTGTTGCGCATTGCCTCTTCAAAAAAATGACGAATACTATCGATAATACGAAGAGCGTAGTCTTTGTCGGTTTCAATTTGCGTATCGCGTTGACGCTTTTCATAATTGATTACACCACTATCAACATCTCGAATGAAACATAAATAGTGGTCGACAATATGTCGCATGTGCCTGCCCAAACAAGACTCGAAATAAGGGCGCTCAACGTGATTGTATTTTTCTTTAGGTAATTGCCGAATCATCTTACTGGCAATAGCCAGTATCTGTTCATTACAGTCTAAAAGGTTCGACATATCGGCCGATAGTATATTCAACAGATACTCCTGATTATTACTGATTATTACTGAGTATTTATACCTAAACAAAGCGGGTTCTCGAGAGTTAACACGAGCAAGAAGCATTGTATTAGCATGTTAGTATAGAGTGGAATCATCTTATAAAGCCTGTCTGGGACATAGGACTATAAAAACCGAAAAAGATTCATACCGTTGTGCCATTGTATTGATTTCGCTCATGAAACACCAGAAACTAGCGCACTGACCAGTAGCGAAGCCAAGCAATACGAGGCATAATGCGCCTAATTTTTACATCGATAGTGTCAGCAGTCAGCATGCGCTTGGGTGTACCGCCTTTTGAGATAGTCGTTTATGCCTAAGAAGTTTTTAAAGCGCTTTCTTCCTTCTCAGCAGTTTATCCAAGATCACCCTTCTCTCCGCTTTTTAGGGCCGGTAGTAGACGATCCTAACTTATTTCACTTGAACCGATATTCAGTATCGATGGCATTTTTAGTAGGCATGTTTCTCGCTTTTTTACCGATGCCCGCCCAGATGATCGCAGCCACTATTATCGCTTTATGGGTCCGTTGTAACCTTCCTATCGCGTTGACCCTAGTGTGGATAACTAATCCCATTACGATTCCACCCATATTTTTTGCCACCTACTCGCTAGGTGCCTGGGTATTAGACTCCCCTACAATGAATATTAATGTGTCCTTCACGGTGGAATGGGTTAACGGTGAGCTTACGCGAATTTGGAAACCCCTCTTTGTGGGATCGTTAATTACAGGGGCAGTATGCGGCGTAACAAGTTACACTATTATTAATATTGCATGGCGATGGCATGTTATTCACCGGTGGCGTAAACGCAAGAAAATACGTGAAGGTTTCTTCACGTCAGATACATCCACTACCGATCAAAAAGAACCTGACGAATAGATGGCATTAGTCATAACGCAACGCTTCTGCGGGCAGCACTTTTGAAGCACGCCAAGCCGGGTACAGTGTCGCTAAAAAGCTCATAAGCAAACTCACTATAGCGACTAACAGTACATCACTCCACAATAACTGCGCCGGCAAATAACTAATAGGATAAATATCACTTTTAAGAAACTGTATGGAGAACAACTGCTCGACCAGCACCACAATGTCTTGTACGAACAGCGCTAAAATCACCCCCAGACAGATCCCTATTAATGTTCCTATCACGCTAATTACTGTGCCTTGAACCATAAAAAGACCCATTATTTGGCGATTACTTGCACCCAAGGTCCGTAATATCGCGATATCACTTTGCTTGTCTAACACCACCATCACTAACGTCGACACGACATTAAACGCAGCGATCGCAATAATCAGTAACAAAAGTAAGCTCACCAGCTTTTTTGACATTTGGATAGCGTAATAGATATTCCCGTGGGTACGCGTCCAATTAGTGCTGAAGAAACCGTAAGGTAGCTGAGCTTGCAAAGTATTGGCGACACTGGATGCGGAAAATAAATCATCTAACTTAATGTGCACGCCCGACACCACAAACATGCCCTGCGACACAGATTGACCTGCAGTATCGGTCACATCCAACACAGACTGACTATAAGGCGACAATAAAGCTGCGCTTCGGATATCCATTAAGGCAAGCGCATCATCAATCTCAGTGCCGGTATCCAGTATATCAATCACGCGTAATCGACGTATTGCGGGCGCCTGTGATGACGTTTGTAATTGTCCCTCCGCACGAGGAATTATTATACTCACACGACGTCCTGCCTCTACTCCCAGACGATCAGCAAGCCCTCGACCTAACACAATGGCATCCTTGTCATTGACCAAAGCAAGGCGTGTCTCAGGGGCTAGAAAATTATAAATAATCGATGTCGTAGATTCCAACTGATGATCAATTCCATATATCAGAGCCGGCTCGGTACTGTTACCTACATTTATCATGCCTTGTAGCTCAACAAATGGCGAGACGCCCACAATCGCCCCATTACCGATCTCTGCACTGCTGAGTAGTTGCTCACGCAATCCGGCCCAGTCCTGCATTCCTCCCGATTGATAGAGCGTCACTTGGGGCATAATTTGTAATATGCGCTCACGTAACTCTTTATCGAAACCATTCATCACCGACAATACGGTAATCAGTAAACTCACACCCAAGACAATACCTATCATAGTGACGCGAGAAATAAACGCGACCGACCGACTACGCTGACGCGCAAGGGTATATCTCAAACCTAACAACACACTGACTGAGCGGAATATACTACTGGGCGGATACGTAGGTATAGCGTTAGACATAATATTAGGCATGAGGGAACAAGCGCCCTTCCCGCAATTCTACAACGCGGTCCATACTAGAGGCGAGACGTTTATCGTGAGTCACGATAATAAAGCTCAGATTAATACTCTGGTTTAATTCCATTAATAAGACTTCTATCGAATGTGCTGTATCTTCATCTAGATTGCCTGTTGGCTCATCCATCAATACGCAAGACGGCTCGGTCACAATAGCTCGCGCAATGGCAACCCGCTGTCGTTCGCCGCCTGACAGTTCGGCTGGTTTATGCTGATTACGTTGTGCCAAACCAACACGTGTCAACATAGCATCCGCGCGTTGCTTTGCCACTTGCCGATCCACACCCCCGATCAATAAAGGCATCATGACATTTTCTAAAGCCGTAAACTCACCCAATAAATGATGAAATTGGTATACAAAACCTAAGTGACGATTACGTAATCGTCCTCGCGTATCATCATCCAGCTCAGAAAGCAGTTGTCCCGCCACATACACTTCGCCCGCAGTAGGGGTATCTAAACCACCCAATATATTCAATAAAGTACTTTTACCTGAGCCGGAACTACCGATAATCGCTAAACGCTCCCCAGGCAGCAATAATAGATCGGTATTATCGAGTACCGTAATCGCGTGAGGGCCTTCTTGATATATTTTTTGCACACCTTGGCATTCCAGTACAGCAGACAATTCTGTTTTTTCTACTTCTGCACTTTTTGTTTCCATGCCTGTTGCTTCTATGCTTGCTGCTTCTATAGAATTATTCATAACGTAACACCTCCGCCGGTGCAATTTGCGCGGCACAATACGCAGGGTAAAGTGTGGCTAAGATACTCATTGAAATACCCGAGACACAAATAAACAATACATCACCCCAGCGTAACTCCGAGGGTATTTGACTAATAAAATACACATTAGGGTCAAAAATGTAGATCCCAAATAGCGACTCAAGCACCGCAATCACCTCACTGATCGATATCGCCAGCAAACACCCTAGGATGGCACCGACCACGATACCCACGATGCCTACCACGCTGCCCTGAGTAATGAAAATACACATAATATGCTTGGTGGTCATACCAAGAGTCCGCAAAACAGCTATATCCCCTCGTTTATCGGCCACCATGAGCATGAGGCCCGTCACAATATTGAGTGCTGCAACCGCCACAATAATCAGTAATAGCAATGTCACCATACGCTTTTCCATCTGTACTGCTTGAAACAGACTGCCTTGCGTCTGACTCCAATCAGTTAACTGGTATTGATCACCTAGCTGCTTCTGCAGTACAGCTATTTTCTCTTGTGCTTGATAAATATCGTCGAATTTAACCCGCAAGCCTTGTACTTTATCGCCGTAACGAAACATTTTTTGCGCATCACCTAAATGAATCATGGCTAAGGATTGATCGACCTGCGCACCCACTTTAAAAATACCTACCACGGTAAAACGTTTAGTCCGGGGAAATATGCCCGCAGGGGTAATAGAAATATCTGACAATGTCATCAGTACCGAATCACCCATATCAACACGCAAACGGCTCGCCAGTATTCGCCCTAAGACAATACCAAATTCACCCTGTTGTAACTGCTGGGTATCACCACGGTACATATAAGTATCAATAACAGATACTGCGCGTTCTTGGTCAGGGAGAATCCCTTGTAACTGAGCACCTTGTACGCTTTGCTTGGAACTCAACATGGCGTAGCCACTGATGTAAGGAGCTGAAGCCACAAGGTGAGGCGTGGTCGATATTTCCGAGGATAACCCCTCCCAATCTTGCAGGGCGGGCAACTCATCAATAAACCCATGGGGAACAACACTTAATATTCGCTGTTTAATTTCTCGATCAAAGCCATTCATCACCGACAACACCACAATAAGTGCCAGCGTACCCAGTGCCATCCCCACCAAAGAGAAGCCACTAATAAAGGAGATAAATTGGTGTCGGCGTTTTGCTTTAATATAACGCAAACCGATAAAAAACGGGGTGCTGAATGAAGTGCTCAATGATGTGTTTATACGCATCGTCGCATTAAACGGAAAAATACAGCATATAACAAGCGAATTTTATCAATGACTTAAAGGCATCTCTAAATACGCACTGTTTACGCGATTGCTGCGTCGCCTCATGGCGGCTCCGTACTCTACTCCTCATGTATGCCTTATACACTGCGGCCCTACCGTCAATCGGCACCGAGGTCCGCGCGTTGTATTCTCTATTGCCAGCGGCTGCCGGCACCAGGCGTTTCTATTAATAGAGCACTTCTAACCAAAGACGTGTAACAACACTTGGAACCAGACCATACCTATTACCGCACAGTCATAGGGCAGTCTCTACAATAGCGTCTATACTTAAGGTACGGCTGAACGCATCTATGCAACACACTAATAGTCTTGTATGGATAACTTGCGTTAACAGCCTAAACCCATCAAAACGGGAACGCACCATGTCTGAAAAACGCCAATTCTTTCGCATTCAGCAAGACGTGATTTTTAATTTTTGTCCTGTCAGCAATGATGACATGATGCACTGCAGAGCTGAACAACATTTTGAACACAGCGAGACTCTGTGTTTGTTTTCAGAATTTCAACACCTTAATAGCCAAAGCCAGCAACTCATGGCTGCTATACAAGAAGCAAATCCATTGATCGCTGAGTATTTAAAAGGTATTAATAAAAAAATAGACCTAGTCTGCCAGCAAGTGTTATCTAATCAGTCGTCTATTCATGACATAGAAAGTGGCCGCATTGACATCAGCCAGGGCGGCATCGCCTTCACTTCCGATGATTCTATTGGCGTAGAAAACTGGCTGGCACTGAAGCTAATATTTTTGCCCTCCTACACCGGTGTTATTACCTACGGGCAAGTCACCCGCAACGTATTACAAGCCGATGGCACCTACCTTATCGGAGTTCGATTTCATAACCTAGATGATGAGCAAGCCAAACTAATAGCAAAACAGGTATTCAAAACACAGATAATCGAACGGCAACAGAACTACGTGTCTCAGCATTAATTTTCTTGCCTATATCGGTTAGCGTCTCTCGCGCTCACCGACACACAGACCCTATAACTAGGCCCTACAGTTATAACAGGGATTACCTACTCTTGGCACCGAGAATTACCCATAGCGCTTACTCATTCATCCATATCCCACCCTTGTAGCACTGGTTGACAAGTGCCATATATAAACACTACTGGGTAAAAAATCGTATGTTAATTTGAAGCGGCGTACGTTAATATACGGGATTAGTTAATATCATGTTACCCATGAAAAGTGGTGCTCATCGAAACAAATCATGCAAATCTATTATTAGCTTTACCACCCATCGTCTTAGCCGTCACTGGCTGACCAGAATCGATCGAGACACGTACTGATATTTATACTATTAAAAAGACACCGGTCGCTGACGTTATCGCAGACATCAAATCAGTGGCTGCAATAACGTCCCATAAGATACAGAATTAAAGAAACAAAGAAACAAAGAAGTAAAGAAATTAAGAAATTAAGAAAGTGCAGTAAACCAGTTGAATACATCAAAAGAGAAGTACGAGAACATCACCTGGAACGAGACTACATTGTGTGACAATGACCCTCTGGGGCCATAAAAAAGACTGGCAACCCGTATCGACCGCTTTTCGCAGCTCCGCCACAAACACACCCTCACGACCACATTTTTTACAGCGCAACGTTGACTCGAGTCCTCTATTAGCTGGCGAGATATTTATGATTACGGTTATTAGCAACACCTCAACCGATACCCCCGATGACCCCCTTAGTAACCACACCGCTAGCCTAGACGCTCACCATGCAGGCAGTGCTTCAGCTGAAATCAACGAACAAGACCTTTTTTTACAAAAACGTCGTTTTATCACTAAGCTGGGCAAAGCTCTGCATAAATATGGCACCCCAGCCTATCGTCTTGAAACGCATCTACAAGAAGTTTCGAAGTTTCTTCAGTTACAATCCAACTTTATGGTGACCCCCACCTCTCTCACCTTCGTTATTTCAGAAGCTGATGAGGACAAGCAAGAATACAGTCATATTGTGCGAGTAAAACCTGGAGAACTCGATCTGGGTGCACTAGCAAGAATTGATGAGCTTGTCGATGAACTTGCGTCCAAACAGCGCACGTTATCGGAAGCCCTGGAAAGATTAAACGATATCCCAAGAAAGCCCCACCCCTATGGCACAGTGCTTGCATTTTTAAGTTACGGCGGTGCTAGCGGTGCTTTTGCGATGCTAATGCAAACGAATTGGAGCAGTATTTTATGGTCTGCGCTTATCGGCTTTGCGGTATTTGTCATTCAACTTTGGTCAGAGAGATCACCCCGTATCGCGGGCGCTTTAGAACCACTCATCGCATTACTAGCGGCACTACTCGCGTCTGCCATTGCAGTTTATGACCCAACTATCAATGTCTCCCTCGTTATTCTTTCTAGTATTATTGTGTACATACCGGGTCTAGCCCTCACGCTAGGTTTATCGGAGTTAGCCGCCAGAAACTTAATGTCGGGTACGGCTCGAATTATGGATGCGGTCATGTCATTATTCAAACTGTACTTTGGTGCAGCACTAGGCGTGTCGATAGCGCGATTGTGTTGGCCCGACACGATCTATGTATCTGCGATCAATGTACCGCTATGGACATCATGGTTAGCCGTCACTGTGCTAGGGCTCAGCCTAGTTGTGCTATTTAAAATGCGCATTAAAGATACCCCGTGGGGAATGCTCTCAGGTTACATCGCATATAGTGCCACCCTTTGGGGCAGCATTTATCTAGGCCCTGCGTTAGGGGGTTTCATTGGGGCATTTGCTTTAGGAATGTACAGCAACTTATTTTCTCGTGTTAAGCACCTGCCTTCAACTATCGTCATGCTTTTGGGACTGGTTATGTTAGTGCCCGGAAGTAAAATTTACATTGGTTTAAATACTGTTGTATCGGGAGAGAGCATTATCAACACACCTGATATTGGCGCCCAAAGCTTTCTTATTTTAATGTCTTTGGTTGCTGGGCTTATTTTTGCCGACGTAGCACTACCCCCTCAAGAATCACTTTAACCGCACGGCAACGAGTGCAAAATGCCTTCAGAAATAAGAGACACAGGATCCGTACCCCGAACTGACTGCGCGGGCGTGTTCTTCACGCGCCAGCGTCATCCAAGACCTCCGATTACTGCTCCGCAACATAGAACGTTATATTTCTAAAAAAAAATTTTTTATCGTCTTTTATAATATTAAAATAAAAATTGATTAAAATCATACACTTATAAAATGCACCCCTATACAGGCAACACAATAAGCATGTTGCAGTGCAGCATTAAATCTGTATAATATTGCACTGCAGCATAGAAATTTATTTATTTTTAACTACCCCTGGAGATACACCATGACTGATTTTACTGAACAGTTCCAAGAATTTGCTAAACTTCAATCTGAGTTTATGAAGCCTTTACGTGAAATGAGCGGCGTTGCTGTTGATTCATTTGAAAACCTAAGCCGTCTAAACTATAGCGTTCAAGGTGACTTAGTTGACTACAGCATCGAACAAGCGCAACTAGTTGCTTCAACTGATAATGCTGCTAGCCTAATGAGCAAGCAGTACGAAACAGCTAAAGCATTTGGCGAAAAGATCTCTGCACGCGCTGCCGAGTATACTGAACTCGCTAAAGAGTACCAAGCATCAGTGCAGAAAATCGAAATTGCGCCTGCTTTTGAAGCACCTTCTAAAGCCACTGCTAAAGCGGCAAAAAAAGCAACAACTACTGCGTAATTCTAGCAGCAGGCAGTTGATCAAAAGGGCATATTTAATATGCCCTTTTTTTATGTCTGTTATTTCTGCATCAAAACAGGACGATATCTGTTTATTGGGATTACAGCCGCCTACACACAAGATAAAAAGTTAAGATAGCCGTTCAAATCACCCTTAAATAAGCACTGATTGATGCTACTATTTTATCATTGGTTCAGGCACAATAGAATTGAATTTCCGATGTAAAAGCCTTATTTATGAGCCACAAAAGAATCATTAAGAAATACGCCAATCGGCGATTATACGACACTGAAGAGAGCCGCTATGTCACTTTAAAGGACATAAAAAAAATTATTGCCTTAGGTGTTGATGTCAGTATTATCGACGATACCAAAGATGTCGACATTACCCGTCCCCTGTTACTGCAAATTGTATCCGAACAAGAACTAGGTGGCACACCGCTGTTAAACGAAGCTGTTCTTAATCAGTTAATCCGTTTTTATGGGCACCCCATGCAAAATATGATGAGCGGGTTCATTGCCAACAGTATTAAAACGTTTATTTCTCAGCAAGAAGCCATGCAAAAACAAATGCAGAGTTTTATAGAAGTGTCGCCGTTCAACAACTTTCAAGAGATGGCGGCCAAAAACATGCAAGCCATGGCAGATATACAGCAACAATTCTTCAATCGAAATATATCAACAGAAAAAAAATCTGAAAATGATGATCCACCTTCTTAAACGAACCAGCATTTCACCCGCCAAGTTATGTGCTGCTTTTTCGCGGGCACTTCACTCACAGCGCTTTGTGGCCTCCGATTGCTTTGAGCTATTGGCGGCCTTTACTTGGCTCATTCAGGACTACACTATTCGAGAGAGGTTAATATGAAAATCACTATTGATATGGACATGACGCCAGAAGAAGCTCGCAAATTGATGGGACTTCCTGATTTAGAGCCGCTGCAAACAGCCATGATGAGTAAAGTTCAACAACAAATGGAAGAATATTTTTCCGATATTGCTGACCCAGAGGCGATGTTCAATAAATTTATGCCGTTAGGTGTAAATGCTATGGAGCAATATAAAAATTTTTATAGTCACCTAGCTAACAGCACTTACAACGCATCAAAAAAAGAAGACGATTAGCCCTGTTATTTTTTAGCAGAAAAACCACATATTAACAAAAAATTACTAACTGTGAGGCCATCAACATGAGTAAAGAGTTTATTGAACCTTGGCAAAAAATGATGAGCGAATGGGAAAAAACGCAAACCTCTATGAATAAACAAATGATGGAGAATATGCAACAATGGAACAGTGGCCTTAAAAAGGACGACAATTCATTTTACAGCAACAACCCTACACTCGATATTTTTCAATCGTTTATGCAGAAATCCTTCAAGCATAATCCACAGTATAACTTGCAGTCATCCGAAAATTGGCAAGATATACTGAGTGCCTTTCCTGGTTCTGAAGATTTAATGACGCAGATGAACGAGATGATTAAAGGCAATAAAATTGTCTTTGAAAAATTCAAACACGACATGGCGGAAACCATGCCTGATGATGCAACAAAAGATTATTTTTTATCTACATTAGATGATATTTCTAACCCTTACAGCTGGCTAAAATTTTCTAACTCGAACGTTGAAGAAGGTCTTAAACGTTTTAGCGAAGGCCCGTTATTTTCTGGTATTTCAGACCTAGATAATCGTATTGCTAAAGCGATGGATGGATGGCTTGAATTAGGCGAAAAAAATAACGACTACTACGAGGTACAAATTAAAAGCTGGATGAGCGCCTACGAAACATTTATCGAAAAACTCAACAATTTGAGTGATGAAGAAAAGAAACAGATTTCCCCTAAGAAGTTACTCGAACTGTGGTCGTCGACTGCCGAAGAAGAGTTGATGATAATGCATCGCTCAAGTGACTTTTTACAGACACAGAAAGCACTGATCAAAGCCAATGCAGAATATCGCTTACAAGAGCAAAATGTTGCCGAAGTTATCTGTGAAGCAATGCATATACCTACCCGTCAAGAAGTCGATGACTTGCACAAAACCGTCACTGAACTGCGTCGTGAACTTCGCTCTTTAAAGAAACAAGTCACCAAATCAGCAGAGACGGTAGCAGCAAAAAAAACTAGCACCACCACTAAAAAGTCAGACACTAAAACACCCTCGACAGCTAAGAAGCCCGCAACTCAAAAAACAACGGTTGAAAAAGTCGCCACCAAAACGAAGACAGTATAATTTCCTAGGAGAATACCGACGTGGACACATTGCCATTGGTTAACCCATATTCAGCCATGGCTGAATTATCAAAACTTAATACTGACTTAGTGTCTGGCATTAAAAACATTCATGTGACAAAAGATGCAGATGTAAAAATAGGGACCACCGCAAAACACGAAGTATTCAAGCAAGATAAAGTGTCTCTTTATCACTATGAGCCGCTAGCCGAGCAGGTGGTTTCTACACCCGTCATTGTAGTTTATGGTTTGATTGGCCGCTATACCATGGCTGATTTACAAGAAGATCGATCACTGGTGCGCAACATGTTGAATGCCGGTGTTGATATGTATGTTGTCGACTGGGGTAGTCCAACACGCGCTGACCGTTGGCTGACGCTAGATGATTACATCAGCGGTTATTTACACGACTGTATTGAACATATTAAAGCCGAGCAAGGCGTCGATAAGGTTACAATTCTAGGGATATGTGAAGGGGGTGTATTTTCTATTTGTTATAGCGCCCTATATCCAGACAATGTTAAAAATTTAATCACGAGTATTACGCCTGTAGATTTTCACGGCGACCAGCGTGATGAAAAAATGTCGCACGGCTATATCAATTTATGGTCGCGCAACTTAGACCCGGAAGATATTGATCTGATGATTGAAGCTTACGGAAATATGCCGGGCGAACTCATGGGTATGGTTTTTCAACTAATCACACCCATTAAATCATTAACAAAATACAATATTGATTTAATTAATATTGCGCAAGATGAAAAAAAGCTGATGAATTTTCTACGTATGGAAAAGTGGTTGGCCGATCGTCCCGATCATCCTGGCGAAGCAGCAAAGCAATGGTTTAAAGATCTTTACCAAGACAATAAATTAATTAAAAACGCTTTAGAATTAAACGGTCGAATCGTTGACTTACGCAAGGTCAATGTTCCCGTGTTGAATGTATTTGCATTGAACGACCATATTATCCCTCCCGCATGTTCTATGGCTTTGCGAAATTACGTAGGTACAGATGATTACACTGACTTACCTCTACCAGGCGGGCACGTAGGTGTATTTGTCAGTGGTAAATCGCAAGGTATTCTAGGCAAAGGGATTGTAGACTGGCTGAGTGGACGAGACACGTGATTCATCTATAATGATTATTTATTCGCTCGCCATAAAAGAAGTAGGCTACACAACATAAAGAGAACACTGCAAAAGTGCACTATTGCACTATTGCACTATATGTAGAGACATTAATGAATCATCAAAGTACCGAATGGCAAAGTACCGATAAATAATAATGACACATCACTCGCATACAGACAAAGGTAGATTGAGCGCTTATGAAAAATAAAATAGTCTCAGCTGATGACGCAGTTGCCTTAATTCAAGATGGAGATACCCTGTGCCTATCTGGCTTTGTTGGCACGGGTACACCCGAAGAATTAATCGTTGCCCTAGAGCGACGCTTCCTAGAAACGGGGTCACCAAGAGATCTCACATTAGTCTTTGCCGCAGCACCTGGTGACGGCAAAGATCGAGGAGCCAATCGTTTGGCTCACAGAGGACTCATTAAACGTGTTATTGGTGGGCACTGGGCACTTGTTCCAAAAATCGCTAAAATGGCCAACGATAATGCAATAGAAGCCTATAATTTCCCGATGGGGACATTAACTCAGCTATTTCGTGATATTGCCGCTCACCGTGGGGGTATTCTTACTCAAGTAGGCCTAGGTACCTTCGTTGATCCCCGTCAGGAAGGTGGCAAACTAAATGATGTCACCACAGAAGACCTTGTCGAATTAATGACGATTGATGGTCAAGAATGGCTATTCTACAAAACCTTTCCTATTAACGTTTGTTTTTTACGCGGCACCACATCTGACCCGCACGGAAATACCACTTTAGAAAAAGAAGCGCTGACGTTAGATAACCTAGCGATTGCCATGGCAACCAAAAATTCTCTCGGACTAACGATTGTGCAAACTGAACGTATTGCTGAAAGCAACACACTCAATCCGCGTCTCGTAAAAATACCGCGTATTATGGTGGACTGTGTCGTCGTTGCTGAGCCAATTAATCACAAACAAACCTACGGCACAGATTATAATCCGGCTTTTTCTAGTGAAATTCGCGTGATCACCGACAACCTTTCGCCTCTAGATCTTACTGAAAGAAAAATCATTGCTCGGCGTTGTGCTTACGAACTGCCTATGGGAGGGACCATCAATCTAGGTATTGGAATGCCAGAAGGTATCGCCGCTGTTGCCAACGAAGAAAAAATTATTGATTTTATTACCTTAACAGCCGAGCCAGGTGTTATTGGAGGCCTGCCGCAAAGCGGTCTCGACTTCGGCTGTTCAATCAATATCGATGCGCTACTAGACCAAAATCAGCAGTTTGATTTTTATGACGGTGGCGGATTAGATTTAGCTGCACTCGGCTTAGCCGAGGCCGATGAGCACGGTAATGTTAATGTCAGTAAATTTGGGCCTAAAATTGCGGGCGCGGGGGGCTTTATTAACATTAGCCAGAACGCACGCAAGCTAGTGTTTGCTGGCACATTTACTGCTGGAGGCCTCAAAGTAGGCATCGAAAACGGTAAAGTGGTGATTCATCAAGAAGGCAGAGTAAAAAAGTTTGTCAATCGGGTGGAGCAAATCACCTTTAACGGCAAGCTGGCTGCCTTGAAAGAAAAGCCGGTTTATTATGTTACCGAACGCTGTGTATTTAAGTTGCGTTACAACGGATTAGAGCTTACCGAAGTTGCACCGGGAATTGATATTGAGCGGGATATTCTTGCGCATATGGATTTTGAGCCCATCATTAATAAAACAAAGCTTATGTCTGCCTGTATCTTTAAAGAAGAACCGATGAAGCTTAATGACCATTTACTGCTGCGTGAATTAGATCAACGAATTAGTTATGACCCTGAGCGTAATACAGCCTTTCTCAATTTAGAAGGCTATCAAGTGCGCGTGAAGGACGACGCTGATCGTATTGCTACTGTTATTGAGGATTTATATCACAGTGTTAGCCAAAAATTTGCCATGGTGGTGAATTACGATGGGGCATTTATTGACCCAATGTTGATGGATTACCATGCAAACATGATCAGTGAAATGGAACAGCAGTTTTATACTACTTCTACACGCTACTCTACGGGTGCTTTTCTTCGCATGAAATTAGGCGAAGCACTTAGCAAGCGTAAAGTGTCGCCGCACATATTTGAGTCTGACAAACAAGCAAAAAAAGCGCTACACAAATATACTGAAAAAGTATTAGAAAACGAGAGCCATACCATCGCCGCTATACATTCTAGCCATTTGGGGAACGGCGTACTGAGTTCCGCATCAATCCCAGACTAGTAACATCTTTATTGACCAGCATAGGACTATCGGCCGTTAGCCCTATGCTGATTGAGCACTTAAGCTATGCTTACTAGTCGTAAATTAGGTATACTCTTTGCCTAATAAAATATTGCATTTTTTCTAATGTGATTTTCTTTTCTTTACTGTACTTACCTTATGCAAGCTAAGTGCGATTTGACGATTGTAGGTTCGTTAATGTCAAAATCGACTGATCACTTTTACTTCGGACTCAGCAACGAAGGTTTTCACCGAAATTATTATCGCTCGTGGGGGGATCCTGATAACGATAATATTATTATTTGCGTCCATGGCGTCACTCGATTGTCTCGGGACTTTGATGTGCTCGCAGAAGCCCTTTCAACAGACTACCGTGTTATTTGCCCGGATATTGTTGGACGTGGTTATAGCGACTGGTTCGGCAATCAACAGAATTACAATTTCTTACAATACTGTGCCGATATGAACGCTCTTATTGCGCACCTTAATACGGATAGGGTGCATTGGATTGGCACATCAATGGGAGGATTAATCGGCATGATTTTATCTGCCATGTCACAAACTCCTATTCAAACACTGATTTTAAACGATGTAGGACCAGACCTAAAACGGGTAGAACTCCAACGTTTAGGTCAATACATTGGTAAAGCGCCAGTATTTAATACGCAAAAAGAACTATTCGACTATTACCGAGAAACTTATCAAGCTTTTGGTAAGTTACCTGTAAAGCAGTGGAAAGAGATGGCACTTTATAGTAGCTTTGAAGAAGACTATGGATACCGGATGCACTATGATCCGAAAATTGGCGATGCATTTCGTAAAAGTTATTCTTTTCATAACTTCGACTTGTGGAAATATTGGGGCGAGATTGACTGCCCTTCGTTATTAATTCGTGGCGAGTTATCCACTTTTTTTACCGAAATGACCGCAGAAAAGATGTGTGCTCGTGGAACCGATGTGCAATTTCAACGAGTCAAAAATGTGGGCCATGCACCTCGGTTAAACAGCAAAACAGAAATCAACTTTATAAAAAAGTTTTATGCTTCGCTAGAATAATGTATGACACACTTACACTGCCGTCTCGTTCACTATTTTTTGTTATTCTGGCTTCGATATAAGCTCAATAAAAAACGCTGCCGGTAATGACGACGGTAATTGATGACATCCATGTCTCTGCCGAACGGTTAAGTAGTTTGACCTCTTTCTCAAAGGGTCTTTCTCAAAGGGTCTCTCTCAAGTGGTCTTTCATATAGAGAGACAAAGTTAACGGGATAACATTGACAGACTCACCATAAAAAATGACTGACACATAGTAAAGTCATCATGTGAAGAGTGACTATATTTTACATATAGGTTGCTGGTATGTTGGCTCCCACTCTTCTAAATTCAGCGTATTTTTCTTCCCGATATCGGCGTAGTTTTTATCTAACCACTCTTTTGCAGTTGCTCTCCCCAAATCCCTCAGCGTGGTCAAAAACTCCCACGACATATCGTATTTAGTAAATGCACTGTAAGCCCCCATACGCTCTTCACTATGCAGTAAATGCAGATGTTTTCCAAAGTCAGTAGAAGACGATATATCGCCAGATTCGATAAGTTTTTCCATTTGTGCAACATGACGAATTTCTCGCGATAGTGTCGCATTAAATCCTATCGTTTCCATACGCTCGGCTATCTCAATGGGAGATGTAGGCACCGTTTTGATATGGAGTGGATTCACCTGAACAATCAATACATCGTTAGCGCCACCATCTTTGACCAGAGGTTCAAGCACGGGATTGCCCATGAAGCCACCATCCCAGAAATGCTCACCATCAATTTCTACCGCTTTATGCACTTTGGGCAAACAGCTAGACGCTAATAGAACTTTGACCGATAATTCGACATTAGAAAAAATACGTAGGCGATTAGTCAGTACATTTGTGGCCGACACAAATAAGCGAATGCCGGCGCAATCATTACTCAACCGCTCAAAATCAATTTGTTCTTCGAGGATTGTTTCTAAAAAATCAGCATTAAATATTGGGTTTTGATAGGGAGAACCGCCAAAAAATAACTGAGACCACGAAATAATGCTCCCCCACTGATGAAAAATAGGTGAGACACCACTATAGTTATAAGGACTTAGTACGCTTTTTTCACTCATCGAACGCCATAAGTTATGCAAGCCTTCACGAGCACCCTCTATATTTCCCGCTGAGTAGTGCGGCGCCATTGCCAACGCGTTTAATGCACCAGCGCTAGTGCCACTAATGGCTTCTATTTGTAAACGGCTGTCTTCAAGTAAATAGTCTAATACCCCCCAAGTAAACGCGCCATGAGCACCACCACCTTGAAGTGCTAAATGGATAGGTTTTTTGTTCATCAACTTCACCTGTGTTAATAATGATTGATCGTTCGTTAAAACCATGCGGTAACGCACCTTACCTTATTGGAGCCACCGTGATAGCCTGCGATCGTAACGTGTGCAGAACCACATAGGTTATGATCTTCTTTATCATAGCGATGACATGACAAACAATAATTAGAGTGCTCACCTAGTCCCACTCGACCGACCTCTGTTAACCCTCCGTCGTATTGATCATGCTCAGGTCACCACGACAAATACCGCAATGTTCGACAACAACCTCTACATCATATGAGCCTTCGCGCCTAGATACTATTCATCAACCTGTCACTCACCCCTAACTTCAAATACTGCATATGCCTTAATCATCTCTTTGCCCCTCTTGTACGGTGTTATATTCATCCATACCTTCGGGTATAAGCGACTAAAGAATTAGGCGGTAGATATCGTTAATGAATGTGGTAAATTAGTTTGCCAGCCAAACACACCGCCCTTGGCTTGACTTGTTGATGGCGACTAATTTTTCTTCATGCTGTGTCATTTCGTCTTGCGTAGCGTGTATCACGGGGATATCTAACACTTGAGATAAGCGACGAATACCCGCAATTTGCGTGTTACCCCCTTCGTCCTCGGACGACGCATTGCTTAACGATAAAGCACGCTGACCGCCCGTCATTAACAAATAAACATCCGCAAGAATTTCAGAATCGAGCAGGGCGCCATGTAAATCTCGCTGTGAATTATCAACACTATAACGTTTACAAAGAGCATCCAAATTGTTTTTTTGCCCTGGGTGCTTTTGCCGTGCCATTACCAATGTATCAACAATCGAACAATATGTCGTGATGGCCTGATACTTCTTCCCGCCGTGATTAGACAGCTCGTGGTTAATAAAACCGACATCAAACGGTGCGTTATGAATGATCAATTCAGCACCATCGACAAACGCCATAAACTCATCCATCACTTGAATAAATTTTGGCTTGCCAATAAGAAATTCATTAGTAATACCATGAACTTCCATTGCCTGAGCTTCTATTTCTCGCTCGGGTTGCACATATTGATGATAATGACGCCCCGTCAGCTTACGGTTTTCTAGTTCAACGCAACCAATCTCAATAATGCGGTGCCCTTTCGACGGCTCTAAACCTGTGGTCTCTGTATCAAGTACGATTTGTCTCATGCTGGGATACCTTTGTTTGCGAGTTCATCCGCTATTTCATTTTCACGATGACCACTATGGCCTTTTACCCAATGCCACTTCACTGTATGGCGTGCGACCTGTTCATCTAATGCTTGCCATAAATCTGCATTTTTGACGGGCTTTTTAGCCGCCGTTTTCCAGCCATTTTTTTTCCAGTTCTGAATCCATTCCGTAATACCTTTGCGCACATATTGTGAGTCGGTAGTCAGATCTACTTCACACGGTTCTTTTAATGACGTTAAGCCTTCAATGGCGGCCATTAATTCCATACGATTATTGGTGGTATGTTTGTCACCACCGAAGAGTGATTTTTCGGTATCACCGTAACGTAATAATGCACCCCAGCCACCGGGACCTGGATTACCTTTGCATGCGCCATCACTAAATATTTCTATTTTTTTCATTCCATTACACTCTTATTTTTGTACTTATTTTTGCGCTCTTTAGACTTATTTTTGCAATTTTTACGCGTTTTAGTATGGCATCCTCATATCTATTGCGTATTATTATCTCTAGGTGGTGTCGCAAGTTTTTGATGATGACTATTGTCGTTAGTATGAGTATGATTGTTATTGGTATGACTGGATTGAGTTACCACGCTTTTTTGCCACACGGGTAATACCGACTTCCTCTTCCATTTGGACTGTAACATTGTCATCGACGCAATATTTTTACGCAGCACCAGCACATAAAAGCCCCCCCAAAAGGGTAATACCCATTTCAATATACGATTTAATCGAGCTGAGTCATATCGATGTAATGGTAAACCGTGGTATCCCTGCTGGCTGTATACCAATTCTAAATCGAGCACTTCAAACCAGTCTTTAAGACGAGAAACGGGGAGTCGTTGTCGTCGATAAATATATGATCGTGACAACAGTCGAGCAATTGAGTGCCCTAACCCCAGTAAGCTAAAGGGGTTAAAACCCACCAAAATGATATGTCCATTGGGTATAAGTGTCCGCGTTGCCTCTCGCAAAAGCTGATGTGGGTGGGTAGAAAAGTCTAAGGCATGATGCACTATGGCTACATCAATTACATCAGCATCTATAGGTAAGTATTCAAAATGAGCATTGACCGATAACATCGATTTGTCAACAAGCGCAAGTGCAATACTACTGACCGGCTCCACCATAAATTGATGCCCGGTTACAGTATTTGAGAATAATGGTACGCTGGGTAAAACACTTAACTGCATCAAGTGGTAACCAAACATTTTTAGTAATAAAGCATCAATTATTTTCTGTTCTTCACTCAACACTCGCTGCCCAAGAGGGGATAAAAACCAATTGACAATATGAGTGCGGGAAACCGCTAAAGAACCCAAACCAAAACGTTGTCCATAGTGTTTTTTAAGCAAATAATATTTGCTTTGAAGCCATCTTTTTGTAAAGCATGATTTTTTTAGCATAGAGTGATCAATAATTGACTATTCGTAATAGCGACATTTTTACTACATTTGTAATTTTCAACAACGCCGTGTTTTCAATTCGCCTATAGAGCATAGAATGTCCATACGCCCACATGTGAAGTCACGGGCATATATAATGAACATAATGTTACGAACATACCGCAACAGATATATTTTCATCCAAGGTTATCCTTACGTACTAACAATACGGCATCTACAAACTCTTACTCACCACCTCATAAACATCTTTTGATAAATTAGGGGTATTTTTAATTTCTTCCAAATAAGTTTTCATCATCACTTGACGAGCTGCATCATATTTTTTCCAACGCGTTAACGGTGTAATAATACGCGCAGCTATCTGGGGGTTGGTTGCATTGAGTGCAATAACTTGTTCCGTAAGAAAACGATAGCCCTCCCCTGAGGGCTGGTGAAAAGCAATCAAGTTTTGAGTAAATGCACCTATAAGAGCGCGAACTTTATTAGGGTTACTCATGGAGAAGCTTTCGTGTTGCATTAGTTCCTTGACCGTCTTGAGTGCCGTTACGTGCGGAATAGTTGCCTGCACACTTAACCACTGATTAACCACTAAGCTTTCGTGTTGCCATTTTTGATAAAACGCATTTAAGGCTTTTTCTTGATAAGCCCGCGTCGACTCATCTGAGGCTTGATGATGGACTAATGTTTTTAAACCAGCAAAACTATCCGTCATATTATTTGCCGTCACAAACTGTTGATAACATATTGCGACCATATCCATAGACTTATTGTCTGCACTCTCTGTAGCACCTTGGGCCAACAATAAATAAGATAGCGCGGTATTTTTTAAGCTCCGCTTAGCAATAGCTATTGCCGATGCTATATAAGGTTCTTCACTATTTAACGCTTGGTAACAAGGTAGCAATAAATCGTATAAGCCAATCGCTAAATGCTCAGCTAATAGATTGCGTGCAGTGTGAATAGCCTCTGTATCCACTACCGAAGCAATCTCTGACAAGTACGCTTCGGAAGGTAAGGTTAATAATAACGCTACCATTGCTTTATCCATGTCGTCATCTAATAGATAAGCTTCTAGCACCACACGCAAGCCATTCAGTAAAGTATTATCGATAGCGACAATTTTTTGGGTCTGATGAGCTTGAATTAATTCGTCAATAATCGAAACGGCTAATTGCTGACCCGCATCCCAGCGACAAAATGTATCTTCATCATAGGCTAATAACTGTAGATACTCTTCGCGAGTGCGTTGAACTGATAAACGCATTGGCGCTGAAAATTGACGCAACAACGAAGGTACGGGCTTACCCGGCACGTTAAGAAATACAAACTGTTGCTCTGCCTGTGTGACCTCAAGTACGCGGCTGGTCACAGGGATAACATCACTGCCTTCTTCTGTTTCATTGTTGTTTGCGTGGTCATTTTCCACTATAAGGGGAATATTTTTACCCTCTACCAGCAAGCCCATACTTAAAGGGAAGTGTAATGGGTGTTTATCTACCCCTTTCGCTTCTGGTGTATCTGGGCAGTGTTGCTTCACCGTTAACACATAACGCTGTGTTTGCGCATCATAGTCATCTGTAACGGTAATAACAGGGGTACCCGCTTGGGTGTACCAATATTTGAATTGCGTGAGGTCTCGCTGAGATACCGCTTCCATCGCACTCACAAACTCATTAATCGTCACCGCTTGTCCATCATGGCGTTGGAAATATACATCCGATCCTTCACGGAATGTCTCTTCACCTAATAAGGTATGTAACATGCGTACTATTTCTGCGCCTTTTTCGTAAATAGTTAATGTATAAAAATTAGAGATTTCAATGAACGATGATGGCTGTACCGGGTGTGCCATTGGCCCTGCATCTTCAGCAAATTGCGTCGTGCGTAAAAAAGCGACATCTTCGACACGCTTCACCGCTCGCGAGCCCATATCGGCAGAAAATTCTTCATCGCGAAATACCGTAAAGCCTTCTTTTAGGCTCAGTTGGAACCAATCGCGACAAGTCACACGGTTACCTGACCAATTATGAAAGTATTCGTGAGCGACGACACCTTCCACACGCTGAAAACCAGCATCGGTGGTAGTTTCTGGGTTGGCTAATACACAGGAGGTATTGAAAATATTCAGCCCTTTATTTTCCATCGCGCCCATATTAAAGTCATCTACCGCAACGATCATAAAAAGCTCTAAGTCATACTCACGGCCATAAACTTCTTCATCCCAACGCATGGCGTGCTTAAGAGACTGCATCGCATGATCGCATTTATTTAAGTCTTTTTTCTCAACGTATATGCGCAAAGTAATTTCACGACCCGAATGGGTGGTAAAACTGTCTTCGACTAATGATAAATTACCGGCGACCAAGGCGAATAAGTACGCTGGTTTTTTAAAGGGGTCGTACCATTGAATCCAGTGACGATTATTATCTAACTCGCCTTGATTGACCAAATTGCCGTTAGATAGCAACAACGGGTATTTTGTTTTATCCGCAATAATTTTTGTACTGAACACACTCATCACGTCAGGGCGATCAAGGTAGTAGGTGATCTTTCGAAAACCTTCGGCCTCACATTGAGTACAGTACATACCGCTTGACTTATAGAGCCCCTCTAAAGCGGTATTTTGTTCGGGCTTAATCACCGTTACACAGGTAATAATACATTGGTCGGCAATAGTGAGTGTAAGTGACTCGTCATCTAATTGATATTCATCCTCGCTGAGCTCACGGCCATCAATCGCTATAGACTGTAATACCAAATCTTCCCCATGCAATACTAGGGGGCAGTGGGCTTTTTTGGAGTCACTATTTTTCTTTATCAACAATGTAGAGGTGACAGTGGTTGTACTTTCTTCTAATGAAAAAATAAGATCTGTTTTTTCAATCAAAAAATTGGGAACTTCATAGTCGCTTAAATAAATAGCGGTAGGTTGTGTATCGTTTGTAGTTAACATCATTAATATTATTCACTTCAATTTTTTTAAATTAATACTACTATAGTGCTATTCTTACTCATCTAGCTGCTTGCGGTATAAGCATTTAGTCATAGAGCACTGGGTAGATAGACATTTGGTAGATAGTTATTGGGTAGATAGTTATTTAATAAATAGCCACTTGGAAGATGGACATTGGTCAATCGTTACTGGGTAAAATTTTGTTACTTTCCAATCCTAATCGGTAAAACGAATAGGTCGCGCTTCATCACTAGCCACTTCGCCTTTTTCACTTCCGCAATGCGTATGCTTTTTGGCTGGGATATATCCCGTATGTTGTTCTTCAGAAAAGTGCTTTTTTTCATAGGCAATAACCGCCTGCGAACACAAGTCTTTTTGTTCATCGTTAAGAGCGCCACCTGTTGGCCACTTGCCAAGCTCTACCGATTGTTTTAATTTTTTATACATATAGGGTGTTAGGCTATCTAACAGTTCCTGAACACTAGTTATCATTATTACAACTCGCCTAAATTATAGATACGTGGGCTATGGTCATTGACAAACGGCTGTCACGCCTATCGGTTAACTCGGTATATCTAATGCAGTACTGAAATACATCATAAGATCTTAGCACGAATGATATTTTACACCCTTAAAGGTGCAAAGGTCTCATTATGGATGATGCTAAGACTCTTTAGGTGGATCAACATACACCCATGAAAACTTTTCCTTATCGAGTATGGTTTCGCTATCTAAGCGATAAGCCACTAACCGATCATATTTAACCGCGCTATAATCCAAGCAACATACATTATGTTTAATCGGTGCTGGCCGGCCTTGCAGCCAATAGTGACCAAAAAATACCGGCACTTCATCTTTTGGATAGCTCGTCAATCGTAACTTCTCTTCTTCTGATAATGGTCGATCAAATAAATTATCCGGCAATGGGTCGGGTTGAAATACAACGTCACCATAAGTCTCTGGATTATCTTCCCAAAATTTTGCTCTAAAAAAGTGGCGTTCAAATCCATCACGACTGCGAATCACTTTATTATCGGGTAAACGAATATCGGTGCCTCGTAATAAGCGATCGACCATCATACCAACAAAGCTTTCGGTGTCTGAACATTCCACTAAAATTTCAGGAGAAATACAGTTGCTGTTAAACCGCTTAAGGTATTCGCGGATATAAAAATGATCCCAACAAGCATGCACTACTTTAAAATGCCCCATATCTAAAAATAATGGTAAACGGCTAAACCAGTCCAAATAATCTTTTAAATCCGAAGAATGGTTGGCGAACTGTTCAAAAGTTTCGGCAACCAAGCGGTCGTTGTGCGGATTATGTTCACGCAGGTAAGCATTTCGGTCAGGATGTGGCGTAGCATGGCAATACACATTATATTCGTGATTACCCATCACCAATTGAGCATGTCCTGCTGACACCATATCATAGACAATCGATAACGCTTTACGTATATGTGGGCCACGGTCAACGATGTCGCCTACAAAAATAACCTGCCTTTTGGCATGCTGATAGACACCTTGGCGCTTGTTATAGCCCATTTCAATTAATAGCTTTTCTAGCGAACGCCCACAACCGTGAACGTCGCCGACTAAATCATAGCCTATCGGCTGCCGTGCGATACTCACTGGATACCTCTCGGTTGATTACGTGGATTGATATCCGGCATATCATTCATATTCACCTTCACTTTATCACAGACTTCATAGACATTATTACTGTTCTACCTGCTTCTCCGCGAGCCGCTGCCCCCAGCCTAACTTACGTCGGCACGTCTCATAGTAATCATGGTTGCTAGGGTGAATAAGTGTTAAGTGCTGTGGCTTTTTACGGATAAGAATTTTATCGTTAGGTCGCACCCGCTGATAAATTTGACCATCACACGCAATATGCATAATAGTCGAAGAATCATCACCTAACAGTAAGCGAATATCGCTGTTACCCGACACCACGATCGGGCGACTGGTCAGCGAATGTGCGTTCAGTGGCACTAAGCCAATAGCATCCAGGGACGGGTGCATCAGAGGGCCGCCACCGCTCAGCGCGTAAGCGGTAGAACCTGTTGGTGTTGTCACAATAAGGCCATCGGATGACTGGCTATAGACAAATTGATCATCAATAAAAAGTTCGAATTTTATCATGCGTAAATGACGCCCAGGGTGCAACACAATATCGTTGAGTGCATGACCTTTGCCGACCACCACACCTTCTCGCGTAGCGACCATTTCTAGCATAAAACGCTTTTCAGAAATAAAATCACCATGTAATACGTCGAGCACTTTGTTTTCAATCTCGCTAGGCATAATATCGGTAAGGAACCCAAGGCTGCCTCGATTCACCCCCAACAACGGCACACCATAATTAACCATTCCTCTCGCGGCACCTAACATGCTTCCGTCGCCACCTACGACAATCACTAGGTCGGAGTGGTGGCCAATAAAGTCCTCATCGCCAGAAGGCACATCGGTACGCTTGAGTGACAAGGCAATTTCACTGGAGATTATCACTTCGACTTGCTGCGCCAATAAAAAGTCAATGAGCTTATGTGTCGTTTCTTGTGCTTTTGTAGAGCTTAATCGCCCCGCCAAACCAATATGTTGAAATGCTTGCATGATGCTCCGAAAACACAATAATTAAATCTTGAATATAAACTGCTTCTTATTATAAAGAATACCAGTAAATCAATAATACCCTATATGGGTCTATTATAATGGATGATATCAAGCTCGTGTTAACATGACCACATGACAAAAATAACACCATTACAGCCACCATTATCATTACCAGCGCGACCGAACCAATATCTCTCTGAAGAGGCATTGAAGCAGTCGCTGACTATTGATGAACTCAACCAATCGATTGCGCAAGCGTTTTTTCATCGTTCGGTGAGAGATCTAGCGTGGGCGCTACTCACCCCGGGCTTATTTTCACAATTCCCCGACACATACGTTGTCAATATCGATAAAGATGACGATTGCCTCACCCCTATTTGGCGTGATAACGAGCTTATTAAGTGGTTATACGGACTAGATAAGTATCCTGCACCACTCACTCATCATCTAAAAGATCAACGTGCAACGCGCTTAGGCATCTATTTTGAACAGCTACTCAGCTTTTATTTTGGCCATTACCCTCGTTTTAACCTTTTAGCGAAAAACCTACAGGCTAATGGCGAAAAGAGAACCGTTGGTGAATACGATTTTATTGTGTGGGATAAGCATGACCAACAACACTACCATATAGAAGTGGCAGTGAAGTTTTACGTGGGCTACCCTGATATGACCGTTGATATACCTAAAAACATTGTTATGTATAACTGGCACCAGTGGATTGGCCCTAATAAAAAAGACAGTCTAAGCATTAAGCTTAATCACTTAACTCAGCATCAACTTTGCTTATCAGAAACAGACGCTGGAGCAACCGCCTTAGCGACTATTGGGTTAACACCTCAGCAACTCAAACCTAAACTTTTACTGACCGGACGGCTCTACTTACCTTACCAAAACTCATCCGATTCGCACGGCATGGAGATGCCTCATCGCGGACACTTTCAATCACCGCACCGTCAATACTGGCAATATCGAAAGGCGCTAATATCATCGCCCACCATACTCAACACAGATGATCGCTATACTATTTTACCTCGGCAATTATGGTTGTCGGCCATCACACAACAAGAGGTAGAAGATTATGATTTGCCACTACTCACTAGCCACGACTTACTACAACAATTAGCCCGGGACATTGAAAGCGATGCGCCATTACATATTGCACAATTGCGATTAGCAAACGCACCGATGCAGCGTAAACGGAACATCAATGAAACACAGCGCTTCTTTGTCTTGTAACGACTAGTCATTTATAGTGCTAGGGAGGTTAAAGCCCCGGCGCCCTTGTATCCCCCCACCATGTACTGCAATCACAGTACTGCCCTGCGGCCAGTAATCTGCCTGTGCTAGCTGAGCAATACCCCATAGCATTTTAGCGCCATACACTGGCTCTAAAAGCATGTTATTAGCGGCTTCTATCGACACCATAAACTGTAATAATTCAGGCGTCGTTTTCGCATAACCCCCATGGTGATAGTCATTAATGATTTGCCACCGCCGCTGAAAGCATGACAGCTCCCGCAATCGCTGCGTTATATGCGCACTCAGGGTGTCCTTTCCTTTTAGCGCAGAAAAACCTAAACAAGCAACATGCTCTGGCATTGCAGAGATAATCCCCGCCAACGTTGTTCCCGTTCCCGCTGCACAACACACCGTATAATCACCGCTAAAATGCTGTTGTATCGCCTGCCCAATCGCTTGGCAACCGAGTACGCCTAGTAGATTGTCGCCGCCTTCGGGCAGACAGTAGTAGCCGGGATTTTCTTCTATCTCTCTGCGCTCACTACACTCGCCACGCATTACCGCCCCAGCAGCACCGCCATACTCAGCGGCTAACAAGTCACTAAACGGGCTAAGATCTTTATTGCGATAGGCACTATGCTCGAGAAATAATAGGCGCATACCGCAGGCTTCAGCATCCTGCAAAGTAGGCGAAAGCGTTTTTGGTTTATATCCGCGAATAACGCCTACGGTATTAAGACCGTACTGCCGCCCCATCGCCGCAAGCGCATGAATATGATTGGAATAAGCGCCGCCAAAACTCACAACCGTTTTATGACCCGCCGCTAAAATAAACTGTAAGTTATAAAATAACTTGTACCATTTATTGCCAGGGTAATGCTCAGACGCTACATCATCACGGCGTAAGTAGACCGATATATTTTTATCGTCAAAGGTTTTCCAATTGAGTCGCTGATGAGACACGCCATATGCATACTGAATAAGCGCAGAAGAATTAAGCGGGGAAAGAGGAAGTGCTGGGAAAGAGTGAGTCATGGCGCAATATGGTATATAAAAACCCTACTACTGCACCACTACTATTTACAATATTTTATTGACGGTTTTTATTGACAATGGAGTCCTTATTATTTACTTGCAAAAAAATCAGACACGTCTATCCTTTAAGATAGTACCACTCTTATCATTCTCTTCATTTTATAATCCTATAGGACTTTCTTTGTGAAGGCGATTACATTAGCTCTAATTATTTTTTCACTCAGTATGTTTAGCACAACATCCCATAGCGCCACCTATACCGTCGCCGCCTATCCATGGGAGCCATTTATTGACCCTAGCCGAAGCGATGGAGGTATTTCAATTAAAATATTACAGGAAGTCATGCTCAGCCAAGGTCATGAAATTGATGTTCAACCCATGCCATGGGGTAAAGCCTTGGCAGTAACTGAAAAAGGCGATGTAGATATTTTACCTGGCATCTGGTTTAGTGAAGAGCGCGATAAAATCATGCACTACAGCGAACCTTATACCTACAATCGTATTGTTTTTGTGAAACACAAATCCGACAGCTACGAATATAAAGGCATAGATTCATTAAATGGCAAGAAAGTTGGTATTATTAAAAATTATGCATATAACGAAGAGCTATTAGCTAATGGCGCTATCCAATTTTCAAAATCTAGTAGTTTAGTTAGAAATATGGAGAATGTGGCCTCACAACGTATTGATCTAACACTAGATGATGAAATTGTTATTAAGGCCACCACTTCGGCTGATGTCCTTGCAAATGTGGCATTTACCAAAGACGCTTTTTCAGAAAAAGGCTTATCTATCACATGCTATAAATCAAATAGAAGTTGTGAGAGTATTATTAGTAGCTTTAATAAGGGTCTTAAAGAAATGCAAGAAAACGGAAAACTGAAAACGCTATTGGATCAACTCGGCATTTAATACTTCTTAATTATTAAGTTATATAGCCTCATATTTTTATCCGTATAGCCCCCTGTGTCAGGATAGTTGTCGCCTCTAATATTTCATAAGAGGCTAGCAAAATGAGTTTAAAATTCACCCAATCGTTCAAGATTCAAGCTGTTGAGAAAACCCTGTCGCGTAATGAGGGAGAGCGTATAGAAGATATTGCTAAGTCATTAGGTATTGGCTTCTCAACCCTGCAGAAATGGATTAGGCTATCAAAAGATCAGAATCTTGAACT
>JBLILH010000004.1:0-156269 GCA_047636495.1 Candidatus Endobugula sp. | reverse complement strand
TCTTACCGGGCACGGGCAATCCTGATTCTTTAGCTTTGGAGCGCCAATTATATAACGTTTGTGCCGATACGCCTGCCTCTCTAGCCACCTCTGCTACCGCCATATTCAATGGAGGTAATAATTTGTTCAGGATCGCTGCTTTACGTTCACTAGAATAATGGGACATGATTCACTCATTTTCCGCCCCCATATTTTAATTTTAAGGGGTGACAACTAGTCTGACATAAGGGGGCGCATTCGATTCACCATTTGCGGAAGAGGTTGAAGCCGGAAAAACTTATCACTGGTGTGCTTGTGGCCTAAGTAAAGCACAGCCCTTCTGTGATGGTTCGCATGCGGGAACCCAATTTCTTCCCGTAAGTTACGTTAGCGATGATACCAAAACGGTCTATTTTTGTGGTTGCAAGAAGACCGAATCACAACCCATGTGCGATGGTAGCCATAGCAATAAATAACGCATGTTTTGTTCAACGGCTGACTAACGTAATGTTATGTAAAAAGCTAAGGATTATGTCAAAGGATAAACTCTGCAACGACGCTGTCAATCTTTATTGTTTGGCATATAGTCCCCTTAGAATTTTTCTAAGTTAATTTTTTAAGTGGTTTTTTAATAATCTATCATTTCGATAAAATGCAAAAAATTATAATAAAATCAATAGATTATAAAAGCCTTCCGTGATTCTCACCTTCCGGGCCTGCTCATGCGGTTGAAATTTGTTCCTACAGATTTTGTCCAGGTAAGTAAAAAATGCTTTCCAGAATAACGAGGTTTTGTTTGTATTTTTCATGTCTATTTCTATCATATTCGTCATGCCGGGCCGTCATACTGGGCCGTCATGCTGGGCCGTCATACCGGGCCGTCATACCGGGCCGTCATACTGGGCCGTCATGCCGGGCCGTCATGCCGGGCTCGATCCGGTATCCGATATTGTTTGGCTGTCGTCAGTATGGCTTATAGTCAATTCCCATAAAGTTAACGGGACAGCAGCGTATTTTTAACAACATATGTTTAATTTATTGTATGTCATCCGATGACCAGTGCCACTCCAAAAAATATAAATCATGCTAAATCAGATACAGTATCAAATGCTAACGCTTCGTTTAATATAACAATTTCCGCTTTTTTAAAGAAATTAAATTCAGTAGCTGTCGCGCTAGTATAAGCGCCCATCACACGACCTATAATCAAGTCACCATTGATTAATTTAGGCAAGGCAATATCTTCAGAAATGACATCAATACTATCGCAAGTAGGGCCTGCTAGAACTGATGAAAAACGCTCTCCCTGCCACTTCATTGCATCAATAGGGTAATTTCCGTGGTCGAACAATATCCCACCAAAAGAACCATAAATACCATCATCAAGGTAATACCAAGTTTTTCCGTCACGCTCCGCTTGTCCCATAATAGATGCCACAGATGTCGCTGCAGGCGCAACTATAAAGCGACCGGGTTCAGCAATTATTTTAACCGTTTCAGGGAATTTACTTAAGGCGTCTCTTAGCGGTGCACAAAAACTATCAATTGGCATCACGCTATCCATATACTCTACAGGGAAGCCACCGCCAATATCTAAGGTGCTTAGGGCTGGCAAGCCGAGCTGAGCAACCTCTTTAAATACTTTTCTACAGGCATCAATTGCATGCACATAAATCTTGGGGTCTGTGGTTTGCGAACCCACATGAAAAGATAAACCTTTAACCCGAATACCCAATAAAAGTGCGCGGCGAATTAAAGGAATTGCATATTCAGGATTGCAACCAAATTTTTTGGATAAATCAGAATACGCATCAACATTTCTAAAGCTTAGTCGTATTAATATTTCCACTTCATCTTTATAGGGTATAAATTTTTCTAGCTCATTCACGTTATCCACAACAAAAACATTACAACCATATTTTAAGGCATAACGAATATCAGAATCACGCTTAATCGGATGGGAATGAATCGTTTTATAGGCTGGAACACCTGCTCCTCTAACTAGATCTATTTCACCATTCGTCGCCAAGTCAAAGCTCGCCCCCTCATCTAGCAAGGTTTTTACAACCGAAGAATGTGGCATTGGTTTTAAAGCAAAATGTAATTCAACATTCGGCAAAGCATTGGCTAGAGCCTGATACTGTAGCCGTATAATATTACAATCCAGCATCATTAATGGCGTGCCATGTTGCGCGACCAATGAATGAATTAAATCGTTTTCCGATTGAGAATGAATAGATATAGATAGGTTGGCAGATTCAATAGTTATCATGTAGAACATAAGCTCCGAGCAAAAAATAAGTCAATAAAAAACTGGCTTGAGAGGCATAAACACTCTCTTAATCAGTAAAATCAACTCTTGAATAGTTACTCTATTGCCTTGTCGCGGTGAGCGATGTACTAGGATTGGCTATGTTCAAGAAGTGTCGGGATTTTATTCTTTTTTTAGCGATACACAAGCTTTTTATGTGAAAATATAATTTTTTATATTCTAAAAAATTAATTCCTTATTCCTTTTTGTGAGATCATGGACACCCCTATTTAGGGAAAAAATACACCAATATATCAATAGCGATCAATACAATGATAATCCACTCCAAAAACGCAGCATGTTTGTGATGTTGCTCAGCTGCCAACATATTAAGTAACTCATGAATAGTCGATAGTTTTTGGTTAAGTATTTGTATTCGTGGCTGTAAATCCAAATACTTAGATAAGGGTAAATAATACGCTTCTAACTCAGGATAATTCCAAAAAAACTCCGGCGTATCGAGCAAATTAAAATGCAGGCTAATATCGCTGCTAGTGTCAAATAGCACCCCTCTTAATTTCGCAAGATTAAGTTTAGATAAAGGGATTTTTCCTGTGCTCGCCAACAATTTTGATAAGTTGCTATTTTTCTGAATAACCTTCTGTGCCTTATCTTCAAAGAAGGCCAGTTTGCTTGATTGCGCAAAAGCATGACTTAGCGCTAAACGAATCATTTTATTGTCATTAGGCAATACCACGAGATCATTATGAATTCGAAATTCTTTTTCTGCGTCGACCTCAAATGAAAACTGCTCAGAAGCCTGACCTTCTATTGAATCAATAATCAAGTTAGATATATCAGCGCTCAATTTTTGGCGATCACTCTCGTTCACGTTCCAGCAAACTAAAATGCCATAATCAAATAACCAAGCTTCACCGGATTGAAGCTTAAGCTGGAATGCATCCCTATACTTTATCGCGCCACCCTCCTCTACTAGCACAGAGTCGGTTAAGTTTTCATCTAAACTTCGTCCTAAGACAACAACATTAATTCGTGCATAACTATGATCAGAAGACATAGGTTTCATATTTTTCACCATAATAATAAAAAGAAATAGGGAAAATTACTGCTTAGATTTAAGGATAACCGCAGCATTGAGCCGTCCAGCGCGATTCTTACAGAGAACAGACCTAAAAAATATTTTTTGTCGGCCCTTTCCTTGCCAAACCAACTCCTTTTTCCAATGTCGCCTCAACTTTCCCTTTAAATTTTTTACTACCGATTGGTGTTCCCGTTAGCCATTAAACAATAGCTATGAATTTCAATACCATAGCGACTGCAACCCGCCTTAAGAAAATGTATATAGGTCACATAATCTTGATCGTCAAAAAAAAAAGAGTTTATGATAATGACCCCGACGCACAATATGTATCAGTACACTATCAATAAAAAGTCGTGGCTTCCTTTGGTATCACTACCTCCTTGCAGCTGATTAAATTCCTTACAGCCCCTATCACATCACGTTATTTTTCTCGCTCAGGGCTTCAACCCCCATACTAAAACCACTTCTTCTTATAAAAATAAAATAACATGCCGGCCATCATGCTGAGTATAATTCCCCAAACAAAAAGATACCCATAGGGCCAGCCCAATTCTGGCATATTCAAAGGGCTTAGCTTATGATCAAAGTTCATTCCATAAACGCCCACTATAAAAGTGGGTGGTATAAACAAGGTCGCAATAACCGTTAATAATCGCATGACTTCATTAAGGCGATGACTGACATTAGACAGATACACCTCTAACATTCCATTGCTGATTTCGTGATAGGTTTCCAAAAATTCAACCACAGTAATAATATGATCATAACAATCTCGAAAATAAATGTTTGTTTTCTCATGGATCAACACATTTTCGTCATTACGTATTAGTTGATTAATTAATTCCCGTTGCGGCCATAAACAGCGCCGTGACAACAACAGTTCCCGACGTAATTGATGAATGGACTGCATGACCGATTGATCAGGAGAATCCATTAATGCATCTTCCAAACTCTGTGTTTTTCCTGAAAAATATTCGAGTAATGGATAACCGTGATCAATAACGGTATCGATCAAGGTATAGAATAGATAATCGGCCTGACGTTTACGAATTTTCCCTTTAGATTTTCGTAAACGCTCGACAACTAATTCAAAAGGGATTACGCTGCCAGTACAAAATGAAATAACCGTTCGCTCACTTAAAAACAAGGATACCTGCTCCATAGTAATGGCATTTTCATTGACGACCGGCAAACTCAAAATAAGAAATATTTGATTGTCGAGAATTTCAACCTTAGGGCGTTGTCCAACATTGACAATGTCCTCCAGATAAAGATCGTGCAAACCAAAACTACCCGACAACATATTGAGCATAGCCAATGTTGGCGCTCCCTGAATATGAATCCAAGTCGTATTGGTATTGTCGATAAAACTACGGCATTCCTTCACACTAATGTGTGGCTTTTCGATCAATTGATTTTCGTTATAATCAAACAGAGTTAGACTGATATGATCGTCTTCGATAATATTGAGCGTTCCTGGCAATGTGCCTGGCGCGTGATACTGTTTGGCGAATAATTTCATAGATAAAACCTGATATTATTTTGTTGGCTTTTCACTGGAGTGGATCATTTCATTGATATCCACCCATTGATCAAATTGCTCCACTGTCAAAACACCTAAATCGATACAAGCGGTTTTTAATGTGACATTTTTTTGGTAAGCATGTTTTGCAACCTCAGCCGCCTTATCATAACCAATATGAGTATTGAGAGCGGTCACCAATATCAAATTCCTATCCAGATTGTCTTGTATGCGGGCTGTATTCGGCAATATGCCTTGCACGCAATAATGATCAAAACTAGTGATAGCATCTGCAAGTAATTCGATACTTTCTAATACGTTATGCACAATAACGGGTTTGTAGGTGTTGAGTTGAAAGCTGCCCTGACTGTTTGCAAATGCTACCGTGGCATCATTACCAAATATTGGTATGCAGACCATGCTTAAGGCTTCACACTGTGTCGGATTCACTTTGCCGGGCATAATGGATGAACCCGGTTCATTTTTGGCAAGAGCAACTCTCCGATACCGCAACGTGGCCCACTGGCTAGCCAGCGAATATTTAATAAGGTCATAGCGAGGGTTCTCAAGCCTGCAGATATTTCAACTAAGGGATCATGGCAGAAAAGGGAAAAAAATTTATTCTCACCATTCGCAAACGGTATTGATGTTTCTATTTTTATTAACTCGACCACTTTATCTGCAAATTGAGGGTGGGTATTTAACCCAGTACCGACGGCAGTACCTCCAATCGCCAAGGAATATGCTTTACATTTATGTTGATTAATCGCATTTAGCGAAAAATCCAATGGGGCAGCCCAGCCGGACATTTCCTGCCCCAGAGTTAACGGTGCTGCATCCTGCAAATGCGTGCGCCCTACTTTTATGACATGTTGGTATTCCTCCACTTTTTTAGAAACGCTTTGCTTTAATTGTATTAATGCAGGCAACAATTGATTTTCTAAGGTTTCCAATACGGTAATATTCATGGCGCTAGGAAACACATCGTTGGATGACTGCCCTAAGTTGACATGATCATTCGGGTGAACAGGTATTTTTACGCCAAGAGGATAACCCAACAATTCATTGGCGCGATTGGCGATGACTTCATTCAGATTCATATTGGTATGTGTGCCAGAACCCGTTTGGAATACACCCAATGGAAAGTTCTCGTATAAATCACCGTTAATCACTTCTGAGGCGGCTAAGATTATGGGATTAGCCACATCTTCTGTTAGCAATCCTAATAATAAATTACTTTGTGCGGCGGCTTTTTTCACTATCTCCAATGCGCGTATTAATGGCTGCCGCCAACGAAAATGCTCTAGAGCAATAGCAAAGTGATTAAGCGAACGCTGTGTCTGCGCGCCCCAATAGCGATCCTCAGGAACGTCAATATCACCGAGGCTATCGGTTTCTATACGTAAATTTTGTAGACTGCTTTTTTTCATAGAGAGGGGTTCTTAATGATCTGTATTACCGTCTAATTTCCTACTATTATTTTCAAAGTAATGTAAACCTTGTAACTTAAGCCAGCCTTAAAGCGTTATAAATAGAGTTAATCGTTACTTTTATTCCTCGTAATTTAAGAAAGGACTGTTGTATTTCATAATCACTACAACAACTATTCTGGTTAACCTC
Organism: Candidatus Endobugula sp.; assembly: GCA_047636495.1. Taxonomy (GTDB): domain Bacteria; phylum Pseudomonadota; class Gammaproteobacteria; order Pseudomonadales; family Cellvibrionaceae; genus Endobugula. The sequence continues at coordinate 149,795 of JBLILH010000004.1, read as the reverse complement.
AATTGGACACTGTTTTTTTAGAATAATTTATTTAATATAGCGCCAGCTATATAGTTCTTAGATCATTAATTTAGAGCGTCACATAACTCGTAAGCGAATAATGCATAGTTAGATAATCAAACATTATTTTTGCGTATATATGAGCTGTCTGATCGAAAAGATTGGTCACCTGAGATGTGCCACTTTTGGCAGGATGAGCAAAAAAACTGGTGGCTTAAAGTCTATGGTAAAGGTCGAAAATTGCGCGACGTGAGTGTTCCTACGCAATATCTAGACTACTTAAAGCGTTATAGGCAGTACCGTGCTCTGAGTGCCCTGCCTTCTTCATCGGATATCTCCCCGCTGGTAGAAAAAATTCGCGGGCAAGGCGGCATTTAACGCGCTTAGTTCAAAAAATATTTGATAAAGCCTACGAAAAAATGAGACAAAAAGAAGGCGAAGATGCAGCAAGAAAACTACTAGAAGCGTCTACCCACTGGTTACGTCACACCGGTGCGAGCATGGAAATCGAGCGTGGTCGGGCGCTAAAAGACTTATCTGAAGATCTTGGTCATGCCAGTATGGCCACAACAGATACGGTTTACGTTCAGAGCGAAAACAAAAAGCGGGCTGCATCGGGCAAAGGGAGGAAAGTTGATTGATTGGCACTTAATGAATAATCTAGAGGTTAATTGCGAGGAAAAATAAAATAATTGCTATAATTATCAGTGGCTTATAAGGATATACTACAAGTCTTTCTACAGTTTTTTATTTGCTCTTCATACTCATTTTATGTTGGCAAAGGGTTATATTTGAAAATTTATGTTACACGAATGATATAGCACCATCTGTTGACTACCCTAACAAGGAACGGCTAATAAATTTATCGATACGTGATGCATTTGGGTGATACCGCTAACACCTTTATCGATAACACATTAACCGCTACCCACTATCCACTATCCACTATCCACTATCAGGCGAATGGATAGCAGTCGATTGATAATTATCAAGGGTTTAAAAGCGTTGTTCACCTTAGTGGTCTATTTATTCTTTAAGATTATTAGCATTCGTGTGAATATCTGTAGTCAGGTTTAGAGGTTTTTCTGGCGCGTTACGCTTAGATGTTTCTTGTTCTTTGTCTAAGCGCGATTTATTCGTTGCTGAGATCCATTCATCTGAGCGACGCTGCCAATGTTTATCATTTGCCATGTATTTCTGTCTCCTAGATTACGCTCACATTGATTTTTATACGGTTTTGTTTGTTAACCTTAATAAGGATTTCACTTATTGTCCGAGACTAAAGTAATCTAAAGCCAACGTTACTCACGACTTTGGACTACATTCCACAGCGTGGCCCAGAGCCCCGAAAGCGGACTAGGACACGCACTCGATATTTTGTGATGCCTTACCGCTGTATCCTCACGACTGCATGAGTGCAGAAGGTAGAGTAACGCAGGAGCAGTTACCAATATAGCTATTTTTATGGGTCTCGGTAATGAATTAGTTCGCACCACACTCGCCGATTGCGATCATGACGGTGGCGGCATGAGCAATGCTGTTTATTTAATGTTAGTAATGAACTCGCATAGGGACCGATCTCGGTAGTCCCATGAGGGTAAACCCCGCTTCAAGTGTTAATACCTAAGCGGTAGACTTTTATCAGGGACAGCAGCACGGTGGACTCGTAAATGTTATTGTTTTTGCAGTCTATATAACAAAAAACTTTGAAGGTATATTTGTTGTGGTTCTACGCTAAAACTCGCCAAATGATACAACGATCCCTAGCAGCCTGTTTATCGGGCACTAGCACTTAACAATAGGGATATCAGACCATTGCGTGTAGTAATTGGGTGAAAGAAACTGTCGTTTCATTTGCCAGCTCTCATCTAATTGGCATGCGGGTCTAACAGTATGTCTCCCAAATCGTTTATTGATGAGATCCATGGTGTCTGCAATACGGGGGTCGCATTCCGGTTGATGAAATAAGTCTGACTGCTGTGTAGATCTGGGCCGTATCTTTGACAGCGAGATACCCGCTTTTGCATAGCGATAGCCGGGTGTAAATATTCGGGATGCTAAGTTGACGGCGGTGGCGGCAATGGTTCGAGGGTCGTCTATCGGTGGGTCAAAAAGCCACTGAGCTGAATGGGCATACTGTTCTGTGCGTGAATCATGAGCGCTGGTTTGAATCCAGACCGACAAGCACCCTGTTACGCAATCCTGCCCCCGCAACTTTTGGGTGCCACGCGTCGCAAAGTTAGAAATAGCGCTATTGATCTCAGCAAGGGTGTCTACCTTCTTACCGAATGAACGTGAACTAACGATTTCTTTTTTTGCTTTCACGTCTGTTTCTAAATACAAACATGGTGTGCCATTCAATTCACTCACAATACGCTCAAGTACTACGCCACCAATGTGGCGTGCTTGAGCTGGTGGTAGTCGAGTTAAGTCTAGCGCAGTAACGACTTTGATTTCAGCTAAACGTAGCGATAGTCCCTTGCCTATTCCCCACACGTCACTCACGGGTAGTCGTGCTGCTAGCCATTCCCATTTGTTAGGCTCATCTAATACACAAACACCTTTGAGCTTAGGTAATATTTTTGACGCTCTATTGGCCAGCTTCGCCAGCACTTTTGTCGGTGCCACACCAACACCCATCGGAATACGTTGTTCTTGCCATACACGTTGATTTAGGTGAGCAGCAAAGTTTTTTATGTTGGGGATTCCCGTTACGTCCAAGAACGCCTCGTCAATGCTATAGACCTCTAGTAAAGGGGCTTCATCGGCAAGGAGCTGCATAATGCGCTGACTGACTAATCCATACAGTGTGTAATTAGAGCTAAATACCGTCACCTTGTTTTGTTCAAGCAGCTTTTTTTGCTGAAAATAAGGGCCGAATTTTTTTGCTCCTGCCGCCGTTGCTTCTGGTGTACACGCCACGATACAGCCATCGTTATTTGAGAGGACAACCACTCTTCGATTCGTGATATCGGGGCGAAATATAAGTTCTACGGAACAATAAAAACTGTTCATGTCGCAGAGAGCAATCATGGTTAGAGGGTATTAATAGCAAAGGTCACCACGCCTTGGATGACAACATCCATAGCGTCAGTGATAGGAATGGGGGCATATTCGGCATTGGCCGAGAGTAGTTGATTGTTTTTAGTGTCGATGATTTTGCACGTTAGCTCACCGTCAATCGCAGCGACAACAATACAGCCATCAACCGGCTTACGGCTTCGATCAACCGTTAGTATTGCCCCATCTAAGATCCCCTTGCCCTCCATAGAGGAGCCGGATGCCTTTACAAAAAAAGTGGCATTGGGGTTTTTTAGTAGCAGCTGAGATAATGTTAATGGGGATTCAAGAAAGTCATCGGCAGGTGATGGGAATCCACATGATAGACGGCTTACGGGGTAGTTGATGCTTAGGGAGCCGACATCAAAGGCATAGGGAGATACGTGCACAGGGGAAATACTCTATTATACTGTTGTTTTGTACAGTATAGCTAAATATGTAGAGAGGGTGTGAATTGTTTTGGCCAGGGGGTTCACATCGGGACGCACTTCTGCAGCTTCCGCTTCTCTGCATCCTTTCGTTTTGCGTGCAGTGTGAGTGGTCTGTAGTAATCTGTAGTGGCGATCAGCTAGAGCGGACGAGAAGCGCACTCGATATTGTTTCGCATCTCTCTGATTAAAAGTTGTATCTGACCCTACTTATTGACCCTACTTACCCAAACCAGTGCTGTTAAGCAGCTCTGGTTTGGGTTATTAACTACCAATGAAATAATTATGCGCTTAACGACGCCATATCAATGACGAAACGATAGCGAACATCAGAACGTTCCATCCGCTCGTATGCGGTGTTAATTTCGTCAATATTGATCATTTCACATTCTGGCAATACGTTGTTTTCACCACAAAACTCAAGCATTTGTTGTGTTTCTTTAATACCCCCAATGAGTGAGCCCGCAATACGGCGGCGACCCATTAATAATGGCACAGTGTTAACTTCGTCAACAGGCCCTATTTGACCAACAATAACAAGCGTACCGTCTATATCGAGTAGTGGTGTGTAAATTGACAAATCATGTTTTACCGGTACCGTATCAATAATTAAATCAAATGCAGACCTTGAACCTTTCATTTCATCATCGTTAGTTGACACTAAATAATGTTGTGCGCCTAGGTTGATAGCATCCTCTTTTTTAGACTCACTCCGGCCAATTACTGTGACGGTTGCTCCCATAGCGACAGCATTTTTAACTGCCATATGGCCAAGTCCACCTAAGCCCACTACGGCAACACGGCTGCCTTCCTTCACGCCCCATTTGTGTAGCGGAGAATACGTAGTAATACCGGCACATAATAGTGGTGCAACGCGCGAAAGCTCTAGATTATCAGGAACGGAGAGTACAAATTCCTCACGTACAACAACATGTTTTGAATAACCGCCCTGGGTCATCTCGCCACTTATTCTGTCCTTACCTGCATAGGTTCCAACCATGCCTTCGCGACAAAGCTGTTCTTCGTGGTTATCACATTGGTCACAGCGTTTACATGAATCGACCATGCAACCAACAGCGACTGTATCGCCATGTTGGTATTGTGTAACATCGCTACCGACCGACATTACTTTACCTACGATTTCGTGCCCAGGGACTAATGGATACTTACTGCCACCCCAGTCGTTTCGTACAGCATGTAAATCTGTATGGCAAACACCACAGTATAAAATTTCAATTTCTACGTCGTTATTTCGTAAACCGCGACGCTCAAAAGAGAACTCTGTGAGTTCAGAACCTTCGCTTTTTGCTGCATATCCGGTTGTCTTCATAAATAACTCCATGGTATTTTAAAAATTTAATTCATCAACAGTATGACACCTGAGTTTTGAGTGTAAACAGACAACTTATAATGTTTATACTCTTGTGCCGGTCTAGGTCACTGTATTCGTAGATCAGCAGGAGCACAGAACACGCACTCGTAATTGATATGAAAGCCACCTATCGTTACGATGACTACTGTACATTAATACAGAAAAGGAGTTTCTTATGACTACCGCGCGCGCCCAACAAGTATCTCTTGCCGACACACCCTACTACCCTATTATGTCTCGATGTGTGCGCCGCTCTTATTTATGCGGCACCGATAAACTGACAGCGCAATGCTACGAGCACCGCAGACAATGGACCGAAGACCGCATTCGCTTGCTCTCAACAGTCTTCGCCATTGAAATTTGTAGTTTTCCGTAATGAGCAACCACCACCATATCGTCGTAAAAATTGATGCTGCGACCAGTGAAAGCTGGAGCTTTGATGAAGTGATTCAACGCTGGCTTTACATTCATAAAGGTCACTGCCTTATTCAAAAATAACAACAAGGTGACCCTATCGGCGTGGCAAAAATGAATGTGCTCACACGCATTATCGATGACTGGCGCCTTCGTTTGGCGAGCGTTAGCGAATTTATGCAGCAATTAAATCAAGTAATCGCCAGACAGGCCAACATTGAAGAGAATTTCACGGGCCGCTTTTGGCAAATATATTTGCTCCTGCAATATTTGCATTCCCTTCCTCCATATAGGTCAGGGCCGATTCAAATCTCAGCCATTGCTGACCGAAGAAGCCTTATTCACGGCGATGACCTACGTTGACATAAATTCTATTCGTGCAAAAATGGCCAATACTCCTGAGCAATCGAAACACACCAGTATTAAGCAACGCATTGCCCCCAGCTTTAGTTGGGCACGGGCATTAGAGGGCAGTATAAAACACGACAACCAAAGCGGTGATTATCCAGCCACAACGATTACCTTAGCTTATCGATACAACAGGCCGTATCCAACGCCAAGACAAGCGTGGGTTTATACCTGATACATTACTGCCAATATTACCATGCCTTGATATTGGTGCTGATGAATGGATTGAAAATACGCAGAAATTTGAAACGATTTTTTATAAAATTCAATTACCCACGTAAAACGGCTTAGCGACTTCCTGAAAAAAACTCGCTTGTTGTAGATTCACAATCTCTGTTCTCGCTCGCCTGAATTTTGGGTTTTAGGTGAGCTATCCTCTCCTTTCGGCATTTTCTCTATATTTTTGAAGACTAAAGTGAATAGTTAAAACATTCACTTTAGTCTTTGCGAGAGTTTTTTATTGGTGGGTGTCCTCGGTTTTTTTTCCTCGGTTTTTTTTCGGTTTTTTTTGGGATGAAGGTATGAAGGTATGAAGGGATGAAGGCATGAAGGTATGGTGGGAAAATTTATGAATGTTTTACACTGTGAGAGCGAGTGCAACAGAGGAGCCGGATGCGGGAAAACCGTACGTCCGGATCTGTGAGGGGGGGAGCTTTGTGTAAATGAAGTTTCTACCATTACTAAACTCTTAAATTAATGTGAATTAGCTCTTCTAGATGACCCAATACAATAACGTCCGGTTACGGCCAGAAGAAGCGGACGTTATTGTATTTCGATTAAGACTGATCCTATTGATGCAATCAATGGCCCTATTAACCGGCTTTTCTATGAGATTTCATGGCAAATCCTTCATTATCTATTATCTCTTGAATCTCTAAACTTAGAAAATATTTGTCCTCTGGAGTCAGTTGTGATCTGGCAATCGTGCAACGAGCTATTAATTCTCCGCTTATACTTGTACCTGGTGTTAAAGTGACTAACAATTCGCTACCTATAGAAAATTCTTTATCCACTGTTAGTAGCACGCCGCTAGCGCTTAAATCATGACAACATGCATGGCTAACTATACCTTCCTGCTGCACAACAATCGCAGCCGACATATATGTTTTCACTCGAGCTGAAATACGTTGCTCTGAATAATCACGCATTCCCATATATTTCCCCTGTCTAAAAGTGTTTATTTCTGGGCTGAACTTTACAAACTATAGACGCTTCTCAAATCATAAAAGAGTAATTTTATAGTCTCCAATTTAAGTATAGTCAATGATTTAATATTTGTATCTACTTAGCTCACATTAAAAACCCCGCTGAACTACGTTTAAAAATGATTATTTACACTTGTAAGCTCACATTTTTCGCCTCGCTCAGCACAACTTTGATTGCAATCTAAACAGCTACGGTCAGTGCTGAGTAGTGACAAATATTTTTACCATTATAAACGCCCACTTTGCATCGAAAGCAGTCAGTGAAGTTTACCTAAAAAAGACTACCCTGTAGGCTTCAACGATTCAATATCAATACCCATACTGACACTTAAGGCCGCATTAAAAAGTGCAGGGGCTGGGCATTACAATATGTGATGCGCCAAAATAATCAATAGCGTGAATAGATCAATGCGGAACAGGCAGCTGGGTTCCCCCTGAGTAGATATTAATGACGTTATGCGTCTTAGATGTTGTGCCGAGCTATAGTCAAATCTGGTGTATGAGTCATCAAGCAGCATCCTGATCCTGCTGTTGTTGTTTGATGCCATCATTGAATTTCACCCCAACAATAACATCGCTAATAAATTATATCCTCGTAATCTGGCCAGTGTTTCCGAGCCGTTTCCATTAACGTTAATACCATCGCCAATGTGCTTGCTCGACTGCCGCAATGTTTACTTTTTGTTGTCCTCAGTCTTACCATGCCGAACACCGACTCAATCGGGTTTGATGTTCGTAAATGTCTCCAGTGCTCGGCTAGAAAATCGTAAAATGTTAACCATGCCTGCCTATCTTTTTTCTATATCTTTTTTCTATATCTTTTTCAAGACATCCGAGGTGGGTGACCACTGAGGTCAATCTTAGCTATTGGAGGGGGCTTTACTACCTTGCTCTTTAGCAGAGCGAATCTTGACAGGTTTTTTGGCGGTTACACATTATACGAACCATTAACCTGTTCGCTTTGTTGACTTACATGCAGTGATCAGCAATGTTTGGCTACTTGGGTTTACTGACGTTTTTTTGTATAACTAAACAAGCATTTAATAACGAGCAACCATTGGCAGTATGCTAGCGGGTAGATTGTCGTCTCGTATGGGCCAGGATAAGGCTTTAATGTGCATGGCCGATTCATGCATGCTGGTTTATATTGCTCATGTATTAAGCAATACCACCGTCAGAAAAATAGTTATTAGGCAGCATAATGAGAATGAATGATATAACTCGGATATTATTCCCAATACCAGCCGATTGTCTGGGATATACCGTGCAGAGATGCACTACTCTGCTGATAATTTGTTCATCGTTCCGGTTGACTTACCGTTAAATACATCATGTTGTTTTAGACGCATTAATAACGACGAAAATCATCATCGGTATAATGTTAGGTATGCAACACAAAGGGCTGTTAACTTAATTATTTCGCCAAGAATCATCCGCTTTCCAGTTAGACACCCATTCAGGGATGTCTGCGGCAGGCATGGGGCGAGCAATACTATACCCCTGCGCCAACTCACATCCCAGCTGTAACAGTGCGGCTCCATGAGCGATGGTTTCAACACCCTCTGCAATCACTTCACGCTGGAATGATTTGGTTAAGCCCACGATGCCTTCAATAATGGCTAAGTCGTCGGCATTGTCCAACATGTCACGCACGAAACTTTGGTCGATTTTAATCAGGTATGCGGGCAGGCGTCTGAGGTAGGTAAGTGATGAATATCCCGTACCAAAGTCATCTAAGGCGAAACGTACCCCTAGCTCGTGGCATGCAGCCATGGTGGCAGACACTTGGCTAACATCATTTAACGCACTGGTTTCGAGTATTTCCAGTTCTAAACAGTGCGGGTTCACTTTAGGGTGAGCAGCCAGCAATTTTGCTAAGCGAGTGGTGAAGTTAGCTTGTTGTAATTGATAGGCACTAATATTGACACTGACCGATAGGTTTATTCCCACACCCCGCCACTGGCTTATTTGATTCAATGCAGTGTCTATAACCCATTCACCCAGTTCCAAACTAATGGCATGACCTTCTATCGCCGGTAAGAACTCCAAAGGAGGAACTACGCCACGATCAGGGTGCAGCCAGCGGATCAACGCTTCTACGCCAATCACCTCGCTGGTGTGCATATTTACCTTGGGTTGATAGTGCAGTACAAACTCACGTCGTCCCAACGCTGAGCGAATCTCCCCTAGATTTTCTTGCTTATCATGGAGCGCATTATCTAGTGCAGTATCAAACAGGTGATAACGATTTTTGCCTGCGTGCTTAGCGACATACATGGCTTCGTCGGCGTGGCGCATAAGTTGATCTGCTGCTGCTCCGTTTTGCGGATAAAGGGTGACACCAATACTGGCTGAAACCTGTATTACGGCGTCGCCCAAGGTAACAGGGTCAGCAGCAGCTTTTAGTAGTCGCTTTAGTACAGGCTCACTATTTTTAATCTTTTTTAAATCAACCATGATGGCGATAAATTCATCACCACCAATACGGGCTAGCGTATCACCTTCACGTAAAGCCTCTTTCATTCGTTGTGATACTGCAATGAGTAGTTGATCCCCCACATTATGGCCATAGGTGTCATTGACGGCTTTGAAACCATCTAGGTCTAAATACGCAACCGCTAATGATTCATTGCGGCGTTGGCACTGCGCCATGGCCTGCTTTAAGTACTCTAGTAGTGATGCTCGATTAGGTAGGTTGGTTAGTGAATCAAAATGGGCACTGCGTTCAAGCTGCATCTGGTATTTTTTTATCGATGTAATGTCGGTGCCTAATGAAACGTAATGTTGCACAACACCTGCCGCACTCTTTACGGCACTAATAGTCATCATTTCAGGGTAAATTTCACCACTTTTACGACGGTTCCACAGCTCGCCACGCCAGTAGCCTTGGGCTATTATCGCATCCCACATTTCGGCATAAAATGTTGACGATTGATGCCCAGATTGAAAAAACCTTGGGTTTTTCCCCAACACCTCTAAGGCTGTGTAGCCAGTAATGCGGCTAAAAGCATCGTTGACTTCAGTAATATTGCCTTCGGCATCGGTTATTATGATGCTCTCTTGGGCGGAGATGTAAACACTAGCCGCGCGTTTTAATTTTTCTTTGGCTTGTTTTGTTTCAATCGCGATACTGGCCAAACTCGCTGTTTGTTCGATGAAATCAAGATTCGCTTCTGTTGGATAATGTACGCTGCTGTGATAGATGGCGAAGGTGCCAAGTACGTTCCCCTTGGTGGAACGTATTGGTTCAGACCAACATGCGCCTAACCCTGCTTTACTTGCTAATACTTTATAGGTTGCCCAGTAAGGATGGGTCTGAATATCATCAACAATGACACGTTCATTAGTAAAGGCTGCTGTACCACAGGAGCCAACTCCCACGCCAATTTCTAGACCATGAAACGCATCATTGTAAAAATCAGGAAGACTGAACGCTGCGCCGATTACTAGATGTTTTCCTGAATCATCTAGTAATAAAACACTGCATAGCATGTCTGGATTTTCTTGCTCAACAGCACGCACAATGGCGGCCAGAATGACGGGTAACGGCTCGCCATGGGTAATTAACTCCAACACATTAGTGCGAGATTTTTCACGTAATTCGGTTTTTTTGCGCTCTTTTTCGAAATGGGCAAGCCGAAGCTGTGTTTGTGACAGCAGGGCAATAATACTGGATTCCATTCGCATGACTACGGGGATCCTCGATGTAAAATCGCCATGTCCAATTTTTTCTATGTGCCCATGAAGATTTTTTAGAGAAGTGCCTAATGTTATTTCCATGGATTGATAAGTTCGCCACAGCGACCATAGAACGATTATCCCCAACAGGATAATGACTAGAAGTAATTGAAATGCGACAGTTTCAGCTCCGCTGACCCCAGATAATGTTCGCTGATGCAGCATAGTATTGAAATCACTGATAGGCTGCATAATATTAGCTTTAGCCTGATGATATGCTCTGTCTTGAAGCATCAATGTTGCTTTGGCGCGGATGGCCCCCGTTAATGGGCGGGTCGTCTCTATTAATCGCATTGCTGCAAATTCTGTCTCGGTTAATGCATCAGAGCTTGCTTTTGCCTCCGCCAATTTGTCAAGCTCAGCTTGAGTAAACCCAGCTTGTTGCATGAGTTGCAGCAAAGAGATCGCCAACCCATCGTCCGGGCGAAGGCTGGGATCGTCACCTAGTATCAAGTCCCAGTAAACATTGTGATAAGTATTTGGACGAATTTGTTGACCATCGCGGATAGCTAGAATTTCGAGGTAATGCTGTTTATAGCGGGGCTCACTTGTCGCGACATAACTACGCACCATGCGAGTAAGGTCGTCAGACGATCGGCGCAATGCATCTGCCAACTGATGTGACTGCATTCTTATTTGATTATTCTTAACAATACCTTGTTCAGCACGAACGTAAATAAAGAAAACGATTATAAAACCCATTATCCCCACAAACGATAAGATGAGGTAGTGATTGAAAGAGTTAAGTGCCTTACTATTTATCATTACTCAGCTTAGCATTGTTTTGGATTAGTGGGGGATTAGTGGGGGATTAGTGGGGGATTAGTGGGGTTATACCGTATTGTTGTATAAAATATCTAAATGCTAGTCGCAGTAAGAATAAAACAACCTGTCAGTCAATTATAAGCAGATGAAATGCTCCCAATGCCTGACAGCTGAACCAAGAAGCGTACTAAGAATAATCATTCCCATGACACGCGTTGTGGTACACCACCAACCAAGCTGAGGCCATTTTTTTTATAATAATGAGTGCTTTTGATGCTAGGAGTCTGTAGATAACCAGGGACACACAGCCTCAGGGAAAGGTCTCTCAGCCTTAATCTATATTAAATAAAGTCTTATTTATCAAACATCTAGCTGTTTATGCCGATGTTTTACATTAATAAGAATTCATACTAATATCCTTATTATTATTCTTTATTCTGCACGACTCGTCAAGGCATCGGCTAAGCTTTGTTGTTTGAGATTTTTCAACGACATGGCTAGTTTTTTCTCGGTTATTTATTCTCCGCTTACCCAATATAATGAATGTTATTGGGCGTTGCGTGCTAAAGTCTCGCATAGTGTATATTGGATTTGAAAGAAAACTAAAAAATAATAATGTGGATTCTATCTATGCCTGCTTCTGCGTGCGTTGCTATATTTTTTATGGTCACCGTCCCCTGACATGACTAGCGGAATTAATATCTTTTCCCGCTAGTTGATCTAGACAACTGACTAATCGATACATTATCAACTATCAGTCATCGATTAGCGCTATTTGACAATTAATTATCTTTTTTACCGGCACAGCCTTTATAATGGGGTTTTTTATGTAATGGTTTACCCAATGAAATTCTCATCACTCGACTTATCACCCGAAATTCAACAAGCGCTAGATAGCTGTGGTTATACCACGATGACACCCATTCAAGAGCAAGCGATTGTGCCTATTCGAAGAGGCAAGGACGTGCTCGCGTGTGCGCAAACGGGGACGGGTAAAACCGCTACATTTGCATTGCCGATATTGCAGCAGATGATGGATAAGCCCCCCACTGCTAAAGACGCCATCTCACCACGTACGCTTATTTTAACGCCCACGCGCGAACTCGCTGAACAGCTTGCGGAAACCATTGGCACTTATGCCCAAAATTTACCGTTTAAAACGATCGCTGCTTATGGCGGCGTGAAGATCAGCAAGCAGGTGGCTAAGTTAAATGCTGGTGCCGATATTGTTATTGCGACCCCCGGTCGGTTACTCGAGTTGTTGTCACAGTGCCACACCCATTTAGCGAATGTTAAGTATGTTGTTTTAGATGAAGCTGACCGTATGCTTGATATGGGTTTTTTGAACGATGTGCAAACCATATTGAACGCAACCTCTAAACAGCGCCAAACACTGTTGTTTTCAGCCACGCTGTCACCAGCAGTCACTACTTTTGCCCACAAGGTGCTGAAAAGCCACCAAGAAATCCGTGTTAGCAAAGCCAATTCGACGGCTGATACTGTCGAGCATATAATTTATTCGGTGGAAGAAAAAAGAAAAATCGAGCTATTTAATGATTTACTGGATGAGCATAACTGGTACCAAGCACTGGTGTTTACCAGCACTAAAGAACAAGCAGACAGTCTTTTACTTAGCCTCAAAAAACGCAAAGTAGCCGCAGCCATATGTCATGGCGATAAAACCCAAGGCGCTAGACGCCGCGCCTTGGCGGATTTTAAGTCAGCTAAAATTCAAATATTAATTGCGACCGAAGTCGCTGCTCGTGGCTTAGATATTGAAGGGCTTGAATACGTTATTAACTATAACCTACCGTTTTTAGCGGAAGATTATGTGCACAGAATTGGCCGAACCGGCCGTGCGGGTAACAAAGGCTATGCGATTTCGTTAGTAAGCCGTGAAGAAGAACGCTCGCTAGACGCCATTCAGCGCTTGATAGGTCAAAAAATTAAGCGTGTTAAGCGCTCTGGTTACGAGGTGTTTAATCGTCGCAATTTAGTTGAAAAAATTGAAACCGGTCAACGGGTTAACCGAAAAAACAAGTCTAGCCAAACGGTCATAAAAAAAGGCGCTAGTTAGCGCCCTTCTCTTGATTCTATTTTTAGCGTATTCGCTAACGATGCTTTCTACAGCTCGTAACAAGCGTCCACTAATGTAGCGATTTTCACTTCGCTAACAATTTTATATGCCGATAAAGCGTCTTCAACCGCTTTACGGTCTTCTTCGGTTGCCGATCCATAACGATCACCGGAAGTGACAAAACCTTCAAACTGATCATCGTCACCATCTAGACTAACAAATAAGTTGCGCTCTTCAACTTGTCCCGCAAAACTATCAAAGAACTGGCCGTAATCTGCTTCCACGCTTAAATCGATTTTGCAGGAAAACTCGAATCCCAAAATGGCAAACTCGTCTAAATATAGCTTTTTACGTAAACGGTTACTGCGCTTAATAGCTTCACTCATATCTTTTCTACTCGTATTAGATGGTTAGGTCGGATGTCTACTTTGGTCGATTAAGTGAATAATGCATTCGCTTAAAAAAACGCATAGTACCAGTTTTGCGATAATACGGGGGGAATAAAGCAGGCTCGTCAGTACTTAGTTGGCTGCTGACTCTCGCATTGTGTAGTCATTGGCTTGAAACTCCGCTAACGACAGTAGCTTAACGACTACAATACACATAAAGAACTTCGCCCAACAGATTGTTTATTATAAGAATATAATTAAATAGTCTTAAGCATGTACATTTTTGTCAAGGCTTGGCTTTCAATTTTACTATCCTCGCTTTACCATGAAACCAATTTTTTTTATGATTTATTGTGAACTAATATGAGAGCCATATGACCAACACCATAGACTTTGACAGCATCAACCAGCAGCTTCGCGATAAACACCCCACCGAGATTATTCGCTGGGCGCTGGGTTTAGGTAAAAAAACCATTGTAACGACTAACTTTGGCCCGCACGAAGCCGCTATTTTACATATGGCTTCTGCACAAGATGAGGCTATGCCCGTTATCTGCGTTGACCATGGCTACAACACCGAAGCGACCTATCGTTTTGCTGACTCGCTGATTAAACGCTTAACCTTAGATATGCATTACTACACACCTAAGGTCACTGCAAAACGACGAGCCACTGTTTATGGTGGTATTCCGAGTATTGATGACGAAGCAGCACACGATGAGTTTACACGTGAAGTGAAGTTAGAGCCCTTTGGTCGTGCAATGGGTGAGTTTGCCCCTGAAGTATGGTTAACCGCTATCCGTAAAGAGCAAACGCCTTTTAGAGATTCGCTGGACATCATCACTCAAGATATTACTACTGGCTTAATTAAAGTCGCCCCTATGTTCTATTGGTCAGAGCTTGATTTAGAAGAGTATTTAGTTGAACACGACTTGCCGATAGAAGAAGACTACAACGACCCGACGAAAGTACTGAAAGACCGCGAATGCGGCTTGCATGTTGGTAAAGTGTAACGCACGATACCTATAATTTAATACCGTGAACGCTCAGCCGCTCCCGGTATTAAATCTGTCTGAAATGCTCGTGGCGTCTTTATCACAGCTCGTTCACTCAGTCTCCGTATAACGAGGTCTCTATAACAGCCACTATCTCAATCCACGCATCAACGTATCGATTAAAAAAACAACCCATGCTTGAACTAATAATCTATACTTATACCTAAGCCTAAGTAAGCTTTACTTAGGTGATGATTACATATTGTCTATACTCTCTATGCGGAGGTTAGAATAAATATATATCATGAAAGTAAATATTAACGTTCGTTATGCTGTCCTCTGCCTGTTCCTAGCTTGCCTCTGCTTGCTTACTGGAAAACTGAGCTTATCTTTAGCGTTTGAGCCGTCAAACACTTCGCCAGTTTGGCTACCGACCGGTATTGCCATTGCTGCCATGATGTACTTTGGCAGAAAAGCATGGCTGGGTGTATTCATTGGCGCGCTGTTAACCAATTTATCCACCTCTATTCCCTTAGAAGCAGTATTTGGTATCGCTACCGGCAATACGCTGGAGGCTCTCATCGCCACGGCACTATTGCGCCACCTAGACCATGCTACGTTCTTTGATATACCCAAAAATATTATAGTATTTGTACTGGCAGCCGCTGGGGGCTGTGCTTTGGGAGCTATGATTGGTCTATCAAGCTTGTATTTTGGCGGAGTAATAAGTGGCAACTTCGGTATGCTCTGGCTCACATGGTGGCTAGGTGATGTATTGGGCGCCTTAATCGTTACCCCTTTTTTACTTATCTGGGCCAGCTCTAGATACAATAAGCTGAACGTAGCTGACTGGGTGGAAATTGCTGTCATTGCAACGACAACGAGCGGCTTATACCTTATTCTTTTTTCACCGTGGTTTTACTTGGCAGCAAGCAATACGCCAGTCGCCTTTATTTTAATGCCGTTGGCCGTTTGGTCTGCATATCGTTTTCACCTACGTGGCAGCACTTTGTTTGTACTGGCTACATCCGCCGTTGCTATTACCGCTACCATCAATCATCACGGACCGTTTTCCCACGGAACCTTTCATTATTCGTTATTATTATTACAAATTTTTATCGCCTTAGTCTCGATGACTATACTTATTATTGCCGCCCACGCAAAAGAAAAACACCTTGTTAGCAATGAACTACAACGCAATAAAGAGGCATTTGAAGAACATATTGCCGACCATGCCACCGATTTGCAGAAGGTCAACAAGCAACTCATTCTGGAAATAGACGAACACAAGAACAGCATGAATGCTCTGCATGCATTAATAGACGCCACTGCGGCTGATTCTCACACCCGATTTTTATCCAAATGTGTAAAAGATATTGCAGCGATCTACAAGGTTAAGTTTGCTTTTATCGGCATCTTTGTGAATAACGATATGGACTCAATCAAAACCTTGAATGTGTGGGCGCACGACGATTATGTGAAGAACTTTAAATACTCACTCAAGGGAACGCCTTGCCAAGGTGTGATCGATAAAAAAGTCACACTAGTACCCAAAGACGCAGCCACTCGATATCCCGATGATAAGCTACTGGTAACGATGGGTATAGATAGTTATTTTGGCGCACCGCTCGTCACGCAATCGGGAGAGACCTTAGGCATTATTGCCGTGATGGACGATAAAGAGATGACAGTACAAGTATGGAGTCAGCCCATATTAGCCTTATACGCGAGCAGTATTGCCTCTGAGCTGAAGCATAAAGCCAGTTCAGAGGAACGCAAACTATCTGAGGCTGTATTTAATTCAAGTGCGCAAGCAATCGCCATCTCTGATAAAAACGGTAATATCCTGCGAGTCAATAATACCTTAGAGCATATTACCGGTTACTGTAGTGAAGAATTAATAGGTGAAAACTTCCGTATCCACAAGTCAGGCCTTCACGACGCCACTTTTTATCGCGATTTCTGGAAGAAGGTTATCGGCAATGGTCATTGGTATGGCGAAATGTGGAACAAAAAGAAAAATGGGGATATTTACGCCGTTTGGCAAACCGTCGCCAGTGTTCAAGATGCCGACAGCAATATCGTAAATTTTGTGAGTATCTTTAGTGATATCAGTGAAAAGAAAGCCGATGAACAGCACATTTTTAATCTCGCCCATTTTGACGTGTTAACGGGATTGTGTAACCGCTCTTCTTTTCATTCACAGTTAGAAAAGGCCATCGCCCATGCCCATCGACAACACACGATATTAGCTGTTATTTTTCTTGATCTTGACAACTTCAAACACATTAACGATGCTTCGGGCCATGCCGCTGGTGACCAATTATTACGCGCCACCGCCGATAGATTACGTGAACTCGTACGTGAGACCGATATAGTCGCTCGTCTTGGTGGTGACGAGTTTGTGATCCTTATTAATAACTACGCAAACACAGAAGACTTAGCGCGAGTGTCTAAAAAAATTATTAACACACTCAGTCAACCTTTAATGCTCGATACCACAGAAGTGGTTGTCTCTGCCAGCCTAGGGATCAGCACCTACCCTCTTGACGGTACGAGCACACAAACACTGCTACAAAATGCCGATTCTGCGATGTACCAAGCAAAAAGGCTCGGTCGCAATAACTACCAATTTTTTACCCAAGACATGAATCGCTTAGCAACAGAGCGGTTAACGATAGAAGCAGATTTACGCAAGGCTCTAGAGAATGGTGAGCTTATTCTGCACTACCAACCTCAAGTGCATAACCCCAGCCAACGCATTATTGGATGCGAAGCATTAGTCCGCTGGAATCATCCGCAACGCGGGCTTATCCCACCCTTAGAGTTTATCCCTATTGCTGAAGAGAGCGGGCAAATTCGCAACATAGGGGAATGGGTACTCAACGAAGCCTGTGCACAACTGGCTAGATGGGGGGCGGAAGGGATGAATGACCTTAAAATGTCCGTCAATATTTCTGCACGTCAACTGACCAAGCAGAATATTGTCGATCTTGTCACCAAGTACCTTCATCGTGACGATATTAAAGCTGACAATTTAGAGCTTGAAATCACCGAAAGTGCCATGATGGTAAATTTGGAAGAGACTATTAAGGTGCTCGACGAACTCAATGCTATGGGTGTTCAGCTCGCTATTGACGATTTTGGTACAGGCTACTCTTCTATGGCTTATTTAAAAACTTTCCCTATTAATCGCCTAAAAATAGATCGCTCTTTCATCAACGGCGTCACTACCGATGCCGATGATGCTGCCATTGTTAAAGCCACTATCTCTCTCTGCCAAAATTTACACTTAACCGTTGTTGCCGAAGGTGTTGAAACCCACGAGCAAGTGAAATTTCTACAAGATAACGGCTGCTCAGAAATGCAGGGATATTTTTTCGGCAAGCCGGTTGCGGCCGATGAATTCGGCGAACTGTTACGAATTTCACAAAAAAATATAGCACTAAAACAATAAATCAGTGGTAGATGACATTTCACCCATACTATTTATAGATGACAACTAGCTCTGGTTTAATCCGAGATCTGCGGCGGTAACGGAATGAATACCCGTGGTATCATCAAAGGCCAAGCTGCTAGTCACGGTTACGTTTTGCATCTATCTCTAAAAGCTCTTAACTCAATAGCCAACGGCTTCTTTCTCAGACAATAAATAGATAACGATATAGAGTCGCTGTCATCAATCACCCCCGCCAGTACTATAGACAATGCTTAATCAATCAATTCATTCAACACGCTCTCTTTACATTAATACGTCTAACGCTTATCTGATCGTTTGGTGGGCTGCAGTTTCTAGCTTAGAAAGCCAAGCATAAGCAGCAACACCCGCAAACACTAATGCGAGTAAAACACCTAGCTGCGCTTGCATAATCATTTCTGTTGAGGCTGTAAAGGCGATTTCAGCAATAGAGGTTGGCGTAGCAAGGCCTATAACCGCCAACAATACCGCGCCTATTATATAAGTTATCATGGAAATCACAGTGGAAATCATAGTAAACCCTCTTTTTTACTTGTCATTCGGATAGGGCTAAGGCGGTCAATTAACGGCCTTAGCGGATCTGTATGTCACGCTCTAATAACGATGACGACTCAAGATTTCTTCGTACTGGTATGGTTGATATGCGTCAAGAGACGTTAGGTCCAGTTCTGAAGAGTGTAAATTCTGGGCATCTTTTTGGTGGCCAATAGTCTGTTGCTGATATCTTACACGCTTACGATCAAGTGCTTGCGCACGTTGTAAATGTCTCGTTAATGCATGTTTAGATCTAGCTACCGCCCGCCCTACGGCGGCATAGACATCACTTTCTGTATCACGGACGACTAACTCTGATAGTTGATCCGTTCTAATGCGGATGGTGCAGGTTTTATCGAATCTTCCTTTGGACCCATTTTCATTGACAACGGATACAACAATTGTTCGTATCAGTCCATTAAATCTAGCCAAGGTGGATTTAATGCGACTCTTGATGTGAGCGCTCAATGAATCAGTCATATCAAAACTATTAGAATGTATTAATATTTGCATCACTCTATCCTCTATCATCAGTTTTTGAAGTAATGCTATTATCAATCAACTATTTACATAAAGTAAATTCGAATATAATATGGCTTTCGTTCGTTAAAAACTGATGACTTGATTTTATGATTAACTACAAACAGCTTTACTATTTTTGGAATGTAGAGAAATACGGAGGTGTCACTAGAGCTGCTGAGCAGTTGTATTTGACGCCACAAACTATCAGTGGTCAGGTTAGCGAGCTAGAAGCGTCTCTTGGAACGGCTTTATTTGATCGTGTGGGTAGACGCTTAAAGCTAACATCTGCGGGTCAATTGGCTTTTTCCCACGCGGATGAGATTTTTCAAATTGGTAAAGAACTTGAGGCATTAATGCATGGTCACCAAGATGAGAGCGACCTCATATTTCGGGTGGGCATTTCTGATGTCATTCCTAAGTCGATCGCTTACCGATTACTGGCTCCTGCTATTAAAATACCTGAACCCGTTAAACTTATTTGCTTAGAAGGTAAATTAGAGATTTTATTTGCTGACATCGCTATTCACAAAATAGACCTGATTGTGTCGGATCGACCGCTACCCACTGAACTAGGTATTAAAGGGTTTAGCCACTTATTGGGTGAAAGCCCCATGGCTTTTTATGCGGAGCCCGAGCTGGCCAAAAAATTAAGAGGTACATTTCCAGAATCATTAAATGGTGCACCGCTGCTGTTACCTGGCGCTGAAAGTGCAATGAGGACGGCTTTGGATCGGTGGTTAATGAAACATAAGCTACAGCCTCGAATTAAAGGTGAGTTTGATGACACGGCGTTAATGAAAGCTTTTGCTCAGAAAGGGTTAGGCGTTTTTCCAGCACCAGAACTTATAGCAGAAGAAGTGGCACGCACTCATGGCGTTGAACTAATGGGGGTTAGCGATGAAATTTCCTGTCGCTACTACGCTATTTCAGTACAGAGAAAACTGAGCCACCCAGCCGTGGTGGCGATTAGTGCGTCAGCCCAAAATACATTCTTCAAGAGTCATTCATAATACCTCGATACGCTTTAGCAGTGGCTTGTTAGTCATCGGTCTCAGGGCGAGATTGTGGGTGTGATGACAACTCATCTTCACTATTTAGGCGAACAGATACGGCATAGTGTGCAGCCAAAAGAAACCGACGGTATTGACTGACGGTATTGACTGACGAAATTACTGATAGCTATTAATCACTCTTGCAAAGTATTCGTTAAAATAATTTATTTTTATGATATAACTTATTTTACAGGGGATGCACTATGCTTGCGTATCGCGAGTTTTTATTGTCGATTAGTACGAAATAATAACGTTTAAATATGCCAAGAAGATTTTATTTTTTCTATTATTCTCCAGCGTAAACTGTAAAAGCCTATCTTCCCCACACACTTTTTCACCATACAAAATATTTAAAATTTGACTAATTAGTGTCTACATGAAAATAAAAAAAGTGTCATTACACAACACTTTATTTTTACTGCGTATATTAATTATCAACTATTTCCGTTCCATTGAGTAAATCTTAGATTTCGGCTAACTATACGCTTGGCTCTATGGGAACAGTTGTTAATTGCATCAACTATATCGGCTGCTGTTTCTTGAATTACAATAGTAGGGATTATTTTCGGCATAATGATAATTTCACAACACTTAACTTCCCTTTCCCTTGGACTATTAACATGAGAAAGAGTGACGTTAATCTTCATTATTTTATTTTTGTAACGACCTAGCATCAATCTTATTTTTGATTCGACATAGTCATTTAATTCAGGCGCTAAATCGAAGTTCCTAGCCTGAATATTAACGAGCATAATATTTAACACCTTGAAAGATAACATGAGATAAGTACACTATTTTATTTTCTAGTGTACCTCTCTTTTAATGAATAATGATGGAACGGTAGCTAGTACAACCATGATATAAAACATATCCCTGCTGTCCGTTAACTTTTTTTTGGGCATGCAGTCTTGAACCCGTATCGATGAGCCTGTCGTAGTTAACAGAAATCTACTGCAGCAGCGGTAAAACGGTGCATTTTTTCAATAACTTTCGTCGCTTAAAGGCTCCTAGCAATGCATTAACAGTACTGGATTCAGAATCATCAAAACATGCGATTATAAATGACGAGTCTACATGATCACTTTCATGTCTATGCCGTAGGGTCAGTTGTTTGGCTTCTTTCTCCGAAGGCTTTTCCCATGGATGCCAAAAGTTAACGCGATGGCAGTAGAGTCATAGGGTTAACTATGATGTGGAGCATTGCCATCACAACAAACTATTCACTTTCAATACGGGTAGATTACCAACATACTATATTAAGAAAAAATCGTTTATACTTTATTGAAAGATCGGTTAATTCGAAGTATTAAAACATCTTCACAGCCACTAGTGTCTGTCGACGTTAAAATGATATCGGTTAGTATTTTTCTACGCTAAAAACTCCAATTTATCAAACAGAGATGTATGTCAGATTCAATCAACTATAAACATTTGAACTACTTTTGGACGGTTGCCCATGAAGGTAGTATTGCGAAAGCCAGTGAAAAACTACACATAACACCACAAACCATTAGTGGCCAACTCTCCTTGTTGGAAAAACGTATGGGTAATGCATTGTTTGAGCGCGAAGGCAGAGGCTTACGCTTAACCGACACGGGCCGTTTAGTGTTAGGTTACGCAGATGAAATTTTTGAACTGGGCCGAGAATTAAACGATGTATTACGTGGCGTACCCGCGATAGGCCCATCGGAATTTATCGTTAGCGCCGCCAGTGCACTGCCTAAAGCGATTGTCTACAAAATTATTGAACCCGCACTCCACATCGAGCAGGATATCAGTTTAACGAGTCTCGAAGGGCCGAACGAGGATATTTTAGCTGACCTCTCGATTCACAAAGTGGATCTGGTATTGAGTGATAAACCCGTAACCGGCGCCTTAAGTATCAAAGCGTACAATCATAAACTAGGTGAAAGTGGATTGACATTTTTTGCCTCACCAGCGCTCGCTGAAAAGTATACGAATAACTTTCCCTATTCTCTTAATCATGCACCGCTACTATTACCCACCAAGCAAAATGAAATTCGCCAACTGTTCGATTACTGGCTTAGCGAGCAAAAAATCTATCCGATTATTCGCGGCCAATTTGACGATAGCGCATTGATGAAGGCTTTTGGTCAGGCGGGTATGGGTATATTTTTTATGCCCTCTATCATTGCAAGTGAAGTATGCAGGGCATTTGATGTCAGGGTTATTGGCGAAATCAGTGAAGTTAAACAACAGTTCTATGCCATATCTGCTGAGCGTAAAGTCAGACATCCCGCAGTTGTTGCCATTTGCGATGCAGCCAAGCAACTACTTGATTAGATTGGCTGTTAAAATAACCCTCACTCCATTCGTTACTCACCCGTTTTGTCTTCGAACATCGGGGCAAGAGATTCTTTATCAAAAAGCCAAAACATCGGATATTACGAACTAAAATTCACTTTTATTCGATTTTTATAAAACCTGCATAAGCCCTATGATAATTCCAGTTAAAAATACTGGAGACTCTCATGCACGAAAAGAAATCCTGGCACAGCCAATCTACTGATTCGGTTGCTACTGAGCTAAACACCGATATTGTCGCTGGGTTATCTAGTGATGACGTCGCCAATCGACAACAAAAATTTGGTTTAAACAAGCTTACCGAGCATCAAGGGGCGGGACCGCTTAAGCGTTTTTTGATGCAATGTCATCAACCATTGGTTTATATTCTTCTGGCGGCCGTCTTCGTGACGATGGCACTTCAGGAGTGGGTAGACTCAGCGGTAATTTTTGCCGTAGTTTTACTCAATGCGATAATTGGTTTTGTGCAGGAGTCAAAAGCGCTTCAGGCCATAGGTGCATTATCTAGCAGTATAAAATCAACGGCCACCGTCATTAGAAATGGCAAGCGCGATACTGTCGCTGCTGAAGCACTCGTTCCGGGTGATCTAGTGGTACTGCAAGCCGGTGACAAAGTCTCTGCGGATATGCGGCTGATTAAACTTCGTGATCTACACATTGATGAATCGGCACTAACGGGCGAGTCGGTCCCCGTAGAGAAAGCGACAGCCGAGCTGCCCGATAAAAATCAACTGGGTGATCGTCACAACATGGCTTTCTCCTCAACACTAGTGACCTATGGCAACGGTGTGGGAATCATTACTGGCACTGGAGATGATACCGAAATCGGCAAAATATCAACCTTAATTGCCACCACAGAAACGCTAGATACACCGTTAACAAAGCGCATTAAACATTTTAGCCATATCTTACTATATGCCATTGTTGCTCTAGCCGCGTTGACCGTCTTTATCGGCTGGCTCCATGGCCAACCTTTATTAGACTCGTTTATGGCGGCTGTGGCACTGGCTGTAGGCGCAATCCCTGAAGGCTTGCCAGCGGCGGTGACCATTATGCTGGCTATTGGTGTTTCGCGCATGGCCAAACGCCGAGCAGTGATACGCAATCTGCCCGCCGTAGAAACCCTGGGAAGCACAACCGTCATTTGCTCCGATAAAACCGGGACACTGACTAAAAATGAAATGACCGTTGAAGCACTGTGGAGTGGCGGTCAAATTTTTAACGCTACGGGCAACGGTTATGACCCCTTTGGGGAGATTCAGCTTAATAACATCACCATCGATGTGGCCTCCCATGTGGCCGTATTGGCCACACTGGAAGCAGGGTTTCTGTGTAATGATGCCGATTTACATGCGCCTGATAGCAATCAAGCTCAATGGCGCATTACCGGTGATCCCACCGAGGCTGCATTACTAGTAGCGGCCAAAAAAGCAAAAATTGATACGCAATCTGTCGTTGCTGAGCGAATCGATAGCATTCCTTTTCAATCAGAATATCAATATATGGCAACGCTAAATCAGCGTATAGATGGACGCTTTATTTATCTGAAAGGTTCAATCGAGAGTGTCTTACCCAAATGTGCCTGCATGCTGAATGAGCACGGAGAACAACTGTCAGTCGATACCGATGCTATCAGCAAGCGAGTTGAAGAAATGGCAGAGCGAGGACTCCGAGTGCTGGCTTTTGCGCGTAAAGTAGTCGACAGTAAAGTTGATGCCATTGATCATGCGCATGTCGCCGATGGCCTCGAGTTTCTCGGGCTACAGGCAATGATAGACCCCCCTCGCCCAGAGGCAACCCGCGCAGTGGCGGCCTGTCACCAGGCGGGTATCGACGTCAAGATGATCACCGGCGACCATGCACTAACGGCGACCAGTATTGCGCGACAGTTAGGTATTATTACCGACAAAGATGCCAGTACTGCTGTTACCGGTTACGATCTCGCAGAACATCAGGAGTCTGAGTTTGCCGAGATAGCCAACAACAATAAAGTCTTTGCACGCGTCACCCCCGATAATAAATTACAGTTGGTGAAGGCACTCCAGCAACTAGGCCATGTAGTCGCTATGACGGGGGATGGAGTCAACGATGCGCCAGCACTTCGTCGCGCCGATATCGGTGTTGCTATGGCACTTAACGGGACTGCAGTCGCCCGCGAAGCCGCTGATATGATGCTTCTTGATGACAACTTTGCGACCGTTATAGCCGCGGTCGAAGAGGGGCGCGGTGTATTTGATAACCTAAAAAAGTTCGTTGTGTGGACATTGCCCACCAATGGTGGCGAGGGTTTGGTCATTTTACTGGCGGTTATCCTTGGGGTATCGCTACCGTTATTACCCGTGCATATTCTCTGGGTAAACCTGACCACCGCTATTTTTCTTGGTCTGATGTTGGCGTTCGAGCCAAAAGAAGCGGGGATTATGCAACGCCCACCAAACATACCCGATGCCCCTATCCTAGATTCAATCTTATTGTGGCGCATTGTATTAGTCTCCACCTTGTTGTGTGTCAGCGCATTCGGTCTTTACGAGCTTGAGCTGTTATGGGGTGCAACGGAAGCGGAGGCTAGAACAGTAGCCGTAGCGATGTTTGTGGTGGGTGAGGCTTTTTACTTACTGAACTGCCGCTCGCTTGACCGCTCGGTATTCTCTGTTGGCTTATTCAGCAACCTATGGATTTGGGTTGGCATTACGGTCATGGCCATATTACAACTCTTGTTCACCTACTCACCCATTATGAACCAGTGGTTTAATACCGCACCCATCAGTGCCGAGGCTTGGCTAAGGGTATTCGCTTGTGGATTGCTGATATCAGTGATAGTGGGTATTGAAAAGCACTGGCGTTCTTGGCGTAAAGGGCGCAGTAAAATGCAGGGTAAAACCCCGTCACTTCAGCAAAGGGCTGCAAAATAAGCATGGGCGTTCACAAGAGCAGTAGCACTGCGCAAACTCATCAACCGGCTTATAAAGTACTTTTTTATAAGCTAATGGCTTTGCGTATTATCACAAGTGTAAAACCTCTGCTATTTTTTGCGGGTCTATGGTGGTGGCTGACCAAAGGTGAAGTATCTTCTTGGGTAATTGGCATCATTGTCGTGCCTTTTGCAGCCTGGCTTAATATCGTTTTGTTTAACGATACTTGCTTAGATAAAAATCGTTCCGCGCGCTCAGTCAACAGCAGTCAGAGCATCCGTGCGCTGCGACTCTTTCAGTTTGTCCCCTTTTTTTTAGTGCAATCAATTCTGGGAGGCTGGCGGACAGCAATATTATCTCTTCGTCCCAGTATGCCAATTAACCCCGGCTTCTTTCGATATCAGATAAGTTTACAGGGCCACTCTGCACAGCTGTTTTTTATGCACCTTGTCAGCCTACTCCCCGGCACCCTCAGTGCCACAATAGATGGCGATCAACTGTTGATACACGCCTTAGAAATATCGCCACTAAACAGCCACGATATCAACCGATGCGAGCAACACGTTGCCAGACTATTTAATGGGGTATCGGGTGATGATTCGAGTGAGTCCCCCACTCATACCGATGATTTAGGAGATCTATCATGATCGAATATCTATCAGCCATCACAGGCATGTTAATACTGGTGCTATTGATCGGCCTGGGAAGAATACTATTGGGTCCGAGCCCGGCAGACAGAATGCTTGCCTCCCAATTATTTGGCACAGCAGGTGTCTCTATACTCCTTTTATTGGCCGTTATTCAAGAGCAATTTGCGCTGATCAATATTGCCCTTGTGTTGGCACTATTAGCGCCACTGACATTGATTACCTTTGTTTACTTGAAGAAAAACCCTGCATGAGACGATTACCTTTATGAACCTACTAGACGTATTCACCATTGTTATGACGACATGCGGCTTGTTTTTCTTTTTAGCTGGCAGCATCGGGCTATTACGCTTTCCCGATGTTTTTTGTCGTTTACATGCGTTAACTAAAGCGGACAACCTAGGCTTAGGCTTGATTGTATTCGGTGTATTGCCCCAGACTGCATCCGTTTTCGATGCGGTGCAGCTGATATTGATCTGGCTATTGGTCATGGTGGCTGGTGCCGTGGGTTGTTATCTCATTGCTCAGCAAGCGGTGGGGGATTT
The DNA here is from genome assembly GCA_047636495.1 of Candidatus Endobugula sp. Classification (GTDB taxonomy): domain Bacteria; phylum Pseudomonadota; class Gammaproteobacteria; order Pseudomonadales; family Cellvibrionaceae; genus Endobugula. The sequence goes on along the minus strand of JBLILH010000004.1, from coordinate 122,929 downwards.
ATCAAAAGACGCCGAAAGCCAATCAACTAAGGGCCATGGACTAGCGATACCATCCACCATAAGACCAGCGGTGAAACCCGCCAGTAGTTCACCTACGGGGAGTACGCACAATGTATTTTGATTTTTTTATCGATAGCTGCCTTGTCATCGGGACACTAACACTCGCCTGCCTGTGTCTGACAACCAAAAATTTATTTACGGCCATTGTTTTATTTGTCAGCTTAGGCTTACTGATCACTATCGCCTGGGTACGATTAGGCGCACCGGATCTAGCGATCGCCGAAGCTGCCATTGGCGCAGGATTAACCGGTGCTTTGTTACTCGCCACATGGCGGCAGTTGAGTGTTGATCCCGTGAATAGTGACTCAGGTAATGAAGTAGGTAGTGAAGTAGGTAGTGAAGTAGATAGTGAAGCAAGCAATGACATCAATGATATAGCCATGCACAATGAAAGTGGAGGCAACAATGTTCCAAACCCCTGATTTTGAAGAAAATAATTGCGCCAACGAATTCCCTATTGTGACCAGAATGCTCTGCGCAATAACGATTGGCGTTTTGAGTCTCGGACTGATGGCTGTACTGATATTGACTGACAGTTCATCGTCCTCACTTCCCGTCTCACTTCCGACCATCGTCCAGGAAAAACTCGCACAGAGTGGCGCTGAAAATCCCGTAACAGCGGTATTACTCAACTTCCGCAGCTACGATACTTTACTCGAAATTGGCGTGCTACTTATCGTCGCAGTGGCGATTTTACCGCGTTCAGGGGCTTTATCGGATAGCCCTTTGGTCTCTGTTGTTTCTCACGCTCAGGCCAATCCTATGCTTGAGGGGGTGTTGCGCTGGCTGGTACCGATGATCATTGTGATGGCGGGCTACATGCTGTGGACAGGGGCGTCTTTACCTGGCGGGGCTTTTCAGTCTGGCGCATTGCTTGCCGGTGCGGGCGTGCTGGCCCAGTTGTCGGGGCGAGTGCAGTTTTGTTTTACATCGGCAACGGCAAAATTATTACTCACGATTGGCCTTATTACTTTCATGGGAGTCGCCGTAGGTGTGGCCACTAAGACAGGGATTATTTTGCAATATCCAACAGAACTCGCGGGGCCACTCATTTTATTAATCGAAAGCGCTGCAACACTATCCATCGCCGCTATTTTACTTCTGCTATACAACAGCCTAGCGACCCAGACAGCCGGAATATCGTCACAACCATCAGCGTTAGCTGATCAGACCGCTGCGTCAAATGCGTCCTCAACCGACAATAAAACGTTACCGTCATCCACCAGAGAGCCTGCGCCATGACTCAAGATTTACTCTACTGCATAGCGAGTATTGGGTTGTTTGGTATTGGTTTATATGGGCTCATTGTCGCTCCCCATATTATTAGAAAGATACTGGCTATCAATATCATGAGCGTGGGTGTGTTCATGCTTTTAGTGGCAAGTGCTAGCACTGTTGATAGCTTGCCGGACCCAGTACTCCACGCAATGGTGTTGACAGGTATTGTTGTCGCTATCGCGGGGACTGCACTCGCCTTATTTTTAGCAAGTAGCGTTCATACATTAGGTCGAGCTACTGATGAGGATAGTCATTAATGGACTCTTTTCTAACGGTAGACGCACTGTTACCTCTGTTGGTGGGACTGCCATTGCTGGCTGCGATTCTGACAACACTGCTAAAACATCACAACTGGCGTGTCGGGGTCAGTGTTGCTGTGGCATCAATACAACTTATTGTCGTTGTCGCACTATTAGCGTGGTTGTCAGGCTCGTGGTTGCACGACAATAGTCCAGGTTTCGATAGTCAACATCAGCGCTATGCATTAGGGGGATGGGGTGCGCCCCTTGGCATTGATCTAGCCATCGATGGATTTTCAGCACTGATGCTCGCTCTGACGGCAGTACTCACTTTAGTACTCACGGTTTATAGTGGCGGTTACTTCTCCGAACCACGCTCTACAGTAGATCTTGGGTCAGCTCCTCTTGCAGCCCCTCGACCATCACCAGTATCAGCCCCTTTATTAGTAGACAAGTCGGCTCGGTTCTGGCCATTGTGGTGGCTACTTATCATGGGAGTAAATGGTCTATTTTTATCGGGTGATATTTTTAACATCTATGTCACATTGGAAATTATCGGTTTGGCAGCTGTGGCTCTGGTTGCCTTGGACGGCAGCCGTGCCTCACTAACAGCCGCCCTACGTTACCTTTTGGTTGGGCTGTTGGGTTCTTTATGTTATTTGCTCGCCGTGGCATTACTCTATCGTGCCTACGGCACCCTCGACCTCGCCCAACTGAGTGTGATAGCCGAACCGACAGCCATCACTTGGGCTGCACTGGCACTCATCACCACAGGCTTATTACTAAAAACCGCTTTAGTGCCCCTACACTTCTGGTTACCCCTAGCCCATGGCAGTGCACCTGCGCCGGTCAGCGCCATATTGTCTGCGCTAGTGGTGAAAACTTCATTTTATCTGCTGGCGCGATTTTGGCTCGACACTCTCGCCCCCGCTGCCACAGATTATGGTTTGCTTATGTTAGGTGTGCTGGGCGCGACGGCTATCTTTTGGGGCTCGATTCAAGCGCTACGAGCAAAGCGCTTGAAAGTAATGGTGGCCTACTCGACAGTCGCTCAATTGGGCTATTTATTTTTACTTTTCCCACTCTTTTTATTTTCTGGAGACATTCGGGAAAGTGGACTAAACGGGCCAGCCGTTAGCGCAATCGCCTATTTTATTGTGGCTCATGCCTGTGCTAAAGCCGCCATGTTCCTAGCCGCTGGCAATATTATGCGTACCGTGGGTCATGACGAGGTTGACCGACTACAAGGTTTATCCAAGGTAATGCCATTGAGTTTATTTGCCTTTGCGATTGCTGGCGCCAGCTTGATAGGGTTGCCTCCTAGTGCCGGATTCATTGCCAAATGGTTACTGCTCAATGTCGCTATTGATACCGCTCAGTGGTGGTGGGTCATCATCATTTTAAGTGGGGGGTTGATGGCGGCCATGTATGTCTTTCGTGTATTGAGTATTGCCTTCATCAACGTCGACGAGAAAGTGCAGACCGAGCCACAATCATCGACTAACGATCCGCTAACTATAAACGATCAGCCCATGCTGATGTCGCTGTGTGCAATGCTGCTAGCCATACTCACCATCGTCTTAGGATTTAATGCCGAGTTGATACTTGATCTTGTCAATGTTGGAGGTGATGTATGACTTGGCAAAATACCCTGCCCCTGTTAATTATATTAAGTGCATTAATCCCAGGATTGATTATTTTTCGAATCGATGAGCATCGCCGTGGCTTGCGTACGTTGTTTAATCTTGTGGCGGCGCTTTCTTGTGTGATGTTGATCGGCGTGATGGTTTATGGTGTCTCTCAGGGTGTGGTGTTCGAGACGCGTTTACCGTTGCTACCCAATATGGATCTGGTATTACACGCCGATGCATTATCTTTGTTATTCGTCAGCCTATCGGGTGTGCTCTGGCTTTTAACGACTATCTATGCCATTGGTTATCTTGAAAAATCTCCCAATCGCAGCCGCTTTTTTGGTTTTTTCAGTCTCTGTGTCAGTGCCACCATCGGGGTGGCACTGGCGGGTAATTTAATTACCTTCTTAATTTTTTATGAACTATTGACGCTAACCACTTACCCATTGCTAGTGCATAAGGGTAATGCTGCATCCATTAAGGCTGGACGAACTTATCTAATCTATACCATGATTGGCGGCGCACTGTTACTTGCCGGTGTTGCATGGCTGAAAGCACTGGCGGGGCCCCTAGACTTTAGCGCGACAGGTGTGCTGGAAAATTTATCTGGCTTAGATCCACTACACTTACAAATCATCTTCGGGTTACTCATTGCCGGCCTTGGCGTCAAAGCTGCGCTAGTGCCGTTACACGGTTGGCTACCGGTGGCAATGGCGGCCCCTGCCCCTGTCAGCGCTTTACTGCATGCAGTTGCCGTGGTGAAAGCGGGAGCCTTTGGTATTGTGCGCGTCGTTTATGATGTTTATGGTATTGAGTTTACAAGGGACCTAGGGCTCACTATGGTGTTGGCGGGATTAGCGTCATTTACGATTGTTTATGCGTCCACGAGAGCTTTATTTCAGGATGATTTAAAAAAGCGGCTCGCCTATTCAACCATTAGTCAGGTCTCTTATATTGCCCTAGGCACGGCTATCGCCGGCCCTATCGCCACTATTGGCGGTATCGTTCATCTGGTGCATCAGGGACTCATGAAAATCACCATGTTCTTCTGCGCGGGTAATCTCGCAGAGACCTTAGGTATTCATAGCGTGAGCCAAATGAATGGCGTCGGTAAACGCATGCCATTGACCATGGCTGCATTCAGTCTCGCCGTATTGGGCATGATAGGCATACCCCCCGCAGCCGGATTCGTGTCGAAATGGTACCTAGGTGTTGGCGCATTGGAGGTGGAGGCCTACTGGGTTATTGGCGTCTTGGCGATCAGCAGCCTGCTAAACGCGCTTTATTTATTACCCATTCTTTATGCCGCCTGGTTTACACCCCAAGCAGGCCCCTGGCCAGTGGAGCGACCGAAAAGCTGGCTAGAAACTCATTGGATGCTGCTGCTCCCCCCTCTTATTACGGCATGCTTGGCGCTATTAGTCGGTTTGTTCGCTGGATCTACGATTAGCCCACTGAGCTGGGTTAAGTTAATTTCCGCTCGTGAATATAGCTCTGAAAACGTTGTAGAACTGGCAAACAGCAGCCTGCTAGCGCCCATGTTGTGGTGGGTTATTGTTATTCCTTTGCTCTCCACTTTGTGGCTATTGTCAAAACACCTGCAACGATTAGGCCCATGGTTGGTCCCACTGGCTGCGATACCGGCTTTGGTGGCAGCTATCGTGTTTCCTCAGGGTGAAAATGTCTTGCCTTGGTTATTTTTTGGTAGTGTTATCAGTCTCGATGATACGGGTCAGGTTTTTCTATTGTTAGCCGCTGTGCTGTGGCTCGTCGCTGGTCTCTATGCCCGAGATTACCTACGAGACGATCCACGTAAAGTGCGCTTCACATTATTCTTGTTACTGGCCATGAGTGGTAATTTCGGTTTGATTCTAGCCCAGGATATGTTTGGTTTTATTACTTTTTTTACGCTAATGAGTCTGTCGGCTTACGGCTTGGTCATTCACTCCGGGACTGACGAAGCACGGCGTGCAGGTAAAACCTATATGCAATGGGCTATTATTGGCGAGATTTTACTGTTCGCTGGCATGACGGGGCTGGTTATCAGTAGTGATTATCAAAGCCAAGGCACGCTCGATATTGCTTCACAGCCCAGTTGGGTCTCCGGCTTATTATTGGCTGGATTCGGTGTCAAGGCAGGCGTATTTTCTCTGCATGTATGGTTGCCACGCGCGCACCCTGTCGCGCCTATCCCCGCCAGTGCATTGCTCAGTGGCATTATGGTAAAGGCGGGTCTGCTAGGTTGGATTAAGTTTGTGCCATTGGGTGAAGTTGCCTTGGTAAACGTTGGCATTAGCTTCATCACGCTTGGTTTAGCGGGGGCCTTTCTCGCTATTATCGCGGGGGTTATGCAACGCAATCCAAAAACACTACTGGCTTACTCAACACTCAGTCAAATGGGTATTATTACTGCGGGCATAGGCGCAGGCTTGATGGCGCCCCAACTGTGGCCACTGCTATTGCCCGCTATAATATTGTATGCCGTCCATCATGGTCTGGCTAAAGCCGCATTGTTTTTAAGCGTAGGCTTTGCTTCTCACCTATCTCACCCACGCTATGGCCTGCTTGTTTGGCTTAGTATTTTACTCCCCGCACTCGCATTGGCTGGACTTCCCTTCACGAGTGGGGCGTTGGCAAAAGCAGCACTCAAGGCATCGGTGACGGATATCAGTTGGTTAGTGAGTGCACTGCCGATAACGGCAATAGGCACTACCTGTTTAATGGTGCGGTTTATGCGCTTAATGCGAGATGCCAGCGCGACAATAAGTTCAACGACAGGTGCAACAACAGCGCAAACCACTGATAAAGACTCTCCGCTTAGCTGGACAGCAGGCACAGCTTATACTCTATTACTGCTGTGTTCATTTGGGGTCTTATACCCGCTGCCTCAGGCACAGGGTTTTTTGTCAGCGCTGCTGACGAGTAACGCGCTGTGGAGTGCACTGTGGCCATTTCTCTTGGGGCTGGCATTGTACTTTTGCATTCATCGCTATTTTTACTTCACTGTCGCACGCATAAAACCTGTGCCTGCGGGAGACTTGGTGATTGTTTTTGAATGTGTTGCAGATTACGGGAAACGATTTTTCTGTCAGACGGGTCAAGTCATCAGCAGTCGCTGCTCCGCTGTATATCATTATTTCCAGTCTTGTCAATTTTATCCACTATGGCCGAAAAAAGTGCTTATATCCGGCGGATTAATCAATGTGTCGCATCCGGGTATTATATTTATCACCATGTTATTGATCACAACATGCGTGTTGGCATTTGGTTAACACATTGAAAACAGTAAAGTTTTAAACAATTAACACACTATTATGATTAAGAATACTGTGTGGGGTTTTTAACATTAACGGTAAACATAGGAATATATGATATGAAAAACTTTAAAAACATCTTAGTTATGGTCAACGGTAATGTCGATCTAAGTAATGATTCTGCGATATCCCAAGGCGCCGCTCTTGCTGAGAAAAGCAATGGACGTTTGACTCTCATGGACGTTATCGATGCACCTGCTGCCATGACTAGAGAATATAAAGGTATTATTAGCGCTGCAGAATTGATTGACATGCTTGTAAAACAGAGACACGACGAACTTGAAACAGCCGCGGCGCTGCTTAAACAAAAAAACATTAATGTCATGATTAAAGTACTGGCCGGTCGTCGCTTTATTGAAACGATACGACAGATACTCCAAGGAAAACATGATTTACTGATTAAAGTCGCCAATGATTATAACGGCAGTTTTGATAGTGATGATTTCCATTTGATGCGTAAATGCCCTCAGCCGGTATGGTTACTCAAGCCTGGCCAAGCGCTAGGATGTCAGCGTGTTCTCGCCGCTATTGACTTAACCTTAGAAGATAACGAAGAGGGCAAAGCCCTCAACACGCTAATTATGGATTTAGCGACTTCGCTTGCGCATTGGAAAAATAGTGATTTGCACATTATTTCTTGCTGGTCACTGTATGGCGAAAATACCTTGCGTAACAGCCCTTTTTTAAAAGTATCGGAGGAAAATATCTCCGATATTTTACGCGAAGAAAAGACACTTAATCAAACGCAGCTAGATCATTTAATGGCACGCTACAGCGATAATTATTGTACTACGCATTTAACAAAAGGGGCGGCAAAGGAATGTATCCCCGACTTTGTCCGACACAATAATATTGACGTAGTGGTCATGGGAACAGTGGCCCGCACGGGCATTCCTGGTTTATTAATAGGCAATACCGCTGAAACGATACTGCAATTGATCGATTCATCGGTGATCACAGTAAAGCCCGCTGGATTTGAAAGCCCGATAAAATAAGTGAGTTTTTTCGTATGGAACTGTGCTTTTAATGTGTATCTTTTGAATCTATCGATAATGCTTACTAACACTCATATAGGCACTTAGTTGTGTTGATTTTCTAATCTTTCTTCGATGCCTATTCCGATAACTATTTAGGTAACTATTTAGGTAACTACTTAGATAACTATTCAATAACTCGTAACAGGTATCTATGAAGAACTTCTATGGCAACAGACAACGAGGAGCCTGTCGGAATGAGAAAGAATCTATAGATCCCAGCCTATCAGTAACCGCGCGATGGTGACCGTCCCAATAAAAACATTTATCGGCAGGCCCACCTTGAGGAAATCACTAAATTTATAGCCTAAGGCGTCACGAAGCGTCAGTAAACAACAGTGGCTAAACTGGATTGACAAGCAAGAGCAAGTCATTTATCTATACCAAAGGGGTAGAGATATTCTAGTCTCAGTCTCAGTCTCAGTCTCACAGGGAGCGTGGTGCACCGAAGCCCAGCTTATGACAATGGCGGGCCTTTTTTAGCTTTACGGAAGTTTCCACATGTTTATCAGCACTACTTTACCCCCCTAAAAAACCATAATGTAATTCATAAAATCATATTGAATCAATACATTACTAGCATTAATGAATGTAAATAGTGTCATCTTTATTACAGAATATACGCAGGCTCACGCATGGTGACAAACTCTTCAGCCGCTGTTGGATGAATACCAATAGTGCTATCGAAGTCCGCCTTCGTTGCGCCCGCTTTAATCGCTACGGCTAAACCTTGAACGATCTCCCCAGCATCTGCCCCTACCATATGGCAACCCACCACCTTGTCACTGGCGGTGTCGACCAATAGCTTCATAAAAGTGCGCTCATCTAAGCCACTCAAGGTATGTTTCATATGCTTAAACTCTGATTTATAGACTGCCACCGAGTCGTATTTTTCTTTCGCTTGCGCCTCTGTGTACCCTACCGTACCAATATTAGGCTGGCAAAATACCGCCGTAGCAATAAAGTCATAATCCACTTTATTATCTTTTTGGTCGCTATAAAGATTACGTGCCAGTGCCATTCCTTCGGCTAACGCAACGGGTGTCAGTTGCATCCGGTCGATAACATCTCCTACGGCATAAATTGACGGCTCTGCGGTTTGGAAATCATCGTTAACAATGATACTGCCCTTAGCATTTAGCTTCACTTGCGTGTTTTCTAAGCCTAAGTTTTCGGTTTTAGGGTTACGACCGGTAGCATACATAATCGCATCGACTGCTAACGTTGAGCCGTCGGTTAAACGCACTAATAAGCTGCCATCCGCTTGTTTTTCAATGCCATCTACGTTGGTATTAAAGCGTAAATCAACCCCTTTTTTACGCATTTCTTCGGCGGTGAACGCCCTAATATCATCATCGAAACCGCGTAAGAACATGTCACCACGATATAATAGATGCGTTTCACTACCGTAACCTCGAAAAATCCCCGCAAACTCGACAGCGATATAACCACCACCGACAACGATGACTCGCTGAGGAAATTCATCTAAGTAAAATATTTCGTTAGAACTGATAATATGTTCTTTACCTGATATTTCAGGCACCATTGGCCAGCCACCTACAGCGACTAATATGCGCTCGGCTGTATATTGCTGATCACCAACGGCAACCGTGTGTGCATCAACAATGGTAGCTCGGCCATGAATAATTTCTACGCCTGCGCTTTTCAACATACGATCGTAAATACCGTTAAGGCGTTCAACTTCCTTAGTTTTATTATCGCGTAATGTCGGCCAATCAAAGCTAGCCTCACCTACTGTCCAGCCAAAACCTGCTGCGGCTTTAAATTCTTCGGCAAAGTGAGAACCATAAACAAAGAGTTTTTTAGGTACACAACCTACATTGACACAAGTGCCACCAAGATAAAGATCTTCAGCAACGGCTACTTTAGCACCTAAGCCAGCAGCAATACGGCTTGCACGCACTCCACCGGATCCTGCGCCGATAACAAATAAATCATAATCGTAAGACATTATTGACTCTCTATAAGAAAAATTGACGATATAAAAACTCTGAAAATAATCACCATAACTACTACAGTGGTTCTTAGAAAATTTATACGAGCTGTATCATACCTACAGTTTTTTTAAAAACACAATAAAAGGAATTAATAGACTAGATAGGCAACGTCAGAATTTTCTGTTTATTGATATATAAATCGATAAACACCTTTCGCAATCTTTCTCTTCTTGCCGATTATTGTCGCAATGACGTTTCAATCGTCAACCACGGATCATAAATAGTATCGGGAAGCATGCTGATAGGGTAATGCCCTTAGTGTGCGATACCATTTATTGACGTTAGTCGGCAAGTTACACCAGCATCCAAATGCCCATGGCAACCATCGCTATATTTTCCGTTAACGAAACAACACCTAAAGGCACATTACTATTACCGCCTACGCAGGCACATTTTAATTCTCGATGGTCAATGTACACTGCCTTAATCACCGATATAGCACCAATGCCGCCAATGAATAATGCAATGGGTGATATCAACCACGGCGTTATATTGGCCAGCATACCGATGCCGACAACGGCTTCCGCAAACGGATAAATATAGGCATATCGTACAACGCGCATACCGAATAAATCATAGGTAATAAATTGGTTAGAAAAACCCTCTAAGTCGCGTAATTTTTGAATGGCTAATACACACATGGCGATGGCGATAAACGCTTCCACGACGTTGATACTTAATTCCACTAGGAGCGTAAACGATCCTGCACTCAATAAGCTGCCCAGCGAGCTACTATGAAGCCCCACTGCCATAAGCAAACTAACGGCAAAAATAGCGATAACGGGCCTGTAAGTCACTTGGCTTTTATCCGGCAAGGAAAGATTAAAATATTTACGTAAATCATCATAGCCACCGATACGCTCTTCATTAATAAAGATCTGTGGCGTTGTGGTGACCTTGTGTTGTGTTTTAAACGCGTCGATGTCTTCCCGCGAACCCAGCGAATGGTCATCTACCGCAAAGCCTTGTCGTCTTAGTAGATCTTTCGCTTTTAAGCCAAAAGGACAAATATGCTGATCGTTTATCATACGATATAATGTGGCTGTTTTTGACATGATAATAATCATACCTCCTCAAATTTCTAATGGTTTATCTGGTTTTTTATATTTTATAACGGTTAGTGTATTGTCTTGCGGTAATAATTTGATACTGAGCTGGTGTGAGCTCGGGTAATTTTTGTAAAAAAGCCACCATTGCCCAGATACGGTCATCATCATGCGTCGGCCCAAAAGCTGCCATTCCTGATGCCATAATGCCATGTTTGATCACCCAAAATTGCTGTCGAGCGATAACATCTGGGTCGTTATAAGCGCCTTCGCCGTGATTATGGCTATGTTTATCTGCAGCCGGAGTCAAGTTGGGCGGCACTGGGTACAACCCTAGAGTCATATCGTTTTCTGTTTGCCCTGGCTCTAAATGGCAGCCTGCACACATATCATTATAACCAGCCCCGCCATTGAGTAATAGCATCGCATCACCTAGGGATGGAACATTGATATCTTTTGATGCGCGCAATAGAGTTTTCCTTAAGGTTTTTAACGCCCAAATGTGAGTCCCGAATGCTTTTTATCTGCGCCAACGGGATAAATACCGGAGTAAATAAAACCGATACCGGTAATAACCGTCATTATTAACAATAATACCAGTGTTTTTATCATTGTCATTATCATGCTCTCTTGATTATTCTTATTGGATACTAGCAAGCAAGCGCACCGCCCTCGCCTAACGCATAATCAACCGTGATTTGCTTTCATATCGCGACCACCGTGCTCAGTACCTTCACGTCTTTTTTGTCTTTCTTATTATGACTCTCACCATGATGATCGTCGGATGTTGACCCGCATTGCTTCATTATCGCTTGCATTATCGGATGCATTTATGTAAATTTTTGCATGATCCATACTTTGCACTCCCTCGCACTTAGGTTTTTCAACCTTTGCTTTTTTATGCATTTCAGGAGAATGAGCACTCACGGTAGACGTTATTAAAAAGAATTCAGCACCTAATACTTAAGTCAATAGTGTCTTTAACATAAGTTGTTCTTTTAAGATTTAATGAGTAGCCGTTGACAATGAATATCGATGGAGCTCCTCATATTAAAACCAGGCGCTTATACCAACCACAAACTGTATGTTATGTCTGCTCCTGAAAATCTGAGTGATGGTGATACCACTAAGTTTCACTCGGATTAATACCGGCAAAAACAGTTCTCCGGAACACCTTCCATATGAGTGGATAAAACCATGCCGTGCCAGTGAATAGAGCCCTAGCATAGCGCTGCCCACAGCCCACAGCCCCATTCACATCACGAAGCGACGACGAGACAGTGGTGATCGGTTTAAAATAGTGAAGCATAGCTTATGTTCATTATTTTTCTTCCAGATAAATTATTTTGTCTGAGGAAATACGCGCGTACGGTGAATCGCTTCCGTCTTTATTTAAAACCAATACATCGTAAGCGTCAAAATCACGATGCGTATCCATACCGGGGCTGCCCATAGGCATGCCTGGAACCGCTAAGCCTTTAGCGTCAGGCTTATTCGCTAGAAAGTGTTGGATGACATCCGCTGGAATATGACCCTCGAACACATATCCGTGTTGTGTCGCTGTGTGGCAGGCTTGGTAATAAGGCGGTATTCCTAACTGATTTTTTATCGTATTGAGGTCTTTGGGGTGCTGTACTGTTGTGCTAAAACCCGCCTGTTGCATATGATCAATCCAAGCACCGCAGCAACCGCAGCTTGGGCTTTTATAGACCACCATGGGTGCCACTATTTTAGCTGCGGGGGCAGCATTTACTGCAGGAACATACGTTAGCGCAATAGCAATAAGTACTATTGCCAGTAGACACTGGTAACGGTTATGCCATAGTGTATTAACATCTATTATTTGTACTCGCATACTGACTCCTAAAATCTGCTGTGGGACTCTTCATTTAAAAAATTAGAGATAACGTTATTAACAAAAACTAAAGGTAAAGTGAAAGTGAAAGCAAAGAATAGAATACCGACATCATTTAACTCCTCGGGCAGATAATAGATGGATTTATCCTACATTAAGCAAGAATGGGTGGGTGGGCGGTAGATGTACCGTGGAAGGTATCGACAATAGCGTCAATGGCGCGAATATCAAACTGTGAATGCGCTCTACTCGTAAAGGATAAAAAGTGATTGCTGACAACGGATACCTTACAAACGGTAGCGCAATCCTCACCGTTCATTAACCATTGGTCGTGAGAACGGCTACCAGAATCAGACACCACCAGCCTATTGTGACCCATATGTTCTGCAGTGTTATATTTTGTGCAATTTGTTAGGGTATTTTTGGAGGTAAGAGCGCAAGCACTTTGAACATGCACACTACAGGTCGAGCGTGTGCTCGACGTCATTGACACCACCGCAAGAAGCGGCTGGCTTAGTCGCCATATTAACAATAGTAGTCGTGTGAACTGTTTTTTCATATGTCGGCGATGACTTCTTTTGGTTCTTTTAAATAATGCACCCATTAAACACTTGGAGTTAACTCTAGGTGCAAGTGTTTAATGATAGACAACGTAAATTAACACCTTATATTGCAGAATATACTGACGAAATACATACGACTATAACGACCATATGAGCAAGGTGCTACGTAATTACCGAGGCAAAAGGTTTGTGCTCAAACAATATCAACATTTCATGAAACGTCATTACAAGGTTAGTTACCTCCGTGGCTAGCCATACCGCCAACACTTTTTTATTGGCGGCAGAAACCACTTTATGTGTTAACAATTATTAGCGTATCAATAACGCTTAATAGCGGTATATTCACCTGTAGTTTTGATAGTGATCGTCTGGGTGTTCTCGGTTCTATTTCGCCAAAACCAACCGTGGCCCCCGTCAAATGCTGCTTCTAATCTGCCCTCACGCGTTGAATCAGAACCCTTGTAGTATGAATGATAGTTAATATTAAGCTTTTTTGAATCTCCGTGAACGTCAAAGTTTAATTTGCCGCCGTTAGTTTCCCAAATATAGTTAACTTTCGCTCCCTTTATCATCGTCACTTTTACTTCTGTGCCTTCATCAGGCGCAAGTGAAAAGCTTATTTCGTGGTTCTGGTGAGCCGCATTACTTGGCGCTACCGCAGGTTTGACGGGTTCTACTTTCACCACTGCTTCAACGATTACCGTATCGACTTCAGCAACCGTTTTAGTCGCCCCAATATTTTGAGCGGCTACATCTGCCGCCGCTTCTTCAGCTAATGAGGTTCTTATCTCTCCCATGCGTTTGAGTCCAACAATATCACCCAGCCCTGTGGGATCTATCCCGTATTCGGCAGGCATAACGACGGTTACGAGTAACAAGCAAGCCACCATAGCGGCTAAAATAGTGGATTTGATTAGTGTTGATGTAGAGGGTAGCTCTCTATCAGACGGTATATTGATGTTGTGCATGGTAATGTTCCTATTTAAATACGACGAATATTGATTGACTGAACACTGATTTATTGAATAGCGCTTTATTAAACAAAAAAGCCAGTAATATGGAATCCCATTAGCAAGAACCCCAGCATCATAATGAAGACGTTGGCGCTGTAAGCATGCTGCATGAAATGGCCTGATTTACGCCAAAAATTCACCGCTATTAGAACCACTATTAGTGCCAAAATCTGACCGATTTCTACCCCTATGTTGAAGAAAATCAGATTAGGGACTAGGCCATCGGACGATAATTCGTATTCTAAAATTTTAGTGGCTAGACCAAAGCCATGGAGTAAACCAAAAAGCAAGGTCGCAATTTTGGTGTTGGGTTGAACACCAAACCAGCGTTGAAAAGCACCCATATTATCGAGTGACTTGTAGACAATAGAAAAGCCGATAATGGCATCAATGACAAATGCATTAATGCTTATCTCCATCAACACACCAGTGAGTAGCGTTATGACATGTCCCACCGCAAAAAGACTGACATAAATAAGGATGTGCTGCAGTCGATAGAGAAAAAAAATAACACCGAGTAAAAACAATAAATGGTCATAGCCCGTCATCATATGTTTTGCGCCAAGATAGATAAAAGGGATGGCGTGAATCCCCGTGGTTTCCTGAATATATCCTTTGTCGCCGGCAGTTACGGCATGCGCCACAGCATCGGGAATAACCCCCAATAATCCAACCAACATTAGGCACAAACCAATGGCGGTGTATAGACGATCTTTTGTTGAATATCGTTGTAAAAGTTGAAGCATGAAGGTCTCTCCATTCATAAAATTATAGCGTTTCAAAAATTTTAGACGGCGCAGGAATTATGTACACCGACTCTATAGTAGAGAGGTATAAGCACCCTGGTAATAAGTGTCTAAATTCGCAGACGCTGAGTAGAGAGATAAGGTGGAGTGTTGTTTGCGCTAGAGAGTTGCCAATCTATAGGGATACGAGTCTTACTTGGTGGGAGGTCGTAATGGTGATGCGGTTTGATGTTGACGACGATTATAGTGTCTATATTGTATAAATCGAAGCCAGAAGAATCTACAGAAGTTTTACTAATTCGCTGTAAATCGACATTGAGGTAGTCACTGTAGTACGTTGTTAAATCAAAATAGATCGAGTGATAATCGCTTAGTTGACTGTCTCTATGACTGTGGTGGTTTGTGTTAATAAGATTTCCATTGCCATGAAGATGATGATCATGAGCGTTATCATTGTGGACATGTTCATCATTGGAATGGCCATGACTGCCTGCAAAATAATGCTCGATGTTATTGCCATGCAAGGCATGAATGACACCGTGGGGTAGCCATGAGATAAACGCAGGCGATACCAGCAAGGTAATTAATAGTATGGATAAGATCTTTTTCATTAGTTGCGATGATAGCGAATTAGACGGAACAATTAAAGAAATTAAACGATTAACGATGGTAGGCTTTATACGTAATTAGCCTACTTTCTACTGTCTATTTTTAACGGCACTCTTCGTAACAACTTCTTCGTAACAACTTCTTCGTAACAGCCTTGTTGTAACAATCTCTTTATAACAGCATTTTTCATCAAGGTACTCTTGATCACTGAACCTCCCAATGAATATCATATTTTACTCACCCTGTTATCAGAGGTATTATATTGTTAAGCTTATTAGTGTTAGGTGTTAGGTGTTAGGTGTTAGGTGTTAGGTGTTAGGTGTTAGGTGTTAGGATTGATGCTCTTTTCAGGGGTTGTGATGACAACGCTATTTTTTGTCATCTGGCCTGTTTTAGTTCAAAAACATTGTATTCAACGCGCCTTATTGTTTTTCAAAGTTTTTTAAAATGGGGCAGTCTCCCTGACTATTTTGGCACTGATTTACAAGGACAGAAAGTTCACTCTCCAGTTGCTTCAACTCTCCAATACGCCGACTAATAAACTCGAGTTTCGCCTTTATCATTGCTCTTACCTGAGGTTTGACGTTTTCGGGGTCATCTCTAAAGTGTAATAGTTGAGCAATATCCTCTAGACTAAAGCCTATTTTTTGTGCCTGTTTGATAAAGCGGATGGTCTTAATATCTTTATCTGAATAACGACGGATTCCAGTTTTCGTGCGCGCTATTGTTAACAAGCTAATTTTTTCATAATAACGCAGAGTATCCGTTGATACCCCAGTCACATCTGCCATTTCACTTATTTTCATTAGAAGCCGTTGTTAATCAATGAGGGGGGGTTACCGAACTATCTGTCTATCATTTCAGAAGGTGGGAATAATGTATAGCTTTTGTTGGCGGTAAAATATTCAATTTAAAAGAATAAAACGCTTTAATGACATCAACATAAAGTATCAACTCAATGTTGATTAGAAGCATAGCTATTCGCGCTAATTTAACGTGATAACGGTCAAACAACCAGATAATGGTTTAATGCACCGCAAGATAACGTTAAAATCACTCACTTTTTATAAAATTGGGGATAATAATGGGCAGAGCGTATCAGAACCGTAAAGAATCCATGGCGAAAACATCAGATGCGAAAGCCAAGGTATACAGCAAGTATGGTCGCGAGGTCTATGTGTGCGCTAAAGCGGGTGGCGTAGATCCTGATGGCAACTTAGCCTTACGGAGCATGATTGATCGCGCCAAGAAAGATCAGGTGCCTAGTCACGTTATCCAAAAAGCGTTAGAAAAAGCAAAAGGTGGGGGTGGCGAAGATTTTTCGACGGCACGTTACGAAGGTTACGGCCCAGGTAGCACTATGGTAATTGTTGACTGTTTGACCGATAACCCCAATCGTACTTTTGGTGACGTACGTATTTGTTTTACCAAAACCAAAAGCAATATTGGCACTCAAGGCAGTGTGAGCCACATGTTTGATCATTGTGCGATTTTTGTATTTGGCCATGACGATGAAGAAGCCGTTTTAGACGTATTAATGATGGCCGATGTGGATGTTACCGATATTGAAAGCGACGCGGGGAAAATTACAGTTTTTGCCCCCTACGCTGAATATTTTAAAGCGAAACAAGCATTAACTGAAGCTTTTAAAGGTATCGATTTTGATGTGGACGATACCCAATTCATCCCTCAAAACACTACCGTTGTAAAGGGCGATGACATTGAAATGTTCGAAAAGTTTATTGATATGCTAGATGATTTAGATGATGTTCAAGACGTTTATCACAATGCTGAGCTATAATAGAAATATCTAATACTTCACATCAAAAAAATGCCCTAACTAATTGATAGGCAGTGTTTAATGTGAAAAATTTATAGTTTACATCATATAACAGGTAACCCCCATGGCGCTTTCAACTAACGATTCAACGATACTCAAAATCCCCTTGACCCATGTGCGCCCTACTCGTAGTTTAGACCTTTTATCTCATCGCGAGGTCAGCGGTGTAATGAACGCTGAAAGTCATACCTATGAATTGTTTCGTCAGTGCGCCCTTGCGATTTTAAATACCGACAACAGTGAAGATGATATTACTGTGATAACCGAGCAATTCGCTGATTTCAATATTCACGTTATTCAGGAGTCGCGGGGCATTAAACTTGAGATTATTAACGCCCCTGTATCGGCGTTTGTAGATGGGAAAATTATCTATGGTATCAGGGAGCATTTATTTTCAGTACTTCGCGATATTGTCTATACCCATCATAAAATAACCGTGGGTGGACGCTTTGATTTTAGCTCTAGCGAAGGCATTACTGACGCCGTGTTTAGAATTTTGCGAAATGCAGGCGTTGTTAGAGCCAATGTGCGCCCGCAATTAGTGGTGTGCTGGGGCGGGCACGCTATCCCCCGTCACGAATATGACTTCACTAAAAAAGTTGGCTACGAGTTAGGTCTGCGAGGCATGAGCATTGCCACTGGCTGTGGCATTGGCGCAATGAAAGGGCCCATGAAAGGCGCGGTGGTCAGTCACGGTAAACAACATATTCGCGATGGTCGTTATGTCGGTATTACCGAGCCGGGAATTATTGCGGCGGAATCACCAAACCCTACGGTGAATGAATTAGTCATTTTGCCCGATATAGAGAAACGTTTAGAAGCTTTTGTTCGTTTATCTCACGGTATTATTGTATTTCCTGGGGGTGCAGGCACTGCCGAAGAAGTTCTTTATATTTTGGGCTTATTAATGCACCCAGAAAACCAAACGGTTAGCTTCCCATTGATTTTTGCAGCCTCTGCGACCAGCGCAAACTATTTTACGAGCCTTGATGCTTTTATTCGCTTTACTTTGGGTGACGACGCTGCCAAATACTATGACATTGTTATCGATGACCCTGTATTAGTGGGGCAGCGCATGCAGCAAGGTATAGAGTCGGTGCAGCGTTACCGCAGAAAGCACAGCGAATCTTACGCATACAATTGGTCGTTAGTAGTACCCGAAGTATTCCAGCAACCCTTTACCCCAAGTCACCAAAACATGCTGGGGCTTAAGCTTCACCGAGGGCAACCAGGATACGTATTAGCCGCGCAATTGCGCTGCGCGTTTTCTGGTATTGTTGCGGGTAATGTAAAAGCAGATGGTATTGCACGCATTCGTCAGCACGGCAAATATCAACTTAAAGGTGATGCGCAATTAATGGCTGCGTTAGATAAGCTGCTGGTGTCGTTTGTTGACCAAGGGCGCATGAAGCTAAGCGGTGGATACAAGCCTTGTTATCAGCTACTGGTTGAATAGCAACTAAAGCTCTAGGACAAGAAACACCGACTTGATCTCGGCATTCCAGCGAAGACCGAAATCCACCTCAAATAGGTCACGGTTCACTGAATAGGGATACCGGCATTCATTGCATGCCGGAACTCAGGAGTCGGCTGGTAGTTTGAGTAATCTGATTCGGGCCTCAGAAAGATAGTTGTTGGCCGCCTTTGTCGCAGAAATCTGAGGGCGTGCACCCTGACTCATTGCTGCTGATCACATGAAACTACATCAACATAATATAGGAAACCTAACATGGCTCTCATTTTTTATACCACTCACGATGGCAATACCTTTGAAGCTGACGTGGCTGTTGGGGAAAACCTGATGCAAGCCGCTATAGATAATGGCATTGACGGTATTGTCGGGGCGTGTGGTGGCAGCATGTGTTGCGCAACCTGCCACTGTTACGTTGACGATGCTTGGATTAGTAAGACGGGAGTTGCCAAAGGCGCTGAACGTGAAATGGTGGAGGCTACACAAGAACCCAAGCCTACGAGCCGATTATCTTGTCAGTTATTAGTCACTGAAGAAATGGATGGATTGACAATTCACCTGCCCGCTATTCAGTAAACTGTTCGTGCGCTACTGCGTCGATTGTTATAGCCTTGCAGTCTACATACGATAGCGACATATTTAATGAGACGCCGCTGTTATGCAATAAGGCTATAACTTTACATATAAATATTCTTTAGAGATGATCGCCGATTACGCACTTTTCGTGTATTCTGCTCGTGTTATATTTTATAATTTATATTAATTATTTTACGGCCTTTTGGCGGTAAGCCAGTCAAGAAACACCAAGAAGCCAACGGATAACCATCACGTAACCATCAGGTAACTATCAGGTAACTATCAGGTAACTATGTACCAATACGACACTTACGACCACCAAATCATCACTCAACGCGTCGCTCAGTTTCGCGGACAAACGGAGCGGTATCTTGCGGGTAAATTGAAAGACGAAGAGTTTTTACCTCTGCGTTTACAAAATGGGCTTTATGTTCAACGATTAGCTCCTATGCTTCGCATTAACGTGCCATACGGCATGCTCAATAGTACACAATTACGTCGCTTAGCTCGCGTTACTCGTGACTATGATAAGGGCTATGCACATATTACCACGCGTCAAAATATACAACTCAATTGGCCTGATTTAGCCGACGTCCCAGATATATTAGCGGAATTGGCTGAAGTTGAAATGCATGCGACACAATCTAGCGGCAACTGTATTCGTAACACAACGTCGGATCAGCTTGCGGGCATCTCTTCTGATGAGGATATTGATCCACGTCCTTATTGCGAAATTATCCGTCAGTGGTCGACCCTTCACCCTGAATTTGCCTTTTTACCGCGCAAATTCAAAATTGCAGTCACCGGTGCAAATGCTGATCGTGCGGCCGTTAATGTCCATGATATTGGCTTGAAACTAGTCAAAAATGTATCCGGTGATATTGGTTTTAAAGTTATTGTGGGGGGTGGCTTAGGCCGAACACCTGTTATTGGCTCATTGATCCGTGATTTTCTTCCTGAGAGAGATTTGCTGACCTATCTAGATGCGATTTTGCGCGTCTACAATCTGCTGGGTCGTCGTGACAATAAGTATAAGGCTCGCGTTAAAATCTTAGTAAAAGCACTAGGCGCTGAAAAATTTGCCGAGCTTGTTGAAGCCGAGTGGGCTCATTCTGCAGGTGGCGAGGCCACATTGACTCAAGATGAAATTAACCGCTGTAAAGCATTTTTCACCTCACCTGCCTATGAATCTATCGATGATGCAGCCGCTCAGCATAATGTTAGTGAACTGACGGTTGATAATATCGCTTTTGCGAAATGGCTAGGTCGAAACTTATGCACTCATAAAGTGCCGGGTTACGCCGCTGTTGTTTTAGCATTAAAGCCCACGGGTGTTGCACCGGGGGATGTCACAGATCGCCAGTTAGAAATTATTGCCGACTTGGCAGACAAATATAGCTTTGGCGAAGCACGGACAACCCATGATCAAAATATTGTTCTTGCGGACGTTAAAAAGTCTGATTTGTTCGCGTTATGGAAGGAAGCAAAGTTAGCCGGTTTTGCCACCCCTAACATTGGCACGTTGACTGATGTAATTTGTTGTCCAGGGGGCGATTTTTGCTCGTTAGCAAACGCTAAATCTATCCCAGTCGCTGAAGCCATTCAACGTCGCTTTGATGATATGGATTACGTTTACGACCTTGGTGATCTGGACTTAAATATTTCTGGCTGCATGAATGCCTGCGGGCATCACCATGTGGGCCACATTGGTATTCTAGGGGTTGACAAAAAAGGTAAAGAGTTTTACCAAATACAAATTGGCGGTAACGCTTCTGAAAACACCGCGCTAGGCAAGGTCCTGGGCCCTGCTTTTGAAGAATCTGAAGTGCCCGATGTTATTGCTACCGTACTGAATGTGTTTGTCGATAATCGTCAGGGTGAAGAATTGTTTGTGGACACCTATAATCGTATTGGTTTAGCCCCCTTTAAGGAGCGTGTATATGCCAAATAATCCGTTAATTCTTACCCGCGATGCAGTTATTGATAATCAATGGACTATTGTTGACGAAGATCATAGTGATTTTACACAAGATTATTTAATAGTACCCTACCCACTTTGGCAAATAAAAAAAAGTGCACTGGCTAGTAAAGTGCACTCAGGAAAAGTGGGGCTATTGCTTCAGGGCGAGCATGCTATCAATATAGAAAACGACGGGGTAAGTGCATTTACGCTAATCGCTATCAACTTTCCTTCGTTTGTGGATGGCCGAGGGTTTTCCCTTGCACGTTTGCTACGTGAGCGTTATCAGTTTACGGGTGAGTTACGCGCCACCGGTGGCGTGATTCGCGATCAGTTATGTTATTTACAGCGCTGTGGCTTTTCATCCTTTGATTTAGCCGATGACATTGATGTATCAGACGCCGCTGAGTCGCTAAACGATCTTACTGAAGCCTATCAAGTCAGCGCAGACAAACCTGCCCCGTTGTTTCGTCGTCGCACATAAATACTATCAAGGGCTGTTCATCAATACTGACCGTTAATTATCAGTATTAATGAATACCCTGGCGGACATATTTTATTTTACTGTGATACTTTCTGTTAACAGTGAACAATAGAACAGTCACATACAGAAATCGTCGAACAAGTTATTCCTGCACTCATCAATGACTCCTTATAATAAGTTGAAGCAACTTACTAGACATAAACATATAGATATGATCTTTGTATCTTAGGAATGGACTCTAGAAGCCAGACTAAAGCACAGAACTTAGAAAAAAGTGCAAGTTGAGTTTAATAAAATATAACTATTTGTTCGTTCTTCTATTGATATGTATATTAGCTCACGTCTGGCATGTTAACAATAGTATGCACAAAGGTGGCATAATACGTATGTGTATGTGCAGTGGAGTATCGTTAACGTAACGAATGGAGACGTATCTACACACCTAGCCCAACAACAATAACTATTCTTTAGCCAGCTTCTCGGTAGTCAGTATGGAAACCAGTCTTTTTCAATCATTTTTTCTCATCTTTAGCGGTGCAGCCGTCATCGCAACTCTCGCGTTGTATACTAAGCAGCCGCTGTTGGTTGCCTATATTATACTGGGCGCATTGTTTGGCCCTTATGGTTTAAAGTTGATGACTAATGTTGACTTAATCAGCGAAATTTCCCGAATCGGAATTGTTTTTCTACTATTCCTGCTTGGTTTAGATATGCAGCCCAAAGCATTAATCGCCGTTATCAAACAAGTCACGCCAGTCGCTTTGTTAAGCTCTGGCCTGTTCGCAGTATGCGGGTACGGTATTGGCGTTTTATTTAATTACACCCCCGTTGAGTGTATGGTTATTGGCATGGCGATGATGTTCTCAAGCACCATCATCGGTATCAAGCTACTGCCTACAACCGCCCTTCATCATAAACATAGCGGCGAGCTATTAGTTGGCTTATTACTGCTGCAAGATTTTTTAGCCATTTTATGTCTAATGATTCTGCTTAGTGGAGACGTAGGCAGCGTTAATGTGCCCCAGTTCGCGATGACTTTAGCGGCTTTACCGTTAGTAGGGCTATTCGCGTGGTTGTTTGTTCGCTACGTGCTGCAATACCTTATCCAAAAGTTTGATCGCTTCCACGAATATATATTTTTATTAGCGCTGGGGTGGTGTTTAGGGCTTGCAGAGCTATCAGAAGCATTGGGCTTATCCGCAGAGATTGGTGCGTTTATCGCAGGCATTAGCTTAGCGACCAGCCCAATATCACAATATATAGCGATCAACCTCAAGCCTCTACGCGATTTTTTCTTGATCTTGTTCTTCTTTTCACTGGGCGCCAGCTTCAACCTTCTATTGCTTCCAGACATCATTATAGCGGCAGGGTTACTAGGCGGGATTATGCTGCTATTAAAACCTATTACTTTTCGTTTATTATTGGGCCGACAGAGTGAGAAGACAGCCTTGGCGTGGGATATAGGGTTTCGTCTAGGACAAATCAGTGAGTTTTCATTACTCATCGCATTGGTGGCATATAATGCTTCATTGATCAGTGAAAAGGCTTCCACCCTTATTCAAGCAACCGCTATTATAACTTTCTTGATTTCTAGTTATATTGTGGTGTTTAACTTACCCAACCCGATCGCAATAAAAGACCACTTAAGACGGGATTAAGCAAGTTACCGGTAATATATCACCCCAATATTATTTATCGAAACAGACCACGATTGCTGAGGTGTATTTTTTCCAGTAGATGGGAATCACGTAAGAGCGCGAGTCTCTTGGCAAATGAATATTCCCGGGCTTACCTTCAATAACAACGGGCACAGATATCATAAAGTCATCACCGAGACTGCTTCTCGCATTCCCCGATATAGTGTTAGCGACCTCGCCTACCATATCGGCAATATTATCTTTTTCTGTGTTTTCTTCTCCCATACTGATCAATAAATGTTTGAGTAAAATAGTCGGAGCAGTATAGTAAACACACCCTTTCATGCAACCTGTAATGCCGATAAGGCCAGTAAAGTCGTAAGCCACTGGGTTTTCGTTCTCAATCAAATATGGTACCCCCGTTGTTACCTCTTTGTCAGGGGTATGTTTGAAGTAACGTATTGCTCCGTCAATAAAAATCTCTAATAACTCTTTAGACATAGGCGCTCGCTGTTAATTGTCATTGAAGTAACTTCTCTATACCTATAACACTACTGTGACACACGTCACATTTCAATCTTGAAAGATCAAAAACACGTATTTTTTTAATATTGAATAAATTATTAGCCTTTACTCGCTAAAAAGGGTATATTTTTGGTAGAGTTACTTTTAAATATAAGATAATAGCTTCAATTGTACTGTTTGACTAATATTTTTAATAGAAGAATAAATTATTAAGACTCAAGTAATTACGAATATCACCTATCGCTAGCCCTACCTTTCGGATAGCTTAGAAATGCTAATAAATGTATGTCACAATAAGATAATTTTACGCGTATTCATCAATAATATGTGTGTTAAAATTTAAGAATTCACATTCTATTCTTAACAAATATTAGCACGCTCTTTGCTGCCTACTGCCAATGTCAATCTAGGCCAAATAGTTTCAGAACCTCGTAGACCGGACACCTAAAAGGATCTTTATAAGGCGGGTTGGTGAGTGTGAGGTGAATCAATAGATACGTCTTCACTTGTCTAGCCTAGTAGCGTTAACTTATATGAGGGTAAAAGGTCATTATTGTAAATATTTCAAATAGTCGTCAAAGCAGCTTATAACGGTTACCGCCGTAGTGATAACAATCTGAGTGATAGCCTACTTGCTGTCTACTCCGTTGCAAAAAATTTACGTAAACTCAAATCAACATATAGATGTGGCATTATGAATGACTTAAAAAAAACATCAGCAAAGTCAAGCAACACAACAGACTCCAGTTCGGGTTACAAAAAATATCGGTTCCTTATCGTTTCTCTATCGCTCTTCTCACTACTGGTGGTGAGCATTATGATGTTGAGTTTATATGTTTCCAATCAGCTCGAAAAAGATACTAAAGTGATTAACACTGCTTTCGAGCAAACATCGTTGCTCAACCAGACTATTAGTGATCTTTACATCATCAACGGCCAATACAATACTGGGCAAGCGTCTAGTTTTGCTCAAAACACGCTGCAAAAAACTAGCGAGCTACTTAATGCACGGTTTTTGGCGTTTAAAGACGGCGGCGAATTACCCGTTGTAAGTATTGGTAAATTCAATACATTAGATATAGCCATCATTGATGCGCCAAGTGATCCACGTATCGTTCAACGTATTAATGATATTTGGCCTATTTGGCTAGAGTACCAACGTCGAATTCAGCCAGCACTTAATTCAAATTCCCAACCTAAAGACACTAAGGCCTTCTTTAACAAATATCAGTTTTATGGATCAGTACTGCATGACCAAGGTGCGATTAATGGGATCAGCCGGTTAAATCTGAGGGGCTTATCCAATCAATTTGCACTACTGTTACAGCAAAAAAGTGATCGCCAAGTGACATTATTACGATCAGTGCAGATAGCCGGTATTATTATTACCGCGCTCAGCTTGGTGTTGATTTTGTTCTTTATTGTCCGTCAGTTAAGGCGATCTGATTCTGAATTAGAAAATGCTCGAGAAGAAGCCCGAGGAATTCTCAATACTGTTCAAGAAGGATTGTTTTTGGTCCATAAAGATAGAGCCATCGGTAGCGAATACTCTAATGAGCTAGAATCTATTCTGGGCATAGAGGATATTGCTGGGCGAGATGTATCGGAAGTCCTCGAAAACATCGTTTCTGCAAAAAACATTAGAAATATCGATATGTTTTTAAAATCTTTATTTAACCAAAAAGTGGTCGCTAAGTTAATTATGGACCTTAACCCACTAAAAGAATTACATGTTCAGATAGATAATTTAGATGGCACTATCCAAGAAAAATATCTTAGCTTTAACTTCTATCGCGTAACCAAGAGTGGCGTCATTAGCGACATACTCGTCTCAGTAAAAGACATAACTGACAAAATATTACTAGAGAACAAGCTTGCAACTACTGAGAATAAAAACGAAGAGCAAGTTAAGACATTAATAGCGCTGATGAAAATTAATGCAAGTACGCTGAAGTTATTCTTAAATAATAGCACGGTGTCTCTTGGGATGATTAACAAGTTATTGAAAGAACAAGTATCAGGAAAAGAGGATTTCATTAAAAAAATTAATAATATTTTTGTCCACATTCACACGATAAAAGGTGAAGCGTCTGCAGTTGATTTGAAAATAATTTCTGAAAAAGCACATGTTTTCGAAGATGAATTAGAAAAATTAAAAGCCGTTAACAACCTAGATGGAATGAGCTTTTTACCCCTTACTGTTCAACTTGAGCACCTTATTTCTTACGTGGAAAGTTTGTCGGAAATCTCACAAAAAATGTATGGATTACATATTGAAGAATCTTCGCAGAAAAATTCTATCAATAAATCCGAGTGGAATCATCTGAAAAGTTTAGCGACAGAGACAGCTAAGGAATATAATAAGAAAGCATACTTAGTCACCTCGGGACTATCGGAAATACGACTTAACGACCAACGCAAACAACAATTAAATACTGTCTTTGTACACCTCATCAAGAATAGTTTAGTTCATGGGATCGAGTTGCCAAGTGAAAGATTGACTTCGGCTAAACCAAGGGCAGGCAGAATTGATATCAGCGCCGTAGACCTACCTAACGGTGGTTTAGAAATTAACGTTCGTGATGATGGGCGTGGTATTGACTCCAAGCTAGTAGCTCAAAAATTAGTGGCTAAGGGCGTTGCTAGTGAAATAGAAATTTCTCATTGGTCATCCGCTCAAATCAACAAACACATTTTTAGTAGTGGTTTTTCCACAGTCGACGTAGACATGAATGCTGGAAGAGGTATAGGCTTACGGGCAGTTTATGAGGTAGTCAAGTCAATGGGGGGTAGCTTAAAGATCAAACAACAAGTCAATAAGTACTGCCAATTTTCAATATATCTTCCGCCATCGGCATAACAATTTAAAGAAGGGTACAGTAGGCTTTATTTATGAAATTAATGATTGTTGACGACTCAAATATTATTCGCTCTCGTATTGAGCGGGTATATCAAAGTGACCCCAATATGAAAATTGTAGCGACAGCGGCCAACGGGCGTGATGCGCTGCAAAAAGCCACACACTTCTTGCCCGACCTAGTGACCATGGACCTAACCATGCCCGGAATGGATGGCATACAGTGCATAAAACATATTGAAAAATTAGACAAGGACATCAAAATTCTAGTGATATCTGCGCTGTCAGATATCACTACAGGATTAGAGGCAATAGAGAATGGGGCAAGAGGATTTTTATGTAAACCCTTTACGGATGAAGAGCTAGTAGATGCATTAAATCAAGTGATCCAATCGTAGGTCTTGTAATAGTTTAAACTGAGGCCAGTTCAACTATTAACATTCCCCCATACCACAATAGACTGTCTACGCTGCAACGTTGTCACTTTGAGACAGAATAACAGCAGCAGGTGCGGCTTTCTTTGCGGCAGTA
Source organism: Candidatus Endobugula sp. (assembly GCA_047636495.1). GTDB lineage: Bacteria > Pseudomonadota > Gammaproteobacteria > Pseudomonadales > Cellvibrionaceae > Endobugula. The sequence goes on along the minus strand of JBLILH010000004.1, from coordinate 95,642 downwards.
AATTTTAATACTACTGCATTATTCTCTAACTTCCATGGGTAACCTGCTGCACCCTGCTCTAGTTTAAAGCGCGACAGGCCGATGTCAGTTAAGCGGCTATCTGTCATACTAAGTAATTCTTTCGCTGTACGGCTTTGTACAACGTAGTTAACAAGGCTCGCTAGTTTCTTTACTATTGTGTTCATATTTGATTCCATCTATATAAGGTGGCGATGTGATTTACTTCGCCCATGGACATAAGATAGAGTTTTACTGATGAACATTCAAACGATTAAATGTCACCGAAATGATGAAATTAATTCATCATTGCGGTGACATTGCGAATAACTAATAAAGTGTTACACCTAGATCAAGTAATAACTTCGGCAGCAAACGCTCTAGCGTTGATACGTCTGATTCTGACAATACAATATGCGGCAAAAGCGATTGTTGTATTTGTGACAAACGCTCAATTTGTTCAGAGAGCTTAGTTGGGGATATTTGGGCGCGTTGAATAAATAAATAAATACCGGAATCAGGTAAATAGAAGTCACCGATAACTGTCGTTGTTACATTACCGGCTTTGACCGAAACGGACCTTTGATAGGCATACCTAATACCGTAAAGGTAAAGATAATTCGCGATATAAATATCACGCGGATCAAAAACTGACAAGCCATTTAACAAACGATGATAAGTCTGAGAATCGTTTTTATCAGTGCCCATGCTTGTTGAGCCTACAGCAACACTAGGCTCGCATGCACCCTTGTACAGTGTAATATGCCGACTCAATATAGTGTTTTCCAAAATTCTTCGCTGCCAGAGCACGAAAGGGATACTGGTAGCTTCACTTTTCTGCTGAATACCGCCTTCCTCGACACCCCCTTCAGTTATTCGCCAACCTTTTTTAGATGGACAGGCCCAGCCTAAATCAGCCAATAACTTATTTAATGTTTTGGCTGAAACATTAAATGCTTTAGCTATTGTGGTGGCGTTTATCAGTGAGTTTTTTAATTCCAAAATGACCGTGTGAGTGAGCACAGATTGCGGCCAAGCAATATATTGGCCGAATTTTTTACTCGTTTTATAGATACCGCCTTCGAACTCACCTTTACTCGTTAACGCCCATTCCTTGCCCTTTGACGACTGCTCTTCATATCGGAGCCATCCGGCTTCGAGCATCGCCTGTGTCAATTCTTTTAGCGTTATATCTAACTTCGACGCAAGCGCTGATCGAGAATAATAATCACTCTGTTCAGGTAAAGATGACATTACTCTCCCTATTACTAATAGATTATTTGGGGTTAAGGTGATGTGTTTTTTCTAACAGTGCCCTAACAGCGACAAGTTCTCGGTGTACATCTTCTATTGTCACATCACCATCAATACGGCTTTGTTCTTTTTGTTCTTCTTCCAATACGTTAACGACAATGCCGATAATCATATTTAAAAATGCGAAAGCAGTAAAAAATATAAAGGTGATATAAAATATCCAACTATAGCCATATACTGCCATTGTTTCGTACATCACATCCGTCCAATCTTCGAATGTCATTACACGAAACAATGTTAACAAGCTGATACTAATGTCTCCCCATAAAACGGGGTTAATTTCTTTGAAAAAAGTAGCACCCACTGCAGCGTAAATATAAAAGATAATGAACATTAATAGTGCGACATAACCTAGACGCGGTAAGGCTATGATTAATGAGTTAAGCAGCATGCGTAATTCAGGAAGAATAGATATCATCCGCAACACTCTGAATATACGGATAAGCCTTCCTACAATGGCGAGTTCACTATCTTCTATGGGGATCAAGCTAATTGTCACAATAACGGTGTCAAAAATATTCCACGCACGCTTAAAGAAATCAAGTTTGCGCTTTTCACCTAAAAATCGAATAGTGATCTCCACCATAAAAAACAGGGTAATAAACCAATCTAACCAAACAACAATACGAGTGACTGTTGGTGGCACGTCATAAGTCTTTGCACCAATCATCACCGCCGAAAAAATAATAATACCAACAACAAATAATTCAAACGTTTTGTTTGAGCGAATTCTTTCAAATTTATACTGTAGTGAATCCACGTTTAGCATGACTCTATCTTCTTCTCCACGCAGTGCCTTCGCTGGAGTCTTCTAGAAGAATACCCTCTTGATCTAATTGCTGACGAATTTCATCCGCTCGTTGGTACTGTTTATCTTTTTTTGCCTGAATACGCTGAGTGATTAATGTCTCAATAACATCAACTGACAAACCTGCAGTCTGATTACTCACGTAACCCGCTTGTAAAAACTGCGTTGGATCTGCTTGTAATACACCCAGTATATTAGCCATCGCTTTTAGTTCTGACACTAGCACTCTTGCTTTCATCAGATCGTTAGTGGCCACGGTATTAATAATTTTGATTAAGTCATACATGCCGGATAAAGCAATACGAGTATTAAAATCATCATTCATTGAATCAACAAAGTGCCTGTAGTAATTGCTATCTGCTAGATCTTCTATATTGGCCGCGTCAACATCTGTATAACTTTTTAACGTTTGATAAAAACGATCGAGGCCAGATTTGGCTTCGATAAGATTATCTTCAGAGTAATTAATATTGCTGCGATAATGGCTATTCACAATTAAATAACGAATAACTTCTGGATGATATTTTTTCAGGACATCACGAATCGTAAAAAAATTGTCTAAAGATTTAGACATTTTTTCGCCATCGACACGCACCGCACCTGCATGCAACCAATAATTGACATATGTACAACCATTAGCCGCTTCACTTTGAGCAATTTCGTTTTCGTGATGAGGAAAAGGTAAATCGGGGCCACCTCCATGAATATCAAAGGTGTTACCTAAGCAAGACTTGCTCATCGCAGAACATTCTATATGCCAGCCAGGTCTACCCTGCCCCCACGGAGATTCCCAAGAAACACTATCATCGGTATTGGCTACTGACTTCCATAACGCAAAATCGCGTGGATCTTCTTTTAAAGTTTCTACTTCAACTCGTGCGCCCGCCAATAATTCATCTGGATTTTTACCGGACAATTTACCGTAACCTTTAAAGCGGCTGACGCGATAATAGACATCATTATTACTAGCAACATACGCGTAATCCTTATCGATCAGGGTTCTTACCATTTGAATAATATCTGCCATATACGCTGTGGCACGAGGCTCTTGATTAGGCCGCAAAACATTAAGAACCTCTTCGTCTTCATGCATGGCATCAATAAAGCGTTGCGCTAGAATCGCACTATCTTCTTTGTTCTCTTCTGCTCTACGGATAATTTTATCATCAACATCGGTAATGTTGCGTACGTATTCTACATCCCAACCCTGGGAGCGTAAAAAGCGCACTATCACGTCAAACGATATCAGTACGCGCGCATGTCCGATATGACAATAGTCATAGACCGTCATCCCGCAGACGTACAAACGAATCTTGCCTGCGTCAATCGGTGTAAAAAGAACCTTTTCCCGCGCTAAGGTATTATAAATTGTTAATGCCATAAAAATTCTACTTGAAATGTATCGCTGTCAGTACGGTCATAAGGACTACAGCAATGCGTTATTAATATTTAAATGTTTCGTTTTAGCGGTTATTACACTGCGATAATCACCTTAAATAACTAACTATAGTAACTATCCTACAAACGTATCACGCAAACTGATGGTTCTATTAAAACTCAGTTTTTCTATTTTTTCGTCACGACAAAAATAGCCTTCACGCTCAAATTGATAAGTAGTTCCGGCGCTAGCATTAGACAGGCCTATTTCGCCCACACATTGCTGCTTTAATTTACGGCTGTCAGGATTAATATAGTCGACAAAGTTTTTGTCCCCCGCATCAGGAGATTCCTCAGTAAACAAACGCTCATAGAGCGTCACATCAAAGGTCGCGTGCTGTTTTGCATCGACCCACTGAATCACTCCTTTTGGTTTTATGCCGTCTTCAGGGTTATGCCCTAACGTGCCTTCAATAATACGCGCATGCACCTCGATAATATTGTCTTCAGCATCTTTAATACAGCTATCGGCTTCGATAACGTAGGCATTACGTAGACGCACACGTTTTGCAATCACTAATCGTTTATATTTTTTATTAGCCTCTTCTCTAAAATCATCTTGATCAATATAAATCTCTCGACTGAAGGGCAACTCACGCTCGCCAAGATCATCTCGATTGGGGTGCCCTGGGGCAATCATGGTTTCCGATTTATCTTCGGGGTAGTTTGTTAACACTACTTTTAATGGGGCTAATACACACATTGCCCGGGGTGCGTTTTTATCTAAATCATCACGAATAGCATGATCCAGCATCGCTACATCAACAGTTCCATCTGATTTTGCCACGCCAATCATGTCACAAAACTTACGAATAGCCGAAGCTCTCACACCCCGGCGGCGTAAACCCGCAATAGTCGGCATTCTAGGGTCGTCCCAGCCGTCTACATGGCCTTGATCCACTAACTGTTTCAACTTACGCTTAGAAGTCACTGTGTAATTTAAGCTCAAACGCCCAAATTCATATTGCTTAGGCGTATGCGGTATGGGCAGATTTGATGAAAACCATTCATATAATGGTCGGTGATCAGCAAATTCTAGTGTGCAAATAGAATGGGTAATGCCTTCGATAGCATCTTCTTGGCCGTGGGCAAAGTCATAGTTCGGGTAAATACACCACTTATCACCTGTCTGGTGATGCAATTGCTTACGAATACGGTACATAATTGGGTCGCGCATATTGATATTAGGGCTAGCCATATCAATTTTTGCACGCAGTACACAAGCGCCCTCATCGTATTCGCCGGCTCGCATTTTGGAGAACTCGATAACATTTTCATCAGTACTACGGTCGCGAAACGGGCTGTTTTTACCGGGCTCCGTTAAAGTTCCGCGATGTTCACGAGCTTCGTCAGCGGTTAAATGACAAACATAAGCATTGCCCTGTTCAATAAGGTGAACCGCCCAATCATGAAGTTGTTCGAAATAAGACGAAGCAAAGCGAATTTCCCCATCCCATTGATACCCTAGCCATTTAACGTCTTTAATAATAGCGTCAATATATTCTTGGTCTTCTTTGGCCGGGTTAGTGTCATCAAAACGTAGATGACAGACACCGCCAAATGTTTCAGCAAGCCCAAAGTTAAGGCAAATAGATTTTGCATGCCCAATGTGTAAATAACCATTAGGTTCGGGAGGAAAACGCGTCACAAGTTTACTGATGTTTTTTTGATCGATATCTTTTTGGACCAACTGCTCTAAAAAATGTGGGGGGCGTACAGGTTTTGCCGGTGCGATTTCTTGAGCATGTGTAGAAGGTGGTGGTGAAGGCGTACTATCGACGGTCATAAATTATCCGAGGCTCGTGAGGTAGAAGATTAATAACAAAACGCGTATTATAACGGCCTCTTGGGGTTCTACATAACAAATTCATTACTGAGACGTATTTATTTTTTCGATTGTTTGGCTGTTTTTCTGAATTAATTCACTTAATTTCGGACTTAATTCCTTAACCTCTATAAAACAATCGCTTAAATCGAGCTTATGATGACTCACCGCCCTGCCGACTTACTTTTCAACACCTCCATGCTATAGGAAACAGGATCTATTAATGATTACCCTACACACCAATTTTGGCGACATCACTATTGAACTCGATTTTGATAAAGCGCCCGTTACGGCAGCTAACTTTACCCAATATGCAGAAGATGGCTTTTATGAAGGAACTATTTTTCACCGCGTCATCAATGACTTTATGGTTCAGGGTGGTGGTTTCGATGAAGATATGAATCAAAAAGAAACCCGTGCACCTATTGCTAATGAAGCAGACAACGGTCTTACCAACGATACATATACCTTAGCAATGGCCAGAACCATGGACCCTGATAGTGCTAGCTCACAGTTTTTCATTAACATTAAAGATAATGAGTTTTTAAATCACACAGGTAAAAACACCCAGGGCTGGGGCTATTGTGTATTTGCAAAAGTGACTGATGGTACAGATGTTGTCGACAAAATTAAAACCGTTAAAACGAGTGCTAATGGCATGCATCAAGATGTGCCTACAGAATCAGTTATCATTACTAAGGTCACCGTTGATAACACCTCCGATAATAAAGACGTTGATGGCGCTGAAGCGGCAAGTGATTAGCGACTCCGCTAAACAGCATGAGCTTACTTTTCATTTCAGATTTACATCTACACCCGTCAAGGCCTGAGGTTACTCAGGCTTTTTATCGTTTCCTGTCAACCCATCAAACAAACACAATAGAAGCTCTGTATATATTGGGTGATTTCTTTGAGGCTTGGCTGGGAGATGACGACGATACCCCTATGTATCATAAAGTGATTCAACGCCTACATGACTACAGTCAACAAGGTATTCCGGTTTATTTCATGCATGGCAATCGTGATTTTTTAATAGGCGAACGATTTGCTCAGGCAGCTAACGTCACACTTTTGACTGACCCTACCGTTATTACATATAACGATGAGAGCTATCTGCTAATGCATGGCGATAGTCTATGCACCAAAGACAGTGACTATATGGCGTTTCGTCAGATGACCAGAACCGCTGAGTGGCAGCAAAAAATTCTTTCCTTGTCGCTAGATGAGCGTCGCTCATATGCCAGCTCTCTGCGTAAAACTAGCCAATCGATGACTAGTCTCAAAGCCGATGATATCCTTGATGTAACACCTGAAGATGTGGTGAAAGTGATGGGCGAATATAATGTTCGCACCCTGATTCACGGCCACACCCACCGCCCTAACACCCACACACTTACCGTCAATGGTTCTCCTGCCAAGCGTATTGTTCTTGGTGACTGGGGAAGATACGGTTGGTATTTAATTCTTAGCGAAAAAACACCTTCTCTTGAACGTTTTTTGATCTAATACGTTATTTTCAACGACTTGTACTAACACCTAAAAGTTACGCCTAAAACTAGCTTGTGAAACGACACTCAGTTGGCCTAATATTTCCCCAAGTCTATTGACGGAAACTGCTAAAGTTTATACTCTACGATTAGATTCATAAAAATAATCCACGACCATACATATATAACCAACATATCTAACAACAGGGTTTCCTACTGTGCGAAAAGTCATGATCAGTTGCTTACTACTAAGCATTAGCAGCTCCATTTTCGCTCAAACTATCCTTTCAGCTGATGCTGCTGGTTCACCAGAAGCGGCACAAACAATCACGAGAAGTCACGCTATTGCGATGCATGGCACTAATAAATACCCAAAAGATTTTGAACGTTTCGAGTACACCTCGGCAAAAGCCACAAAAGGCGGAAAGCTACGCCTCTTTGGTATGGGTACATTTGACAGCTTAAATGGCTTTATTGCAAAGGGTAATCCAGCAGAAAATATAGAGTTACTCTATGACTCACTGATGACCAGTGCTGCCGACGAACCTTTTACCCAATATGGTTTATTGGCAGAAACTATCGAGTATCCTGAAGACCGAAGCTGGGTAACGTTTCATCTTCGCCCTGGTGCGTACTTTCATGATGGCCACGCTATTACCGCAGAAGATGTAGTTTTTACCTTTAATTTGTTAATTAGCAAAGGCAACCCCCGTTACCGATTTTATTATGCAGAAATCGATACCGTTGAAGCCATTGATACGCTATCGGTTAAATTCACCTTTAAAACGAATAAAAACCGCGAACTCCCTCTTATTGTAGGCCAGCTGCCTATTCTCCCGAAACACTTTTGGCAAGACAAAGCTTTTGATAAAACCAGCTTAACACTGCCGCTGGGTAGCGGCCCTTATACCGTTGACAGTATCGACCCCGGCAGGAATATCACCTATGTTAGAAAAAAAGATTACTGGGGTAAAGATTTAGCTGTTAACAAGGGTTTTTATAATTTTGATTATATTAGCATTGACTATTACCGCGATTCAAATGTTGCTATCGAGGCACTAAAAGCGAATGAATATGATTATCGTCGAGAAAACAGTTCTAAGTTTTGGGCGACGGCTTATGATGTTCCCGCTGTAAGTCAGCAACAGCTCATCAAGGCAGAAATACCCCACCAAGCGAATAGTGGAATGCAAGCCTTTGTCTTCAATTTACGAAAAACTATTTTTAAGGATCCCGCTCTGCGTAAGGCGATGGACTACGCTTTTGACTTTGAATGGTCAAACCACACATTATTTTATGATGCCTATCAACGTTCAAATAGTTTTTTTTCTAACAGCGATTTTACAGCTACCCAACTGCCCGACAAGAAGGAACTCGCTCTTCTCACGCCTCTCAAAGATCAACTTCCCAAATCAGTCTTCACGCAGGTGTATACGCCACCGATTTCTGACGGCGAAGGCCGTAATAGAAATAACTTGCGTGCCGCGAAAAAACTATTAGACAGTGCGGGGTATTATGTTGAAGACAACCAACTCTATAATGCTTCGGGGAAGGCGATTAGTTTTGAAATACTCCTAGTGTCTCCTAGCTTTGAACGTATTGTTAACCCTTTCGTTAAAAGTCTTTCGAGACTAGGAGTAACTGTAAAGGTACGCTTAGTAGACACATCACAATATATTAATCGAAGCCGCAGTTTTGATTTTGATATGATTGTACATAGCTTTTCTCAAAGCGAGTCGCCGGGTAATGAACAGCAAAACCTGTGGAGTTCATCCGCTGCGACGATAGCGGGCAGCGGCAATGTAATAGGCATACAAAACCCTGCTATTGATAGCCTTGTGGACCATATCCTTAATGCCAAAAACCGTACTGACTTGGTCATCGCTACCCGCGCCCTAGACCGCGCATTACTGCACAATCACTACGTTATTCCTCAATGGTATAATTCCGTCGCACGTATCGTTTACTGGGATAAATTCGGCATCCCTGAAATCAGCGCTGCTTACGATCGCTATCATACAGTAGGTATTTTTACATGGTGGTACGATCAAGAAAAAGCTAATACACTGCTAACAAAATAACAGATAAATATTATGAGTGCATATATTGCTAGGCGTTTACTCCTTATTTTACCGACATTATTCGGTATTCTGTTAATTAACTTCTGTATTATTCAAGCAGCCCCGGGCGGGCCTGTTGAGCAGATGATCGCGACAATACAAGGGCATGATGCGGCTAGTGCCGATAGAACCAGCGGTGGCAGTGTAAGTTTTGAAAGTAATAACACAACTAATAATAACGACTACCGTGGTGCGCAAGGCTTACCTCCTGAAATTATAGAAGACATTCGAAAACTCTATGGGTTTGATAAACCCGCCTACCAACGTTTCTTCGATATGTTAGTAAGCTATGCTACTTTTGATTTTGGTGATAGTTTTTTCCGTAACACATCGGTTATCGATTTGATTCTTGAAAAAATGCCCGTTACCATTTCCTTAGGGTTATGGAGTACACTGCTAATTTATCTTATCTCTATTCCCACAGGAATTTATAAAGCGGTATCCCATGGCAGTCGCTTCGATATTTGGACAAGTTTTTTTGTGGTGATCGCAAGCGCTGTCCCTAGCTTCTTATTAGGCATCCTGTTTATTGTATTATTTGCTGGCGGTAGCTTTTTAGATTGGTTCCCGCTTAGGGGGCTCACCTCGCCCGACTTCGCAGATTTGTCATGGTTTGGAAAGATAAAAGATTATTTTTGGCATCTCGCACTGCCCCTCACTGCTTATACTTTAGGTGGCTTTGCAACCTTAACCCTATTAACTAAAAACTCTTTTTTAGACGAAATTAATAAACAATATGTCACTACCGCAAAAGCCAAAGGGCTCACTGAAAATACGGTGTTGTATAAACATGTTTTCCGTAATGCCATGTTGATTATTATTTCGGGATTTCCTGCGGCATTTTTTAGTATTTTTGTTGCTGGATCTTTATTAATTGAGGTCATATTCTCTCTTGATGGATTAGGCTTGCTCGGCTTTGAATCCATCTTAAATAGAGATTATCCGGTGATCTTTGGCACACTGTTTATCTTCACCCTATTTGGGTTGGTAATTAAATTAATCTCGGATTTACTCTATGTATTAATTGATCCACGAATTGATTTTGAGAGTCGAAAAATATGATGGATAGAATTTATTCCCGTTGCTCCCCCCTAAATCAACGCCGTTTAGTGACGTTTTTCAACAACAAACGAGCGTCATGGAGTCTGCTGATTTTTTTATGTTTATTTACAATTAGCTTATTTGCAGAATTTGTCGCCAATGATAAACCGTTATTAATTCACTACGATGGAAATTTATACGCTCCAGTGTTGATCGACTACCCTGAAACCACTTTCGATGGCGATTTTGATACAGAAGCCGATTACAAAGATCCTTACATTATCAATCTAATCGACGCTAAGGGCTGGATTATTTGGCCCCCTGTGCGTTATTACTTTGATACGCATATTGCCAATTTGCCACAACCGGCACCTTCACCACCTACCCTTAATAATTGGCTAGGCACCGATGATCAAGCGCGAGATGTATTTGCTAGGGTTCTTTATGGATTCAGAATTTCAATTCTATTCGCCCTAGCGTTGACTTTAGGCAGTAGTATCATTGGTGTTGCCGTCGGTGCTTTACAGGGTTACTACGGTGGCAAAGTCGATTTGTATGGCCAGCGATTACTGGAAATATGGGGCGGCTTACCTCAGTTGTTCGTACTTATTATTCTTGCCAGTATTATCACACCTAATTTTGGCTGGTTACTAGCGGTAATGCTGCTGTTTAGCTGGACAAGCTTAGTTGATGTGGTGCGCGCCGAGTTTTTACGTGGCCGTAATCTTGACTATGTGCGTGCAGCTAAAGCCTTAGGTGTCAGTGACGTCATCATTATGTATCGACACATTTTGCCCAATGCTATGGTTGCGACCATGACGATGCTGCCGTTTATTTTAACGGGTGCGATCACCACATTAACTTCCCTCGATTTTTTAGGTTTTGGGTTGCCTGCCGGTTCTGCATCATTGGGTGAACTTATGTCCCAGGGCAAAGGTAACCTCCATGCCCCATGGCTAGCTATCACGGCTTTTCTAGTACTCTCTAGCATGCTCACTTTACTGGTCTTTGTTGGCGAAGGAATACGTGATGCCTTTGACCCTCGTTTACTTACTCGATAGCTCGCTGAGTTTTTAGTCACCCCGTTTATTTTTTTGGTAAATGCCTTTATGAGTGATATTTTATCCGTTGATCAGTTATCGATTTCCTTTCACCAAGGCAATAGCGATACGCATATTGTGAAGTCGATTAGCTTCGTTATTCCGCATAATAAAACCGTCGCCTTAGTGGGCGAATCCGGATCAGGAAAGTCTCTAACGGCTCATGCGATTATGCGCTTACTGCCCTACCCTACAGCGTTTCACCCCTCTGGTAGTATCACCTTTGAAGGTCGAGATTTATTATCCTTACCTTTAAAAAAGATGACCAATATCCGAGGCAGTGAGATTGGCATGATCTTTCAGGAACCCATGAGCGCCTTAAATCCTCTACACACAGTAGAAAAACAAATTGGTGAAGCATTGAAAGTTCACCAAGCCAATACCGACACAAAGACTGCTAAACTCAGTATAAAAAAACAAGTATTAGCACTTTTAACGCAAGTAAAAATTCACTCGCCAACAACGAAACTTAATGCCTATGCACATCAATTATCGGGTGGCGAACGACAGCGAGTGATGATTGCCATGGCGCTAGCGAATCGACCGAAATTGTTAATAGCTGACGAGCCAACCACCGCTTTAGATGTCACCGTACAAAAAGATATTTTAGATTTGCTGCGTGAATTACAAGTCATCTATCAAATGAGTGTCTTACTAATTACCCACGACTTAGGTGTGGTGAAATATATGGCCGATCATGTATTGGTAATGCATCGAGGTGAAATCGTCGAAAGCGGAGATGCTAAAAGCCTGCTAAGAAACCCGCAAGAGGACTACACTAAGCAATTAATCAATAGTCATCCCAGCGGCAACCCCGTCACATTAGCACACCCTATAGAGGGGCTGCCCACTCTTCTAAGCACTCATCATTTGGGCGTGAAATTCCCCTTATCCAAACCTTTATTTGGTCGATGCAAGGATTTTTTTCATGCACTAAAACAAGTTGATATCGACCTTAAAGAGGGAACAACATTAGGCGTGCTAGGTGAAAGTGGCTCGGGAAAATCTACCTTAGCACTGGCCATATTGCGCTTAATTGAATCCAGCGGGGCTATTCACTTTGGCGGAAAAAAAATATCTGACCTCGATGAAAAATCTTTCAATGCGTGTAGACGTTCGATGCAGATTGTTTTTCAGGATCCCTTCTCTAGCCTCAGCCCACGGATGAGTATTAAGCAAATTATTAGCGAAGGATTGCACTTACAAGGTAATCTTGATCAGGTAGACATCGACACCAAAGTCATTAATATCATGGAAGAAGTTGATCTTGATCCTGAAATGCAGCATCGCTATCCGCATGAGCTTTCAGGTGGGCAGCGTCAACGCATCGCCATTGCTCGCGCGTTAATACTCAACCCTCGCATGCTGTTTCTTGATGAACCCACTTCAGCATTAGACCGTGCAGTCCAAATGCAGGTTATTGAACTGTTGAGAAAATTACAACAAGAGCGCCAATTGAGCTATATCTTCATTAGTCACGACATACACGTTGTAAAAGCCCTAAGCCACCAAATTATCGTTATTAAAGAAGGCAATATTGTTGAACATGGTTTGGCCGATGTCGTTCTAAATTCACCCTCTCACCCCTATACTCAACAACTCTTAACCGCTACGTTATAACGGACCTTTTCACCCATATAAACCCATAAGCACACTAATTCTTGACGAATAGGCAATTTAGGCTAAATTATAATATAATAAAATTTAATAAAATTAGGTGAATACTATGAATAAAGGAATTAAAAAAGTACTTGTACCTGTCGATTTTTCTGAGAATTCTGAAGTGGCTATGCAAACAGCGTTAGAATATTTTGGTAATAAAGCAGTAACAATTACCATTTTAAGTGTTTACGAAGGTTCAGAAAAAAGATCAGACTACAATGCGCCTAATAATGAAGTCGATGAGATGATGGCAAAATCCGCGTTGATTCAGATGACACGGTTTGTAAAGTTATTCGAAGCAGGAGCAAAATCAAAAAATGCAATTATTGAAACGGAAATATATAAAGGCAACCCAGATAAAGAGATTATTGATACCGCAAAAGCTAAACGTTGCGATTTAATTATTATGGGCTCACAGGGGCGCGGATCGACATTGAAGAGCATGTTTTTTGGGGGGACAACTTATCAAGTTTCTAGAAAAGCGCACTGCTCTGTCATGGTTATTCGTCAGTAGATTTACAATCACAGAATTATATTTGCCCCCCCCTTATAATTCTGTGAATTTACATTTTTTATTTCTTTTCCACCTCTTTTCCACCTCTTTTCCAACCGCCCTAGATACATATTGTAAACACGCAGCTTTACTTCGAGTACTCCATATAAAGCGGCTTTAAAATATCATCCCACACATGCATATCCACTATTCCTACATGTTTGTAACGAATGATGCCCAGCTTGTCGACAAGATAGGTTTCCGGAGCACCAAAAACGCCCAAATTGACACCTAATAAACCCTCTGTATCAACAATATTAAACGCGTAAGGGTTGCCCAGTTCGGTCAACCACTTCTTCGCGGCTGCGTTATTATCTTTATAGTTGATACCCACAATATTAACACCTTGCTCAGTCAACTGGTTAAGCACAGGATGCTCGTATTTGCAGGCTGCACACCAAGTTGCCCAGACGTTAACCAGGTTGACTTCGCCTAATAAACTATCCCTGTAAACGGCTGTATTGTCCTGTAAACGCGTCAATGTGAAGGCTGGAAAGCTTTGTCCAATAAGAGCGGAAGGCATTGCATTAGGATCTAGCGATAAACCCCGCCAAAAAAACAAAACCAATATCATAAATACCGCTAACGGTAGAAACAGCTTTAGTCTTTTATTCATGGTTCACTCACAACGCTATCGGATGATTCTTTACTCTTAAGACGGTAACGTTTATCGCTGATCGCCAAGATCCCGCCTAAGCTCATCAGTAATGCCCCGAGCCAAATCCAGCTGACAAAAGGTTTATCGTGTAAACGTACCGCCCACACTGCTTTGCCCTCAGGGGTCTGTCCTAATGATTCACCCAAGGCCACATAAATGTCACCAAAAAGTCCCGAATCGATGCCCGCTTCTGTCATTACGTTCCCGCCCGACAAATACTGCCGTTTCTCAGGTAATAAGCGACTGATTAATTTACCGTCTTGGTAAACATCAAGCAGCCCTTGTTGTGCACGATAATTAGGCCCGTCCGCTGCTTGAATGCCAACTAAGTGGTATTCGTAACGCCCCGACACCATCCGCTCGCCCTCTTCCAAACGCACATCTCTTTGATCACTGTAAATGGTGTTAAGACATGCGCCTAAGACCATTACTGAGACCCCGACATGTGCGACCACCATGCCGTAGTAACTTCTGGTCAAACGTGATAGACCGGCGGCTAAGCTACCTGCATTACGAGTTTTTTGGCGAATATCGACAACTAACGCTAACACGATCCATGCTGCAGTAAATACCGTCAAAGCGGCAAAGAATGAATACTCTTCACCATATAATAGGGGGAATATGGCGCCTAACAAAAGACTGCCGATGAGAGGATGCTTTAAAAGGTTAAGCAATTTTTGCTTATTGGTTTTCTTCCATAAGGTTAACGGTCCAATACCCATTAAGAGGCATAGAAAACCCATCAATGGGACAAAGAAAGCATTAAAATATGGGGGGCCAACTGACAATTTACCCCATCCCAGTGCATCTGAGAATAGCGGGTAAAGAGTCCCCAGTAATATTGTGAGCATAATAACCACGAGAATGACGTTATTGCCCAACAAAAATACTTCACGGGATAACCAATTAAACGAAGTGGCGCTTTTTACCGCTGGTGCTCGCAAGGCGTAAAGTAACAAAGACCCTCCCACCACCAACAGCAAGAAAACAAGAATAAACGCGCCCCGCTCAGGATCGTTAGCAAATGCATGTACTGAGGTCAGCACGCCCGATCGTACTAAGAAGGTTCCCAAAAGGCTTAAAGAAAAAGCAAATATCGCAAGTAAAATAGTCCAACTCTTAAAGACACCGCGTTTTTCTGTAACGGCTAAAGAGTGAATAAGTGCCGTACCGACTAGCCAGGGCATAAGCGATGCATTCTCGACTGGGTCCCAAAACCACCAGCCACCCCAGCCTAATTCATAGTATGCCCACCAACTACCCAATGCGATACCAGCCGTTAGAAAAGACCATGCGACCGTTGTCCACGGGCGTGACCAACGCGCCCACGCGCTGTCTAAACGGCCAGACATGAGTGCGGCAATAGCAAAAGCAAACACCACTGAGAATCCAACGTAACCCATGTAGAGCATTGGCGGGTGAATAATAAGGCCAGGATCTTGAAGTAGCGGGTTTAAATCGGCACCTTCGAGAGGAGGAAAGGGTAAGATCCGATCAAAAGGATTGGATGTCAGCAAGGTAAATAATAAAAAGCCTATACCAATCATGCCCATAACCGACAGGACGCGCGCCAACATATCAAGGGGTAGATTTCGGCTGAAAAGACTCACCGCAAACGTCCACGTAGCAAGAATAAGCACCCACAACAATAGTGACCCTTCATGGCCTCCCCATACGGCACTGACCTTGTAGATGTTGGGGAGTAGTGTGGTTGAGTGATTAGCAACATAAGCGACAGTAAAATCATCGGCTAAAAACGCTTGGACGAGGCACAGGAAACTCAGTAGCGCAAAAGTGAAACCGCCGAATGCTAACGGACGACTACTACTCATCAATAACCTATTATTTAACTGAACCCCCACGAGCGGGATAACGGCTAAGCAAATATAAAAGCAAAGCGAAAGAATCAGTGATACATGGCCGACTTCGGGAAACATAAGCGTTATCTTTTGTAAGTAAGGTTGATAGTGGGGTAATGAATAGCCTGTTGTTATAGACTGAAAAACCAGCATATCGCTGTATAATGAACGTTAAAAATGAAACATTACTCTTTGATCTAAAATAATAAACTACATTTTATTACATTCTTCTTCGTGTTCCGCGCCCGTCTCTGCGCTCGCTAATGCCATTGCCTCTGCCACTTCCGGTGGCATATAGGCCTCATCATGTTTCGCGAGCACCTCGGTGGCTTCGAACACACCAGCCTCGTTTAGCATGCCGTTCACGACAGCCGCTTCACCTTCGGCAAATAAGTCTGGTAAAATACCGGTATAGGTCACATCAATCTGTGCGATGCCGTCAGTCAATGTAAAGCGAGTTTCTAGGCTATCCATTGAGCGAATAATACTGCCCTGTAAGACACAGCCACCCCCTCTGATACGCGTTTGAGTCGGCGCGTCTCCAGCGACAATTTTGCTTGGAGGATAAAAAAGGTTAATATTCTCTCGCAGCGCATAAGTCATCAACAGCACGGCGATACTAGAAAAGATCACGATAAAAAGAACAATAAATAGTCGCTGCTTACGGACGGGGTGCATGCTGGGTCTCAATAATCGTTAATAATATTAAAATGCCATCTAATTACTGGGTCAATTTTCTAATACTGGTTATTAATACTGTGTTTTCATCTTGCCTGCTCTACTCGTCGTTCTCCTTGTTAGGTTAGGCTAGCCTACTTTTGGTCAGCAGAATTTCTTTGTTTAACACCTTGTTCTATACGTTGCTGACGTTTTTGCTGGATGATAAAGCGACGTTGCTGAACAGTGGGTGAAAACGCCAGCAACAAGAGTAAGAGTAACGCCGCAGCATAACTCAGCCAAACGTAAATACCATGCCCGTTCATCTGTAAAAAATCTATTATGCTATCAAATTGGAACATCATTCTAGCTGGCCTTCTTGGCAACAATTTCTTGCACCCAACGCGTTTTACTTTCTGTTTCTAAAATACTTGAGCGTGTCCAGTGCATTAACAACCAACTGTAAAGCCCATAAAATCCGGCGATCATGATCAATAGAGGGTACGCCATTGACGGATCAATGCTAGAAGGGCCTATTAGTTTAAGTGTTGCGGGTTGGTGTAGCGTAAACCACCAGTCCACAGATTTGTAGATAATGGGAATATTGATGGTGCCGACTAATGCTAATATGGCACACGCTTTATGCGCTGTTTGTTGACGCTGATAAGCGCCTTGCAAAGCGATAATACCTAAATACAGAAACAGTAAAATAAGCATTGAGGTAATGCGCGCATCCCACACCCACCATGTGCCCCAAGTGGGCTTGCCCCAAAACGCACCGGTTAGCAACGCAAGAAACGTGAGCACTGCACCAATGGGCGCAGCCGCTCGCATGACCAGATACGATAATTTCATCTGCCATATCAAGCCCACAGCCCCAGCAATAGCCATTACGTAATAACCTGCTAGTGCCAGGAGGGCCACTGGCACATGGATATAAATAATTCGATAACTATTCCCCTGCTTACTATCTGTGGGCGCAAAGCCTAACCCCCAGACAGTACCGACAATTAAAAGTAATAAAGTACCACTCAATATCCACGGCATCCAGCGGCTGGTTTTATCATAAAACCAGCGAGGCGAGCCTAAACGATGAAACCATTGCCAATTCAACACTGCCTCCTGAAAAAACATTAACGAAAATTAGCTTTACAAACAATCGGTTAAACGAATTTAATAATGTAACATATCCGCACCTATCTTGACTAAATCTTTAGGATTCGACAGGCTTGATACTGCACACTTTTACGTCTACCCCCCCCTACAAGGACTACTCTTGCTATTCCTCGACACTCATGCGTAAGGCGCCAGCAATAGCCAACGGCGCTAAAACTAAAGCCAATGCAAAGAAACCGCCCAGTACGGCAAGTGGACTACTGAAAGCTACGCCATCTACCGCATAACGAACTGTACTCGCGCCAAAAATAAGCACGGGCACATAAAGCGGCATAATAATCAGTGACAATAACAACCCTCCTTTGCGCAATGATACGGTTAATGCCGCACCAATGGCACCGACGAAGCTCAGCGTTGCCGTGCCCAAAAACAAAGACAACCATAAGGGGATAAATCCATCCGAGGGTAAGGATAATAAAACCCCTAACAACGGCGCCACTAACGTCAGCGGTAAACCCGTGGTAAGCCAGTGCACCAACACTTTAATTAATACAATAAAGTATAATGGTTGGCCACTCAACATACACTGCTCCAAGGTGCCGTCTTCATAATCACTGCGAAACAAACCATCTAGCGATAGCAAACAAGCCAACAAGGCGACAACCCATAATAAGCCGGGGGCTAACGCCGATAAAGTGGATGCTTGCGGAGAAATGCCCAGCGGCATCATGGTCACCACCATCAGAAAAAATACAATAGGGTTGAGCATATCACTTTGCTGACGAAAAACGATACGTAGTTCGCGCCGAAATACCGATAACAAGGTTCGTGAAAGTGGTGCAGGTGAAGCAAGGTTAGATTTCATCGTCGCCCTCTTCCACCTGCGATTGGAACTGACAGTCGTTCAGTGCAAGAACTCGCAGTGCGGTAATTGACGGCGCTTGGTGACTGGTGAAGATAACGCAACCGCCCTGTTGCGCATGTGCTACGAATAGCGCCTCTAAGCTGGCGACGGCTTGCACATCAAGCGCAGTGTATGGCTCATCAAGAATCCATATCGAGGCTTGACTCAGGTACAAGCGTGCAAGCGCCACACGACGATATTGACCCGCAGATAGCTGATCACCCAACATATCTTCATAACCATACAACCCCACCTGCTCTAGCGCATCATCGATTTCCAACAGACTACTGTTGTCTTGCAAATTGGCTAAAAATAGTAAGTTTTCTCTGGGTGTCAGACTTTTTTTAACCCCAGTCAAGTGACCTATAAAGAGTAACTCGCGGGTAAAGTCATAACGAACATCGTCTATCGGCTGCCCTTGCCACCATATCTCTCCGTCGTAATCTGGCATTAATCCCATGATCGCGCGCAGCAAAGTGGTTTTGCCTATGCCGTTTGGCCCTGTTATTTGTACAATCTCGCCTTTGCTGATCACATAGTCGATACCCGCAAACAGCGTGCGACTGTCTCTGCGACAGACTAACTGTTTAAAGGACAACAATGGCGGCGGTTTGAACACTTGAATGAGCATACTCACTAGGCGATATTAGAAAGCCGTCATTCTACAGAATTGGCAAGAACTTGCTATGCTTAAGGAGTGTATTCTATAGTGAGGGAGTAGTGAGAGAATAGTAAGAGAATAGTGAGACTAACAGGTAGATGTTCTTCCGTTAAAATATTCTCACTAGACAAAAAACAAATATTCTTGCTGACAGCTTATATTGTTTACACGCTATAGGGTTGTCTGCTAATAGTACCGGTATGAACCATCTACCAACATTACCTGTAGAAATTATTTGCCAACAGTGAGTTGTCAACAGTGGCTGTAGAAAAGTCATTGACAGAATGAGTGCCCGATACGGCCATGATCTATCAGCAGGCCCATCAACAGAATAATGAACAGGGCTACTACAATAGGATCAATAAAACAGGACAACCCAATAGGATGATCGTAAGCTTGTGAGTGATTATATTTCGCCTAAATCTATTAACAGCCCGCAGGGTACATTACCGGCGGGGAAGGTAAATAATACCTCACAGACGAGTCTCGCTAAAACGGAAACAACCAACACCACGACGCGGTCGGCAACGGACATGGTGAATACCTTAGTAAAACAACTGACACAGCAGAAAACCATCAACGCCAATGTGAGTAGCAGTCAGTTACTCGATAGTAAGGCTCAGCAATTACTCGCAAAGAACAACCCTAACGTTGCTGCACAAATGAATGCGACCGATGCATCAAGCGCACAAAAAAAAACCGCATTATATTTGGTTAAGCTAGCATCGACAGCCACTACTTCAGCCAACAACGCAGCGTCTAATTATTCAATGCCTAAGGGCTCCGCAATAAATAGTCCGCTGATGAGTGGGTCGGTGATGAGTGGGTCGGTGATGAGTGGGTCGGTGATAAATAGTCCGTTGATGAAGGGTTCGACAATGAATAACGCAGCACTACTCACCACCGTGACAACCACACCGTTTAAGGTGGGAGATCAGGTAGAACTACTATTAAATAAACAAGGGCAGATTGTTGTTAAACCTAATGTTTCAAGCGTTAGACCTGCTATCGCAGAAAATTTCAAGCAAGCCCTACCTCAACAACAGTCCTTAAGCCAGTTATTAAATACTGCCTCCAGTATCGGTAAACTGCCAACAGCGATGCAGAACGTATTATTAGCAAACACAACACAATTGCCCCTACGACAGCTAGGGCAATTTGCGTATCAACCCGCACAACTTCAATTACCTTCGCAAATAAAAACCGCATTGCAACAAAGTGGCGTGCTCACCGAAAGTCGACTGCAGCAACAGCAACCCATTGGCAATGACCTGCGAAGTGTTCTGGGTCAGTTATTACATACCCTGCAACAGGAAACATCTGTATTAGGATCGCAAAAAAACGACCCAGCGTTTTCAAAAACACCTTTTGACCAAATCATTAATCTATTAGTACAACAGCTACCCCAACAAGCCGCAGCGAGTAAAACATCAGGTAATAGTACGACTCAACCACTGGCGTCTTTAATGCAGTTACTCGGCGTGAAAATGGCACATAATGCACAGAGCGATACTAAGAAGTTACGTGATGTTGCGACTAAACAACTGGAACAGATGGCAAAAGGTATTCAAGAAAAAGTTCATCTTAATCAGTTACGTTCTTTAGGCGCAGACGGTCAAGTGAATGATGATATAAACTATAGCAGTGCTAGAACGAATGCCTTCGTCACAGAAATTTCTTTGCGATGGGGAGAGCATGTACTGCCACTGCAAATTAGTATTACCGAAGAAGAACCGAAAAAAAATGAGGACAGCGACTGGGATGAGCAAGATGAGAAAAAAATCACTCGCCGCTGGCAAGTCTTTATGTCATTTGATCTACCGGCTGATGCCAGCATGTATAATTCGGCACCTAGTGTAATAACTAATCCTATGATTGATCCCACCCAGCCATCACCTAATACGCAGTATAATAGGCCACCTACAATAGAAACTCTGCATAGTAAGTTGACTATTATTGACGATACCGTATCTGCAACGTTATGGAGCGAGTCATTTGCCCTTTGCCAAAAGGCCAAGCAACACTTTACCGTCTTACGTAACACGCTCACGGCTCACGGTTTACAAGTAGACGAATTACACTGCATTAACGGGAAGCCCCCTAGCCAAGATGTTTCGTTAGACTATAATTTAATTGATATAAAGACATGATGAAAGCTTACATGGTTGTACAATAGCTATGTTCCTTCACTGACAACGTTAACCGCTTACAAGAGTCAATATACTAGTCAATAATGAAATCGTATAAACATACCGACGCATCAGCGGACATTAATGAGAGCGACTTGAGACAAGCGGTTGCATTATTTTATGATGGCGAAAATACACCGACGATTAGTGCCCAAGGAGAAGGTCATACAGCTCAAGAAATTATTGATATTGCTACAGAACATGGCGTGACGCTATGTAAAAACAAACCCTTATTAGAACTATTGATGTCTTTAGAACTGGGGGATGAGATACCCGAGAATCTTTATATTGCTATTGCTCAAATTATTGCTTTTGCATACCAATTACAGGGTAGAACGCCCGACTAAATAATTTATACTATATTTTCTGACTAGACTTCGCCTATAAAAATTTCATCTTATGACGCTTTCCATCACGCGATTCAATTACAAAACGTGCTGCTGATGTTATCTGCATCACTTTACTCTACCGATTGCCTAACTTTCTGTTACTTATTTTTACTACAACCTTTTCACTACAATGTTTTACTACAATGTTTTACTACAATGTTTTACTGTAGAGTCGGCACATAGCAGACAATTCTTTGTACAAACCAATAACCCCCCCTAACTCGGCCAACAACTCTTTAGGTGAACGCTGAGGGTCTTGCACTGCAGCAGTAATATCATCATATAGCTGACGTTCAAGACATAAGATGTCATCCCACTTTTGCTCTTTAATAAGTTGGTTAAGTTGACGACGCTTGCGCATCAATACCATTTGAGACTCAGGAATAATAACCATTGTTTTTTCCTTAATGAAAGAACTTTCATTAAGGTTAACGGCTGTGCCATACCAATCTTTAGTTTTTAATACTCGTAACAAACCAACAACGGCGGTGCATAATGTCTAAAGACTATTTAGGTTAAATATGCTTACGCAGACCCGAGTACATCTTAATACATATCAACCATTATTCAACAATATGGGTTGCGATACCATCCCAGCCTGCATATACATCTTGTAATAGATCCTTCACTTCCTCAAGTGTCATCAGTGGATCATTACCGTCTATAGATCCTAAACGTTTGACAATATACTCATACAACGCGTCTAGATTACCGGCAATCTCACCGCCGTCTTGTAAGTTTAAACTGTCACGTAAACCTCCGACTATGCCGATCGCTTTTTGCACTAATACAGAAGCCGCATCAATATCACCCTCTGATACGCGGTTAATCGCTTGGTCAATGCGCTCCAGAGCGCCGTCGAGTAATAGAGTGATCACCTGATAAGGTGTCACTGTGTCGGGGTTAACGGGAGTCTGCGTGATAATAGGATCAAGTGTTAGTGATGTAGACATAATCATCTCCTCAGGGATAAACGGCAAAATATTGTCATAAAGTGGCTCTCACTACTTAGCAGCATATAGCGTGCCAAAAATATGCTTATCGATGGCGAGTAAAGTACATTACTGATGAGGGCCAACAAAGTGGGTGAACCACATGAAAAGTAACGCTGACCACCAATATTCATTAACCATAAAAAAACCCCACTTATCAAGAATAAGTGGGGTTTACAATTAAAAGAGAGATGTTCGACTTTACACATTATAGCGATTTAGTGTGAAGCAGAGGATATTTCACGCCAAGCCGAACTCACCTCTAGAACAAGTCTTGTACATTCGTCAATAATTTCTGGAGAATTATTAACGTTAGATTTCCATAATTGGCGCTGGATATAATCATACAAACTATCGAGACGTGCAGATAATTCATCACCGTTTTCTGTATTTAACGCCTCGCGTAAGCCTAAGACTATGCCGGTTGCTTGATTTAATTTTGCATGCTTTAATTCGATATTATTTTGTTCAATAGCACCTTTTAACTGGGCCATACGCTCTAGCAAACCATCGTAAAGCATTTGAATTAAGCCATGCGCCGATGACCCAGCAACGCCAGCATCAACTTTAACGTTGTTATAACCTCTTATAGCGGCTTGTGCATTCACGGTACTTTCTCCCCAATATAATAATCAATTTTCTATAGATAATAACGGCTGTTATTTAAAAATCTTTAGCCACACATAGAAAATATTTCTTAACAACAAGTACTTATTATTTACACGTAAAGCATACCAAGAACCCATAAAATAGCTTCAGATGCTTGAGCAACATTTATGCGTAATCAATGCCTCGAGATAACAATAGAGATAGTTTTGCAACGATAACTAGCGTCTATCCATAAATGGCTGTCACAGGAGGGAAAATAACAATAGTTAGGCACAAACTACTAGATACAGGCGTTTGCTTATTGCAAACAACACTAACTAAAAGTGCGAAGATGGCCTTTTTAATTTTTCAGCAGCGTAGTCCTATTTATGGATGGATGGGCAATGGCTAAAAAGACAGTCGTGTGTTAATTACTATTTAAACTATCTAACAAGCTTTCTAATGTACTTTCTAAAAACGAGCTACTGTCTTGCAGACTACGCACAATCGCTTCCATAGCGATAAATTGAGATGTTAAGCGTTCTTCATACGATTCTATACGACGATCTAGTGAATCTTGATCATCATCAAAACCGTCTAACTTATTATTTAATGAATCTTCACGCAGGCTGATGACCCCGTTATTATTATCTAGAAATTGTTCAATCAACAGATCAAGTTGCCCACCAAAACCTCGCGAAAAATTCAATGTGCCAGAAGTGGCATTCTCGCCTATAATCAAGGCCAAGCTTTCACCCGGCTCACCTAATGCGGGGAGTAATACGTTGCCCGTACCAAATCCAGCAACGCCATCAAT
Organism: Candidatus Endobugula sp.; assembly: GCA_047636495.1. GTDB lineage: Bacteria > Pseudomonadota > Gammaproteobacteria > Pseudomonadales > Cellvibrionaceae > Endobugula. The sequence goes on along the minus strand of JBLILH010000004.1, from coordinate 71,468 downwards.
CGTACCTGCTACATTTATTCCTGTCGTCGCTGTTCCTGTATCCAAGCCAAGGTCAGCCGCACTAGCACCCAAGTTGGTCACACTCACCGTGGAACTAGTCCCAAATAAACGCGATTCTATTGAAAAGCTATCAGAATCAGAATCATAGGTTACATCTACCGTCGTTCCCGCAGCGACTAACAAAGCATCAGTATTGATTTGCGTTTCTATTTCCGTTGCCAACGCGTTTTTATCCGCGTAAACCGCTGCTGTTAGGCTGATCGTACCTGAAGTAGTCCCGTTAACGTCAATAGTAAAATCGTATTGCGGTGCGGTTCCCCCCTGCACCACTGTTCCAGCGGTTATTCCCAGTGCCGCCGCCTCGGTACCGACTGCCGTCGCATTATCCAAGGTTGAACTACTACCGGAAGCATCAGAAGTAATGACAAACTCTGAGCCATTATGAGTCACCGTTACCGTTGCCCCCTCAGCGGTTAAGGTCGCATCAGCGTTAATCTGTGTGGTGAGATGAGTAGCAAGGTCATTAAAGTTCGCATAGGTACCAGGGGTCACGCTAATCGTACCCGAGGTAGTACCATCAACGGCAAGAGTAAAATCATAATCATTAGCGCCCCCTGTACCTGCGGTCGATGCTCCTCCTGCAATACCTAAGTCGTTCGCACTATCCCCAACCGCCGCAAGGGATACCGACGATGCCGCACCAGTGGTCGATGAGGTAAATACAAAATGGTCGGTGTCGTAAGCCACCGTAACACCCGAGATGTTGTCATCGTCGTTAACGGCCATTTGCAACGCCGTCGCCATTGCCTCATAGGTACCATAGTCTGCTACCGGCAAACTAATATTGCCAGCAGAAGGGACTCCATCAACGGTAATCGTAAAGTCATAATCGGTTGATCCTGCGCTTTGAGTCGATAAGTCCAGAGGTAAGACGGCAGCACCCGCCGCGAAATTTCCTGATGCGGCCACAAAATCCGTCAATAATGCCGTGGGAGCAGCACCCGTCAATACCGCACTAGCGGTAGAGGCTGCAGTGAGTTCGGCAATAAGATCATCGGCCATATCTACGCCGGCAAGATTACCTTTTGTTGGTGGCTGTGTAATGACGACGGCATACTCACCTGCTGAGGTGTTGTCACCCGTACTATTAATACTTATTTGATCACTAGAAGAAGCAGTAACAGGTATAAATAAACTTTTAAATAAATCATAGTTATCACTAATAGCCGCAGTAAAATCAGTTTCATCAATGGATAAAGTACCATCTAATTCGGTACGAATACCTGCATTAGTCAGCGACGAGAAATCATTACTTAAACCCGTTACTGTCCCGACTAACAGCTGACGTATCGCTGCAGGAATACTTTTGGCCAGTGAATCATTGGCCAAGCTGCCAAAAGCTTCGCTTTCTTCGTTATAACCGGTAATAGGCTCCAACACCTCTAAAAAGGTATTGTAAGCCTCAAAAAAACCCCTGACTGCCGTTTCACCTGCCGATTTATCTGCATCGATAGTGACACTCACGGACTCACCGCTGGCGGTTAATCCCGCTAAACTAAATTCAAAACCATCAATCACATCATCGACTGTATTAGTACTCCGCGAAACTGACAAACCATTTACCGTTAATATGGCATCTTGGCCCACTTGGTTCTGATCCATTTGAAACCCAGAGGCATTAAATGCAAAGCGGGATAAATCTGCATTATCAGTATCTGTCGGAGCACCACCGCTTTCAGCGGCAGTAATACGCAATTGATTATCCTCGCCTGACGCTGCACGCGTCACTAAGCGATAACCGGCACCATCGTTCACTACACTGGCTTGTACGCCAAAGTCGGCACTATTAATCGCTTGAGCTAAGCCCGCTAAGCTATTATTCGCACCATCAATGGTAATAGTTGTAGACGCCGTGGTGGTATTAGCGGTAAAAGTAGATGGGTCAGCTGGCGGGACGACTGCATCCCAGGTGCCAAAATCAAACGTCAGCGTACCCTCCCCGACTGCATCTGAAGGCGAGGAAAATAATGCCCCCGAGGATAACGACTGCGCTTGCGCTAACTGAGAAATTTCAAAGGTATAAGTCCCTGCCTGCGTTTCAGGGTCTAATGAGACCGGAATAAAGGCGGTACTGTCGGTGAATGATGCTGATTTACTATTAAATGTATCGGGGTTGCTCAAGTTTTCAGCAGCATCTTGTAGCACCGAGAGTGCACTACTAATTAAACCAAAATCCGATATTTGTGTTTCTGCCGTTTCCACTTTGGTATCTATACGGGTTTGCGTTGCCGAGCGTTCCACCTCAACTAAAGAGCTTACCAAAGCCGTGGTATCAATCCCCGACCCTGCTCCTAACGTACTAACAATACTTTGCGACATAGTCACCTCTGCAACGTGTTTTACTGGCTGACGACCATCGCCATATATTTAATGGGCACGACTAAATTGACGCGAAAAATTCTGAACTACAATCGACAACTATCACACTACTATCACACTACTATTCCATTACTATCTCATTGTTATCTCATTGTTATCTCATTGTTATCTCGCGATCACTGCAACTCATATTTGAACAAGAAACTACAAACACAAAAAGGCGCATCTAAAATGCACCCACGAATGTCTTATTGTCACTGTTATATTCCTCGCGGATTAGCGAGACAACAATCTATCTGTGAGTATCCTAACCATGAGCATCAAATAAATGAACTTTCTGATTATCCTTCAAGTTTTGTGCCAAACTTAAAAAGACATCCTCTGGTATTTGTCTAATCAATTCGCCGGACTCTTTATCACGAACACGAACCACAGTTTGCCCTGAGTCTTCGTCCACACTAAAGTGCAGATCACGCAGCACAGACTGCACGTATTCATTAATATCTGTCACTGCCTGTTCAATATTGGTTTGTTCTATATTGGCTTGTTCTATATTGGCCTGTTCTATATTGGCCTGTTCTATATTGGCTTGCTCAATTTTTGACTGCTCGTTATTCGATTGCTCGGCATTGAATTGCTTAACATTGAGCTGAATAGCTTCTTTTGAAATATGCGTCGTATCGTTAAGGGGCAATTTTTTACCGCTTGACGGCAAACTTTCTGCACCATCTATCTGTTGTGAAGAAGCAGCACTGGCAACCTTAGGGACTGCAGGGGTTACATGTGGGGGTATTATTACTTCATTCATGATTGTGACCTCGTGCAACTACTTGTAATAAACTGATGGGCTACTTACGTAGCCCATCAAGACTACAACACTATTACCCATAACTAAGGCTAATAAACAGCCCGTTAGTTAAGTAGCGATAATACTTGCTGTGGACGTGCATTCGCCTGCGCTAACATTGCCTGCGACGCTTGCTGTAGCACTTGCGAACGACTCAAGGCTGCTGTCTCTGACGCAAAATCCGCATCCATGATTCGCGAACGAGCGGCCGAGGCATTCTCAGAAACATTCGACAAGTTAGATACCGTAAAGTCGAGACGGTTATTAATCGCACCCAGATCAGAACGAGTGGAGTTAATAGTCTCTAATGCCGTATCAATCGAACCTATGGCTTCTTGAGCACCCGCTGCTGAGCCTACACTAATGCTAGAAAGTGCAGAACCCGTTACCGTCGCACCCAGATCGGTATTCAGATCTTTAAGGCCTGTTGCGTTTGCACCATTGCTATTCACATCTACCGATATCGGTTGACCCGCAATCGAATCGAGTTTAATCGATGCATTTACCGTTTGCGCATCCAAGACACCATCATTAGTTGTCGTATCAGCAAAGTTAACCCCTAGCACCTTACCGGTAGCAACACCTGCTAACTGGCCTGCTTCAAGGGTGATACTTGAGTTACTTGACAGCTCAATTTCACCATTAGCATCCAACGAAGCGGTCACACCTGTATTACCCTGTGCCGCATTGATCGTAGTCACTGCCGCATCAGAATCCGTCAAGCTAATGGATGTGACTTCAACACCGTTAATTTTCAAAGAACCTGAAGTCACTGCTGAGGAATTAGTGCCCGCATTGAGATTAGCACCGGTATCAAGGGAGTCTACAAAGCCTGTTTCGTTAGCATCGTCTGCTAAGGTAAAGGCATCTGCCGAGGCAAAGTGCAATTTACTCGCATCATCCACATAGGCGGTTACACCATGGGTACCGGTTAACGCATTCACCGCAGTCGCCACTTCAAGTGCTGTTACGGTTTGCCCAGAAGTCACACTGGAGGTTAAGTCAATGTTAGTCCCATTAATTAAGAACGCGGCCGACGCACTGGTTTTAGAACCGCCGCCTACATCTAAGCCTTCAAGATCAAAGCCGACTAGATCATTAAGATCACCTGTAGTCACTTCAGTACCCAAACTGGCGTTATCAATCGTCAATGTTGTGGTATCCGTAGTATTACGGAAAGCCAAGAAGCTATTGTCATCCAAGAAGGCTTCTGCACCGGTTAGTTGGAGATTGATTCTCTCGACCACACTAGCAACATCGCCTAGGTTAGTATCTAGTGTCACTGTCTGTGCGCTACCACCGGAAATGGTTAAATCAAAACTCATCGATTTATTCGGATCAGAGAAGTCGAACGCACCTTCTGACGTGGCTGTTAGGGTGTTACCTACCATCGCCATACCCGTGGCGTCATTCAAACCATTACCCGTTGCCGAACCAATGGTAAAGGTACCTTGGGCACTATCGCGGAAGGCTAAAACACCATCGTCATTAAAAGCCGTCGTCTCATTCGTAATGTCTGCACCTAATTGACTATTCACCGCATCCACTAAACCATCAAGATCCGTTAGGTCAGTGGTTAACGTAATGGCTGTGCCATCCACCGTAAAGGCGGCATTATTACTGGCAAAGTCATAGGCATCGACATCGGAACTGGTCGCCGAATCGGCACCACCAAGATTAAGACCAGTCGCCTCTTCTAGAGCGGCTGCACCTGATCCGTTACCCGTAATTGAACCGACAGTAAAACCAGCGCCTGCGTCGCCCTGAAAGGCTAAGGTGCCATCTTGATTACTTACCGTAATCGTACTACTGGCTGCGACTAATGCACCATTAAGGGCAGCGACTAAACCATCGACATCACTAACATCGCTTGTCAGGTTGATAGACGTGCCGCCTATAACAATGGTGGCATCGTTACCACCGGAAAAATCATAACCAGTAACCCCATCATCAAGAGATGCTGCGCCTGCTAGCACGACGGAGTTAAGAGCGGCTGCTTGTGAAGCGGTTGCTGCTGTTGCACCTACGCCTTCAAGAGTTAAGCCTGTGGCGGCATCTAAGGTGGTTCCTGTAGGTGTACCCGTAATAGTAAAGGCCGAATTATTACTATCACTTAAGGTTAATACGCCGTCGACATTTTGAGCTGAGACGTCATTCGCACTTAATTGACTATTTAACTCATTCACCAAGCCATCTAAGTCAAGTACATCGGTACTTAACGTCACCGAAGTACCATTAATAGTCAACGTGGCACCATTGCTGGCAAAATCAAAATCTGCAGAGGTAGCACTTGCCGTAGCGCCTGATAATGTAGAGGCCGCTGATGGGATAGCGCCTTCAATTTCAGTAAAGGCCACTGTGGGAGTCGAAGGAGCTGCTGCACCATGTAAATCGGAAAAAGAAATAGTCGGTGCGACATAAGCATTGGATGCTTCCACCTCTACCGGTGCAATACTCGCATCAAAGCTATAAGACTGAGACGCCTCAGCGCTAGCACGCACACCCGTCGTAGCACTAACATCGTTAATATTATCGACCTTACCCTGTAAACCTGCTGCTGCGGTAGAGGCCGCAATGGTAGTGCCATTAACCACCAAGTCACCTGCAGCTAGGGCAGTTGCCTGTGCACCACTAGTAAGCGCCAAACCAGTCACTTCACCTGATGCCGTATCACGGAAACCAAGGTTAGCTAAGTCTGTACTGGTACCATTAGCGCCTGCGCTAATACTGATATCGGAACCGTCATCTGAGCTTAAGGCTAAGCTACCTGTCACTATAACAGACTGCTGTGTGAGCGCTACAAATTCTGCGGCAGCGCCTACGCTACCTCCTTGGTTGGTGACATTGGCGTCACTTAAACCAAGTACGCTAGTTAACGTGGCTGTATCATTTGAACCATCGTTCAAGCTTAGGCCAATTGCTGCGCCTGTAGTATTACTGAGCACTAAGCGGCCACTGTCATTGACACTCGCATCAACAATGCCGCCGGTTTTAGAGTTAATATCGCTGACCAAATCAGCCAAGTCCGTGGTACTAGAAAAGCTAAACTGGGTTTCTTGTTGATCTGCATTTGTACCACTGGCATTAAAAACGGAAATCGTTAATGTTTCATCAGAAGCTAGCACGCCGGCACCCACAGTACCCGCTTCGATTACGTTATAGCCTGATGCCGTTACACCGGTGATGTTAGTATTAACGTCGTCAATAATAGTTTGTAAGCTTTGTGTCGCTCCATCAAAGCTCGATAAACCTTGACCGTTAACTAAGACATCACCATCACCAAATGTGACTGCTGCGTTGAGATTATCCCCCGCAACATTAGTATTTAAATTGGTGAGATCTTGTATTTTATCACCTGACAAATCAGATGATGTCGAGCCTAGACCTAGTGTGGATGAACTCACTGCCGCAATTTCAAAACTAATAGTTTCGTTAGCTTCTGAGCCTACTTGTAGTTCGATGCTGCCCTGTGTGCCATCTAGAATTTTTTGGCCGTTAAAACTGGTGGTTTCTGATATACGATCTAGCTCTTGCACTAATTGCTGAACCTCAGCATCTAGTGTCACTCTATCCGTATCAGAATAGATACCATTTGAAGACTGCACCGCTAGTTCACGCATACGTTGCAAAATATTGGTTGATTCGTCTAACGCGCCTTCGGCGGTTTGAATGAGTGAAATGCCATCATTAGCATTACGAACCGCTTGATCTAAACCACGAATTTGTGAAGTAAAACGGTTGGCAATAGATAAACCCGCCGCATCATCGCTCGCAGAGTTAATGCGCTTACCAGAGGATAAACGTTCACTGGCCTGATCTAATTCCGCACCCGCACTGGTTAACTGGCGTTGTGCATTAAGTGATGCAATATTACTGTTAATCATTAAAGGCATGGTAGCCTCCTATTTTGTGTTGATAAACGCCAGCCGATGGGCTGACTCACTGTGACGGCAGAAATAAATTTCTAAGGTCTTAGAAGGTTTGTCGGCAAATAGGGTAAGTGCTTTAGTAGCGTATATCTATGCAAACAAAGCAGGCACACAGGCATGACAGGCATAAGCCATTGAATTTATTGACTTAATATAAATAAACGTCAAGTTTTTGACTTTTTTTATGGCTTAAATGTATAAATGAAGGGAGGTTTTGAAAAAAGTATTCTAAGAAATAAATAAAACAGGAACAGCTTAGCGCGACCTTAAAGGCGCTACCAAGCTTTTCCTGTGAGCTGTTGCTTCCTGCTGTAGGCTAGTCTTTACCCTTGTAGTAGCTGTAATACTTGCTGTGGCGAGGCATTGGCTTGAGCAAGCATCGCTTGCGACGCTTGCGATAGCACTTGCGCACGGCTTAAGGCTGCCGTTTCGGCCGCGAAGTCGGCGTCCATAATACGTGACCGTGCTGCTGTCGCATTCTCTGATACATTAGAAAGGTTTGAAATAGTAAAATCTAAGCGGTTATTAATTGCGCCTAGCTCCGAACGCGTTGCATTAATCGTTTCTAATGCGGCATCTATCGAATTAATAGATTCTTGTGCTTCAGCCGCTGTTGCGACATTAATACTCGATAATGCAGACCCCGTTACTGTCCCGCTAAGATCGGTATTCAAATCCATTAGGCCTGTTGCCGTGGCGCCGTTACCTGTCACTTCGACAGAAATAGGTTGACCCGCGATAGAATCGAGCTTAATCGATGCATTTACCGTTTGCGCATCCAAGACACCATTATTGGTGGTGGTATCGACAAAGTTAATACCTAATACCTGGCCGGTGGCAATACCCGCCAACTGACCGGTTTCAACAGTAATACTCGAATTACTCGACAACTCAATTTCACCATTTTCATCTACCGAAGCAACAACTCCGGTATTACCCTGTGCCGCATTGATCGTAGTCACTGCCGCATCAATATCCGTTAAGCTAATAGCCGTGACTTCAACGCCATTAATTTTCAAGGAACCTGAGGTCACTGGTGTGGAATTGTTACCCGCATTGAGATTAGCACCGGTATCAAGGGAGTCTACAAAGCCTGTTTCGTTAACATCGTCTGCTAAGGTAAAGGCATCTGCCGAGGCAAAGTGCAATTTACCAGCATCATCCACATAGGCGGTTACACCATGGGTACCGGTTAACGCATTCACCGCAGTCGCCACTTCAAGTGCTGTTACGGTTTGCCCAGAAGTCACACTGGTGGTTAAGTCAATGTTAGTCCCATTAATTAAGAACGCGGCCGACGCACTGGTTTGAGTACCACCGCCTACATCTAAGCCTTCAAGATCAAAGCCGATTAGGTCATTAAGATCACCTGTAGTCACTTCAGTACCCAAACTGGCGTTATCAATCGTAAATGTTGTGGTATCCGTAGTATTACGGAAAGCCAAGAAGCTATTATCATCCAAGAAGGCTTCAGCACCGGTTAGTTGGAGATTGATTCTCTCGACCACACTAGCAACATCGCCTAGGTCAGTATCTAGTGTCACTGTCTGTGCGCTACCACTGGAAATGGTTAAATCAAAACTCATCGATTTATTCGGATCAGAGAAGTCGAACGCACCTTCTGACGTGGCTGTTAGGGTGTTACCTACCATCGCCATACCCGTGGCGTCATTCAAACCATTACCCGTTGCCGAACCAATGGTAAAGGTACCTTGGGCACTATCGCGGAAGGCTAAAACACCATCGTCATTAAAAGCCGTCGTCTCATTCGTAATGTCTGCACCTAATTGACTATTCACCGCATCCACTAAACCATCAAGATCCGTTAGGTCAGTGGTTAACGTAATGGCTGTGCCATCCACCGTAAAGGCGGCATTATTACTGGCAAAGTCATAGGCATCGACATCGGAACTGGTCGCCGAATCGGCACCACCAAGATTAAGACCAGTCGCCTCTTCTAGAGCGGCTGCACCTGATCCGTTACCCGTAATTGAACCGACAGTAAAACCAGCGCCTGCGTCGCCCTGAAAGGCTAAGGTGCCATCTTGATTACTTACCGTAATCGTACTACTGGCTGCGACTAATGCACCATTAAGGGCAGCGACTAAACCATCGACATCACTAACATCGCTTGTCAGGTTGATAGACGTGCCGCCTATAACAATGGTGGCATCGTTACCACCGGAAAAATCATAACCAGTAACCCCATCATCAAGAGATGCTGCGCCTGCTATCACGACGGAGTTAAGAGCGGCTGCTGGTGAAGCGGTTGCTGCTGTTGCACCTACGCCTTCAAGAGTTAAGCCTGTGGCGGCATCTAAGGTGGTTCCTGTAGGTGTACCCGTAATAGTAAAGGCCGAATTATTACTATCACTTAAGGTTAGTACGCCGTCGACATTTTGAGCTGAGACGTCATTCGCACTTAATTGACTATTTAACTCATTCACCAAGCCATCTAAGTCAAGTACATCGGTACTTAACGTCACCGAAGCACCATTAATAGTCAACGTGGCACCATTGCTGGCAAAATCAAAATCTGCAGCGGTAGTACTTGCCGCAGCGCCTAATAATGTAGAGGCCGCTGATGGAATAGCGCCTTCAATTTCAGTAAAAGTGACTGAGGGAGTCGAAGGTGTAACTCCACCATGTATATCGGAAAAAGAAACGATAGGCGCCACATAAGCATTAGCGGCTTCCACTTCTACCGGTGCAATACTCGCATCAAAGGTATAGGACTGAGCTGCCTCAGCAGTAGCAGTTACACCGGTCGCAGCGGTGACATCGTTAATATTATCGACCTTACCCTGTAAACCTGCTGCTGCGGTAGAGGCCGCAATGGTAGTGCCATTAACCACCAAGCCACCTGCAGCTAGGGCAGTTGCCTGTGCACCACTAGTAAGTGCTAAACCAGTCACTTCACCTGTACCTGTCTCACGGAAGCCTAGGTTGGCTAAGTCTGTACTGGTACCATTAGCCCCAGCAGTCACACTAATATCGGAACCATCATCTGAGCTTAGAGCAAGTTGTCCTGAAAATAGCACGCCGTAATCTGCACCCGCCGCAAACTCTGTTGCTGCACCAATACTGCCACCATTGTCGGTCACATTGGCATTACTAATACCTAATACACTATTCAAGGTCACGGTATTAGCCATACCATCATCTAAACTTAAGGCGATGGACGCACCAGTATCATTACTTAAGACTAAGCGACCATTATCGTTGATACTGGCATCAACAATACCACCAGTTTTGGTGTTAATGTCGCCAACTAGGTCGACCATGCTTGTGGTACTAGAAAAGGTAAATTCGGTTTCTGAGTTATCACTGGCGTTAAATACCGAGATAGTGAGTACCTCATCTGCCGCCAAGGTACCGTCACCGACTGCGCCAGCCTGAACAACGTTATAACCGCTGGCCGTAACATCATCGATATTGGTATTAACATCATTAATAATGTCTTGTAAACGATCGGTAGCGCCATCAAAGGCCGATAATCCTTGGCCATTAATTAAGACATCACCTTCTGCAAACGTGATCGCCGCATTGGCATTGTTACCTGCCACATTGGTGTTAATGTTGGTCAGATCCTGCAATCTATCGCCAGACAAATCAGACGAGGTAGAACCCAGACCCAAGGTTTGCGTATTCATTGCTTGGATAGAAAAAGACACCGTCTCGTTGGCTTCACTACCTATTTGTAAATCTACGTTGCCTAATGTGCCATCTAATATTTTTTGGCCGTTAAAGCTGGTCGTTTCGGCGATCCGATCTAATTCCGCTACCAGTTGCTGCACTTCTGCATCTAATGTCGCGCGGTCTGTATCGGAATAGATACCATTCGATGATTGAATGGCCAATTCTCGCATACGTTGCAAGATGTTTGTCGATTCATCTAACGCGCCTTCGGCGGTTTGAATGAGTGATATGCCATCATTAGCGTTACGCACGGCTTGATCGAGTCCGCGAATTTGTGAAGTGAAGCGGTTAGCTATAGATAAGCCCGCCGCATCGTCACCTGCGCTATTAATCCGCTTACCAGAAGATAAACGTTCCATTGCTTGATCTAGCTCTTTTCCTGATGTCATCATTTGTCGCTGCGAATTGAGCGAAGACACGTTGGTGTTGATTACTAAGGGCATAGCCTATCTCCTGCGGTGTTATGTAATAATAAAATTTAAAAATAATGGATAGGTTGTACTTAGCAATGCTTGTGCCAATTAAAAAAACAATAAAAATAACAGTTACTTAGAAAAAAACCGCAGTAATGTTCTATACTCTTCACAGGCGCCATAGAATACTTGGCAGGTTATTGCCGCATTAAGTTTTACGCAGAACGCGCTTTCTATGCATACGCTATACGTACAAATTATATGCTCGAGGAAAATGGTATGAAAAAGAATATTTTTTTATCTATGCTAGGCATCACAAAAGTAATGTGTGATATGGCCACAAATGACCAGTGGGATTTATTAGCAGAAAAAGAAACAGAAAGACAGGAACTAATTGCTCAATTAAAATCAATGATCAGCCAAGAGGGACAAGAAGATCAAAAAATAATTATTGAAATTGTTAAAGAAATGAATCGGCTGAACCAACAGATCAACACGCTCGCCAACGAGAGAAACACCGTTTATAAAACATCTCTTATTCAACTACAAAAAAGTAAAAAAATTAATGACCTTTACCTGGGACAATAAGCCAATAACGCTTGCCATGTTAGGCATCAATAAAGAACATTAATTTTAAAGTCGAGAGAATAAATTCAGTTCGCTAATACGTAAAAATGTTGCCTGTGTAGCCTGTAAAATAAGTGTTTGTGAAGACAGCCTACTCGCAGCTTCAGCATAATCTAGATCTCTAATATCCGCCAAAATAGTATTTGAAGCAAGCTCGGTATCAAGGTGCTGCTCTCTGGTACTGTCTAAAATATTAAGCCGAGCACCTATTTCCGTCACTGTATTTGAAATTGAGTCTTGCACTGTTGATAGGTTATCAAGCGTCACGGCTACCGATGACGCAATTCTCTCCCGTGCTTCTGGCGAGCCATCGAAATCTTGCATAGCATCCTGAAAGCGCATTAAGGTGGTCAGTACGTTTTGGGTCGCGGTGGAATCAATAAATATTTGATCTCCAGCCAAACCCAAACCAGTGTCAGCGGACGCCGGGGTCCCAGTAATAGTGATAGATGCCCCATTGAACTCAAGCGGTTCACCTGCAGCATAAGGTTGATTCTCGGCAATGATTTTGCCTGTCGATTTTTCTGTGACAGTGAAGTTTCTTGCTGCAGGTATCAAGTTACTATCTTCGTTAAAGGTGATCACCATATCTTCTGGATAAAAATCATCATAGGCCTGTTGATCAACAATATTTCCAATAGAAATTGTAATAGCAGGCGTTGAACGATTATTAGGGTTGGCTGACGTGATAATGGTATTTTCTGCATTGGGAATGTCAACAAAAATTCCTTTACCTGAATCACTCGCCTTAACAAAGGTATTATCGTCAACCTTAATATTAATAGCACCTTCATCACCCATATATTGATAGCCGCTAACGCTATCCCCCGAAAATGCTGGAGACTGGCTTTTATAACCTGAAAAAATATAATCGCCATTCGCATTACGCGTATTCGTTAATCCGACTAATTCGTTTAAACGAGAATCAACTTCCGAAGCCAATGCAGAATATTCGCTAGTGGATAAACTAGCGGTATTACCTGCCTGAACAGCCAGCTCTTTGATTCGCTGAACTAGGTTAGTGACGCTTTTTAGTGCTGTTTCTTCTTCTGCCAAATTATTTTCTGCAGTAGAAATATTTTTACTGTACTGGTCAACTAACGCTAAGTTATTAGTTAGCTGTTGTATTTTCGTTGCCGCAACGGGGTCATCTGCAGCGCTCAGCACTCGCTTACCTGTCGATAGCTGTTCTTGCGTTTTATTTATCGCACTATTGGCATCTGCCATACTATTATTGGCTAGATTATATAGGTGTAGAGTAGATATACGCATAATCTTTTCTCTGTCGTATTACGAACATTTTAAAAGCTGTTAATTAATCGGTCAAACAATTCTCGTGCAACAGTAATCACTTGTGCATTCGCTGAATATAATTGTTCGTAACGAATGAGGTTTGCCGCTTCTTCGTCTAAATTCACACCAGAAATAGAATTTCTCAGACTCGTTGTTTGTTCTAAAACATTCGCGGCTGCTTCGGTATTATTTTGTGAGCTGTTCGCACTAATCCCAATACTTTCGATTAATGTATTGTAGTTTTGTTGAAAACTTTGTTGGGTATTTTGAGTATTACCCCCAATGGTTTCTGCTTGCTGTAAGCCCGACATGGCGATGCCATTTCGATTATCTGATTTTGCATTGGCGTTAAAATTTAAAGTAAAGTAATCCCCGGTTTCCGGTGAGCCACTAATACTCGCCTGAATACCCATATAAGCGGTTTGTGAAAAATTAGTTGCGCGACTATCACCAAACAATAAGCTGGTTTCTGGATTGGTCGATAACCGTACATTGTCTGATAAGCTCACATCAATACGGCCACCAATAACAACTTGGGATGACGTGTTGGTGCCGCTGCCGGTTAGCTCAACAGCGTCATTAGAACCATCATTCACAAAAAAACTGCCACCGCCTGAAGCTGCAGCCGTTAATTCCACCGTGAAATCATCACCTAAGGTTGAGTTTATTTTGACAAAAAACTCTCCACTCACCGCATCATAAGCACTAATAGCGGTTATTCCTGATGCCTGTAAGTGAGTATTATTATTAATTTCATCCGCTAGATAGTCATTAAAATCTTCGCCGTTGTTTAGTGCTGGCGACGGTACCGACGATGCAATCAAAGCTGTATCATAATTAATGAGGTTTTCACCATTTAAAGACAACTGGAGTGGCTCGGTTAATGTAAGCGCGCTGCCTCGCAGCTCCATAACGTTAAAAGCACTTGCATTCACCCCGGTTAAATTAGATAACTGGCTCGCAGTTGTTCTTGCGCTAGCATCGGCACTGGTAAAAATATTTTGTGAACTGGTTGAACCCGTTGTTGGGTTAGTCGTCACAATGGTTAATGTTTCTACTGGATAATTATTGGTTGCACTACCGATACCACTAATCCCGTTTACACCAGAAACGGTCGTAAATACGGTCCCTTCAACATCAAACCCAAGCAAGGTATTGGCCTGTCCAGCAGGTGCATTATCAAGTGTACTGTCTGGATCTGCATTATAATTTTGTATAACAATATCACCGGCACCATGACCCGGTGAAGCAAACGCCAGCGCCTCTCCTTGTGCTGTATCGGTAATATAAGCTCGCACATCGCTACCACTGAGACTGAGATCATTATTAAGCGCTGCGAGTAACTCTGTATTGTTAGTGATACTGGCGGTCTCTATCGTGACCAAGAAAGTACCATCGTTGGCACCCGCGAGTGTATTAGACACTACTACATCAAAAGAAAACTGATTCGACGTCGTGCTGAAATCAACAGCGGCAAATGCCGGTGGTGTCACTGAAGGTTTTAAGGCGGCTTGAGTTGCAGGTGAACTCCCAGGCAAACCTATATTCGCACCCGCAGAGGTAACCAGTGTTGCACCACTGTCGGCACTAAATAGAGCATTTTGACTACCAGGCACGTAAGTTTGATTACGCATGGGGGGTGTCAACGCAACAGGATGGCCCGGATCGCTGTTATCTAAAATGTCATAGGTGGTTGGCGATGTGAACTTGACAATAAGCGGCGGTGACATTTGACCCGCCTGTGAAAACATAGATAGCGGTTGACCATTGGCATCTTGTATACCCAGCATGTCTCCCGCGCTAATACTGGCCGTACCTAAATTACCTAGATGGCTTTGTGTTTCAAAAGGAAATGCTAAAGCAATGTCTGCTGCTTGGAGACCTGTTGATGATAAGTTTTTTGCTGCCGTTCTATTAGGCTGAATCAAAAATTGATCGCCCGCTGAAAAACCGCCAGAATTAATAACGACATCAATACCATCAAATGAAATTGTCGCTGGAAAAGTAGAGGGAATGATATTTGACGTAATTTTACTGTCATCTGACAATCGAGTGATCTGGTAAACACCTGCATTATCATCAATCGTTAAGCGATAATCACTATTGGTAAGTTGCCCACTATCATTAATATTAACTACTATCGCTGGATTACCAGAACCGTTATTGACATTGGCTAAAACGCGTTCGCCTACGATAGACACGTGATTGATATCGGTAAAAATATTTGAGCCATAGGTATTATCTAAAGTAATACCTTGAGTCTGGAGTTGATTAAAGTTGTCGGCAATAGACGTCGCCATACGCCCTATCTCATTGTAAGTAGGGTCAATAACGGTCTCTTGAAAGTTAAGTAACCCGCCTACTTCACCCCCTGAGAAGGCCTGTGTAATAGATTGGGTAATATTGCTATTGACTAGTACTATTTCAGGCTTTTTAGGGTTAAACGCATTTTGTCCTACAGCGATATCAGTTTGTTGAGAACCCAATACAAGCGGTATCCCATTACCTACCGTCACGTTAATCTGACTGTCACCTTGCGTAGATACGCTGACAGAAATCAATGATGATAATTCAAGTAAGGCGTTATCTCGTTGATCTAGCAAATCATTAGGTGAGCCAGATTGCCCTCCAGGAAACGTCGCGATTTTATTATTAAGAAGTGCAATTTCTCCCGTTAAATTATTAACGTTAGATACGGCAGCTTTGATGCCTTGAACAACACCTTCCTCCACTGCCTCGATACGAGTTGATAAAGTGTTAAAGCGTTCAGCTAAATTATTCGCTTGACTCACCACAAGCTGACGGTTGGATAATGAGGTGGGCGAGTCGCTGGCCGTTTGAACCGCAGAGAAAAAAGATTGTATTCCTTGTGATAGACCTGTCGATTCATTCGCTAACAAATCATTCAGCTGAGAAATGTTTTGATTATAAATATTCAATTCGCTGTGTAACGTCGTGTCTTGCCTAACCTGAGCCGTGACAAAGTCATTCACCACACGTTCAATATTGCTGGTATATGAACCACTACCAATAAAACCAGCACCAGTTTGTATCCCGCCAACAGAACTAATTTCTGTTGCTTGTCGTGAATACCCTGGCGTATTTGCATTGGCGATATTGTGACCGACGGTACGCAATGCATTTTGACTAACACGTAAGCCACTGATACTAACGCCAAGAATATCACTCGTCATCTTATTTTGCCTCTACGCTATGTAGAATATAATTTTTTTTCAGCTTACTCATTATTAATTTTTAGCCTGTTTTGTCGTTATAGCCGTATCAAGGATACGTTGTATTTTGTCGGCATAACGGGGATCAGTAGCATAACCAGCACGTTGTAAGCCTGTTATAAAGTCGCCTGCATTAGTGCTCGCTAATGCTTGCTCATAACGCGGTTGCGCTAAAAATTTTTGATAATCATCGAAGCTTTCACTAATTGAATCATAACGTCGAAAGCTAGCGACTTGTTTCTTTGCCACACCATTAACATACTCGATAGTCGGAACATTAACTGACTTACCTTCCCACCGGCTATCGGCTTTTATATTAAATAGATTGAAGCTTTGCTTGCCGTATCCATCTTTAATGATGTGTTTTCCCCAGCCTGTTTCTAATGCCGATTGCGCTATTAATACTTGATAGTCAACACCTAATGATACCGCTGCTTTTTTTGCATAAGGAGTAAGCATGTTAATGAAGTCTTCTGAAGAATCGATATTTTTTAATGCAATGTCATCACGTACCATTTGTTCTGTGGCGAAAGAAGAATATGTGGTCGATTTTTGGCTGTCGAGGGCAGCATCGGGAAAAGGTATTTTACGGATGATAGACTGGTACATCGCATTATCTGCCGGTATATTTTTTCGTTTAGAAATACCTGACAACTCGTTATCTTCCTTATCTCCCTTATCTCCCTTTGATTCGGGTGGCAAGTAATTTGACTTCATCTGGCGATAAAAAGCATCTGCTAACCCTAGCTTATTTGATGCGCTGAGCGATAAGCTCAGCTGACTGTCATACATCTCTTGGTGGTGGGTCATCTCAGAACTATTTAATGGATTATCTTTACCGAATACTTCATTAGCTGAACGCATACTTTTCAACATCATTTGAACAAACATCGATTCAAATTGTTGGGCAACTTGACGCAATGCTAAATCTTGATCTTGTCTTCCTGTTTGTTTAATTTTTTGCAAGCTAGCAAGATCGGTATATGACTGCTGAGCCGTCAATACTGACATATCTTGTTGCATTGAATTAATCATTGAATAAAACCTTTTGATAAATTTTTTAAGAAACGGTTAAGAAAATTTTAAAAAACCATCCAACCCATCACTTTCTATATAACGACAAGCTCTGCTTTTAAAGCACCCGCTTGCTTTAATGCTTCAAGTATCGCCATTAAATCGCCGGGTGCTGCGCCTACCTCATTAACCGCTCTCACTATTTCGTCAATGGTGGGGCCGGGTGAAAACTTAAACATAGGATTAAGTGTTTGTTCAGCGGTAATATTAGTTCTAGGGAGTACCACCGTCGTACCGTTTGCTAATGCCTCTGGCTGACTCACTTGAACATCTTCCGCGACGGTCACCGTCAAGCTGCCGTGAGTCACTGCAACGGGTGATACTCGAACATGACTGCCAACTACAATAGTCCCCGTGCGAGAGTTAATAACAATTTTCGCCGCCGCTTCTCCCGGTACTACTTCGATATTTTCGAGAAGAGAGATGAAGTTTACTCGTTGTGAGGCGTCTTGTGGCGCTCGAACCTCGATAGACATTGAGTCTTGAGCTTGAGCCACTTTAGGGCCCAACAGGTCATTAATACTATCGGCTACTCTTTTCGCTGTTGTAAAATCACTTTGGTGTAAATTAAATAAAATGGGTTGACCTGCTGAAAAATTAGTAGGCACCGAGCGCTCGACCATTGCGCCATTAGGGATACGCCCAACGCTAGGGATATTAATCGTTAATTTTGAGCCATCCGCACCATTTACCCCTAATCCTCCTACGACTAAATTACCTTGAGCAAGCGCATAAACATTACCATCTACCCCTTTCAGAGGGGCCATTAAAAGAGTACCTCCACGCAAACTTTTCGAGTTACCTATCGAAGAGACGGTAATATCTAATCGTTGTCCCGGCTTAGCAAAAGCGGGCAGTTCAGTATGAATTGCTACGGCAGCCACATTTTTTAATTGCATTCTGGCACCTTCTGGGATGGAGATGCCAAACTGTTTGAGCATATTGATAAAAGATTCTGTAGTAAACGGTGTTTGATTAGTTTGATCGCCGCTACCATTAAGCCCTACCACTAACCCATAACCGATCAGTGGGTTACTCCTGACACCCGCTAGCGACGTAATATCTTTAATCCTTTCAGCATAAGATAAACTACTTAATACAAAAATGAAGGTAGTAAGAATTGTTATAAAATAATTTTTATTACGCATAATAATCACTAAAAAGGCCAAATAACACTATTAAAGAATCGTCCTAACCAACCCATTTTTTGTGAATTAGCTAAATCGCCCGTGCCGCTATATGAAATCCTGGCGTTCGCCAGTTTTGTTGAAGATACTGTATTATTTAAAGAGAGATCTTCTTTACGCAGAATGCCGCTTACACGAATATATTCCTCCCCACGGTTCAGTGTCATCCACTTTTCGCCTCTAACGATAAAGTTACCGTTAGGTTGTATATTAACGATACTGACGCTAATACTTCCTTGCAGGCTATTACTTTGATCAGCAGAGGCATCGCCAGTAAAAGCGCGGTCTTGATTAGCGTTAAGAGGGATAGTGAGATTTCCTATGATGGGGGCTGTTTTTGTGGCGTCGCGCCCAAAGATAGTTTGGTTGCCATTCTCCAGTAATGAAACTGAAGATTCTTTCTTAATATCGACAGCCGTAGTTTTAGAAGATATAGTTTTTTCGTCTAAAATAATCGTTATTATATCGCCTATTTTATGGCTGTTGGTATTGCCAAATAATGACAACCCTTGATTCTCTTGAAATAAGCTCCCGTTATTTGGCTTAGATACTTGTGCTGTCGCGGGAATCACAGGGGCATATTCAGGGTCACCAGGCCTAGCATTATCAGGCACACACGAGACTAATAATATGGGTGTAAACATTGCGCACACTTTGAATAAAATATACTTTGTCATCATCTTTTTGACCTTTGAGAAGATAAAAAATTATAAATTTTGTGATATAAATTGCAGCATCTGATCAGCGGTTGAAACCACTTTTGAATTCATTTCGTACGCGCGCTGTGTCGTAATCATATTAACCATTTCTTCTACAATATCTACATTGGAATTTTCTAATGAACCCTGAACAATAGAGCCTAAACCACCTTCACCCGCAGCGCCGGTTTGAGGGTCACCACTGGCAGCGGTTTGAACAAAAATATTTCCACCTAAAGACTGTAGGCCCGAAGGGTTAATAAAATCAGTTAAGGTTATTTGCCCTAACTCTTGGGGCGCAGGAGTGCCTAAAATACTCGCCGAAACAATCCCATCTTGACTAATAGTGATATTGTTTGTATTTTCGGGAACCACAATAGAAGGCTGCACTAGAAAACCATTAGAGTTGACCAATTCACCGTTGGAACTTATCTGAAATTGACCATTGCGAGTATATCCAGTTTCACCTGATGGCAATTGAATCTGGAAGAAACCTCGATTATTAATGGCCAAATCAAGTGATTGCTCAGTGACCTGTAAACTACCACCGGTAAATTGTTTTTGGGTGGCAACAACACGTACCCCTGTACCCAACTGAAGACCCGAAGGCAGCTGTGTATCTTGCGACGATTGTCCACCGGGTTGCCGCTGCACTTGATACAACAAATCTTCAAAATTAACTCTATCGCGCTTAAAGCCAATCGTTGATGCGTTGGCTAAATTGTTTGATATCGAGGTTAACTGCCTATCTTGCGCCGATAGCCCTGTTTTACTAATATAGAGAGCGGGATTCATAATAGCCTCTTAACTGTTTAAATAATTGATTAGTTAACCATTACTCTGCAATAATCGAGCCGATGCCTGGGAATTTTCTTCCGTTGTCTTCATCAATTTTATTGACATTTCATACTGTCTTGCCAGTGTTAGAATATGTGTGAGCTCATTGACTGGATTAACGTTACTTCCTTCTAAAGAGCCCGATACTAATACAATGTTGATATCAGCATCGATATCAACATCGGCATATAACAACCCATCTTTGCCTTTTTTTAGCGTTGACTCGTCGGGATTAACTAATTTAATCTGGTCTACTTGAATTAAATTATCAGGGGCTTCGCCTTTAGCGACAACGCTTACAATGCCATCTTGGGCAATTTCAAGTGTTTGAAATTCAGGAATCGCCATAGGTCCTCCATTGCCCAGTACCGGCAGATTATTGCCTGTACGGAGTGCACCTACACTATCGACGTATAGGCTGCCTGCTCTGGTGTACGCCTCTCTTCCGTCGGCCGACTGTACCGCAATAAAGCCACGTCCTTTAATGGCCACATCTAGATCTCGTCCAGTTTGCATTAGCGCACCTTCACTAAAGTCAGTTTGTGGTGTTTCAGTCAACGCAAATGCACGAGTCGGCATTCCGTCTCCATAATAAACACCCATACTACGTGCTTGCTCAAAATCACTTCTGAAGCCGGTGGTATTAACATTGGCCAAGTTATTCGAACGAATAGCTTGGCCCAACATATTATTTTTTGCTGCTGACATTGCAATATAAAGTGCTTTATCCATTTTTTAACCTGCTAATTTTTTGGCGGTTAGGATGACAGTTAGAATGCAGCAAGAAAAGTGCCAGAAAGGCGCCAAAAATCACCGAAATAAATCAATACCAAAGAAGGTGTGCTGGGGTAGAGAATCGAAAGAACTTAATGATATATTTTGTAGCACGACGGTCTCATTGACTTTTGGGTATCAACGAACAAAACATCTGAGAAAAAACAGACCACTACAAACAATGCGTACAGACATAAAAGTGATCATTTCATCTTGTCATTCCGGGCAGCGCTTGTGCCAATCCCGAATACGGTGTTTTAAGGCATTGCGGGATATCGGATCAAGTTCAGCATGACTGGAAAATAGTTGACGGGACAGCAATGATCTAATAACTAAGTAGCTGAATATGTGTCGTAGGTAAGATGATACACAATATTTTCGGTATCGAAACTGAATATAAAGCGGTATTTCACCGCTTTATATTCTTATCGAAGATTAATAATGGTTTGTGTAATGGTGTCAGCAGTCTCGATGGTTTTTGCATTAGCCTGAAAATTACGCTGGGCAATAATCAAATTAACTAACTGTTCTGATAAGTCGACATTCGAATCTTCTAAAGCGCCTGATTGAATAAGTCCTAGTGATGCTGTACCGGGCCCGCCGATAATTGGCTCACCTGATTTGAATGTTTGCACCCAAGATGAGTCTCCGTCTGCTTGAAGACCTTGGGAGTTAGAAAAATCAGCAAGCGCGACTTGCGCCAACACTTCGTTTTCACCATTAGTATAACGCGCAAATATAATACCCGAGTCATCGACATCTATTCCTACGAGTCGTCCTGTTGTAGAACCATTTTGGTCTAACGAACGCACTTCAAACTCGCTACCCACTTGAGTGGAATCATCCATATTGATTTCAAAATTGGAATTAATTGCTGGATCAGCAACCGGCGTAGAACCACCCGCAGCAACATTTAATGGACCTAAGGCGCCTATCGCATTACCATCCGCATCAATCGGCGTCCAGTTAGATATCAAAAACGAATCCGACAGCGCGGGATCCAAGGTCCCGTTTGGAGTAAAGAACACGTCGAAAGTAGCCACTGTTGGGGTGGTTGGCGCAGAAATAATGGGGTCGCCCACATTTTCACCATCAATTTGTACTGCCATTTCCCAATGGTTGGCAAAGGTTGCCGAATTGGCGGGATCATAAGGCTGTTTAATGAAGTATTGTTGCATCACATGGGCGTTACCCAAACTGTCATAAAGCGTCACCGACGTTGAATGGTTGTATGTGTCTGGCGACCTTGGGTCAAAACCATTATTTACAAAACTGACTGGTGCATTAATGAATATTGGCGTACCTGAATTATCTGTGAGCGTATAACCTTCGTCTAACGCTAAAGTGATAAGTCCACCGACTGTTATATCTGTCACGCCTGCGGTAGCGGTACCAGTTCCAATCCCCAAATCTGCAACACTAGCACCAACAGCGGTTAATGCCACCGTTGAGGTGGTACCTGTAGTGCCAGAGGTAAATACAAAGTGATCGGTATCAAAGACAACACTCACATCCTCAATGCTAGTGTCCCCGTTAATCGCTGTTTCTAGCGCCGTTGCCAGATCATCGTAGCTTGCATAATCTGCTATTGGCAAACTGATATCTGTCGTGGAATCTACACCATCGACAGTAATACTAAAGTCGTAAGTCCCTGTGTCGTTGCCCGCTGTTGCTGCGCCGCCAGTAATGCCTAAGCCCGTTCCAGCATTGGCTCCAGCAGCCGTTATAGCGACCGTTGAGGCAACACCTGTATCGGAAGGCGAGGTAAAGACAAAATGGTCCGTATCATAAGTCACTGTCACACCAGAAAGATTCACGTCGGCATTAACAGCTACCTGTAAAGCTGTCGCCATTGCGTCATAATTTGCATAGTTTGCCACAGGCAAACTGATGTTGGCAGCTGAAGCTAGGCCATCAATAGCAATACTAAAATCGTAAGCATTTGCATCCGTTCCTGCGGTTGGTGAACCACCAGTAATCCCTAGACCTGTGCCAGCGCTCATGCCAACGGCGGTTACGGCTACCGTAGAAGTTGATCCTGTCGTACTAGGTGAAGTAAATACAAAATGATCGGTATCATACAGAACCGTAATACCAAGCCCGTTTAGGTTTACATCTGCATCAATTTGGGTCTGCAATTCAGCTGCAACAGCATCTTCATCCGCATAAGTGCCAGGTGTTACACTGATATCTGCAGCAGATGGCGTGCCATCAACGGTAATACTAAAATCATAATCTGTCGCACCCGCAGCGGCTAAATCAGCGATCAAAGTGCCAGCGGCAGCAGCAGCGGTAAAGTTACCCGATGAACTTTGCACTAAAGGCGCCGCCAATGAGTCCGTTCCCGGAGTTGCGGTACCACTTGTAATACCTAAGCCTGTGCCGGCACCTACGTTAACAGCGGTTACGGCTACTGTAGAGGCTGACCCGGTCGTATTAGATGAAGTAAATACAAAATGATCGGTATCATATGCAACCGTAATACCCAGTCCGTTTAGGGACGCATCTGCATCAATTTGGGCCTGCAATTCAGCTGCAACGGCATCTTCATCTGCATAAGTGCCGGGTGTTACACTGATATTTGCAGCAGATGGCGTGCCATCAACGGTAATATTAAAATCATAATCTGTCGCACCTGCAGTTGTTAAATCAGCGAGCAAAGTGCCAGCAGCAGCAGCAGCGGTAAAGTTACCCGATGAACTTTGCACCAATGTGTCCCCAGTAAAGTTCCCCTTAAAAGTATTTGAGCTACTCAGCGTTAAGGGTACTACTGCTAAAGCGGTGCCAGCAGTCAGGATACCCGAAACGCCTAGATTTCCTGTCGTCACCAAATCACCAGCCCCGTCAAACTCTAAGGTTTGTGGCAAACCAGATGACCCCGTAACACTCAAAAACTGATCAGCACCACCGCTTCCTGTTGCGCCGAAAACTAAATCGCCGATAGTAGACACGACGCTAATCGTGCCAGCACCTGCATCGTAAGTGGCAGTTAATCCGGGTAGATTGGTGATATCTGTTGCGGTTGTTTGATTAATACCGGTATTAGTGATTGTCGCCCCATTAATAGTCACGTTTAAGCCGTTACTCCAAGTAGAAAGCGTAGCACTAGACTCTGACGTTGCTGTCACACCCGATAAACCGTTCAGTGTACTCACTGTATCAAATGTATTATCCGATGCTAGCGAGTTAAAAGTGACCGTTGCTCCATCAGGGTTAGTAAAGCTTAAACTTTGCGCCGCATAACCATTTACGTCTGCTCTTGCAACACCACCAGATGAAAGATAACGTGTTCCTGCTGTCTGAATGACTGCTTCTCTAGAATCTACATTTAATCCAATGTCAACCCCAGTAGTGGCTGTTGGCTGTATATTAGTGGTTTGTATTTGTATATCATCAATAAGCCCGCTGATGTTACCACTTGAGTCAGCACCAAAGCCTTGTAACCTTGCATCATTATTATTAACAATAAACCCTTGTTGATCTAAACCAAATGTACCCGCTCGAGTAAAACTTTGATCGCCCCCGAAACTTGTCACAAAAAAACCTGAGCCACTAACCGATAAGTCTAAAGCATTTTCAGTAAATGAAATATTGCCCTGCGTAAATTGTTGAGCAATGTCTTGCACCCTCACACCGCTGCCCGCTTGGTTAAGCCCTGAAAAAGCAGAAGACGAATAGATATCGCCAAAATCTGTGCGTGATTGTTTAAACCCTGTTGTTGACGCATTGGCAATATTATTACCCGTGACACGTAAATCACTGTTTGCCGCGCGAATACCACTGAGTGCTACGTTAAAAGGCATATTTTTCTCCAGCTACACTGCTTGATGAGTAATAATTAAGTGGATATTATTTATTAGTTAAACTGTTTAACGTCATTAATGCTAACAGCACCTAAACCTGATAAATTTAAAATAAGCTGCCCATTGGCGCCCGATGTCACGCTGTTAACGTTCGCGGTTAGTGCCGTTGATAACTGTTCTGGCTCACCGTTTTGAGTCGCTATGACTTCAAAACTATAATCGCCCGACGTAATAGGATTTTCTGACTCCCAAGCAGACAATTCGCCATTAACTTCCATACGATTACCATCCCAACGAAAAATAATATCACCCGCTGATTGCGCGCCCATCGGAATTTGTTCGACTAAAGTACCTTGACTGTTATAAATTCCCATTGACATACTCGTCGTTGACGCAGGAAGATCAATCGACCCGCCGACAAAACCGCCTTCGGATAACGCGGCTTCACTTGAAGGCACGGAGACAGAACGTCCAACCAAGGAAGATGCCTGCAGCGCTTGATTCGAAATAAAGCTGCTAGTAAAACTATCAAAATTTGTATTTAAACGCTCCAAACCTTCAACCGAACTGAATTGAGCTAATTGCGCAATAAAATCTGAATTTTCTTGTGGGCTTAATGGATCTTGATTTTCCATTTGAGTAATCATTAATTCTAAAAATGCCGTTTGCCCGAGTTCGTCGCCCGAGGCTTCCGCAGCCGCAACCTCTTCTTCCTTACGGGTTTGCACACCCAGTGAATTTAAAAAACTATTATCTGCAATAGAATTAATCATACTACTCTCTCATTCGTCAGAACGTCATAGCTACACGAAGACACTACAACATTATTTAAAAGTACTACCGCTGCGCTTAATACTAAAAATTATTTACTGGGCCACCCAGTCTCTAAGACTGCTCATCAAAGGGCTTTGCACCTAACGACTATTTACCGAGTCGCTACTTGCCTAGAGATAGTGTCCGCTGCATCATTTGTTTAGCTGAATTCATGACTTCTACGTTAATCTGAAAGGAACGTGAAGCTGAAATCATATTCGTCATTTCCTCTACTACATTAACGTTAGGGTAAAAAACATAACCTTCTTCGTTAGATAATGGATGATTAGGTTCGTAGCGGGGCTGCAGTGGTGCGTTACTTTCTACAATACCTAGTACCCCTACACCGACGCCAGCGTTGCCGTTGCGATCCATATTTAGGGTGTCTTTGAGAGCAGCGAAGACAGGGTGTCGACCTCTGTAGGTGTCTTCAATACTTGACCCCGCAGCATCAGCGTTAGCTAAGTTACTGGCCGTCGTATTGAGACGTAAACTTTGGGCATTCATACCCGATCCGGCTATTGAAAAAACACTATCTAATGACATAAATCACCTCTTTTTTACTACCTATTGGCTTATTTATCTGATTATCTATTTACATATTTATTAGCAATGGTGGAATTTGACACTCTCACTACTCACCTTTAATGGCAGAGGCTAATTTTTTAAATTTACCATCTAAAAAATTAAAGCTCGCTTCAAATGCTAGACTATTTTTCATATATTCTGCATTTTCTATCTGTTCTTCTACTGTATTACCATCAATCGATGGCTGTTGTGGCGTACGATATAACATGTCGTATTCTTCACCATAAGACCCACCGCCGTTGGTAATGGCAAAGTGCTGAGCATGAGTCGCCTGCATTTTTGATCCCGTGGCATTCATTTGAACTTGCCCACCTAAAACGGCTTTAAAATCGATATCCTTTGCTTTATAGCCAGGGGTGTCGGCATTGGCTAAATTATCTGCGATCAAGGCCGCTCGATCGGAACGTAGTCGTAACGCTTGTTCATGTACACCCAACGCACTACTAAAATTAATTGCCATTACACTGCCTATTATCTTTGTTAATTTATCATTTTTTCTATAATAAACAGATGCAACTACCATGCCATTAATTCAAGCTGTTGTTTTATATCAGCTTTAAAAATTGAAGGAGGGGGTAGAGAGATGTAAAAATGTAAGTAGCGGCAAGCACTTACCGCTTAACGCATCAACGATTGGCTAATAAAATGGGGGGGGGGGAAGAAAAACCGCTATTTTGCTTGGTAAACGATACCAGGCTTACAGTGAACCATTGAGAATAGATCTTTAGAGCCCGCTAGGCTTTCTGACGATCCTAGACACAAAAAACCACCGGGCTTTAAGCAACTATGCATTCGCTTTAAAATATCTGTTTTTGTCTCACGGGTAAAATAGATTAATACATTGCGACAAAAAATGATGTCGAATTTACCCAGACCACTGTAGGGCTCTAACAAATTTAACGATCTGAATTGAATATAACGCTTTAGCTCGTTGTTCACTTGCCAATGATGATGATGGCTTGGGGAAAAAAACTTGTCTAATCGCTGTTGTGATAAGCCTCTAACAATAGATAGCTTATCGAACTGGCCTAACTTGGCTTTTTTTAATATGGTGTTGGATAAGTCCGTCGCTAAAATTTCTACCCGCTTATTAAATGACCTGGTCGCCTTATATTCTTCGCATAACATGGCGAGCGAATAAGGCTCCTGCCCTGAAGAACAGGCTGCAGACCATATCTTTATCGATGACTCTTTATTTTTTAAACTTGTCCAAATAGGCAATAGTGTTTTAGTGAAGTACTGGAACGGGTAATCATCCCTAAACCAAAACGTTTCGTTTGTAGTCATAGCATCAACGACTTCTTGATGCAGACGTTGATCATTTTTAAGTGCTTTGATGAGAGCCGACAGGTCCTGTAGTTGATGCTCAACCATAATATTACGAATGCGTGCAGAGACCAGATAAGATTTCCCTGGTGTTAGCGTAATACCGCTAGCATTTTGCAAGAAATCACAAAAAGCTTTAAAATCCAGACAATCTTCGGACAAATTATTCATTTTGTTCGACAAGATACTACCCACTTATAATCTCAATTTCAATGTAATACGCTAGGTATAGCGAAGTGAGTGCGCTCGATATAAACAACTCACTCTTCGATGAGAAGCTCACCAGTAAGTTGATGTATACGATCGTTTAGTCGTTGTGCCAACAAATCAGGGTTAAATTTCGACAAGAAATCATCGGCCCCTACCTTCTTAACCATTGCTTCATTGAATACACCGCTTAATGATGTATGTAAGATAATATGTAAATCTTTTAGCTTCGGATTATCTCGAACAGCGGCGGTAAAAGTATAACCGTCCATCTCAGGCATCTCAATATCTGAGATAACTAATACCAGTTCTTCATTTGGATCTTTACCTTCTGCGACAAGGCCTTCCAAATAATCCAATGCTTGGCGGCCATCATTTTTCAAAGTGGTTTTGATGCCCATTTGCTCAACAACACGCTGAATTTGCTTTCTAGCAATGGTTGAATCATCCGCGATCAATACATGCTTTTTAATAACCCGTTCTGAAATACCGTCCTCAATAATACCTTCACTAATTGACTCATCTAAAGGCGACACTTCCGCTAAGATTTTCTCAACATCAATGATTTCCACAAGATGGTTATCTAACTTAGTCACCGCCGTTAAGTAATTTTCATCTCCAGAGCCCTTTGGTGGCGGATGAATAGATTCCCAGTTAGTATTAACAATGCGCTCTACCGCCTGAACCAAGAAACCCTGCGTAGACCCATTATATTCCGTAATAATAACAAAACTCTCTTCTATATTATCAACAGCAGGCTGTCCAATAGCGAGATTCATATCCATGATGGGTATCGTAGCGCCACGAATATGCGCCACTCCTCGAATCACTTTGTGTCGTTGCGGAATTTGGTGTAACGGTGGACATTGAAGCACTTCCTTTACTTTAAATACATTAATCCCATAAACCTGCTTAGTACCTAACCGAAACAGGAGTAACTCCAACCTATTTTTACCCACTAATTGCGTTCTCTGGTTGACAGAATCCATTACGCTTGCCATAGATTTTCCTCTCTTTTTATCACTTTTCTACTCTATACTAAATCATTGTCGCTATCGGCATATTAGTTGCTAAGTAAATAACAAACGTCAATTAATCGCAAGTAACCATTGATCGCAATTTATTGGCATAATTCGCACAATGAAACGAATGTAACAAAAGCATAGGCGAAGAATATGAAATCAGGTAATTTTTTGTGTATTTTCTTACTGTTTTTTCTTGCTCAGCCAGGATATGCGCAAGATAATGTCAGTGTTGAAGTATTGGTCAACTCGGCAAAAGCTTACTTACAACAAATAATAGATAAGCAACCATCGTATTCTTCAAATAAACAAGTGACGATTTATAGTTTCCCCCTGAACTCGCGCGCTAAACTTAGAGAATGCGACAAACCATTGACGTTTAGCCATAACCAAAACACACGATTAAAAGGCCTGACCTCCGTAAAGGTGAGTTGTCGTGGATCTCACTCTTGGTCAATTTATACGAAACACCGAATATCGGCAACCAAGTCAGTGCTTGTCGTCAATAAAAATTTACCCAAAAATCATATAGTCAGAGATAGTGATATCAGACATGTGATCAAAAATACACAAAAATTACGCAAGGGTTACATTTCCGATAAGTCATTCGTATTGGGTCAAAAACTCAAGCGGTCTGTGAGGGAGGGCAAGCCCATTTACTCATATCAAATAGAGCCTGCGGAACTTATCAAGAAAGGTGATAAAGTAAACATTGCCGCTAGAATGGGTGCGTTGACCGTAATGACATCAGGTATAGCGCTGAATGATGGGCAAAAAGGCGAACAAATCGACGTTGAAAATGTACGCTCTTCCCGTGTTATTCGCACTAGAGTAATAGGGACAAACACGGTCGAGGTTATTATGTAGTGCTCCTGCTTATTGCAACTCACTATAACCGATACCGATGCGGGTATCCTCGGGATTAGCCGTCTTTATGCTGATAAATATAAAGCGATAGTAAAATAATATTCAAGCTGCACTAAAGTAACAGAGGGTATGGCCGATACCTTTACAAAGAAGAAATATTATATTTAACGAAAAGTTTATCTTATAGAGAGTGATTATGGTTATCCAGCCCAGCAATGATCTTAACAGCAGTGCGAGCCTCACTAGGCAGAAAAGCAATGCCAGCGAGGCGTCAAGCCCAGCGGAGTCACAGACAACGCCTGCTTCCAGTAGCGCTGGCGTGGAGAAAAACGTCCAGCTTAGCGCTCAAGCGCAGAAAATTGAACGTCTTGAGACAAAAATAGTGGCTGCTGATGGCATCGACAAACCTAAGGTTGAGCAAATTAAGCAGCAGATTGCCAATGGTAGTTATGAGGTAAACAGTCATCGCATAGCAGAAAAAATGCTTGGTCAAGAAGCACTCTTGAGTGGCTAATTTAAGAGCCTGACCGACTATAATAATAGTTTAATGAGCAGCCATTTTTCCAACCCTTGAATCACACTTCAATGTTGTTTCTGTCTTACTCTTAACTAAAGTGTCCCGAACATCCCCCCCCCTCCCTAACTATCGTTCTTGCTGTCTCTCGAACGACTACAGCGCCCACCAAAAAATGCTTTCGCACATAGTAATGACTCCTAAAAATACATTAGTGAGGCCCTTTAGCGCCAAGATGGTATTGATTTTGCTTATAAATAGTTAAGACATCTATTTTGATTGTCGGGGCAATTTTTGCCGCTTACTCTGTAGGATGGATTTATGAACAAAGCACAGAATTCGATAACCGCTAATAAATCAGAGAACATCCAAAGTAAAATGGATGAAGACACTAAAAAACAAAGCCTAGAAGCCATGCAAATCATGGTTGACAAGGACAAAACGGTTAGCCAACAGCTAATGGGACTTCTTGAGCATGAGAAAGCGGTTTTGAAGCAAAAAAATTATCAATCACTCGATGATATTTTAAGTAAGAAAACACCTCTGCTAGACCAACTAAAGCATCATGCTAACATCAGGCGGCAGTGGTTAGTCTCATTATATAAAGTCGCGGATGAGAGCCAGTGGAGCGAGTTTGTAGAATCGTTTGAGCGGCCTGAAATATCAAAGAAATGGCAAGAAGTCAATAACAACATTAACCGCTGCAAACAACTTAACGAAACGAATGGCTTACTCATTTCTCGAGGGCAAAAGACCTACGAGCAACTTATTTTCTTGTTGAAGGGTGGTAATAGACAGTCGGATATATACACTGCCAAAGGCAATAAACAGTCAATACGTGCTTACAATAGTGTCGCCAAAGTATAAAGGAGCCCTCTTCTGTTGACACTTTCGTTTGACTAACATTTAAACCATTAGATGATATTTTTTATGCGGAACTAGGAGCATATCAGCACAGTTACAAGCACAATTCTTAATACAAACTGATTTACACTAGACATCAACACTCGCATCAGAAAAAGATATTGTTGCTCTACTGGCTTAGTAATGATTGGGGAAGGATATTTTTTTTGCAAGCAGGTGTAAATCGTCCGGTACGTCTATGTCTGACAAAGAAGATAGTAAGTGGCTACTGAATGCCACTTCATTAATAGCACGCTTAGTGTCTTCCAATACTGTCGATGTTCCCCAAGAAATATTATCAAATAACGCAGGATGATATTTTTTTAATCCCATCAACACATAGCCGCCATCATTTGCGGGACCCAGTACTACATCGTTTTTTTCTAACTGTTGAATGGCCTGTAAAAGATAATTTTCATCGATAAAAGGACAGTCTGTTCCTACTAGAAACACACCTAAAATACCGCGGGAAAATGCAGACCTTACAGCATGTGCCATACGCGAGCCTAGGTCGCCTTGTGGTTGAGAATAGATAGCGACGTTAGAAAAATCATTATTTAGTAATGTCGCATCACTTAAGGGGAAAATCACTTTCTGCTTAAAACTTTCTATATCACCACCTATCCATAGTTCCATGGATAAAGATTTGACATTACTCCAAATAGGCAACACATGCTGAGCCAGCATAATGTGTAGTTGTAATGACTGACTTTGCGTTAAGTGAGGTTGCATACGCGTTTTTACACGCCCTAATTCAGGAGATTTGCTCATAACCAATAGCGTATATGACATTTTTTAATAGTATCTTTTATAATTTTTTATCAGTAATATTTTTTAACGAGCGATAACGGGGATACCCCTAAAAAATACAGTCCACGCAGATACCACATTAATAAGACAGTCTTAATAATTCCGCGTCTTTCCCATCGACGGCTGTCAGTAATCGCGCACGAAGAGGCGATGTAGGGTTTATATTTTTTTCGTAGACGCTTTGTTAACTCTACATCTTCCATTAATGGAAGATTACTATAACCTGCCTCTTTAAAGAATAAGGCACGCTCAACAAACAGGCATTGGTCACCAGTAGCAACCGATGTTATACGGGAACGATAGTTGATCATTGTTTCGATAACACGAAAAAAAACATGTTTGCCACTCAAGCTTATCGGATAAAATCCCCATTGCACTTTTTCGTCGCAATGAATAAAAGGAAAAGTACTGACTCTATTTTTACTAGTAGAAATGTCACTCGAAAATGGCAGGTCAGTATCACTATGTAAAAACAATAAATAGTTACCGGCCGCATTTTTAGCGCCACTATTCATTTGCTTTGCTCGGCCCTTTTGGGCGCTAATAACCTGATCAGCTAGTGGCTTTGCCAGCGCCAAAGTATTATCGACACTGCCTCCATCGACTACAATAATTTCAATATTATAGTGCGGATAAAAATCAGCCATTGCCTGCAGCTTTTCTAAACACTTAACAACCGTCCGAGCTTCGTTTAACACAGGAATAATGATACTTAAATGAATCATAAGGCGCTATCGTATTTGCAAGGTTATTCTAGAGCACCACCACAACTACTTCCCTGCCCAGCGGTGCAACCATAACAATGCTCGCCAGTAACGATGGGCTTACCGCGCATATCGTCATCTAGTAAATCACGTAAATGGGTTCGGGTCTTGTCGCTTGCAATCGTTGACAATTGAGTTGAACGATACTCTAACGGCATGTCCAACATTTGATTAAAATCACAATCATATACATAACCCTCCCAGTCAATGCTGATCAACGACTTGCACATCAAGGATGATAAATTATTGTCAGAGAAGTTATCCTTCAGCAGCTGCATGTATTCGTGGTACTTACCTTTGGCTAGCAACATACCACCAAAGCGACTGATCGGCATGTTGGTAATGGTTAACAATTGATTGAACTCAACCCCATGTTCGTCAAACAAGCCGGTTTTATAATCTTTTTCTAATATCTGCTGATTGGGTGGCAAAAATGCGCCGTTGGGATTGTAAACCAAATCTAATCTTAGAGAATCCTGTCTTCCATAGCCCAATGCATTTAATTTTTTTAGCGCATCAATCGATTCTTGAAAAACGCCTTTCCCCCGTTGCTCGTTCACGTTTTGCTCGGCGTAACATGGTAGTGATGCGATAATAGTCACTTTATTCTCAGCAAGAAAAGTGGCCATATTTTCATAACCTGGCTCCTGTAAAATCGTTAAGTTACAACGGTCTATCACTTGCACATTGCGTTTTTTCGCCTCCGTTACCAGGTATTTAAAATGTGGGTTCATCTCTGGAGCACCACCGGTAAGATCCAAGGTATGAATAGCATGATTATCAATATAGGCCAGCACTTCATCGATACTGTCTTTAGACATAAGTTCAGTACGCGTAGGACCCGCATTAACATGGCAATGGGTACAGCTAAGGTTACATAAATATCCCAAATTAACTTGTAAAGTGTCTGTCACCCCGCGCTTAATCGCAGGGAAATCAGTATTTATTAATAAAGGTTTAGTATCTAACATCGTCATCCTGTGGGCATTAGGGAATGGTATTGAGTTACACTTGACACTATGACAGCAAGAATTGCAAATGGTGTAATTAAAAACAAGGAATAAAAAAAGTTTTCTTAATGTCTATAAAAACATAGAATAAGTCCTTACACGGCAAGATCATGTTATATCCACCCGTAGCTCAGCTGGATAGAGCGGCCCCCTCCTAAGGGGCAGGCCAGAGGTTCGAATCCTCTCGGGTGGACCAATTGCAATGGTTTTTGAATATACTTATACAGGAAAATTATTATGGTTAGTGCAAGCGCAAGACATATTTTGGTTGATAGCGAAGAGCAATGTAATACGTTGAAGCAAGAAATAGTGGATGGAGCTAATTTTGTTGACGTCGCCAAGCAGCATTCCAGCTGTCCTTCGGGTGCGAAGGGCGGAGACTTAGGTGAGTTTACCCAAGGTCAAATGGTCCCCGAGTTTGATAAGGTCGTTTTTAACGAAGCTCTTGACACGGTTCACGGCCCAGTTCAAACACAATTTGGCTATCACCTGCTTGAAATTACCGCTCGTAGCGAGTAAAGCTTTACCTGCAATCATTCGTGCAGGATACACCAGACATAAAAAATTCTAGACAGTTATGGGCTTTTTTATGTCTAGTGGCGTGTCGGCTATTTTTTTAACTGATGGCTAATATCTTCTAACAACACTGCGTTGCCCACAGGTGTTTTTGACGCTTTTTTTCATAGAATTCATCGTTTTACTGCTTCCAATCACAACCAATGCAAAGATAACGAAATGAAACACTGTCTGGGTAAGTTTACCGGACATAATCACCCCTTAAGACTTATCACTAATAGTCATGCCAACAGCCATATCTGCTGTATTGCCCTTCAGGAAAAATGGTTGACACTCTGATGCGAAACTCATTTTTAGCTCCCGAGGCTTGTTATCGATCACTGGAGTTTATTGAATACGCTTTCAGCAGCAAGAAAACGCAGCTGGATGAAGAATAAGCCATTTTTTTTATAATCTATTAAACAACCCTTTACATAACCTGATGTCTTACGATGCCAACCACAACCCACCCATAACAGCAGATGATGAAACCCTTTGAAAATGCGTTAATCTGCGTACAAAAACACTATATCGACTGATAAAAGATATCGAGCAGATGCATATAAATGATGGTAAGAGCGAGTATCAAGGCTTGCATAAAAAGTACCGCATAAAGATCCACCATCTGTTATAATGTGCGCTTTTTATTCCCCATCTCCGTTTGGGAGACAATCTGCAGGTAATCATGACATCATCCGAAACACCCATTATAGAATCATTTAGTCAGCTTAATCTTCCAGAAGAGATTTTAAAGACCTTGGTCGAGCTTGGCTACGAAACTCCTTCTCCTATTCAAGCGGCGAGTATACCGGTAATCCAAGAGGGCCGAGATTTACTAGGCCAAGCTCAAACAGGTACCGGTAAAACAGCTGCGTTTGCGCTACCTCTTTTGGCCAAAATCGATCCTAATAAGAAATACCCGCAGTTACTAGTACTTGCCCCCACACGCGAGCTTGCTATTCAGGTAGCTGAAGCTTTTCAAACCTATTCACGTTACCTTAATTGCTCTGTCCTGCCAATTTACGGCGGCCAATCTTACGACAATCAACTTCGTCAACTAAAGCGTGGCACACAGATTATTGTCGGCACACCAGGTCGTGTAATGGACCATATTCGTCGTAAAACCCTTAAGCTTGATCAACTTCAAGCTTTGGTATTGGATGAAGCCGATGAAATGCTTCGCATGGGCTTTATTGATGACGTAGAGTGGATTCTTGAACATACCCCTAAAGATCGTCAGATCGCGCTCTTTTCTGCAACAATGCCAAAAGAAATCAAAAAAGTGGCTGATAAGTACTTAGTTAACCCTAAGCACATTCAGATCGAGACCAAAACGTCGACAGCACCCACTATTCGCCAGCGTTTTTCAATTGTGAATCGCAACCAGAAACTCGACGCATTTACTCGCATATTAGAAGTGGAAGACTTTGACGGTGTGATTGTCTTTGTCCGCACTAAGGTCGCCACCATTGAATTGGCAGAAAAACTGTCTGCTCGCGGGCATAGCGCTGCGGCATTAAATGGGGATATTGCGCAAAATCAACGAGAAAATATTGTTGATAAACTCAAAAAAGGCACTTTAGATATTTTAGTCGCTACCGATGTAGTAGCACGTGGCTTAGATGTTAAACGCATCAGTCATGTTATTAACTATGATATCCCTCTAGACACGGAATCCTATGTTCACCGTATCGGGCGTACAGGCCGAGCTGGACGTTCTGGTGATGCTATTTTATTTGTGACTAGTCGTGAACGTCACTTGTTACGTGCCATTGAGCGCGCTACCAATAGCATTGTTGAACCAATGGATGTTCCTAGCGCCAATGATGTGAATCAAAAACGTGCGGAAACTTTCAAACAGCGCATTGAAGAAACTATTGCTCATAAAGACCTAGATATTTATCACGATATTATCAACCAATCGATTCAGGAAAATGATCATTCCATTGAATCAATCGCAGCAGCATTGGCCTACCTTGCCCAGGGGAGTCAGCCACTATTTGTTTCAGAGAAAGATTTCCAGAGAAATACTGAGTTTTCTAATGAACGTCCACGTGGTGATCGTAAAGATAATCGCAATGACCGCCCGCGTCGCGGAACCAATGACCGCAGCAATAACCGAAGTGAATCGGCTAGCGATAGCAGTCCTCGCCGCAAAAAGAAAGAACACAATGATGCCAATATGAATAGCTATCGTATCGAAATTGGTCGTGAAGATGGTGTTAAGCCGGGCAATATCGTTGGCGCAATTGCTAACGAAGCGGACATGGACAGCAAGTTTATTGGCTCTATTAAAATTAGCGACAACTATTCTACGGTTGACCTACCTAAAGATATGCCTAAGGCGGTATTTAAAAAGCTTCAAGGCGCTTATATCTGCGGCAAGCAAACCAATATGAAACCGGTTAACTAATTGCTTTATAGCGATATCGGGTGAACAACGTCAAACACTGTTCGTCGATATCGCAACATTCTTTATGCAACGCTACTTACCTCATACTATTCAAACCCTCTTTTATTATTCCCCTGTCTTTTTATCGTTTTCATTATGAATTTATTGATTCTAGTCAAAAGTGATTTTATCAATGAAAAATTAGCGCGAATCAGTGATCGTCGTGGCGAGCATATCCTTTCGGTACATAAAGCAAAAGAAGGCGATCAACTACAAGTAGGCTTATTGAATGGAAAAGTCGGCACGGCGACTATTATCCAGCTCAACACATCTTTTATAGAACTACACGTCACCCTTAATAAAAACCCGCCGGGCCCACTTCCACTCACATTGATTGTCGCCCTACCGCGTCCAAAAATGATTAAGCGTATTCTACAAACCTGTGCGACGATGGGGGTTAAAGAGATTGTTTTTCTGAACAGCTATCGAGTAGAAAAAAGTTATTGGCAAACGCCAATATTATATAAAGAGAACATCCAAGAGCAGCTAAT
Organism: Candidatus Endobugula sp.; assembly: GCA_047636495.1. Lineage (GTDB taxonomy): Bacteria > Pseudomonadota > Gammaproteobacteria > Pseudomonadales > Cellvibrionaceae > Endobugula. The sequence continues at coordinate 34,353 of JBLILH010000004.1, read as the reverse complement.
TCTGGGTTTAGAGCAAGGCAAAGACACCATATTACCCAACGTACAATTAGAAAAACGTTTTAAGCCTTTTGTCGAAGATCATTTGCCTGCATTATGCGCACAATCCCTAGCGTTAGTTGCACACCCGACGAGTACGAATACTTGTCCACGAGACATCACCCAGCAAACCACATTAGTTATTGGGCCCGAGGGTGGATTTATTCCTTACGAAATTGAAAAGCTAGAAGCCGCTGGTTGTGAGGGCATCACCCTAGGTTCGCGTATTTTACGAGTAGAAACCGCAATACCCGCTTTATTAGGTAAACTGTTTTAAACGGTCAACCATACAAAAACCATAAAATTATAAAGTATCATTTGTCATTTGTCATTTGTCATAACGCTGTCACAATACACTGTATAATTCACATTCAACATTTCAACTAGAACAATAAAGGAATCATCATGACCACAAAGAAAAAGGTAACCGCTTTAGTTTTACAAGGTGGCGGTGCACTAGGCGCATATGAATTTGGGGTAGTCAAAGCACTTTACGAGCAAAAGGACTTTTCTCCTGAAGTAATCTGTGGCGTTTCTATTGGTGCGTTTTCAGCGGCAGTTATTGCCGGAGCAAAGGAAGGCCCTGTAGAAGGTTTGAAATCGTTATGGAAGTTATTCACCACTAACAATATACCGTTTGTACCCCATCCATTACAGGTATTAATGACACTCCCTTACAATGCAGGCATGTATAAGCCTTCTCTAGCTGGCTATTTAAACCCTATTGGCAGCACCCATTTTTGTGACACTAAGCCACTTTACGAAACGCTCAACACTATTATTGATTTTGATAAGCTTAACTCACCATCGGCACCCCATGTGGTTATTTCTGCCACAAATATTGCCACGGGATTGCTCGAAGAGTTCAGCAATAAAACTGGCGGTATTAGAGCCGAACATATAGTCGCTAGCGGCAGCCTTCCGCCGTCTTTCCCAATGACCAAAATTGATGACAATTACTACTGGGATGGGGGCTTATTCTCTAATACACCACTCAAGCCTGCTTTTAAGTGCTTAGAAAATATTGGCAATGACGACAGTACAAAAGAAGTGATAATGGTAGAACTATTTCCACAAAAAGGTAATGTTCCAAAAAATATGCCGGATGTACTTGATCGAATGATTGAAATGACATTTCAAAGTAAAATGAATTTCGATATAAAAATGTATCAACGCACCAGCGACTACATTGATTTTATTAATGCGTTAAATGAAACACTGCCTAAGGATAGTCACTTACGCGACGCTCCGGCATTTAAACAGTTGATGAGTTATAGCAAGATCAGCAAGCTAACCATGATCCAGCATTCTGAGCCCGAAAACTTATTAGGAGCATCCGATTTTACGGAAAAAACCATTAACAAACGTATCGAACAGGGATATAGCGATGCGAAGCAGCAGCTAGGTCTATAGTTAGAGGATGATGCACTTCAAACTTGAAGTTAACCAACCAACTCTACCGGCTATCTAGAATGTAGCGGGTAGACGAATACTGTTTTTTATACGTTTACCACGGGTATTGTATCGCTTTGCTCTTGCTCACCGGTGCCAGCCCACAACTCTACTGCTGCCACATGATTGCCACCGGTTACTACTTTATTATCTTCAAACTGTAATGGTTTTTTCTCTTCACTGACTCGGTCAATCGTTAAATCAACAAAATCAAATAACGATTTATCGGCTAATTGGGACGGGGATATTTTTGAGATGGCAGAAAAAATATTATCAGTTCGACCCGGCGTATCCTTATCCCATTGCTGCAACATCGCTTTAACGTTTTGGCGTTGTAGGTTTTCTTGTGAGCCACATAAATTGCATGGGATAATCGGAAACTGTTTATATTCTGCGTAGCGCTCAATGTCATTCTCACGACAAAATGCCATCGGGCGAATAATGATATTCCGCTTATCATCCGATAATAATTTAGGTGGCATCGCTTTTAAACGACCGCCATGAAACATATTTAAAAAAAGTGTCTCAACAATATCATCCTTGTGATGTCCTAGCGCAACTTTTGTCGCACCAATCTCTTCAGCAAACCCGTACAAAGTCCCTCGACGTAGACGCGAACAAACGCCACACGTCGTTTTACCTTCGGACACTACAGACTTCACCACGCTGTAGGTGTCTTTCTCGACAATATAATACGGCACACCTAACGATTCTAAGTACTCGGGCAATATCTCTTCGGGAAAGCCCGGTTGTTTTTGATCCATATTAACCGCCACCAGCTCAAAATGAACCGGGGCACTTTTTTGTAAGTTCAGCAAAATATCCAGCATGGCATAGGAATCTTTACCACCCGACACGCACACCATCACTTTATCGCCCTCTTCTATCATCGCATATTCAGCAATAGCTTGCCCAACATGACGGCGTAAGCGCTTATGTAACTTTTTAAACTTTAGTGTCTTTTCTGGATGGTCGCTCTTCGTCATAAGAGCATGGGTAGCACTAGCGGTAAGAATGGGAGTAGACATGAGACCTAGTTCAGCGATGAGTAAATGGAGTGCCATAAGCACTTTATAAAGTAAATCACTGCTGTCCCGTTAACGTCGGCTCAATTAGCGATAGGCTACGTCAATCCTAAACAAGCGGTGTAATGGTAAGTAAGCGACATAAAAATCAACAAGCAACCCCATCATTTCGGAAAGCGTTTTTTGCTTATCCGGAATGACGGGGTTTCAATAGCTTACTGGATACCGAGTTATCTACATGGAAGTAGTGTATGCCAGTTTTGCATCGTTACATGGATGTAACTTAGAAGGGCAAGCAGGAGCAGTTGCCAAGGAGCAAAAACTGATCAAGCCCAGCATAACGACATTACGTTAACGGGACAGTAGTGAAAGTAGATATTATATACACAAAGGAAATCAATTACCGCTCTACCGACTATTAATTAACCTTGTCGGCGAAAGTATTCCTCTAGACGTCATAAGAGGCAACGGCCTGTCATTTTGTTCTCTTATGGCTACGTCCAGGCCGTTGTAGTGCTCTGCAGGATATTTTAAATATTTAATAAAATCAATTACTTAAATAATAAATAAAATAAATCAAAAAAAAATATCAAATGGCATATCCATTGCTAATGTTTTATGGAGAACTGACGATAACAGTCTTATAGCGCTAACAAGAGATGCAAAAATACCATGGGATTGTTTAACCGATTTATAGATCGCTTCAGCCACTCGGCCAATGACTTCAGTGGCGAGCCAACGATTAATCACGACTGGATCAAAAGCTTTGAGAAATATCACTATTTAACTCACTTACAAGACAAGCGCCAACTCTTAGAAGTTTTCGTAAAAGGTGAAAAAGGCAGTTTTCAAAGCATGATTGTTGGTATTGATTTTTTTGCCGGCTCATTTAGTTTAGACGCGTTCTCGCCACAGATGTTAGTGCCTGAGTCGTTAGTGGGATACACCGTTATTATTCGTCATCAATCACAATGGCAACAGCTGGATATAGAAGCCACCGTTGTCCAATGCTCAGAAAAAAACAGCTGTTACCACCTACTTTTGCCAATAGTCACTGACTATCATCCGAGACGACACCACACTCGCTTCCAACTTAACAACGATAAATACTTAAAAAGTGATATCAATCCTTTATATGGCGCGCCGTGGTATGCAACCGTTAAAGATATTAGTGAAGGCGGTATGCGCGTCGCGATACCGGGCAACATTCGTCCGCATCTACAAAAAGATAATGTCCTGCCCAAATGCCAAGTGATGCTAGATGATAATACGGTTATTCAATGCCGAGGCATCGTTCGTGCATACACCTACTACTCAAAGCCTTATCGCCACACAGAAATCAGTATCGCTTACCATAATATGAGTCAAGCGCATAAAACGGACCTTCGTCGTTTTCTCAGCTACGTAAGTGACATCGCTGCGTAATTAGTGCCCAACCATAATTAGTTCCTATCAATAATTAGTTCCTATCAATAATAGGACTCTGCTGCAGAAAAATAAACACGGCCGTCTTCGCACCACTAAGTGGAGTGTTTTCAATAAACAAACGCCTGTATCTAGTCGCCCAAATCTGACCATTTTTATTTTCCCTCGCGTCGAGCCATTTATTGATGTGCACTAATTAGCCTTTATAGGCACTCTACAGACACTACATTAATTATTGTGTTGTACCGAAAGCACCCAGTAATATCCTCCCGTCTTGCACTGTTAATTTTGCCAATATAAAACCTTATTAATATTCATCTTCACTACAATCGTCCCTTTGTTATATTTTCACCTTTGTTATACTCGCAGGATTTTTTTATAAGAGCATCTGTACTATGGATCACAGCACCATGGACCTCGATTTCGATCGTCAACATATCTGGCACCCCTACTCATCCATTACCAATCCCGGCCCCGTTTTTCCTGTCGACAGTGCCCAAGGTGTGCATATTCACTTAGCTGATGGTCAGGTGCTCGTTGATGGAATGTCTTCTTGGTGGTGTGCATTACACGGGTACAACCATCCCGTTTTAAATCAGGCGATATACGATCAGGCACAAAAAATGAGCCATATGATGTTTGGTGGGTTAACTCACGAACCTGCCATTGATCTATGCAAAAAGCTGGTTGCATTAACGCCCCAACCCTTAGAGAAAGTATTTTTAGTTGATTCCGGCTCTGTTGCTGTCGAAGTCGCCATGAAGATGGCCTTACAGTACTGGCACTCGCAACAAAAAACAGGCAAAAAGCGCTTTCTGTCTCTACGGAATGGCTACCATGGGGATACTTTCGGCACTATGTCAATCTGCGACCCTATCACGGGCATGCACCACTTGTTTAACGATGTGTTAATGCCCCAGCACTTTACCGAAGCGCCACAATGCACATTCGATGCACTCTGGGACGATCGATATATTGATGATATCACCCAGCAATTAGAGCAGCATCATCAGTCACTAGCGGCGGTAATAGTAGAGCCTATAGTTCAAGGCGCTGGCGGGATGCGCTTTTACTCCCCCCGCTACTTAAAAGAAGTACGACGGCTCTGTGACCGCTATGATGTGCTACTGATCGCCGACGAAATTGCGACTGGATTTGGGCGAACGGGTAAGTTATTCGCTTGTGAACACGCGGCTATTAGCCCCGATATAATGTGCCTAGGGAAATCTATTACTGGCGGCATGATGACATTAGCCGCGACACTCTGTACGAGCGACGTGAGCGATACCATTTGCAACGGCGAAGCCGGTATATTAATGCACGGCCCTACTTTTATGGGCAACCCGTTAGCATGTGCCGTCGCTAATGCTAGTATTGATTTGCTCATTAATTCGCCTTGGGAAGAACGCGTTAACGCCATAGAGATGCAATTGCGCGAAGAGCTGTCGCCATTGATTCAGCTAAACGGTGTTAGTGATGTTCGCTGTCTGGGCGCAATTGGGGTAGTAGAACTGCAGACTGCCGTTGCACTGAGCGTCATCCAACCGATGTTGGTAGCACAAGGTATTTGGGTTCGCCCCTTTGGCAAACTAATTTATTTAATGCCGCCTTTTATTGCTAAAAAAGACGACATTACACTACTTACTTCGGGTGTGTCCCACGTTGTAAAGCAACTGCTTAACTGAGCTATTTGACAGCGCTATTCACCAATATTATTTGTACAAGTTTTTGAGAACCACTATTAAACCCCACTTTAGCTGAGACGAAAGGGGGTTATATTACGCCTTCTCTTTACAAACCAGTAGATGCTTGTTGCATTGCAGCAAACATCTGGACTAACATTAGGTGTACTATGGCTTTACAGAAAAAAAGCAAATAAAAAATTGCTAACATTAACAGCTGCTTAGGATTATTGGCTAATATTGATTACTTTTAAAAAAACGACTACATCATTAAACGCCCTCTAGTGCGTACAATTAACAGGAGCTCACATGAATCAACATTACCCATCGCTGGTCGCAGGTTTACAAGATTCTGGTCATCATAAAGAGATTATATCCCCTTACGATGGTTCTGTTATTGGCACGATTTCTACTGTTGATCCATTAGGCGCTAAACGTGCTTTAGAAACCGCTTACGAAATTTATCGTGACCGCAGTCGGTGGTTGTCTAAAGTTAAGCGCATTAGTATTTTAGAAAAGACTGCCGTTATCATGCGCGAACGTTTTGACGAATTGGCTCTAGAATGTGCACGCGAAGGCGGCAAGCCCCTTACCGATTCAATGGTTGAAGTTAACCGCGCTATTGACGGCGTGCTTAACTGCATCGATTGTATTCGCAGTGATGCGGGCAAAGAAATCCCTATGGGTCTTACACCTGCGTCGGAAGGACACTTAGCCTTTACTCGCCACGAACCTATTGGTGTCGTCGTTGCCGTAAGCGCCTTTAATCACCCATTAAACCTGACGGTTCACCAGGTCTGCCCTGCCCTTGCCACCGGTTGCCCATTTATTATTAAACCTGCCGGCGCAACCCCTATTACCTGTTTACGTTTTGTGAAAATCTTACACGAAGCAGGCTTGCCCGAAGAATATGGCCAAGCTATTGTTACTGACTCAAGCAGCACCGCAACAGCACTGGTGACCGATGAGCGTGTAGGCTTCTTTAGCTTTATTGGTAGTGCCGCTGTAGGCTGGATGCTGAAGTCTAAACTGGCACCCGGAGTCCGTTGTGCGTTAGAACATGGTGGTGTCGCCCCTATTATCGTAGAAGCCGATGCCGACCTAGACGACGCCAGCCCATTACTCGCCAAAGGCGGCTTTTATCATGCAGGGCAAGTCTGTGTATCGGTACAGCGAGTGTTTGCCCACAGCAGTATTGCTGAAGATCTTGCCAACCGTTTAGCGACATTAGGCAGCGCCATGAAAATTGGCGACCCTACGTCTGCCGATACAGAAATCGGTCCATTAATTAACTCACGTGAGATCGATCGTATTGATCAATGGGTACAAGAAGCCATCGAAGCCGGTGCAAAAGTCATTTGCGGTGCTAAGCGTTTAGATAACAACTGCTATGCAGCGACTGTTTTATTAAATCCACCAAAGGATTGCACTATTAGCAAAACCGAAATATTCGGCCCGGTTATTTGTGTTTATAGCTATGATGAAGTGGATGAAGCAATTGCAGAAGCCAACTCATTAATGTACGCATTCCAAGCCGCGGTATTCACCAAAAACATCGACAAGGCATTGCATATCTATAGCCAACTTGATGCGGCAGCGGTGATGATTAATAACCATACCGCCTTCCGTGTAGACTGGATGCCATTCGCGGGCTTAAAACATTCTGGACACGGTATTGGAGGTATTCCTTATACCTACGAAGAAATGCAGGTGGCTAAACTGGCCGTGATTCGCTCACCTTCTTTGGCTTAGGCGTCAGGTTGTATCAGTATTTTTAAGGCACCTAGGTTTAAGTCTGGGTTTAAGTCTGGGTTTAAGTCTGGGTTTAAGTCTGGGTTGAACGCTTGATAAGAGGCACCTCAACATTCCTCACTCAACGTGGGGTATGTTGAGTCCAATGGGACGAACATCCAAGCCACTAAACGTATTGCTACTACCGATCATATCCCAGGGTCAAACTCTTATTCCCGTATTCATGCCGCAATTTTAACACCAGTTCATCAACCGGCTGAACTCTCCACGTTTCTCCCAACTGTATACGCGCACTCGCATCAGCACGTTGATAATTCACAACGACAACACAGCCTTTTTTGTCTTGCCCTGGTGCAGCGTTGTCGTCAGCCACATCCAATACTGGATCCTTAATTCGATAATGCTCTAAAATACTGCTGAGCTTTCGAGTGCAGCTATTATCTAAATAACGGCTGTGCCAATGTAATTGAATAGAACGTAATTGCTCTTGTCGTGCTTGTTCTAATGGCGTCACCTTACTGGCGCGCATTTTTAAGCCCCCGCTGTAATCATCTTGACTAACCTGCCCTTCTACAATCAGCAGGGCATCTTTTACTAGCTTATCTTTATACTCATTATACGTGTCAGCAAAAACCGCCACTTCGGTGCGCCCAGTTCGATCATCGAGAGTAATAAAGCCCATCGTGTCGCCACGCTTAGTTTTCATTACCCGCATGGCAATGACCAGCCCAGCAATTTTAATCGACTTTTTATCTGCCACTAGGCGGCTAATCCGGGTCGAGACTAAATGCTGTACTTCATCTTCATATTCATCAATCGGATGGCCGGTAAGGTATAGGCCTATAGTTTCATTTTCGCCATTTAAGCGCTCTTTCATTGTCCAGCGGCGTGTACGGTAGAAATCAATGTAAGGGTCACTGTCTTCACTCCCTTGTCCCGGCAACGCATCACCAAATAAATCAACCATACCCGCATTATGGTTAGCTTGTTGCTGTTCGGCAGTTTTCATCGCTTCCGGTAACGCAATTAACAAAATAGCTCGGGTCATATCTAAATCACGTTCAGGGTTACCCCCATCAGGCCCAATAGTATCAAACGAGCCACTGCGCACGAGTGCGCCTAGTGCCCGTTTATTCACTTTACGTGAGTCTATACGCGAACAAAAATCAAATAGGTTTTTGAACGGACCCGACTGACGCGCATCTATAATATTGCCCACTGGGCCTTCGCCCAAGCCTTTAATCGCCCCTAAACCGTAAATAATATTGTTATCGTCATCAACCGTAAATTGAAAGTTTCCCTGATTAACATCGGGCGGTAATAAATTGAGCTTCATCGAGCGACATTCTTCAACAAACGTCACCACTTTCTCAGTTTTATCCATATCCGACGACATCGTCGCCGCCATAAACTGTGCTGGATAATGCGTTTTTAACCATGCTGTTTGATAAGATACCACTGCATAAGCTGCCGAGTGAGACTTATTAAAGCCATAACCCGCAAATTTTTCCACTAAATCAAAGATTTTAATCGCAAGAGTTGAATCAATGCCCTGCTCTTTTGCACCGCTTTCAAATACGGTACGTTGCTTGGCCATCTCTTCTGGTTTTTTCTTACCCATCGCCCGACGAAGCATATCAGCGCCACCAAGGGTATAACCAGCTAGCTCTTGGGCAATTTGCATCACTTGTTCTTGATAAACAATAACGCCATACGTGGGCCCAAGAATGGGTTTCAGTTTTTCGTGCTGGTATTTAGCATCGGGATAAGCCACTTCGGCTCGACCATGCTTACGATTAATAAAGTCATCGACCATCCCTGACTGCAGTGGCCCAGGACGAAATAAGGCGACCAATGCCGTTAAGTCTTCAATATTATCCGGCTGTAACCGTTTGATCAGGTCCTTCATCCCGCGAGATTCCAGCTGGAACACCGCCGTGGTTTCTGCTGTTTTTAGCATTTTGTAGGTAGCAGAGTCGTCCAGTGGAATAAAAGTAATATCGACTAAGCCCTCCGTCAGATCTTCACCCGTTTTTATTCGGGTAGCATTGATCATCTTCACGGCCCAATCAATAATAGTAAGCGTCCGTAAGCCTAAGAAGTCAAACTTCACTAAGCCTGCGGACTCCACATCATTTTTATCATATTGGGTGACGAGACCCTTACCTGTTTCATCGCAATAAAGCGGCGAAAAATCGGTTAGTTTGGTGGGGGCGATCACCACTCCGCCCGCATGCTTCCCCACATTTCGAGTAATGCCTTCTAACTTAAGCGACATCTCCCAAATTTCTTGGGCGGCTTCATCATCCTCTAAAAACTCACGTAATGTCTCTTCTTGATCAAAGGCTTTTTGTAAGGTGATACCCACGTCCATAGGAATCATTTTCGATAATTTGTCAGCCAGCCCATAGGGTTTACCTTGTACCCGTGCCACGTCGCGGACTACCGCTTTTGCGGCCATAGTACCAAAAGTAATAATCTGTGAAACCGCATCTTTACCATAGGTATCGGATACATATTTAATCACCTGATCTCGATTATCCATACAAAAATCGATATCGAAATCGGGCATAGATACCCGTTCTGGGTTTAGAAAGCGCTCAAACAATAAGTCGTACTCCAGTGGATCAAGATCAGTAATCTTCTGCGCATAAGCCACCAAAGAACCCGCACCTGAACCTCGCCCTGGGCCTACCGGAATATCCTGACCTTTTGCCCACTTAATAAAGTCCATTACGATTAAGAAATAACCGGGAAATCCCATCTGCATAATAATATCAAGTTCGAATCTTATGCGATCTAAATAAGGCTGCTTATTTGCTTTGTAGTCGCTGGCATGGCTGCCAGAATGGCTGTCTGGGACCTTGCCTAAAATGGTTTTTAAACGTTCAAATAAGCCCTCATACGATACTTTTTGGAAGAATACGTTGGTCTTAACCATCGCTAAATATTCGGGTGTGTCTTTTTTGCCTTGCCACTTTTCTTCCATGGCTTGCTGAGCAAAGCCTTCTAGCGTCGCATAAGAGTAATGCTCTTCAAAAAACGGATCTTGGGTGATGTTTTCAGGAATTGGAAAGTCAGGCAAGTAATAATTACCTAACTCAATCTCTACCGTACACCGCTTAGCAATTTCTATGGTGTTGGCTAGCGCTTGAGGTATATCACTAAATAATGTGGCCATTTCTTCCGGTGTACGCAGATATTGCTGGTCGCTGTAACGATGTTCACGGCGCGGATCATCTAAGGTACGACCTTCGCCGATACAGACCCGCGACTCATGCGCTTCAAAGTCATTCGCGGTTAAAAAGCGTACATCATTGGTGGCTACCACGGGCACTTGGTGTTCTACCGCTAAGGCCATGGCCGCGTGCAAATAGTTTTCTTCGTTTTCTCGACCAGTGCGCTGCAGCTCAAGATAAAAACGCTCAGGAAAATCGGCTTTCCATTGCTTAAGGCGAATGACGGCTTCATCGGCATGATCGGATAATAACGCTGAGCCTACATCGCCATGCCGTCCACCCGATAGTGCGATAATCCCCTCGCTACACTCACTAATCCACTCACGTAATAGATACGGGTCGCCATGGTATTGGCCTTCTTGAAAGGCACGTGAAATCAGTAAAATAATGTTGCGATAACCCGTATGATTCATCGCCAACAAGCTAATGAGCGTTGGTTTATCACTATTCTCTTTATTGCCGCTAGCTCTTACCCAAAAATCAGCACCGATAATGGGTTTTACGCCAGCGTTTTGAGCCGCAGTATAAAACTTAATTAAACCATAAAAATTACATACATCGCTAACGCCAACCGCAGGCATGCCCATTTCGGCCACTTTAGCGACCAGTGGCTTAATACGTAGTGTGCCATCCACCAAGGAAAACTCGGTATGCAGGCGTAAATGGACAAATGGACAAGGTGCGTCAGACATAGAAAATCAGTATCAATTGTTATGGGGAAATGGACGTTTATTGTAACGAAGATTACGCCAAGACTCCCCTACTAATTCCTAGCAATAGTAAATTTCGTAACACTTTGAATGGGAAGTGAATGGGAGGTCGCTGATATTTATTGATCCAAACAGACTAAAGACGCACCGATGTAAGGCCGAAATACCCTTCTCTGTGAACCCTCCTACATACTAGAGGTTCTTTTTTAACCAATCCTTGAATCCGTGAAGGCGACGGGGTAAAAATGCCAAGACCCCTACTACTTTTTACATTAACCGTTTGACGCAACCTATTGTGTTAATAACCCTGTTTTCAAATAACGCATCGCTTACTCAAAAAAAACAGTAAATAAACCCAGAAATGTTATTTATGCTCTAAACTAATAATATCACTTCCTTTCTGGGCGTATTATTTTGACATATCCTTTTGGAGTAATATCTTGGCTATAGATCCCGACATCGCGGATGATATTATTAGCAGCTTTGATGTAAACTACGATGAATTACAGCAGGGGCTTAATAAACTCGCGGAAGCCCCCGATGACGCCACCCTAATCAATCTCGTCTTTCGGTCATTACACACGATTAAAGGGAACGCAGCGATGGCACAAATACAGCCATTAGTTGACTTTACCCATGCATTGGAAGAAACCGTTGAGGCTATACGTCGAGGCGATTTTTCAGCATCGGAGATAATTTGTGACCTGCTTTTAGTGGGAACCGACAGGTTACGTGATTTACACCAATTTCACTTGTTCGATAGAGCATTTGAAGCTTTCGATCAAGATGACTTTACTCGTCGTTTTATAGCATTGGCGCAATCGGCTTCTGTAGAAGCTGCCGAGGCCACAGCAATAGAGTTTTATCAAGCGCTTTACCCCGCTCTTGACACACGCAACGCTTCCGAAGATATTCCCGTTAATGTCAATGCAATTAATCTAGCGATTCATCGCAGCTATATTACTCTGCCTGAAAAAAGCAGCGAAGCACACTTAAAAGCCCTTGATGTGTTTCGAGAACTGGCGCTGCGAGTCGACCAACAAAATAACTTTTGGCGTGACCGAACTGACAAACAACTGTATCTTGCGATAAATTTATGTCAATTATCAAATCATAGAACCGTCGATAACACTCAATTAATAGCCGCCATTTATATGCATGACGTTGGCATGGCCTTCTTAAGCGATGAGCTGGTCAACAAGCAGGCAAAGTTAACGCCCGAAGAATTAGCTAGCCTACAAAGGCATGTAACATGGGGCTATGAGTTGTTAGCAAAAATGCCGTTGTGGGCAGAAGCAGCCACTATGGTTGTTCAACATCATGAAAAAGAAAACGGCTTGGGCTACCCCAACCATTTACACTCTGAAGACATTTGTGATGGCGCAAAAATAATTGCTATTTTAGATGCGTTTTATGCCATAACCAATATCCGTGGCGACCGTACACATCGACGCTCTATATTGCGTGCCATATCAGAAATTAACGCCTGTACAGGCACGCAATTTGACGCATACTGGGTTGATTTATTTAACCAACTCATCAAAAGCGAATTGAAAAAAACCACTATATAGACAAGTTTATTGTTCTGTTCATCACTGCCTACTTATTGACTCCTGTTCCGAAGTTTATTGTCTATCCATCAATCACTTATTTAACTTATCCTGTGTTTGCAACTCAAAATCGGATTGATCGTGGCGTTCGTGAAGCTGCTCATATAATTCACCCCATGTACGGTTTACCATACGGCCACGCTGTACCGCTGAACGCGCATTAATATGTTCAGCCCATCGTAAAACATGGGCATAAGTCGTAACGTCTAAAAACTCTGCGGCATCATAAAGTACACCTAGCACTAAGTTGCCATACCAGGGCCAAATAGCAATATCCGCAATACTGTATTCATCACCACAGATATATTGCTTATCTGCTAGATGCTGATCCAACACATCTAACTGGCGCTTAATTTCCATAGCGAAACGGTCAATCGGGTATTCTTGCTTGGTTGGCGCATAAGCATAAAAATGACCAAAACCACCGCCTAAATAAGGCGCACTACCCATTTGCCAGAATAACCACGACAAACATTCTGTGCGCATAGTGCTTTCAGTGGGCAATAACGCGCCAAACTTTTCTGCTAGATACAGTAAAATAGCACCTGATTCAAAAACACGCTGCGGTTTATCTGTATGACTATGATCCACTAAAGCAGGGATCTTAGAATTTGGGTTTATATCAACAAAACCACTGCCAAATTGGTCGCCATCGCCAATACTAATCATAAAAGCATCGTACTCAGCCCCATCAAAACCCAAAGCCAACAATTCCTCTAGCATCACAGTAATTTTCACCCCATTAGGTGTTGCCATCGAATACAGTTGTAATGGGTGATGACCCACCAGTAAGGGCTTTTCGTGGGTAAAACCCGCCACTGGACGATTGGTACTCGCCCAAGTGCCGCCGCTGTCTTTATTCCATGTCCATACTTTTGGGGGCGTATAGAGATGAGGATTGTTTGATTTTTCAGTCATATTAAAACCTTAATCTAATGGGTGTACATAGTTCATGGAGTCTACTGAAAAAATTACAAGTTAAGCGTTGTTGAGACATATAGATATCTCAACAACTAAAAACACAAAAGGTGTTGGTACCGCAGCCACAACCGCTAAGGTTCGTCTCTTTGGATAAAAGGTAAGTCACAGATAGGCAAGTCATTCATGTGTTTTTCACCGTCTGCAATGGCCGCTCTTACTTTACATCACGTCGGCATCTCACACCCACCTAAGGACGTCGAACCGATGACGTGGCAAAAACAATTGAATAACTTACCGCGCTACTACCTTATACCAAACAACATGACGTGCAATGCTTAGGCTGACGCCCGCCAATAGTCAGGCAGGCCTCCATCGAGGAGAAAGGGATAACGTGTTTAGTGCTAAAATAATAACCCCCTTCTTTGGGCTAGCAAATTTCACTTTTACTTTTGTTAGCCATTAGATCTGCAAAATAGGTGAATAAAGGGAGGGACGTACGCTGAGTAAGAGGCTGGGGGATATTAAGTTCGATAATTTTTTTCTTTATACATTTTTAGGGGCAAACATAATAATTGCCACACCTAAGAATACCACTAAGGCACCCGTGATATCCCATACAGTGGGCTTAATACCGTCGATTGCCCACAGCCATAGTATGGCAGTACAAACATAAACCCCGCCGTAAGCGGCATACACTCTACCCGCAGCAGTAGAGTGTAGAGTTAATAGCCAGACAAACAATGAGAGGCTTATCACTGCGGGAATGAGCAATAAAATACTCTTATCGTGCTTGATCCAAAGATAAGGTAGGTAACATCCGAGAATTTCGGCAATAGCGGTCATCAGAAATAGCGCGACTGTTTTTAACTCAAACATAATATTAATTCGCTGTTGATTCATTATATACAATAGATTTTACGACGTTCTCGTAATGCGATGTTGCTGGCGCTAAAGCTGAAGACTTCTACATATCCATAAATTTATTAAGTATCTTTCTACCATTGGGCCACTCACCAATATCCGATTCGACATTAATGTGGCCTAAATCACCTATGTTCACAAACTAACTACCCCACTCTTTTGCGAAGTATTCGGCCCTATCTATTGCACAATACGGATCATCGGTACTTGCCAAGACTATACTAGGAAATGGCCATGCCGTTAGAGACAACGCTTGATACCCTGAGATTGTTTTAGGAAAGCTTACACCATGCACATCGGGAACAGCCACTATAAAAGCACCCAATATATTTGCAGTGTGGTTTTTGCTCCACTCAACAACCCCCTATGTCAGACTAGTAGCCACCCAAACTATGGGTCACTAATAAAACAGGGCCATCGAGAGATTGAATCATCAAATCAAGTGCTTCAACCCATTCACCACAATGAGGATTTTGCCAATCATCTTGTTCAACCCAACTGATATTGAAAGGTTCGCTGGAGTCATTGAACTGCTTACTCCATATTTCTTACCAGTGCCCCTTGAGTGAATTTTGATAACCAGGAACAAAAACTGTATTCAACATTTTACCTTCTGTAGGGAAATAAGTAGGGAGATAAGCCGTTAGATAATTTTTTTGCTTACCATGTAATTTGATAAGCTAACGTCTAATCACCATTAGTTATTATCATAATCATCAAATTTATTAAACTTAATGATAGACGTTAATTCTTCACCGTATACGCTGCCTTTTTCTGAGTAACGATCTAACTTAGTCACCAATATAAAGGGGTCATCGGTTATCATTCTAGCGTGCCGAAATTCAGTAAACGCCTTGCCTTTCGCTAAAGTTCGGTAATAGTCATGTACCGCCTCTTCAACCGTGCGGTATTTTCTGACCCAAATAGTTTTATCGCCACGTTTTTTTAATGCAGCTATGCGTGGCTCATCGTCGTTAAAAGACCACACGCCAAATGCATTATTGGCTTTTCTAAAAAACCGAGAAGTCGCCCACGAGCTTTCCATTGCAGCTTGCGCTATAGCAATACTTTTAGGGTGCGGCTTAAGTGCCATCAGTAATTCGCGGTTAGTGGCGACATCATACTCAGCTTTCAGCTTTTCAACGGCATCATTACTCTGCCCGGTATCAATAACTTTTTTAACCTCTTTATATTGCGTCATCAACTTGGCGTAAACGTTATTAACGGCCGGAACGAGTAATGCGCTAAACCTCGATTTCTTCTCTTGCACTGTCATTGGTGGTAATTCATCATTTTTTTGCGTCACATAAAATGCAATAAAGACTGTGCTCAATAGTAAAATAACCGCGATAATTGTTTTAGCTTGTTTGGTAAACCGCAAAAAATCAGACCTCTTTATATGATAAAAATAGTGGGTATAGTAAATTGCCAATTGGATTGTGCAAAATTTAATGGCACCACATCACCTAGAGACAACAAAGCTGCAACATCATTTAACGTCTAACATGCACAATAAAGCTAAGAACTTGACTCATGTAAAGCTTATATCTTGAACACACGTTTACGATGGCTTACTCAAAAGCTCATTTAGCACTTAATCGTCAAGTCGGTAACACCGACAACAACACTATAAAGGGCGTCTCTAAAGTAGATATAGAGGTTCTGCATCGAATAGCCAACTAACTGTCTTCGTTGTACCAACTATCTATGGCTTCTTTTGCTGCCCTGAAGGCATCTATGCCCGCGGGGGCTCCACAATATACAGTTGACTGTAACAGTACTTCTTGAATTTCTTGTTCAGTACATCCGTTACGTAATGCCCCTCTAACGTGGGCCTTTAATTCAGCAGGTGACTTTAATGCTGCCAGTGTAGCGATTGTTATTAAACTGCGCACTTTCTTCGAAAGAACACCTCGCGTCCATATCTCACCCCAGCAATTTTCAGTAAGAAGGTCTTGCAAAGGCTGATTAAAATCGGTTGCTGCATCAATAGCTTTATCTACATATTCATCACCAAGCACTTCTCTTCTTACTGCCATGCCTTTGTTATATTTGTCAGATTTTTTCATTAGAAAGGTAACCTTACTTATTGAATGTTAATTTAGCGGGCGAACTAGATCAGCGCCAAAGCCCTCCCCGTCCCAGCACATTTTTTTGCAAGAGAATAGGACTGGTTTTTTGCTTTAATTGAAAAGGGCTGCCGTCTGTTCATCCTATATTATTGAATTAACAACCCATTCCTTTTTGGGTTTGTAAAACACACGCATATAACGAATCGCATGCTTTTCGAACTTCCCTATATATGTATGCCTAACAAAGCTAGTTCCCGCCACTTTAGTATCTACAAAATCTGCACCCTATATCCTACCAAAACGTTCAGATACCATTTTAAACTGAGATTCTGTTTGATAGGAAAAATTCTCAATTTCTTCTGGAGGCAGAGGCCAATATTTTTTTTAGTAGCTGAAATGACTCTTTGGCATTTCCTGCACCAAATGAATCGGCAGCTGCTTGACACAAGATTTTAGTGTCAGCAATGGTTTTTAATGAACCTGCTTGGCAATTAAAAGATAGTACTATTGTTGCAATTATTAGGCGATATTTCATGTCTTATCCTTTAATTTTTAGATAGCTAACGAGGCTGTAGAAGAGCTTGATAAAAAGGACATACTGTCACATTCCCCACCCGTTAATAAACTTTTTTGTGATAGCCTGTAACGGTTCTGTATTATTCTAATGTTTCACTTTACGCCAAGAATAGCACCCTATATCAGCAACAACGGCACCTACAAGGCTTATATATCGAATGTTACTCACTTATCGCCACTTAGATGGAGTTGTTTCACCGTTTTTCTATATTAAGCAATAAGTAGGGTCTACCATCGTTTTACTAATGAGAACATACCCCGCAATTTGACTCCAGTGAAAACCGGGAATTACTGAACGGCACAACATCTTATTTTGTCAATAAAATAAATAATCGGGCTTGTTCAACAAGAGGATAGATCGCAGCTATCTCGCGACATATTCATATCTGTTAGGCGACATCCGCCGTTTGTAAAAAAGGAGAAACAACTGACATGTTATGTGCAACGGTTGAATCCTTTTCTCCAACTGGAGCAACATAATGTATTGCGGACTCAGCAGCCTCACTACCTGCTAGTTTGGCAATGATCCAAGTTGCTAAGTATTGTGATGACATACAGCCACCCGCAGGCGCAATATTGCCTTCAGCGAAAAATGGCTGGTTTAGTACATTTACTCCTGATTCAACAACCCAAGGCTTAGTGGTCAAGTCGGTACAAGCTGGCAGCCCATTCAAAACACCTAAAACAGAAAGTAGTAAAGTGCCTGAACACTGCGCACAAACCAATTGGTATTCAGGGTTTAGATTGAGCCGATCCAGAATGCTGCTATTTTTAGCAATATCTCGAGTGTAAATACCACTGCCTACAACTACAACGTCAGCATGGTTCGCAAACTCTAAAGGTTATTGAGCAGTAATTTGAACGCCATTCATTGAAGTTACATTCTCAGAGGGACATGTAATTTGGACATTCCATCCAGAACCTTTCATTCGATTCAGTATGCCGGCCGCGATAAACGAATCTAGTTCATTAAAACCATCGAAGGTTAAAATTGCGATATTCATATTCATATTCAGATCCTAAGGATTCATTTGTTTCGCCTAACGCAGTGGTAACTTGTACAGTTTGTGTAGTGAAGTTTTGTAGTAAAGTGGCGTAGCCACCGCAAAACGGAGCGAAGCAAACTGCCCCAGGTTACAACTTTGTGTACGCCCAACATCGGCATGAACTAATGAAGTGAAAGTCTTCTGTAGGAAGATCACCGTCAAAAACATGTTGTGATTAAACGATAACTACTAGCGAATGGCAAGGGCTTACCCGTGAGTGTTAGTCTGCTGGAAGCCGAACGCACTAACAGTAGGACCCTATAGGGAAAACTGCGAACTTATGAATAAAAACATCATATAAGGCTTAGGCTGGAGGCGAGTTAACATTTATGCCTTTGGGTAAAAGACGACGAAGCCAAGTGATCTAACGGCCACCGTTCGCAAAGCTCTCTAAGCACAAGTACCCTCCGCACTCATTCACCCTTTGCCCACACGCCACCGAAAAAGATAAGTGGTTAATTGTGCTAATCAACAATAGCAAAAAATAGCCGATAACAACCAACAGCTTTATACTGCCACTTCAATTAACCACTATGCCATCTAGGTGGAAGTTTAAGACTCCCGTTCAGACTCATTTTTGAATTGGATAGTGCTTATATCGCTAACCTTCATACTACAATTACTCGGATTTACAAGAGTTTATACCTACACTAAATACATATTAACGATGTATTTAGTGTAGGTGATAAATTAATAGATGATAGATTGGTGAGTGCTTGTCCTGAATGGCACTCTGAATGGCACTCTGAATGGCACCCTGAATGGCACCCTGAATGGCACTCTGAATGGCACTATTAAGAATATATTATTTCTTTAAGGAATTCGCATAGGCTTTTCCTAAACTCGCATTGGAAGTTTGCGCTTCAGCCCAATAAGGAACGGCGATTTTAGCGAAATCTTTTTGCGATTGCCATACTTTATTAAAGAAAGCATTTTTACTTGCTTCACTTTCAAGTACATTTTTCGCTTCATTCATAAAGGCTGCAAAATAATCTTTGGGGGTATCATGCAGAATAACGCCCTGATTATTAACCAAATCTTCCAACGCCACACCATTATCATAAATGCGCTTGGTTAAGTTTCTCATGATGGTAGCATCTGCCGCAGCTTCAATAATCTGTTGCTGAGAAAGCGTAAGCTTATTCCACTTATCACCATTAAAGTAAATGTCACCATTTACAACCACTTGGTGTAAACCTTGCAAATAGTAATGTTTCAATACTTTCTGAAAGCCAAATTCACTGTCAGGCTTGGGACAACACCACTCAGCAGCTTCAATCACTTTATTTTCTAGCGCAGAGAAAATCTCTCCACCAGGCATAGGAACAGAGGTAATACCTAAATTTTGATAAACTTGGCCAGGGATACCAGGAGGAGTACGGAATCGATATTTTTTGAAGTCATCCATACTATTGATAGGCTCTTTAAACCAACCCAAAGCCTCTGGCCCCGCCATTAGAATAAACATTCCTTTAATGTTTAAACCCATTTCCTTCCACATCTCTTCATAAAGCTCCTTACCACCACCATTATTGAACCAAGACATAAAAGCAAAGTTGTCTATGCCAACACCAGAGCCTGCAATGGGTGCGCCAAACAACATGGCGGCAGGATGCTTATTACTCCAATAATGCGTCCAAGCAAAACCACCGTCTACGGTACCACTACTGACGGCATCAATGATTTCTTTCGGCTTAACCATTTTACCACTGGGCATGATATCGAGAACCACTTCCCCTCCAGTCAACGTTTTTACTGTATCTGCAAAACGTTCCAGCATTTCAAAGTCATCCGATTTTTCTGGAACCGCCGCCTGAATTTTCAAAGTAGTGGATGCATACACTTGGAAGGACATAACAACGCCCAACAATATGCTTGCAACGACCGAAACAATATTATTTCTTAACTTCATAATAGAAACACCCCTAAGTTATTAGTAATTAAAATTAAAATTAATTGTGAATACCATATCTTGCTTAGTTCACGTCAATCTACAAAAAACATAAAAACTTGTGTTTACACAAAATATTTAACTGTAGTAATAGCTTATGGGTTAAAAATACGCAAATTATTCATTAAAAAATTAGCTAAGTTCAACTTAGGATAACACTTTCGGCACACGCAATCGGTCACTATACGAGAGACAGTCTGTTTTTCAAACTAATGTATTGCTGTAAAATAGCGCACTCCTCAATAATGACTGGATGCTCTCACGACTATGGCTACACTATCACCCTTTTTATCTCCCGTATCATCTGCGAAACCCATGTCCGCTGAACGAAAAAAACGTGTCGCTTTGCAGGTTGCTAGCAAACAAAAAACCATCTAATTTTTAGTCGTGATAATAATACCAGCCGGAAATTTATTAAGAAAAAAGGGATAGAATTTTAAGCAGCGGTCAACAAACAGTTTGATACTGAGATTTCAAACGGCGATGATGTGATTTACTATTTGCCTATTACCAAGGCGTGGATGACCCAGCGTGTTATCGTTTTGATGTTGTCTAATGCGTCCTATCGGAATTTTATAATGCTCTTACAGCATGTATTCGATGGTAACATTTGATAGAAACAGTGAATAATTTATTTAACTTAGCAGTAGAAAGCGCCAAAACAAATAATACCATTGAGGATTTATACAGTGTCAGCGAGACTACGAATGACGAGTTATATCATCACAACAAACCTATTTTGTCCGGTATTGATGTTCAATCACTGTACTGTCATCAGCTCAATAATTGAAAATCTTAACGAACGTGTTAGAAAAAATATTCGACACAGGATAGAAATAGGACATGGTTTCCTAGGCCTATTGCGCTTTTGTTGAACCATACACCCTTTGTCCGAAGGGCAAGAGCTGAAAAAAAGGAAAAAACCCCGCCGAAATATTATCGGGTAAACCTTATCCATATTGGCTAGAGTTATTGGGTTTCAAAAGGTTTAAGCGCTCCGCCTAAACGTCACACTTTTTAAATATTACAGACACTGATGCTGAAAAGGCAAAGGTGGGTAAATATCGTCAATTGGAACCCAATACACCCTGTTTTTGAACCACGCCAAAATTAACATCCCTAGCTAATCATTGGTAAGCGATGTACGGACTCCACCACACCAATTACGTAGGCTGGTGTCGACAAAAACTAAGGAGCCCATACAATCATTGCCTACATTCAGGATGATAGCGCCAAAATAAGAAGGCTCTATTCACTGCCCTTCCTTAGATTACAATCCCAGCTGTACAAAACTTATACAACAATAAAGTTATATAAAAAGTAAAGATATAACTTTATATGCTAACTAACTGGTGCAGATAAATAGCTGGACATAGTTTTCTTGTCTACACTAATTAATACAAGTATGAAAAAGTGGCTGTATTCGCCAATATTTTATTATTCATCAATGAAAAATATTTATTATGTTGTCAGTATTAAAGAAATTACCTATCCCTAGCCTTTCTTGGAAACAGAAGCTAACGATTGTTATCGCCGTCACTCTGCTGGGACTCATTTTGGTCACAGGTTCAGGGTTTATGGGGCTGAGTAGTGTTAGTAAGAGTTTCGTCCAACAAAAAGCAGCATCTGAGTACGACACTAAATCCATTATTCTCGCGGGTAAACTGTTGCAACTCAAACTTGCCGCGCAAGACTTGACCGCTGAAAATAGCGCGGAGTTTGCTGCTGATTTAGAGGCTCTAAGCACCTTGGTTTTGAATATGCAGGCCATGTCTAAAGGTCTTAATTATCAGGAACTTTCCGCTTTTTCAGAGCGATTATCCAGGCTAGTTAACGCTTATGTTAGCGGGAATAAGACCATATTAGAAGGACGAAGCATCATTGGTTTTACACCAAACGAAGGCAAACTTAAAGGCCTATATGCCGCACAAAAACAATTAGAAGAAATTAGTTTTTCCATAATCGACGACGATGTGGTTGGCATGATTGCAGGACAAAAAGGCTACCTAATCACTAAAAGCCCTACTGATAAGGCCAGACTAGAAAAAGGGCTAGCAAACTTAGAAGCTATTGTAATCGATATGAAATGGGAGTCCATTGTAATTGGGCAGTCTGTCAATAAATATAGGATCGCTTACGATGAGATTAAAGGCTTAATTGATAAAGAGTCTACCGTTGCGGCGGAATTACAACCAGTATTAATTGAATTGAATGATATTGTACAGCAACAGAAGAAATTTCTTGATGATACCGTGATCACACAAGTGATCGCTCAGGCAGAACGTGCGCAGCAAGCGGCCACGAATATTATGTTAATCGCAGCAATAATCGTCGGTGTTATTATCTTTATTAGTCTAGGAGCCATTGCTAGAGAGCTCAATATCCAACTAAAATCCATGCATGCTTTTCTTGAGCAGGTTGCCGAGGGCAATTTTTCTAAACGCCTAGAAACAAACAATAATGAAAAAGATGAATTCACTCAGCTTAAAAAAGCATCTAATCTTATGGTGCATGACATTTCCGATGTGATTTCCAAGGTGCTTGATGGCAATAATACGCTTCTTGAAATTCGTAAACATCTTGAATACGCGGTTGAACAATTGGCCGAGAGTAGTGAAGAGGTAGAACAAAAAACTAAGCAATCTACTGAAGCTACCCAACAAATTTCTATCGCCGTTAATGATGTCGCAGAACGTTCAGTACACGTAAGTGAAACAGCACAGTCGGCCTCTGAAAGCACTAAAACCGGCGGCAAGGTGATTAACGACTGCGTCTCCTCCATGAGTCACATTGCAGAATTAATTAGCGAAACCAATCATGAAGTCGAAGAGTTGGAACAGGCAAGTACAAAAATGCTGGGAATTATTGATGTCATCAATGGCTTAGCCGATCAAACCAATTTACTCGCCCTAAATGCGGCCATTGAATCTGCCCGTGCAGGTGAAGCGGGACGTGGCTTTTCAGTGGTTGCCGATGAAGTACGTGCTCTAGCGCAAAAAACTGTCAGCGCAACTAGCAGTATTGGCGACATCATTAAAAATTTTAACAATCAAGCCAAGAAAATGGCTAAACTTATGAATCAAGGTATTAAGCTAGCCTCTTCTGGAGAAGAAAATGCAAATAATGCTAAAGGTTCATTTGATGCTATCGAAGAATCTATCCAAAAAGTAGCTGCTGAAATGGATCAAGTGGTCATTGCTGTTGAAGAAATATCTTACAACACGAATGATATTGCATCACAAGTAGGTGATATTTGTGAACAGGGTGAATCCACTAAGAAAATACGCCTAAGGCTAGAAGGCTATTCCCATGACCTGTCTAACCAAACACAGAAAATAGCAGAAGTCACCCAACGCTTTAAGTTAGCTGAATAGGTTATTAGCCAGATTACTCAGCAAACTTGAATAAGAACCAAGACTAAATGCCGCCCAACCTAAGACCTAACAAGCAGTGCACAGTGAGGCACATCTCCCCATACCGCAGCCCACCCTTTTAAAATACAACTCATAGCCTCCAAAACGACGATCAATAAAACATGGCCAAGATCTTGGAGGACACCCACTCCACGTCGACATCTTAGTGGCCGGCCGTTACCATAAACACTGTTCATCCATACAGAAAAGGAGTTTCTTATGACGACAGCACGCGCCTAACAAATATCCCTTGCCGATACACCCTACTACCATATTATGTCTCGATGCGTACGCCGCTCTTATTTATGCGGCACCGATAAACTGACAGGGCAATGCTACGAGCACCGCAGACAATGGATCGAAGACCGCATTCGGTTGCTCTCAACGGTATTCGCTATTGAAATTGATAGTTATGCCGTAATGAGTAACCACTACCACATCGTCTTAAGAATAGAGCTGGCAAGTACCGAAAACTGGAGCTTTGACGAGGTTATTCAACGCTGGCTTTGCCTTCATAAAGGCCCCTTCCTTATTCAAAAGTATCAAAAAGGTGACCCTATCGGCGTAGCGGAAATGAACGTACTAACCCGCATTGTTGACGACTGGCGCGTTCGTTTAACAAGCGTTAGCGAGTTTATGCAGCAATTAAATCAAGTGATCGCCAGACAGGCCAACATTGAAGAGAATTGCACGGGCCGCTTCTGGGGCAGGGATTTGCGCCTGCAATGCCGGCATTTCCCACATCCATGTGAGTCAGGGTCGATTCAAGTCGCAACTGTTACTGACCGAAGAAGCCCTACTCACAGCGATGGCCTACGCCGACTTAAATCCTATTCGTGCAAAGATGGCGGATACCCCCGAGCAATCGAAACACACCAGTATTAAAGAACGCATTAAACCAAGCTTAATTTAATCAGTGCGTTGGCAAACAACCCTGATTTCAACCCACACTATATGCAACGCTTTTCCGTTAAGCCGCTTGCGGCTCTCGAAGGCAAGGTGAAACATCTCAACCAAAACGGTGTGTTATTCAGCCACAAGGATTATCTTACCCTTGTCGATACCACCGGCCGTATCCAACGCCAAGACAAGCGCGGGTTTATCTCCGATACATTTCTACCAATATTACAACGCCTTAATATTGATGCTGACGAATGGATTGAAAACACGCAGAAATTTGAAACGATTTTTTATAAAAAATTCAATTACCCACGTAAAACGGCTTAACGGCTTCCTGAAAACAAACTCGCTTGTTGTAGCTTCTCAATCGCAGTGCTCGCCCGCCTGAATTTTGTATTTTAGGTGATCTACCCGCTCTTTTCGGTACTATCTCTATATTTTTGAAGAATGAAGTGAATGGTGAAAATTCAGCTTGGTCTTTGCGAGAGTTTTTTATTGGTGGGTGATGAGATGGACACCCCACTAACGGCATCGCAATGTGCCAGACTTAGTTTGCGTATAACTACAATCAAAGTGAGGTGTCCATCATGAACAACAATAGCGTAATGAGTATTGATTTGGCAAAAAATGTTTTTCAAGTTTGCGTACTCAACCCCGAAAAAGGGAAAAGTAAGGTAGTAGAGAGTCAGGCGGCATAATTTTTACACAACAGGCGACAACTCTCTTGAAATTCACCGCAAGAAACCACCCCGTCATTAATCAGTTCTCCCAGTCCACGCCCGTTTATTGATCACTTAATCATCATTTATATGCACTGTTTTTGGTAGTTCTACCTCAGCAGAAAATCCACCAAACCGATTGTTAGAAAAATTTATCGTACCCTGATAACGATCAACTATATCTATTACTATTGATAAACCTAAGCCATGACCGGTTATATCGTGACTCAGTCGCACAGAGCGAGAACCTATTTTGTCTATATTTTCTTGATCAACTCCAGCCCCGTCATCTTCCACTAACATAATGTAGTAGAAATTATTTTCAGAGATGCTAACAGTCACTGAATGGTTGGCCCACTTGCCTGCGTTATCAATTAGGTTGCCGATTATTTCATTAAAGTCTTGTTCCTCTATTGGCCAGTGATGATCTTCATCGATAATGGTATTCAGCTCAAATTGTTTTGTATCGTGCAGTCTATCCAGCATCCATACTAGTTCGCGCGCCTGCGGTACAGGTTTTGCCAATTTTCCTGATTGGGGGCCACCAAAGCGGACACGATGCATTTCAATTTCCAAGTGCATGTCAATATCAGTTAGCTTATTAGCAAGGCGTGTTCTACAGTCTTTATCTAGGTAAAAATCAAAATCTGTGAGCATATGCCGAACAGCAGCAACGGGCGTTTTAACACTATGGGATAGGTCAGCGATGGCTTGGCGTGACATCTGCAATCGCTGCTCAAGAGAATTGAGGAGGTGATTAATTTGATGAACAAGCCCCTTGAATTCAGGAGGGTTATCATCCGGTAGTCGATCTCTAATACCTGCTTGCAGCTCATTGACTGATAAGCCTAAATCTTTAACCGGTTTTAACGCGATGTTGACGGATAAAGCAATCAATATTAATAAAATTAATGCTAAGACTAAAAAAACCAATGCTGTCCAATAGTGTAACGTAAGATTACTTGCTTTTAATTGCGTAATATCCTCTGCAATTAGCAGCACTATTTCGTCATTAAGTAATTGGAATTTTTTTGAATGAATAATATAATGGGTAGGCTCTGGCAATGAAATAACACGATAAAAAAACTCGTCTACATTTTCTGGTAGTGATTCTAATGCGGATTTTAAAATGGGCTCCCATAATGTTGATACCGTAATTCTATTGTTAATTTTTAGGGCAACACCATGATGAACATGTTCCTTTAAATATTTTTTTAATAACAGTCTATGTTCTTCTTTCCTTAATATTGAACTCAATTGTCTTTCCAGTTCTACCCCTTGGCTTTCTAATTGGTGCTCAATTAACCTTTCAGTCACTTTGTCTAGTAATACGCCATGAATGATCCATGCAAGTATCATAAAGCCTGCTACAACGGGGACTAAACAAACAAATAAAACTGTTTTAATAGATCGAGGCTTAACCAAATCATTTTTCATTAAAAACGTAGCCCTGTCCTCGATGAGTATTAATTGCTTCTCGACCGATGATGCGCCGTAAGCGTCGAATATAGACTTCAATCGTATTATGCTCAGCCTCATCGTTTAGACCATAGAGTTGTTCGATAAGTAGCTCTTTTGAAAACAGTTGGCCAGGTCGGCCCATTAAACAACGTAAAAGGCGAAATTCTGTACCGGTTAGGCTATGCCATTCTTTATTGGGTGTACTAATGCGCTGACGTTCTTCATCTAAAATATAATCCCCAGCAACAATGTTTAATTGCGTGCGTCCTTGAGTTCGTCGAATGACAGCCTGTATACGCGCCAGCAGTTCTTCATTGTGAAAAGGTTTGGTCAAATAATCATCGGCACCTGCTTTGAGGCCGTCGACCTTGTTTTGCCAAGCATTACGAGCAGTCAAGATCAATACGGGAAAAGTACAGTTATTTTTACGCCAGTGAATGAGAGCCTGAAGACCTTCTCCGTCAGGTAAGCCCATATCCAGTAAGGCGACAGAATAATGCTCTTGTTGACCCATTAATATTGCCAATTTGACCGAATTGACGGTGTCTACAGCAAAGCCAGACTTGGAAAGTATTTGGCTAAGTGTTTCCGCCAGCATTTCATCATCTTCTACTAATAATAAACGCATAGATTGGTGCCTAATGAAAAATGGTGAACTATAACTCGTTTAGCTGAATTAAATCTGAACAAAAATCTTTAATAAAGTTCAGTTTCAATTCAGTTTACACCTTTAGAGTATTTTCCGTACTAAATCAACTGGAACCACTGAGGTCTACTCTATGAAAGTGTTAAATATTATTGCGTTATCGTCTTTTCTTTCTTTATCAATAACAAGCATCGCTTTTGCCGGCGCTGGGCACGGAGCAAGCGAAGCTTCTAGTACAAGGCATGGAAGTTCCGGGCATGGTATGGAACATGGTGCGGAACATGGTGCGGAACATGGTGCGGCTGGACACCATAGTGCGGCAGTAGGTAGTGTCGGGAAAGCATCCGAGGTTTCAAGAACGATTGCCGTTGTCATGATGGATAATTATTACAAACCCGAAAAAATCGATATTAAAGCGGGCGAAACAGTCCGTTTTCAAGTGGAAAATAAAGGCGCTTTAGTACATGAATTTAATATTGGCACTGCGGATATACACAAAGGTCACCAAAAAGAGATGTTGATGATGGTTCAGCACGGCATCATCCAGGGTGGAAAACTCAACCGTGAAATAATGAAAATGGATATGAGTAATGGGAAAACTATGGAGCACAATGATCCTAATAGTATCCTGTTAGCTTCAGGTGAAGCAGGAGAAATTATTTGGACTTTTACTAGTGATACAGAATTAGAATTTGCTTGTAATGTGCCAGGACATTATCAATCTGGCATGGTGGGTGATATCACGATCAAGTGATCATCAAGCACACCACTTGGTATTGTGAATGAATAATGTAAGACGGTGGAATGTAATAACAGTATCGGCATTCGAGGATAGATAGTATTCATTGCCGCCTTGTTTGGAAGAAAGTTACGATACTAAATGTATCTGGAGTAGTTTATGAAAAAAGTGGTTTTTGCACTCGGTGTGCTGTACTTAATGTCGGTATCAATTTTTACCCATGCGGGTGAATATAATATTACTGTCGATAATGTAGAAATCGATACGGGTGATTTTGTTAAAAAGGGTATTGGCTACAACGGTGCTTCTCCAGGTCCGGTTCTGCGATTTAACGAAGGGGAAGACGTTACGATTAATGTCACCAATAATCTAAAAGTGTCCACGTCCATTCACTGGCATGGCTTGATTTTACCGTTTGAGATGGACGGCGTTCCAGACATTAGCTTTGAAGGCATCGCTCCTGGTGAAACCTTCACCTACAAATTTCCCATTATCCAAAATGGTACCTATTGGTTCCATAGCCACTCTGGTTTTCAAGAGCCAGACGGTGCCTACGGCGCGATTGTTATCGAATCGAAAGATCGTGAACCTTTTCGTTATGATCGTGAATACGTCGTTCAGTTAACGGATAAACATCCGCATTCTGGCGACCGTATTATGCGTAATCTTAAAATGATGCCTGACTACTACAATCGCAAGCAGCAAACTGTTAGTGATTTTTTTAAAGACAGCAAAAAAAATGGAGTAGGAACAACCATTAACGATCGTATGGCCTGGGGCGGCATGCGCATGATGGCTACGGATATTGAAGATGTACAAGGGTTTACGGGGCTCATTAATGGTAAAGGTCCTTCTCAAAACTGGACGGGACTCTTTAAACCGGATGAGCGCATACGTTTACGTTTTATTAATTCATCGGCAATGACGTATTTTGACATCCGCATTCCTGGCCTTGAAATGTTAGTTGTTCAGGCGGATGGTAATAATGTACAACCCGTTAACGTCGATGAGTTTCGTATAGGTGTTGCCGAAACCTACGACGTTATTGTTCGACCCAGAGACGATAAAGCGTATACGATATACGCTGAATCAATGGGGAGGTCTAGTTATGCCAGAGGAACACTAGCAATAGCAGAAGGTATGGAAGCAGATGTTCCTGAACTGAGATCCGCACCCTTGCTAACCATGCCTGATATGGGAATGGGTCATGATATGGCAGGTATGGACCATTCTTCAATGAAAGGTATGGACCATTCCAAGATGAATATGGGGGATTCTGCGATGCCAGGTATGGACCATTCCAAAATGAATATGGGTGAAAGTGCTGATCCGTTCTACACGGCTGGCAGTGGGCTAATTCCGACAGCGGCAAATGGTGGGAAATTTTTATCTTATAGTGATTTGCGTGCACAAAAACCATTATATGAAGACCGTGAAGCTACCCGTGAGATTGAACTGAGATTGACCGGTAATATGGAACGCTACACTTGGAGTGTTAATGGTATTAAATATGAAGACGCCGAGCCGCTTCGCCTACAATACGGTGAGCGTGTGCGCTTCAAATTCGTTAATGAAACTATGATGACTCACCCTATGCATTTACATGGCATGTGGACCATTCTTGATGTTAATGCGGGGAAATGGGATCCGATTAAACATGTGGTCAGTGTTGCGCCGGGTACGACGGTCTATACTGAAACGGAAGTTGATGCACCAGGTCAATGGGCATTTCATTGCCACTTGTCCTACCATGCCTCAGCGGGTATGTTCCGCAAAGTTATAGTCGAAGGCGGGCCAAAAGAAGTCGCTTCACTGCGAAATACTACAGCTACTCAAGGAGCAGTTCAATGAGACAGTCAATGAAAAAAATGGCTCGATTATTATGTTCATTGAGTTTGCTCTTGGCTTCCCAAGTGTCGTTGGCAGCAGAAGCCAAAAACTTTTGGGGAATACAATTCGAAGAATTTGAATATCGTTATAATAACGATAGTGGCGATAAGTTAGGTGTTTGGGACGGCGATATATTTTATGGCACTGATGAGTACAAATTTCGCTGGTTAACCAAAGGTCAATATGAAAACGAGTCGAGCAATTTTTCTACACTAGAAAATCAGTTTGTTATTCAAACGCCTATATCAGACTTCTTTGATGCCAAAGCAGGATTACGCTTTGATACACCAGCAGGGGAAAACCGGAGCTATGCAGTGGTTGGCATAGCGGGTCTTGCACCGCAATGGTTTGAAGTCGATCTTAATTTCTATGTTAGCGAACAGGGGAATACTTCAGCGGATATAGATGCAGAGTATGAATTATTGATGACTAATAAGCTGATATTAACAACGGGTTTTGCTGCCGATATTGCCTTCTCTAATAGTGTGGATATTGGTATTGGTTCTGGTTTAAACAGTACTGAACTCGGCTTGCGTCTTAGCTATGATGTCATTGACCGTTCATTTTCACCTTACATCGGTGTTGTTCAAGAAAACCTTTACGGAAAAACGGCTGACTTAGCTGAAAATGAAGGTGAGAGCACAGATGAATTATTTTTTGTTTTGGGTGCAAAAATAATTTTTTAATGACTTTTCTTGGTGATGAAGCTTAGTTACGTGGTCGGCTCAGTGTATGTTGTTAATGAGTACAATTTTCACGTTTTATATATCCGTGGTGTTTGAAATTTAGGTGTTTTAACTCAGCCCGTCATTCCCGCGAAGGCGGGAATTCATGGCTGAAAATAGTGCTATACCCAACTAGATTTCCGCTTTCTCGGGAATGATGAATTACACAAATATCAAACGCCACGGGTGTAGTTGATTGTGCGATTCTAACGTAGCCGTGAACTTGTTCCTTGCTTCGACGGAATTGGGGGGAATATGCTGCAAAAACACAAAGTATTGGGAACATCGTAAATGACTCAAAAATGACTCAAGGACAGGCACTTATCTATTGATGTCTCATCAATTAAATACGGAACCTTAAAATCATTAAATCTAAGTCGTATTTTTTTCTCATTGCAATTTTCCATAATAATTCCCTTTTATTTCCCTCAGTTAACGCCTTGGTAAACGGCTGCGTTTTTCGCAGTCCGGCGGAAGCCGCGCTTTTTGCGGCTGGAGTGCATTTAACCAACTTGTATTAACAGTGATATTATAGTACGCACACTGCTTAAAAAGTAAGAAGATCCAACGAACGTATTTAGACACGCCATTGACCCCTTGCACCACACTTAAGTCAAAAGTAATTTAACGCTTTTTGACTTAGACCCCACCTACAAAATACGATAGTATATCCTAGGGTTTTTGATGATCTACAAATTAAAATCGGTTGGCAATACCGATAACACCACCCCCTGAAAACCTTGCGGGCAGCAATAAATTTTCAGCAGCCATTTGCCTTTCAAATTCATATATATTTAATCTAGGACGAAGTCGAGCTCTTTGTTGCCTTAGTAGATGAGGTGTGACAACTGTCTGCCGCACTCTTGGCGAAACTGATCGCAGAGATACTATTTGGGATAGTAATATTTTAGGTCGAATAATTGACCTAAGCTGCCTTCTTGGATCTATTCGTCCCATATACTGAAAGGCATCACCATACTTACTTGCGCCATACCAAGCAGACGCTAGATGAGACCGATTTATTCCCCTACCATCACCAAACACATGATGGCCTGCCATTTGAGTCACATAAGGGGAAGTGTCAAATACAGCAGAATGAACTATACCAGTACCGCGCCTCCAAAGAACAATATCACCGCGTAAAACATCGCGTGGATCATCTATTTCCTGATATAACTGTTGATTACAAAACCAATCGTTTATTGCATTATCACTAATCCAGAATCTACCACCACCAATTGTATAACCATGACAGTTGGAACGAAAATTTTCAGACTGAGAAACGCCACCTACAGGTCTAAAGGCAGGTATTTGTTGTCCATCAATCATCTCCAGCGTAAGCCTTTCCATATCAACTGTGAATCCCTCATACCCCCAAGTTACAACTCCTTCAACCCTATATCCGTTAACTAAATTTACTGGGCGAGGATAGTCGTATAAATGCGGATCAACGATATTATTAGGATCATCATTATTATCTATTGAAAGAAAGTCTACTGCGGTTGAGTTAACTAGTCCCCTTTGTTCCGCATCAGCCCAGTCCTCGTCAGTTAGGCCAGTTGTTTTGTTAGCGCTTATCGCCATGTGTGAATTTAATAAAAAAATTAGCAATATTATTATTTTCATTATTTCTCCATTAAGTTACACGCCAACATTAGCGGTTAAAATTGCAGAGCGAAGCGGCGCAATTTTTATCCGCTAGATATTCTTGTATAGTTCTTTTCGTCACTGATTAACCATTTATTTTGTTGTACCTAACGGGTAAAGTGAGACCCACCTTCAACTGCAATTGAAGGCTTATGTCGTAGTTCCATGATGTGCTGGCTCCTGCATAGCAGAGACCGATAACAAGTAAGAACGCGGCATAACTCTTAAGTCATAACTCGAACAGTCATGAGGGCCTCGAGCCAGTATCACGCAAGATAGAGTAGCTTATTATGAAAACAACAATAGAACAAGAAATTAACGTCGGTATTGATACCAGCCAATCACAACTCGATATTTATATTCGCCCTTTAGATATTTATTTCTCGGTATCTAATGATGATAAAGGGGTTAAGGAGGCCATAAAAAAACTTAAAGCGTATCCGCCAACACGGGTTATTATCGAAGCCACTGGGCGACTAGAAATGCTATTCGTTTGTGCTGCATGTGCCGCAGGTTTACCCGTCGTGGTAGCGAATCCGGCACAAGTCAGGAACTTTGCTAAGGCCGCCGGTCGAGTCGCTAAAACAGATAAATTGGATGCACAAGACATTGCTCATTTTGGTGAGGCCTTAAAACCCAGGCTGACCGAACTAAAACCTGAAAAACTACGGGAAATCAGTGACTTACTTTCTCGCAGAAGCCAACTGTTAGCGATGTGTACAATGGAGAAGAACCGCTTAAAACGACTGCCTAAAATCATTCATGCAAGCTTAAACCGAGTCCTCAAATTGTTGCAAAAAGAAGTTTCACAGCAAGACGATAAGCTCGACAAGCTAATTGATGAAGTGCCTGAGTGGAGAAATAAAAGAGATATTTTACTCAGTGCTAAAGGCGTTGGCAAAGTATTAACTTATACGCTCTTAAGTGAGCTTCCTGAGCTAGGTAAACTCAACCGAAAGCAAATTGCCTCTCTGGTGGGAGTAGCCCCGATGAATAAAGATAGCGGTAGTTATCAGGGCAAACGATATATCAAAGGAGGGAGGAGTAAAGTACGTACGGTATTGTTTGTCGCCATGATGTCGACGATACAATGCCATCCCACAATAAAACCAATGTATAAACGATTAGTCGCTGCAAGAAAACCAAAAAAAGTGGCGCTGGTAGCATGCATGAGAAAACAATTAACCATCCTCAATGCGATGGTTAAAAGTGGAACCCATTGGGATGAATCAATGGCGTAAAGAACAATATAAATTAATGGGAAATGCTTGACTTGGAACCACAGTCACTTGTTATATGCCTTAGATTTAACAGCTGCTGCAAAAACACAATTTATGAACATTTAACCTAAACCAAATAAACGAATAACTGCAATAAATAATAATACTAAAAGACAGAATAAATTTATAACGTTTTTCTTTAAACCATTTTTTTTAATAAAGATTGAATGAAAAACAATTACTAGCAATATTAGTGAACTAACAGGCAGAAATAGGTAATATAAAATCATTCCCATCGTAATATCTACATAGTTTATTCCAATAATATTTATGTATATCCAATCAATCGGGATAATTAATAGCGCAGGAAAAACGGCGCAAATTACGAGCAGAAAATGGACTAAATGTCTTTTAGATACTGGCAATTTGTATTCCTATTAACTGCATATAACGCCGCCATAAATTGCGGCTTTGTAGTTGATTGTTTTGTGGTAGCGTAGCGTTAAACCACAAAAAAAGCGACGGAAAAGCCGTCGATTTGATGGCCTTGTTAGCACCTATTGTTTATGTAACCT